>NZ_RAZG01000031.1 GCF_003612565.1 Roseburia sp. 1XD42-69 | reverse complement strand
CACTGTTCAGTTATCAAGGTTCTCTGCTGTTGTTTTCTGCGACAGCTTTAATAGATTATCACATCTTTCGCTGTCTGTCAACAACTTTTTTTATTTTTTTCATATTTTTTTAATATAGCGGAGAAGGAGGGATTTGAACCCTCGCGCCGGTTACCCGACCTATACCCTTAGCAGGGGCACCTCTTCGGCCACTTGAGTACTTCTCCAAAGTTATATCACAAAATATGAAATTTTCTTGCGCCGTGACGCATATTATATAATACTAAAAAGAAAACAGTTTGTCAATATATTTTTTAAATTTTTTCTTTTTTTTTTACATTTTAAAGCAATCGCAAAATTGCACAATCAAAATCAGGCTTTTTAGTGTCCCAGATCTTGAAATAAAATTCTCTCAATCCTGTTTGCATAATATTATCCCAAGCATAACTGCCCTACATACTAAACTTAAACGTTCTTCCGCACTCTTTCCCATTTTGCCCTGCCCATTATCCTGGGATATAAAACGCCTGAATATCCTTTTAAACCATTTTCACAAAATGCATAAAAATCATGTTCATGCTGTTCCTGCCGTTATTGATATATTGAATTTTCATATTGTCCCTGATTTTCTGCAATTTTTGCATTATTTGCTGTGTACGGTCTTTTCCGGCCTGTTTTTCCTCAGCTTCAGATACAGTGCTTTCTTCTCCCCATGTGTGCGCTATCGCCCGCCGCGCATCTATCCCCATCTGTATGCCATAATTTACATATCCATCTGTCACGTAACTGTAATAATCAAAGGTTTCATCCAGGGCGGCCAGTTCTTCTTCCTCTGTTACAAGGCGGTATGCATCTTTTGACGAAGCATTATGTATATCTTCCAAAACCCACTTTTCCCTTGTTCCATCCTTATATCCCTGTTTGATCTCATCGTACATTTGTGCGTATACAGACAGAAGATTTCTTGAAAACTGCTCCTCAAGGGATCCGCTTGCTTTTCCGTATGTATTTTTCTGCACATATCTCGTGTGGAATTCATTTGCAATTCCCTCAGACGGATGGAAAACATAGTTTTCTGGTATATTTTCCAATACATCTATATTAAACACTCTATCCTGGTCTTCCATCGCCGCATGGTTGCGGAATGCACAGATTCCTTCCGGTGAGAGATTCAAACTTACATAACCTCCTTTGTGGGACGCTGAACTTTCAGAAAATTTTCTGTTTTGTGCATTTGCTGGAAAAATGTTAGGTTCCTGAAATAAGTTAGTTTTTGTAATGATTTTCATCTTAACTCCTCCCTATACTTTTTTATTTCACACAAAAATTTCTATATTTTAGTCATTCATACTATGATTTATAATTCTGTAACTATTCCAAAGCATTTTTTAACGGGTGAAAACTTTATCATTTTAGGTTCAATGCACTTCGTTTTCCCGCCAAAAAGATATATGAATGATGTTGCTAACCACTCATATTTAACAGAATCATTCACCAAAATGAACACTTTAATCATATATTAGAGTTTTTTTGCTTAATTGGCATTATGAAATTATAAAAATGC
Organism: Roseburia sp. 1XD42-69; assembly: GCF_003612565.1. Taxonomy (GTDB): domain Bacteria; phylum Bacillota; class Clostridia; order Lachnospirales; family Lachnospiraceae; genus Roseburia_B. The sequence goes on along the minus strand of NZ_RAZG01000031.1, from coordinate 41,414 downwards.
ACCTAATTCATATAATCTCTTAAATTGTACCCAAATGACATTGTATATGGCTTGTTATAAATTATCCTATTTCCTCCCATTATATGCTGATAAAAATAATTATACTCCGATATATCTACCAATTTACCAGTATCTGGGTCAATTAAAACAATAGATGCAACAGTGGTTTTGATCCTACAGTTCTATAAGGTTTTGTAGATTCCCGATAAAATACCACTTCAGGACCCTGTGTCTCTTCTTTCCAAATCTGACAACGAATTTTATCGCTGTCTTTCAATGTTATGCTAAGATTTTGTAAACCATTGTTGTTACTTGATGAAAAATTGTATTCATATCTTATATCAATCGGATTACCATTTACATAATACTTAGTGCCGGAGACATTCGTCTGAAAAACTACACACGCCTCTTCACAAATTGCCATAAATGGAACAATATTTTCATCCGCTACACCACCAATCTTTTTAATATTAACAGTATAGGAACTGGATGACGAATATGTACCATTTTCAGAATGAACAGCAAAATAATATGTGCCCGGCATAAACTCATAAGAACCATTACTGAAATTTACTTTATACACTGCTGCATTATCTCCAACCGCTCCTGTAAGCTTTAAAGAATATCCCTTTTCAGATGAAATTGAATATTGAATAATTGTAGGAGACAATAAAGTAAATTTATAATAATCAATATCATAAGGACTGTCAATTACCCCTTCTATATCGTTGCTAAGTTCTATTGAAGCTGCAGTTTCCAAACTGTCATTTTCCTAATATGATACATCTGATGTACTCTGGTAATATGCAAAGGCAAAATTTCCTGTACCCTCGTATCCTCCTACTGCAAAGAAATATGTGCCTGCTTCCATCACACAATTAAAATATTCATAAATACCTACACCTTCGTTTGCACTCCCTCCAATTAAATCCAATTCATACGTTTGCTCATTTAATGCAAACATATACAAATCGGCATCTAAGGATTCTACCATCTGTAACATAATACTTATTTTACTTTTTTCACTAAGTGAAAATACATACCATTTCATTCCACTTTCTGTTCCAATCGTCCCTTGTACAACAGAATCATTCTCTACTATGTATGCGTTATTTGGATTTGTATTATCTGATGCATACCGGCTTTCACTATATAAACCGGCACTTTCCCCAATCGTATAATTTTCACCGGAATACGGTCTTTCAATCTCATTATATTTCATTCCATCAATTGATTCTGTTTCCATTGGCGCATCTGATATACCGGCAATCTTTAACGATTCATATGATTCTATATTTTTCTCTACTTCAATGTCTGCAAATGAATCTACGTTATCCTCTAAAACAATTTTCGAAGTAATTTCCTTTGCCCTTACATCCGGTACGCCTCCCAATGGCACAACTGATGAAACCATCTGCATACTGACCCATAAATCTACGCCTGTATGCATGATTTTTATTTTTATCACATCCCTTTATATATAGAATTAATATTCCTTATTTTATATTCTTTTTGCAGATTAATAATTGGAATATTTCAATATCGCTGTCTCATAAAGGTTATTTCCGTTTTTATCAATAACTACAATAACCGGAAAATTTTCTACTTCTATTTTTCTAACTGCCTCTGCTCCCAAATCTTCATAACATATGATTTCTGATTTTTTGATACATTTGGAGAGCAATGCTCCTGCGCCCCCAATTGCCGCAAAGTAAACTGCCTTATTACGAATGATGGCATCTATAACTTCTGGGCTGCGCTTTCCTTTTCCAATCATTGCCTTTTCCCCTAAATCCAGGAGGATTGGAGCATATTTATCCATGCGGCTGCTGGTAGTTGGACCGGCGGACCCGATGACCTGCCCTTCCCTTGCCGGGGAAGGCCCCATATAATAAATTGTGGAATCTTTTATGTCAATGGGAAGGTTTTCTCCCCTTTCCAATGCTTCTATCATGCGTTTATGGGCAGCATCTCTGGCAACATAAATAGTTCCGGTAATATAGACATAATCACCTGATTTCAATTCTTCCGTTTTCTCTGCTGTGATTGGGGTATTGATATATTTATCCACAATGACTTCTCCTTTTTGTTCATATCCAAAATTTTATATTTCCCGGACAACATGCCGGTTTACATGACAGCAGATGTTTACTGCCACCGGAAGCCCTGCAATATGAGTGGCAAATGTATTGATATTCACTGCCAGAGCTGTAGTCGTTCCTCCCAGTCCTCCGGGACCAATGCCAAGACCGTTTATTTTTTTTAGCAGCTCCTCTTCCAACTCCCGCACATAGGGGATGTGAGAATGTTCATTGACTTGCCTGGTCAATGCCTTTTTTGCTAGAATAGCACACTTTTCAAAGGTTCCTCCGATTCCTACACCTACTACCATAGGAGGACAGGCATTTGGCCCTGCGTCTTTGACAGCTGTTAAAATTGCGTTTTTTACCCCCTCCACGCCATCTGCCGGTTTCAACATGAAGACACGACTCATATTTTCACTTCCAAAACCTTTTGGTGCCACGGTAATTTTAACTTTATCTCCGGTCACAATTGAATAATGAATCACTGCGGGCGTATTATCTTTCGTATTTTCCCTTTGAATCGGGTCTTTTACTACGGATTTTCGTAAAAATCCTTCCCTGTATCCCTGACGCACGCCTTCTTGTATGGCATCTTCAAGAAAATCTCCTTCAAAAAACACCTGCTGTCCTATTTCCATAAAGATTACTGCCATCCCGGTATCCTGACAAATAGGAATTTTTTCTTCATCTGCAATTTTGAGATTATCCTGAAGCTGGTTTAAAATTTTTCTTCCAATTTCAGATTTTTCAGTCTCAAAAGCTTGTTTCATGGCATAATCCATATCTTTTGACAGATAATAATTGGCTTCTATGCACATTTCCTTTATATTTTTGGTAATTTCCTGCGTATGTACCTTCCTCATAATACCCCCTGCTACTTTCTTTCCTGATTATAATTCTTTAACTTCTGTAAAATCTCATTGTGTTCTATAGACTTCATTCCCGGGAATGCTTTCATAAGGCGGCTGGATACGGAATTTCTATGTTCAAACAGTTCTTTGTATCTTGCCATAAGCTCTTCCTGTTCTTTTTTATATTTCTCGCTGAACTCTTTTTGATTCTGCCTGATTTTTTCTCTCCGTTCAAGAGCTTCCATTACATTTTCATACACATTTTCTCCGATTTCATTGGATATCACCTTTAACTCAGCCGCAATTTCATTTAATAGCTTCACCCTTCTGTTAAATTTGTTAATGGTAGAGACAGTGACAAACAAATCTACAGCATAGCATGAAATAAAGACTGCCAGTAGAAATATTCCCAGAATATTGGGAATCATTTTAATAAATCCATAAATTATAGGATGCAGAACCAGCATAATAAAAGTGCAGGCAAGCCCCCACAAAAGGGAAAACTTTAAACACACATACCCTTTGATATTAAAAGGTTTATCTGAGTAATCCCACCACTTGTTTTTGAATATTTTTTCTAAGAGAAACCCTGTTAAAAATTCCAAGATGGAAGTTAAAAGAAAGGAACCTGCAAATAATACAAGCAGATTATTCTTTAATGGCGTTAAAACTGTAACTACAATTAAAACCCCACAGCCGTAAATGGGACAATAGGGTCCATTTAAAAATCCCCTGTTAATAAAAACTCCTTTTTCCGTGGCGGCATAGGCAACTTCTGTACACCATCCAATAAATGCATAGATAACAAATATCCACGCAACTTCATAAAATGTCTGAGGCATAATTTATCTCCTGTTGATAATAAGGAACTGTCGCAAAGTCATTGATTACTTCAATGGCTCCACGGCAGTTCCTGGAAGAAAGGACTATATAATAAAGTCCTTTCCTAATACATTCTTAATTTTCTTCATTTTTTTCAGGTTCTTCCGTGAGTTCCTTTGTTTCATCCTCTGAAACTTCCTGCTCCGTTTCCTCTGCATCAATAATAGAGGTATCTTCCCTTACCTTTGCAATACTTGCAACAGTGACACCTTCATCTAAGTTAATTAGTTTTACACCTGAGGTTACCCGTCCTAACAGTGCTGTTCCGCTTACTGGAATACGGATAATTATACCTTCTGTAGTGATCAGCATAACTTCATTGTCCTGATTTACTGATTTTACCCCTACAATATTTCCGGTTTTCTCTGTAATCTTATAACACTTGATTCCTTTTCCGCCCCGGTTTTGCGGTGTAAATTCTTCTAACAGAGTACACTTTCCAAGGCCTTTCTGGGACACTATCATCAATGCTTCACCCTGGCTGTCCATCTGCATACCTACAACTTCATCTCCATCTACAAGGTTCATGCCGATAACCCCCATGGAATTTCGTCCTGTACTTCTTACATCTGTCTCATGGAAACGAATACATTGTCCAAATTTAGTTACAAGGACAATATCTTTGGTATTATCTGTCTTTTTCACTTCAATCAGCTCATCGTCTTCCCGAAGATTAATAGCTGTAAGCCCTGTTTTTCTCACGTTGGCATAATCCCCGATTTGGGTTTTCTTTACAATACCTTTCTTGGTAGCCATAAAAAGATAATTTCCCTCTAAATACTCACTGATGGGAATCATTGCGGTAATCTGCTCTCCCGGCTGAAGCTGCAGAAGATTTATAATGGCAGTTCCCCTGGCAGTTCTTGAAGATTCCGGTATCTCATACGCTTTCAGACGGTAAACTTTTCCGGTATTTGTAAAAAACATTAGATAGTGGTGGGTAGTGGTCATAAGAAGTTCTTCGATATAATCATCTTCTATCGTTTCCATTCCCTTTACACCTCTTCCGCCCCTGTGCTGGCTGCGGAAGTTATCCACACTCATTCTCTTAATATATCCTAGCTTTGTCATACAGATAACGGTATTGGACTTTGGAATTAAATCCTCCATGGAAATATCATATTCGTCAAATCCAATGGAAGTCCTTCTGTCATCCCCATACTTATCTGAAATTAACGTTATTTCCTCTTTGATAACACCTAAGAGCTTCTTTTCATCTGCTAAAATTGCTTTTAACTCCGCAATTTTTTCCATTAAATCTTTATACTCGGCCTCAATTTTTTCACGCTCCAAACCTGTCAAGGCACGAAGACGCATATCCACGATAGCCTGAGCCTGAACATCCGTAAAGCCGAAACGTTCAATTAAACGTTCTTTTGCCTCCGGCGTATTCCTGCTGCTTCGGATAATAGAAATAACCTCATCAATATTGTCAAGGGCAATTAATAATCCCTGTAAAATATGTGCACGCTCTTCCGCTTTGTTTAAATCATACTTTGTCCTTCTGGTGACAACGTCTTTCTGGTGTAGAAGATAATAGTTCAGCATTTGGTGGAGATTCAACACTTTCGGCTGATTATCCACAAGGGCGAGCATAATAACCCCAAAAGTATCCTGAAGCTGAGTATGTTTGTACAACTGATTTAAGATAACATTAGCATTTGCGTCACGCCGAAGCTCGATACAAATTCTCATACCTTGACGGTTGGATTCATCTCTTAAATCCGTAATTCCATCTATTTTCTTGTCACGGACAAGTTCAGCAATTTTCTCAATTAATCTTGCCTTATTTACCATATATGGAAGTTCAGAGACAACAATTCTTGTCTTTCCATTGGACATTGTCTCCATATCTGTCACTGCCCGGACCTTTATTTTTCCCCGCCCGGTGCGGTAAGCCTGGTCAATACCGGAGGTTCCAAGAATCGTCCCCCCTGTGGGAAAATCAGGGCCTTTTACTATTTTTAGAATTTCTTCCAAATCTGTTTCTCTGTCATTTTCAATTTGATTGTCGATTATTTTTACAACAGCATCAATCACTTCCCTTAAATTGTGAGGTGGAATATTGGTAGCCATCCCCACGGCAATGCCGGAAGTTCCATTTACCAAAAGATTAGGATATCTGGAAGGAAGCACAGTGGGCTCTTTTTCTGTCTCATCAAAGTTTGGCATAAAATCAACTGTATTTTTATTGATATCTGCCAGCATCTCCATAGAGATTTTGCTTAACCTTGCCTCTGTGTACCTCATTGCTGCGGCACCGTCACCGTCTACCGAACCAAAATTTCCATGGCCGTCTACCAATGGATAACGGGTGGACCATTCCTGTGCCATATTAACCAGTGCACCATAAATCGAACTGTCACCGTGAGGATGATATTTACCCATGGTATCACCTACGATACGTGCACATTTTCTATGTGGTTTATCCGGTCCGTTATTCAATTCGATCATGGAAAATAAAACCCTTCTCTGAACAGGTTTTAATCCATCCCTCACATCAGGCAGTGCACGGGAAGCGATAACACTCATGGCATAGTCGATATAGGATGTCTCCATTGTCTTTTTTAAATCCACATCATGAATCTGGTCAAAAATCTTGTCATCCATTTAAAATAATCTCCTCCTATACGTCCAGATTCTGGACGTATTTTGCATTTGCTTCAATAAATTCACGTCTCGGTTCCACTTTATCCCCCATTAAAGTAGTAAATGTCACATCAATTTCAGAGGATGCCTCCTCGTCCATCATCACACGGCGTAAAATCCTTTTTTCCGGGTCCATGGTAGTCTCCCAGAGCTGCTCCGCATCCATTTCCCCAAGACCTTTATATCTCTGAATTTTATTATTGTTATCCCTGCCTATTTCCACAAGGATTTTATTTAATTCTTCATCGCTATAGGCATACCATATTTTTTTATTTTTTTCGATTTTATAGAGTGGGGGCTGAGCGAGATATATATATCCCTGCTTAATCAGTTCCGGCATAAATCGATAGATAAAAGTCAACAACAAAGTACTGATATGGGCTCCGTCCACATCCGCATCTGTCATAATAATAATTTTATGGTATCGTAATTTTGTAATGTCAAAATCTTCGTGTATTCCAGTGCCGAATGCGGTAATCATTGCCTTAATCTCCGCATTTCCATAAATTTTATCTAACCTGGCCTTCTCTACATTTAGTATTTTCCCCCTGAGAGGAAGGATTGCCTGGGTAGCGCGGCTTCTGGCTGTCTTTGCAGAGCCCCCTGCGGAATCGCCCTCCACAATATAAATTTCACAATTTTTGGGGTCTTTATCAGAACAGTCTGCAAGTTTTCCAGGAAGGGAAGTGTTCTCCAGGGCAGTTTTTCTCCTGGTTAAATCCCTTGCCTTTCTGGCAGCTTCCCTGGCACGCTGGGCCAAAAGGGATTTTTCACAGATAATTTTGGCAACGGTGGGATTCTGCTCCAAAAAATAGGTGAGCTGCTCGCTGACAATATTATCAACGGCTCCCCTTGCCTCACTGTTCCCCAGCTTCTGTTTTGTCTGTCCCTCAAACTGTGGTTCCTCAATCTTAACACTTATGATAGCAGTCAAACCTTCCCGGATATCATCCCCGGTAAGTCCTGTGTCTGTATCTTTTAAAATTTTATTGACTTTCGCATACTGATTGAAAGTTTTCGTCAGGGCATTCCGAAAACCTGCCAGATGAGTTCCCCCCTCCGGGGTTATAATGTTGTTTACAAAACTAAAAGTAGTATCGTTAAAGGAATCATTGTGCTGCATGGCAACTTCCACATAAACTCCGTCCCTTTGCCCTTCGCAGTAAATAATTTCCTGATACAAAGGCTCCTTGCTCTTATTCAGGTAAGTGACAAATTCCTTAATACCTCCTGCATAGTGGAACACTTTTTCTACTTCCGGCTCCACCCTCTCATCTCTTAAGACGATGCGAAGATTTTTTGTTAGAAAAGCTGTCTCTCTAAGCCTCTGCTTTAAAACATCAAAATCAAATACAGTTTCCTCAAAAATAGTGGAATCCGGCAAAAACCTGACTTTTGTCCCAGTTTTTCCCTCCTCACAGTCTCCGATTACTTCAAGAGGAATGACAGTATTCCCTTTTTCATATCTCTGTCTGTATATCTTTCCCTCACTGCAAATCTCCACTTCCAGCCAGGTAGACAGCGCATTTACAACGGAAGCTCCCACACCGTGGAGCCCGCCGGATACCTTGTATCCCCCGCCGCCGAATTTTCCTCCTGCATGAAGAATGGTAAACACCACCTCCACCCCAGTAAGCCCTGATTTATGGTTAATTCCCACAGGAATTCCCCTTCCGTCGTCAATTACAGTCACAGAATTGTCCTGATTTACGGTTACATATATATTACTGCAAAATCCAGCCAATGCTTCATCCACCGCATTGTCTACAATCTCATAAACCAGATGGTGCAGACCTCTAGATGAAGTACTTCCAATATACATTCCCGGCCTTTTGCGTACTGCTTCCAGTCCTTCTAAAATCTGAATCTGATCTGCTCCGTATTCCGTGCTCATCTATTTCCTCCTATTCGCTGCTCTTTTCAGAAATCTGTCCCTCTGCTACATGAAAAATTTTATCAATTTCAAAACGGTTTTTGACAAATTCATCCAGGCCCGTACATGTAATAATTGTCTGGGTCCTGTTTATATTATTTAACAGATAATTCTGCCTGCTGCTGTCTAACTCTGATAACACATCATCCAACAATAAAACCGGGGAATCTTTTATTATTTTCCTCACCAGCTCTATTTCCGCCAGTTTTAAAGAGAGAGCGGAAGTTCTCTGCTGCCCCTGGGAACCGAATTTCCGTATATCCATATCTTTTATCCGAAAAGACATATCGTCCTTGTGGGGACCCACAGAAGTCTGACCTAATTTTAAGTCCCTTGCCATGGAATTTTGAAGTTCCGATTCAAAACCCTCCTCACTGGCATTAGGTTCATATTCCAGATACATCTCTTCTTTTCCACCGGAAATTTTGCCATGAATCTCTGTTACAATCTCATTGATTTCATTGACAAATTTCCTTCTCTCCCCAATAACCTTTTTCCCATATTCTAAGAGCTGCATATCCCATATGGGAAGAGTGTCTCTTAATTCCGGCTTAAAATATATGTCCTTTAACAGTTTATTCCTCTGGGAAAGAATTTTATTATACTTTGTAAGGTCTGAAAGATAAATCTTATTTAATTGGCAAAGTTCTAAATCTAAGAACCTTCTCCGCTCTTTCGGACCATTTTTTATAATATTTAGGTCTTCTGGAGAAAAAAAGACAATGTTTAATATTCCAAATAGTTCACTGGCCTTGCGGATTGGAATTCTGTTTACCGCAATCCCCTTCGTCCTGCTTTTCTTTAAATGAATATCAATCTGAAATTCCTTTCCGCATTTATCTACAAAAGCCCGGATATGGGATTCGTCTTTGGAAAAATTTATCATTTCCTTGTCTTTGCTTCCCTTATGGGATTTTGTAGTTCCGCTTAAATAGATTGCCTCTAAAACATTTGTCTTTCCCTGGGCATTGTCCCCGTATAAAATATTGGTTCCCTTATCAAAATGGATATCCAACATGTTATAATTTCGGAAATCCCTTAACTCTAATGATTTGACAGTCATTTCACTACTTTAAAAGAATCTCCTTCAAGGGACACAACATCTCCCGGATAGAGCTTTCTTCCTCTCCGTTCTTCAATTTCACCGTTTACTGTGACCCTTCCGTCCTGGATAATCATTTTTGCATCTACCCCGGAACCCACAAGCCCGGCTTTTTTCAATGCCTGGCCTAATTTAATAAATTCATCTTCCTGGCGAATTTCTACTTCCATTTTATCCCAGTCTCCTTATATTAATTCATTGATGTATTAAAATTTACCGGAAGAATTAAATAAATATAACTTTCCTGGGCATCTTTAATAAAACATGGAGCTTTCGGGTTTACCATGTAAAGTGTGATTTCCTCATCATCTATCACTTTTAGGGCATCAATAAAGAATTTTGGATTAAATCCAATCATAATATCTTTGCCGTCTTTTTCAATATCAATATCCTCATTCATAGAGCCGATAAAAGAATTTATTTTAAGTTCCATAAAATCTTCTGTGACATTCATGATAATAGGTTTCTTATCTCCCTCTGTGATGAGAAGAGTTGCCCTGTCAATACAATCTAAGAGTTCACGTTTATTAATATTGATTTTTGTCTCATAGTCAGAAGAAAGCATCTGCTCAATTCGGAAATATTCTCCTTCAATTAACCTGGAAACAACTGTTGTCTGGTCAAATTCAAAAATGATATGATTTTCCGTAATAAAAATATTTACCTCTTCCTCTGTGGAACCGGGAATAATTTTGCTGATTTCATTTAAGGTTTTTCCCGGCACAACTACTTTTTTGGGCTGATAGTTTTCTTTCAGTTCTATATTTCGGATAGAGATACGGTGTCCGTCCAAAGAGACAACTTTTAATTGGTTTTCATTAATTTCAAACAATTCCCCAGTCATAAGTTTATTATTATCATTATCAGCAATGGAGAAAATCGTCTGATGAATCACTTCTTTTAATGTGAACTGTGATATGGTAACAGATTCCTTTCTCTCTACATAGGGAATATAGGAAAAATCTTCTCCTGATTTTCCGATGATATTGAAATTTGCTTTTTCACAGGTAATTAATGTCTTAAAAGAACTGTCCGTTTCAATGGTAACTTCATTGTCCGGCAATTTTCTTACTATCTCTGAAAAAATTTTAGCATCCAAAGCAATAATTCCCGGCTCTAAAATTTCCCCTTCAATTACGGTTTCAATTCCAAGTTCCGTATCATTTGCAGTAAGTTTTATTTCATTTGCAGATGCGTCAATTAGAATACACTCCAAGATTGCCATCGTTGTTCTTGTAGGAACAGCTTTAGACACAATATTAACTCCTCTTAACAAATTCATTTTAGAGCATATTAATTTCATAATGTGTATAACTCCTTTCAGTGGGGATAGATACAATATAATAATACATTTCAAAGTAGTATTCATAGTAGGTGTTCATAAGTTCATAACTTCCCTGAAGCAGATAAGACAAGGGTTTAAGTAAAAAAAGCGGCTGTATAACTGTGTTAAAACCTTGAGGATTCCTTCTGGATGAAGTGTGGAAAATGAAACCTAGTTTGGATTGATTTTTTTCTTGATGGTCATAATTATATTGCGGATGTTCTCATCTGCATCATATTCCTCAGTTATTTTGTTGATACCGTGGATAATTGTGGAATGGTCCCTTCCACCCAGTACGGCGCCTATAGAGTCCAGAGGCGTGTTTGTCATGTTTTTACATAAATACATAGCAATCTGCCTTGGTTTGGCGATATCTTTACTTCGTGTTTTTGATATCATCTGATCTATAGAAATCTGGAAGTGGTCTGCCACCACTTCGATAATAAGCTGAGGCGTAATTTCCCGGGGCTTGTCCGGCGTGATAATGTTCTGAAGCTCTTTTTGGGCAATCTCCATAGTTATCTCTGTCTGGACAAGATTGCCAAATGCCAGAAGTTTATTTAAAGCTCCTTCCAGCTCCCGAATGTTGGATTTTATATTGTTGGCGATATAATTTAAGATTTCATCGCTTAACTCTATTTCATCCGATTCTACTTTCCGTCGTAAAATTGCCATTCTTGTCTCGTAATCCGGTACTCCAATATCTGCCATAAGTCCCCATTCAAACCGGGAGCGGATGCGCTCCTCCAAGGTCTCAATATCTTTTGGGGGTTTGTCAGATGTTAATATTATCTGTTTTCCGGCGGAATGAAGCACGTTGAAAGTGTGGAAAAACTCTTCCTGGGTGCTCTCCTTTCCTATTATAAATTGGATATCGTCTATCATCAGTACATCTACCGTACGGTATTTTTCTCTGAATTTGCTCATAGTAGTAGCATTACCAGATCTGATGGCTTCAATCACTTCGTTGGTAAATTCTTCCGAAGTTACATATAATACTCTTGAGCCAGGGCTTTGCTGGAGAATAAAGTTTCCAATGGAATGCATTAAATGGGTTTTTCCTAGTCCCGGCCCTCCGTATATGTAAAGAGGGTTGTAGGATTCTCCAGGTGATTCTGCCACTGCTAGGGATGCTGACTGGGCAAAACGGTTATTGTTTCCCACCACAAATGTATCAAATGTGTAATTGGGATTTAAATTGGAATGTTCTGTAATTTCGGAATTGGCCTGTTTCTTATTAGCATTGCGCAGGGCTTTTGCCTGCTCTGTCAGTACAAATACCAATTCATATTCAATTCCCGTAATTTCAGCGATGGCGACTTTTAAGGGAAGTTCATATCTTTTTGAAATATAATTTAATCCTACCTGTTCACCGGGAACCAATATATATAATTTCTTGTCTTCTACTGAACAGATTTCCAAAGGCTTAAGCCAGGTATCAAAGGAAACTTTTGTCAGTTCGTGTTCTTCTCTTACTGTATCTAAGATTTGTTCCCATTTTTGTAAAATTGCTTCCATTTAAAATTCTCCATTGTGTTTCGTTACTTTATCCGGGAAAAGACACATTACTCCCATTCTCTATAATAAACTAATTTTACTAATTTATCAATAATAAAATGCAAAGACATGTGGATTTCACATAGTTATCCACGAGTTATCCACAAATTGTGCATGAATTCACATAAATCAACAAAATATGGAAGATAGAAATGATAAATATGTGGATAACTATAAAAAACATTAAAAAATGTGAAAAAAACTGAAATTTGCTTGACTTAGGCGGCTTTTTTGTTATAATTGTAATGATGTTTTCTAAAGTAGAGGAGGTGGATATTATGAAGATGACATATCAGCCAAAAAAGAGACAGAGGTCTAAAGTTCATGGATTCAGAGCCAGAATGAGCACAAAAGGCGGAAGAAAAGTTTTAGCTGCAAGAAGATTAAAAGGAAGAAAAAAATTGTCAGCTTAGACCACAAATTTGTGGTCTTTTCTTCTCTTAAAATTTAAAGGAGCAAAAAAGGCCATATGAAATTTTCAGAATCACTGAAAAAAAATACTGATTTCCGAAGAGTATATAATAAGGGAAGTTCTCATTCCAACAATCTGCTTGTGATGTATGTCCTTCCCAATAATAAAGAAGAAAACAGATTAGGAATATCAGTAAGCAAAAAAGTTGGAAACAGCGTAGTAAGACATCATCTGACACGTTTGATTCGTGAAAGTTACAGACTGCATGAAGAGATGTTTCAATATGGATTGGACATTGTAGTCATTGTCAGGGTAAATGCAAAAAATGCCGCTTATCATCAGATAGAGAGGGCTCTTTTACATTTGGCAAATCTTCATTCTATATTAATATAAAAGAAAATTAAAAAGAAGATGGAATCATTTTGAAAAATATTTTAATTGCATTGATTAAATTTTATAGAAAATATTTATCCCCCATGAAAACCACAAAGTGTCCCTATTATCCCACCTGTTCTTCTTATGGCTTGGAGGCTGTGGAAAAATACGGCGCTTTGAAAGGGGGAGCCTTGGCTCTTTGGCGAATATTGAGATGTAATCCTTTTTCAAAAGGTGGATATGATCCTGTTCCATAGTAGGAGGTATGTTACATTGTCAGATATTATTTTAACAGCCTATGACGGTGCAATTCTTGGGCCTATTGCAAAAATTCTAGGCTGGATTATGAACGGTATTTACAATATTGTTTATAATTTGTTTGGTTTTGAAAATGTTGCTTTGAGCATTATTTTACTTACTTTTGTAATTTATATGTGTTTGTTTCCAATCACTTATAAACAGCAGAAATTTTCAATGCTGACACAGAAGATGCAGCCGGAATTGCAGAAAGTCCAGAAAAAGTATAAGGATAAGAAAGACCAGAATTCTATGATGGCTATGCAGGAGGAGACTCAGGCAATTTATCAGAAGTATGGAATTTCCCCTATGGGAAGCTGTGGATTTATGTTGATAAACTTCCCAATCCTTATGGCTTTATACCAAGTATTCCGCTATGTACCAGCTTATATTACCGGTGTTAGAAATCAGTTCACTTCTCTTGTAGAGGGAATCATGTCAACTACAGGTTTTGAGACAACAATGGCAGGTATTGTGGAGGAGTTAAAATTAAATACCATAAGAGTTGATTTTACTATAACAGATAAAGGAGCTCTTTCCAATTATATTGTGGATGTTCTCTATTCCATGAATTCTGAAGGGTGGGACATGCTTTCGGACAAATTTTCAGGGCTTACGGATGTGATTGCATCTACCCAGGCCCATTTAAGCGAGGTAAATAATTTGTTTGGAATGAATATTTCTGATACACCCTGGTCCATTATAACCACGAATTTTGCCGCTCACAGTTATTTGATGGTATTTTTGGCATTAATGATTCCTGTTATTTCCTATTTGACACAGGTTTTAAATATTAAATTGATGCCCCAGGCTCCTTCTACCGGGGATAATTCCTCAGATGCCATGGCAAATCAGATGAAGATGATGAACCGCATTATGCCCTTGTTTTCTCTGTTTTTCTGTTTTGGTGTTCCTACCGGACTGGGACTTTACTGGATTATCAGTGCATTAATCCGAAGCGTTCAGCAGTATTGTTTAAATAAGCACTTCCAGAAAGTTGATTTAGATGTTATTATTAAGAAGAATCAGGAGAAAGCAAAAAAGAAACGGGAAAAACTTGGTATTTCCGAAAACCAGATTAACAATATGGCGCGGATGAATACGAAGAAAGTGGCCGGTTCAGGTATGTCTAATGCGGAGAAGGAGCTGGCTTTAGAAAAAGCAGCGGCAATGAGAAGCCAGGCAAAACCGGGGAGCATGGCAGCGAAGGCAAATCGCGTAAAGGAATTTAATGAAAAAAATAGCAGATAGGGGGGTTTATAAAATGGATTTTATTGAAGTTTCAGCTAAAACTTATGAAGATGCAGTGACAGACGCTTTGATTCAGTTAGGACTCACAAGTGATCAGGTTGAAATTGAAGTTTTGGAGAAAGGAAGCGCAGGATTTTTAGGAATCGGAAGTAAACCTGCAAAAATAAGGGTTACAAAGAAGTTTAATGTTGAGAGTTACCTTAGAAAGTTTTTGACAGATATATTTACGGCTATGAAGCTTGATGTGGAAATTATGATTGAGGTGGATGAGGAAAGCCATAATATTGATGTGGAGCTGAAAGGTCCTGAGATGGGGGTTTTAATCGGTAAGAGGGGACAGACGTTGGATGCCCTGCAGCTTCTTGTAAACAATACGGTTCATAAAAATTTTGAAGTATATTATAAAGTGAAGCTGGATACGGAAAATTATAGAATCCGCAGAAAAGAAACTTTGGAAAATCTTGCTAAGAATATTTCATTTAAAGTTAAAAGGACAAAACGTCCAGTTTCTTTGGAGCCTATGAATCCTTTTGAGAGAAGGGTGATTCATTCCGCATTGCAAGGTGACAGATATGTAACTACACACAGTGAAGGGGAGGAACCTTTCCGCCATGTTGTTGTAACTTTAAAACGATAATTTCCCATGAAAGCTGCTGCAGAACATTACTTAAAAGAAGTATGTGCAGCAGTTTTTTCAATTAAAGGATTAAAATTATGAGAGTAGATACCATTGTGGCAATCGCCACAGCAATGAGTAATTCTGGTATTGGAATTATTAGAATTAGTGGAGAAGATGCTGTTAAAACAGCAGATAAAGTGATAAAGTTAAAAGAGAAGAATAAAAGATTGTCTGACTGTGAGACTCATACGGTTCACTACGGTTTTGTTGTGGATGGCAATCAGAAAATAGATGAAGTTATGGTTCTTATTATGAGAGGGCCGAAGAGCTACACAAGGGAAGATACCATAGAGATTGACTGCCATGGGGGAATCCTGATGATGCAGAGAATTTTTGAACTTGTCATTAAAAATGGCGCTAGGCCTGCAGACCCGGGAGAGTTTACAAAGCGGGCGTTTTTAAACGGCAGAATTGACCTTGCCCAGGCAGAGTCTGTGATGGATGTGATTTCTGCAAAAAATGACTTTGCCCTTTGTTCTTCCGTGGAACAGCTTTCCGGCAGGGTTTCGGAAAAGATTCGATGGATAAGAGAGAAGGTTTTACATGAAATTGCTTTTATTGAGTCTGCTTTAGATGATCCAGAACATTATGAACTGGATTCCTACAGTGAGGGGCTTTATGAAAAAGTTTCAGAGATTTTACAGGAAGTGGAGAAATTATTGAAAAATTCTGAAAATGGTACTATTTTAAAAGAAGGGATTAAAACTGTAATTGTAGGAAAACCAAATGCAGGGAAATCTTCTCTTTTAAATGCCCTGGTGGGAAGAGAGCGGGCCATTGTGACAGATATTGCGGGAACTACAAGAGATGTGATTGAAGAGCAGATTCATCTGGGAGGATTCTCCCTTCACTTGATTGACACTGCGGGGATTCGTGATACAAAGGATTTGGTGGAGCAAATCGGAGTGAATCTTGCAAAAGACTATCTGGAAAAAGCCGATTTGGTAATTTATGTGGCGGATACTTCCTCTCCTTTAAATGAGGATGATTATCAGATTATGGATTTACTGAAAGGCCGAAAGGCAATTATTCTTCTAAATAAGTCTGATTTAAATCCAGTTGTTTTTGAAGAGGATATCCGAAAGCATTTAAATCAGACAATTTTGCCGGTGTCCGCTAAAAATCATATGGGAATTGATTTGCTGGAGGAAGAGATTAAAAAACTTTTCTTTACAGGAAAGATTTCCATGAATGATGAAGTATTTATCACAAATGCCAGGCATAAAACATCTCTTTTGGAGGCAAAGAAGAGCCTGGAATTTGTGTTACAGAGTATTCGGGATGGAATGCCGGAGGATTTTTATTCCATTGATTTGATGAATGTCTATGAGGAACTGGGGAAGATTGTGGGAGAAGCAGTGGAAGATGATTTGGTAAATGAGATATTCAGCAAGTTTTGTATGGGAAAGTGAGGAAAAGATATGCCTTGTATTGAGGAAACTTATGATATTTGTGTAGTGGGGGCTGGACACGCCGGATGTGAAGCAGCCCTTGCCTCTGCAAGAATGGGATTTGAGACAATTATTTTTACAGTAAGTGTGGACAGTATTGCATTGATGCCCTGTAATCCCAATGTGGGAGGAAGTTCTAAAGGACATCTGGTGAGAGAGATAGATGCCCTGGGAGGGGAGATGGGAAAAAATATTGACAAAACTTTTATTCAGTCCAAAATGCTGAATAAGTCAAAAGGCCCTGCTGTTCATTCCCTTAGAGCCCAGGCAGACAAAGCTTCTTATAGTATGGAAATGCGGAAAACACTTCAGGCGGAAAAAAATCTCACTATAAAGCAGGCGGAAGTTTCAGAAATTCTAACGGATGAAAAAAAGCAGAGAGTGACGGGTTTAAGGACAGTTTCCGGGGGAATTTATTATGCGAAAGCTGTGATTTTGTGTACCGGAACTTACCTTGGCGCCAGATGCCTTACCGGGGAGATGGTAGTTCATACCGGGCCTAACGGACTTTCCGCAGCCAATTATCTAACGGATTCTCTCAAAGATTTAGGAATAGAAATATTTCGCTTTAAAACTGGCACTCCGGCTCGAATTGACAAAAAATCTATTGATTTTACGAAAATGACGGAACAGTTTGGTGATGAGAGGGTAGTGCCTTTTTCTTTTTCCACCAATCCTGACGATGTTCAAATTAATCAGGTTTCCTGTTGGCTGACTTATACAAATGAAAAGACTCACGAGATTATCCGGGAAAATTTGGACCGTTCTCCTATTTATGCAGGAATTATAGAGGGAACAGGGCCAAGATATTGCCCCTCAATAGAAGATAAAGTTGTAAAATTTTCAGATAAGGATAGACATCAGGTATTTATTGAGCCGGAGGGTATTAACACCAATGAGATGTATGTGGGGGGGATGTCTAGTTCTCTTCCTGAGGATGTGCAGTATCAAATGTACCGTACCGTTCCTGGATTGGAACATGCAAAAATTGTGCGAAATGCCTATGCCATAGAATATGACTGCATCAATCCAAATCAGTTATATCCCAGCCTGGAATTTAAAAATGTAAAGGGACTTTTCAGCGGGGGACAGTTTAATGGAAGTTCCGGGTATGAGGAAGCGGCATGTCAGGGGTTGATTGCAGGGATTAATGCTGTCCGCAGTATTCAGGGAAAAGAGCCTTTAATTTTAGACCGTTCCCAGGCGTATATTGGTGTGTTGATTGACGATTTGGTTACGAAAGAAAACTTTGAACCTTACCGCATGATGACTTCCAGAGCGGAATATCGTCTTATATTAAGACAGGATAATGCAGACCTTCGCCTTTCCAAGATTGGATATGAAATCGGCCTTCTTCCCAAAGAGAGGTATGACTGGGTTCTTGAGAAAGAAAAGATGATTGAAGAGGAGATGGAGCGTATTTCAAAAGTGATGCTGGGGGCAAATAAGGAAGTTCAATCTTTTTTAGAAAAGTGTGGAAGTATCCCTTTAAATACCGGTACCAGTCTGGTAGAATTAATACGTAGACCGGAGTTGTCCTATGATTTACTGGCACCTTTAGATAAGGAACGCAGGGAGCTTCCAGAGGAGGTTCGAGAACAGGTAAATATTAATGTAAAATATGACGGCTATATTACCAGGCAGATGAAACAGGTAGATCAGTTTAAAAAGTTAGAGAAAAAGAGGATTCCTGCCGATATAGATTATAGGGATGTACATAGTCTGAGGAAAGAGGCAGTTCAGAAATTGAATCTTGTGAAACCTGTATCTATTGGCCAGGCTTCCAGAATTTCCGGTGTTTCTCCAGCAGATATTTCTGTACTGCTTGTGTATCTGGAACAAATGTATCGTAAAGGAAAATAAATTTTTTGGAGAGCGGGGAGGAATGTGATTCATTGGAGGAAAAAATAAAATATATGTCACATCAGTTTGAAAAGAAAAATTTTGCTTTTTCAGACGAACAAAAGCGGAAATTTTTACTCTTATATGAAATGCTGGTGGAAAAAAATAAAGTGATGAATCTCACTGGAATTACAAAATTTCCGGAGGTGGTGGAAAAGCATTTTCTGGATTCCATTTTATTGAACCGGGTGGCAGATTTAAATAAACCCATAAAAGTAATTGATGTGGGAACAGGAGCTGGATTTCCTGGTCTGCCTCTTAAAATTGCATTTCCAAATCTTAAGATAACGCTGATGGATTCTTTGAATAAGAGAGTTGTTTTTTTGAAGGAAGTGATAAATGCTTTGGAACTGGAAAATATTGAGGCGGTACATGCCAGAGCGGAGGAGCTTGCCAGGGATAAGAAGTATCGTGAAAATTTTGACCTTTCCGTCTCCCGTGCAGTGGCAAACCTTTCCACCCTTCAGGAATATTGTATTCCCTTTGTAAAAATTGGAGGACATTTTATTTCTTATAAGTCGGGGGAGATTGAGGAGGAACTTCAAATGTCTGAAAATGCCTGTAGGATTCTTGGTGGAAAAGTAAAGCAAGTTTATAAATTTCATTTGGGAGAACAGAAGCGTTCTTTTGTAGTGATTGAAAAGTGTAAAAATTCTCCAAAGGCATATCCAAGAAAAGCTGGTACGCCTTTAAGACAGCCTTTATAATTTTTGTGTTGGGAGGTATAATTATGAACTATGTAAAAAAAGTATTGGTGTTTTTATTTGTAATGGTTTTAAGTATTGGAAGTTTTAAATCCACGTCTGTTTTTGCAGAAGAGGATTCCCTTTTGACCATAACAAAGACCTATGGAGACGGCCCATTTAAAATAAGTTTTACATCTTCAGGCAGGGGAAAGATGACTTACTCTTCCAGTAATACAAAAGTGGTTACCGTGTCAAGTACTGGAAAAGTGACAATTAAGGGATGCGGTATTGCAGATGTAAAAATTAAAGCTGCGGCAACGGAAAAATATAAGGCGAAAAACAGCAAGGTAACAATTATAGTAAAACCAAAGAGGCAGCAAATTACCGATTTAAAACTTGATAAGCGGAATATTACTATTAAGTGGAATAAAGATACAAAAGCAGATGGATATTAT
Organism: Roseburia sp. 1XD42-69; assembly: GCF_003612565.1. Taxonomy (GTDB): domain Bacteria; phylum Bacillota; class Clostridia; order Lachnospirales; family Lachnospiraceae; genus Roseburia_B. The sequence goes on along the minus strand of NZ_RAZG01000031.1, from coordinate 21,524 downwards.
ATTTATTATTCTACCGATTACAAATTTAGCAATGATTTAAACAAAGTGAAAATCACAAAGAATAAAACCACTTCTTCTACCATAAAGAATTTAAAAACAGATAAGAAGTATTATGTAAAAGTATGTTCTTATAAAAATTCTGGTAAAAAGATTGTGAAGGGTGATTTCAGCAAAATCCGAAATGTAAAAATACAAAAATAGTCAAAGGACTCATGAGAATGAGTTATTTTAGAAAGCAGGTGTTTTATGGGTAACAGAAGAATTAAATTTTTGGCTGGAATTATATTTTCTTCTCTCCTGATTTGTCAGACGGAACTTATTCCTGTTTCAGCATCTCTTAATTTTCCTTTGACGGAACTGCAGGAGGAAAAGCTGGGTTTTTATGATGAGCATGGATTTTTAATATCAAAGGTGAACGGGGAGCTTACATCTTTTGATGTAAGATATGTGGTTGATGAGACAGAAAAGACGAATATTAGAATTCCAGATAATGTAAAAATTATTGGTAAGGGAGCATTTTCAGGAAATTTTTTAACAGATGGTACTGTGATTATAAATGAGGGTGGACGAAAAATTCAGACTGCTTATATCCCAAGAAGTGTGGATGAAATTGGAATGAACGCCTTTCGGGACTGTACCGAACTTACCACAGTAAAATTTGGAAAAAATCTACCATATGATAATTTTCACAATTTAACTTTAGGAGAAGCTGCTTTTAAGGGATGCACCAGTTTAAAGAGCCTTGATATGTCAGATTTAGACAGGGTAAATATTGTAGGGCCTAATCTTTTTGAAGGATGTACCAGTTTACAGTCTGTAAATTTGTCTGATGCTTTGACGGAAATTCCAGACAATATGTTTAAGGATTGTACCAGTTTAAAGTATATATATATTTCAAATAATGTAACTTCTATCAGTGATAGTGCTTTTGACGGAACAAAGAATTTAACAATTTACTGCGAGTCGGGTTCAACCGCAGCAAAATTTGCAGAGGATAATAAAATTCTTAAAAAATTTACAAATGCATCTGGTTATGAAAAAGAAAAGCAGAATATTGAGCTTGGAGTTGAGTTAGTAAATAATAGAATTCTTAAATATCATGATGAGGAAGATTTTAATCTCCAGGCAACTTATACTGGTGATGGGATTATTTCTTATATACCTGAAAATTCTAATATTGTTTCTGTGGATGATAATGGACTTGTGTCGATTAAGGGAATTGGAAGTACTTATATATATATAGAAGTAACAGAGACTAAAATTTTTGACAGAGGATATCTTCGTGTTCCCATAACTATTACAGAGAGAGGGAAAGAGCCGGAAATACCACCGGAAGAAAATCCGGAAAATCCGGAAGAACCTGTTAATCCAGATAATCCAGAAAATCCGGATAACCCGGATAATCCAAATCCTTCTCCCGGGGGGGACACAGATTCTGGAAATAATAGCGGAGAGGGTTCCACTGAAAATCCGGGAAATGGAGATTCTTCTCTTTCTAATGAACAGAAAGTTGAAGTGAAAAGAATAGAAGTAACTTATGGGGATTCCCCTTTTGTGATTCAGCCGGGAAAAGATATGGGAAAGAAAGTTTCATTTTCTACTTCCAATAAAAAAGTATTTACTGTAAGTACAAAGGGGAAGATTACAATAAAGGGCTGTGGCTTGGCAAAGTTGAAAATGAAGTCTAAGACTATGACAAAAACCTTTGAGATTGTAGTAAAGCCCCAAAGGAATACTATTACATCTTTACAAACGGAAAAGCGGAATTTTAATGTAAAATATAAAAAGGATAAAAAAGCTGATGGATATTATATTTATTATGCCACAGATTCCAAGTTTAAAAAGAATTTGAAAAAGGTTAAGGTTTCAAAAAATAAGACTACGGAATATACTGTAAAAAAATTGAAGTCGGGGAAAAAATATTATGTAAAAGTATATTCATTTAAAAAATCTGGAAAAAGTATTATCTTAAGTGATTCCAGTAAAGTAAAGACAATAATAGTAAAATAATAAAAAATACCGCTCTATATTTTTTGGAGCGGTATTTTTTATTATTAGCTTTCATAAAACATCCGTATGATTTCCATAAATTTTTTTGGATCCTCCAGTTGAGGAAGTTTGCCACAGTTGGAGATATAAGCAGTTTCAATATTTTCATCATATTTCAGGTAGGAATCCAATACCTGCACAGAGGACTCTTTATCTCTGTTTCCAATAAGATATATGGGATTTTCAATTTTCTTTAATGCTGGAATAATATTTATTTTGGTGTAATTTCCAATTATGCTTCCATATAAATATTTGCCTTTGCTTCTGTCTAAGTGAGCTGATTCATGATAAGCATTTTTTGTCTCGTCAGAAATTAAATTTTTTCGCTTAAAATAATCTCTTTCAAATAATTCGGTAATTCTCTGTTCCCGCATTTTTGTATTATAATAAAAGGTTCCTATTATGGGAAGGTCGATTATATTTTTTAGGAAGTTGTCCCCTTTATTTGGAATACCCTGGAGAGATTCTAAAGAGGGAGGGCTCACCAGGAAAATCCGGTGGAAAATGCTATCATCCATATTTGCAGCCATTAAGGTAAAGGAGCCGGAGTCACCTGTGGCAAATACATCTGTTTTTTCTTCTATTATCTTTTTTACAAAATCAGTGATTAACTGAACATACATATAATTGGTGTAAGTGAAATTGGGTTTATCTGAGCGGCCGCAACCCAATAAATCTAAGGTATAGACGGTATGCTCTTTTTCTAGTTTCTTTACAATTTTTTCCCATTCAGCACAGGAACTGGCGGGATGCAGGTCATGGATAAGAAGAACCGGAGTTCCTTTTCCCTGTTTTGTATAAAATATATTTCCGTAGCGCCATTCAAAAAAACGTCCTGACGTGGTATTTAGATATTTGCGTACACCGGCAGTTGCATCTATAAAAGTATTAATTCCATATATGGTGCCTGCGGCCAGTGCACTTAATAAAAAGAAATGTCTGATATTTTTTTTCATATGGGCCTCCTTAAAAGTTTTATTATTTATATTATAGACGAAATGATGAGGATATACAAACAAATTTCCTTGAAATTACTTTATTTTTATGCAGGAATGAAGTAAAATATATATATGTATACTTGTCTTTTTAGAAAAATGGTTACAGAACAAATGTTCTAGGAGAGACTATGATAATTACTTATTTGGAAAATATTTATTCTGAGTTACTAGAAAACAAAATCCAGTTGGAGCAAGAGCAGAGTGATATTACCTCAAAAATGAATAAGCATCTGAGATATATGGAGCGCTTGAAATTGGAGGATGAAAAAAATTTTGATGCTTTTTCTCCCAGAAAGCAAAACGTAGATTTGAAAAATCAGATTGAGCAGTTAGAAACTCAACAGCATGATTTTTTAGAATCCATTGAAAAGAAAAAAAAAGAATTATTAAAGATTGATTCTAAAATTGATGAATTGAATAGTGTATTAAAAATTGCAAAGCAGCAATCTGCTGCAAACGAAAGAATATTTGAAAAGAGTATACAGGAAAAAGAAATATTAAAATTGAAGTTGTTGGAAACCCAGGAGTTAGAGAGACAGAGGATTGCCAGAGAGTTGCATGACTCTTCAGTTCAATGTCTTACCGGTTTGGTTCACAAGACAGAACTTTGTACAAAGCTCTTAGAATTAGATCCTCCCAGGTGTCGTTTGGAAATGTTGTCTATGACGAAATCTTTGAGAAGCATTATTGAAGAAATGCGTCAAATGATATATGATTTGCATCCTATGTCTATGGATGATATTGGTTTTGATGATGTTATTGAGAGAGAAATGTATCGAATTAATCAACTAGGAATTGTCCATGCAGATTTTACGAAGGAGGGAAAATCTTATCAATTAAAACCTGTTATTGCATTAACTATTTTAAGGGTTATTCGAGAAGCATGTAATAATGTACTGAAATATGCCAATGCCACTTTATTGTTTGTAAAGTTGAGCTATGAAAAAGACAAAATAAAAATATTAATTTGTGATGATGGAGATGGATTTTCTTTAGAAGAACAGGCAGGAGAAATTAAGGATGATAATTCAGGCTTTGGTTTATCTACTATGAGAGAACGTATTTATCTCCTATCTGGGACTATTGAAATTAATACGGAAATCGGAAAAGGAACAAGAGTTACTGTAGAAGTACCAATAAGCAGAGAGGAGTAGCAAATGTCGGAAAAAGTAAAACTTATGATTGCAGATGACCATTCCATGATTCGTGAAGGATTAAAACAGCTTTTGGAATTAGGAGGGGAGTTTGAAGTGATAGCAGAGGCAAATGACGGAGAAGAATGTTTGCAGATTACGGATAATTTAAAACCTGATGTCTTATTGCTTGATATAAATATGCCAAAGAAAAATGGTTTAGAAGTTTTGCAGGAATTAAAAAATAGAAATTCAAAAATAAAAGTATTAGTATTGACAGTGCATAATGAAGTAGAGTATTTAATGAAAGCAATGGAGATAGGGATTAATGGTTATTTGTTAAAAGATTCCGAATCTTCTAAATTAAAAAAAGCAATAATGACTGTAATAAGGGGAGAAACATATATACAGCCAAGTATGATTCCAATTTTAAATTCTAAGATGTTAAATATGAAAAATGATCATGATAAATTGGAGAGTTTAACGAAAAGGGAATTGGATGTTTTGAAAAATTTAGCTGTAGGAATGTACAATAAGGAGATAGCTACAAAGTTGAATATAAGTGAGAGAACAGTAAAAAACCATGTTTCAAATATTTTTAAAAAGATAGGCGTGGCAGATAGAACACAGGCGGCAGTATTTGCAATCCGAAATAATCTTGTAGACATTAATTAAAATCAAAATAAAAGAGAAAATGTTTCACGTGAAACATTTTCTCTTTTGTATTAATAAGAAATTACAATTAGTTTACAAAAAATGTAAATATGTTTTACTTAATACAAAATTTTACATTTTTTTGATAAAATGTGATAAATGAAAAATGTTTCACGTGAAACATCCACAATATATAGTAACAATAAAATATAGAACCACTAAATTCTATTTTTTATAGAAAAGAAAATCGAATAGTGCTATAATTAAAAACAAAAAAGAAAGGAATAACAAAAAAATAATATGGGACGTATAATAGCAATAGCTAACCAAAAGGGCGGGGTAGGTAAAACTACCACAGCAATAAATTTATCTGCTTGTCTTGCAGAATTAGGAAAAAAAGTTCTAACTATAGATACTGATCCCCAGGGAAATACAAGTAGTGGTTTAGGAATTGACAAAGATGAACTGGAAAATACAATATATGAATTAATGCTGGATGAATGTACAATTAAAGAATGTATTGTAAATACGGAAGTGGAAAACCTGGATTTAATTGCTTCCAATGTAAATCTTGCCGGAGCAGAGATTGAATTATTGGGGATAAATGATAAGGAATACATATTAAAAAATGAAGTAGATTATATCAAAGACGATTACGACTTTATTATCATTGACTGCCCTCCTTCATTAAATATGTTGACTGTAAATGCTATGACTACAGCCAGTACAGTTTTAGTTCCAATTCAGTGTGAGTATTATGCGTTGGAAGGATTAAGCCAGTTAATACACACCATAAATCTTGTTCAGCAACGTCTGAATTCAAATTTGCAAATGGAAGGTGTTGTATTTACTATGTATGACGCCAGAACAAATCTTTCCCTTCAAGTTGTAGAAAATGTAAAAACAAACCTGGATACTACCATTTATAAGACAATTATTCCAAGAAGTGTGCGTTTAGCAGAAGCGCCCAGCCACGGTCTGCCTATCAATAAGTATGACTCAAAATCAACTGGAGCAGAGAGTTATCGCATGTTAGCAAAAGAAGTGATTGATAGAAAGGATTTATAATATGGCGGCAAAAAAAGGTGGTTTAGGTAAAGGGCTGGATTCTCTGATTCCTTCAAAAACATTTGTTGAGAAAGAAACAGAATCTGCAGATAGCAATACTCAGCCAGTAATTGAAAACGCATACAAAGATGCAGTTATGATGGATATTCAGAAAGTGGAACCAAACAGGGAACAGCCAAGAAAAACTTTTAATGAAGATGCATTATTGGAATTATCAGAATCAATAAAGCAATTTGGTGTTCTACAGCCTTTGCTGGTGCAGGATAAAAATGATTATTATGAGATTATTGCCGGAGAGAGAAGATGGCGGGCTGCCAAGATGGCAAAGATAAAAGAGGTTCCTGTTGTTATTAAAAATTTATCCGAGCAGGAAATCGTGGAAATATCTCTGATTGAAAATATACAGAGAGAAGATTTAAATCCTATTGAAGAGGCACTTGCTTACAAACGTCTTTTAGAAGAGTTTAATTTAAAACAGGACGAGGTAGCAGAAAGAGTTTCCAAGAGCAGAACAGCAGTGACAAATTCTATGCGTCTTTTAAAATTAACTAAGGAAGTTCAGCAGATGCTGATTGACGATATGCTTTCTACCGGACATGCAAGAGCTCTTCTTGCCATTGAGGATCCGGAAAAGCAGTATAGTCTTGCTCAAAAAATTTTTGATGAGAAGCTAAGTGTCCGGGAGACAGAAAAATTAGTAAAGAAAATTCAAAATGAGAAGCAGGAATCACCAAAAGAAGAAACTCCTATTGATCCGAAATTAGAGATAATTTATCAGGACCTGGAAGAAAAAATGAAATCTATTTTAGGCACAAAAGTAGAAATAAAAAAGAAAGATGCCCAAAAAGGAAAAATAGAAATTGAATACTATTCTTCTGAGGAACTTGACCGGATTGTGGATTTATTTCAATCAATACAAAATTAACAGTAAAAGAGGAACAGAGATATGATAGAATATTATTTAGGAATTGACTCCGACTATGTAATAATGGGGTTGGCAGCATTGACAGTTTTACTTTTGCTTATTGTGTTTATCAATATCATACAGATGCATAAGCTGAAAAAAAAGTACAAAATGTTTATGGATGGAAAAAATGCAAAAACTTTGGAAGAATCCATATTAAGCCGTATGGATCAAATTGACCATCTTATTTCTTCCACACAGAAAAATGAATCTGATATTCAAAAAATTTATAAAAATATGAAAACTACTTTCCAAAAAGTTGGATTGGTAAAATACGATGCTTTTCATGAAATGGGTGGCAAGTTAAGTTTTTCACTGGCTCTTTTGAATGAAATAAATGATGGATTTATTGTAAATGCTATGCACAGCAGAGAAGGATGTTATACTTACATAAAGGAAATCATTGACGGAAATTCCATTATCGCATTAGCTGATGAAGAACAGGAAGCTTTGGACATGGCAATGAAAAGCAAAGATTAAGCGGAGTAGAAAATGATTATAAAAGAAGTGAAGCATATACAGGACGGTGATATTTTAGCATCTCCTGTTTTAACAGAAGAAAAAGAAATACTGTTAGAGGCAGGAACCGTTTTGAAAAAAGAGTATGCAGAACTTCTTTTTTCAATGTATATCTCATATGTGGAGGTTTTGGACCCCTATGAAAAATATGAGGTTCCCCATATGTTTTTTACCGAATCTGAAAAAGAATATTTTATCCATGAAATTGAAATTATCTTAGAAAAACATATTTATACTGATAAGAATACACTAAGGTATATAAAAAAACTGTCCGGGGAAATACAAAGTTTTGTCAGCGGAATAGATAAAAATCAAATTTATGATTACAGAAATCGAAAGACAAATCTCTATGAGCATACTCTTATGGTGACAGTTCTTTCCCTAATAATTTCAGAAAAATTAAACTTTGATAAGGAAAGAAAAGAAGAAGTTGCTTTGGGATGTCTGCTTCATGATTTAGGACTTCGCTATATTACAGTTCCCTATTTAAATTTGGACATGGAAAAGTTATCTCCAGGGGATGTATTTGAATTCAAAAAACATACGATTCTTGCATATACTGTATTAGATGGACAAGATGACTGGTTTCCTAAAATATCTAAAAGTATGGTTTTATCCCATCATGAGAGAAAAGACGGTTCTGGTTATCCATTAAAACAGAGAAGACAAAATTTAGAGTGTGAAATTATTCAGTTATGTGATTTTTTTGACTGCATGATTTCGGGATTTGAAGAAAAAATAATATCTGTGGATAAGGCAATGGACCGGCTTGATTTTGAATCCGGCAGCAAATTTGATAAAGAACTATTCCATATTTTATGTTCTATGATATCTAAGTACCCTGTGGGAACAAAAGTGAAATTGTCTAATGAAAAATACGGCGTGGTGGTCAATCAGACAAATCATAGAGAGAAACCTGTGATTCATTATCTGACAGGAGCATATGGAAATATTATAGAAAATGATATCTGTAATTTAGAAAAAACAACTGGTATTTTTATTGAGAACGTGATAGAATAGCATTTAGCAGTTTATAGGAAAGAAGGTAAGCCATGCACAGTTTTATGAGAGCGATTGGTTTTGAACAATTAAACAATGTACAATTAGAAGAGCTTTTGAATAAAGTCGTGGCATCCCATGACTATATTCATACAGCTACGGATTCCCAAGGAAATGAGTTTGTACAGTATACCATGCATATTGGGGAGTCCATGGGAATTTGCGCCTGCGGTTCTTATTTGGAAAACGGAGAATTTAGTATGGATTACTATTATCCATTTTTTTTGGGAAGCGGTATCACAAGCCATGAACAGGTTGGAATTGAAAAACATGCAGATAAAGAATCTTACGCTGCAGTGTGCGATGATATAAAAGTGGGAGTGACTCTGATATACTTTTTGCAGAACGTGGGAGAATATCTCTCTTTTATTGAAGATAGTAAAGGGGGATTTCCTTCTAATGTCACATCCACTATGGCCGGACTTTCTTTAGGGGGAAAAATTATTCTTCCCATTAACAAAAATGAAAAGCAGATAAGAAAAAATGAAAAGACAAATCAGAACAGGAATCATTTAATTGCAGCGGCAAGGGATGGAGATGAGGATGCTATAGAGAGCCTTACTTTAGAAGATATTGATACTTATTCTATGATTTCCAGAAGAATTGCAAACGAAGATATTCTCAGTATTGTGGATTCCTATTTTATGCCCCATGGAATAGAAAGTGACCAGTATTCCATTCTGGGGGAAATTTTAAATTATTATTATGTGAGCAATAGCTTTTCCCAGGATAGGATTTGTGTTATGACTGTGGATACCAATGATTTAGTTTATAATATTTGTATCAATGAAAATGATTTAGTGGGAGTACCTGCAGTGGGGAGAAGATTTAAAGGAAATATTTGGATGCAGGGAACAGTTAATATTAGAAATTAGTTGATTTTTTTCTGCAGAAGTGTTAAACTTATTAAGTGCTAAATAAGGCACAATAATATATATAATTTTTAATTGTCGCTATAGCTCAGCTGGATAGAGCGACCGCCTCCTAAGCGGTAGGCCGGAGGTTCAAATCCTCTTAGCGACGTAGTAAGAAATACCGAAAACACTGGAATTCCAGAGTTTTCGGTATTTTACATTGTAAGTCGGTTTTCCAATAACATTTCTAAAATTAAAAGAATTTCCAGAATAAAATAATTTGTTATTATAATTAAAAAGTGATATAATAAAAAAAATATATTGTGTTTTTTGTGGCAGGAAAAAATAAATTATGATTGATTCTTGGAGGAAATGTTATGGATTTGAAAGAATTTTACGCAAGAGTTGGAGGAAATTACGATTCCATTATGGGACGTCTCATGAAAGAGGAACGTATTAAAAAATATGTTTTTAAATTTCTGGATGATACGACCTTTGAAACACTGTGTAAAACAATGGAAGAAAATGATATAGAAGAGGCATTCCGCGCTGCACATACAATGAAAGGACTTTGCCAAAATCTGGATTTATTGACTCTTTTTAAATCCAGCCATGACATGGCGGAAGCTCTTCGTCATGGAAAAGCAGACAATGCAGATGATATTTTAGAGCAGGTGAAAAAAGATTATGAGATTACTTTTGCCGCAATTAAAGAATTAAAAGAGCAGGAACAATAAAAAAATAAGTTTGGGTGGATTATAATATGGAATTTGTTCTGGAAGCAAATAATTTGAATCAGATTGAAAAAGATACTTTACTGTTTAAAAAAGGGGATAAGGTAAGTTTTATCGGCTGGATTATTAAGGGAAGTATCCGAATTGAAAATCATGGTGTAAAACGAATTGCAAAAGCGGGGGAGATGGTTGCCATCCCAGATGTGTTTGCAGATGAGTATTTTGGAAATTACACAACGGATGAGTATACCATTTTCTATGCGTTTCCCGCATATGATATAGAATCTTTACAGAATTTTATGAGCAGCAATAAGGAATATCTGGGAATTATTATTGATTCTGTTGCAAAGGAGTTCGCAAATTATTTAGAGGAACAGGAGCATTTATTAAACAGGGCTATAGAGTTGTATCTTTTTTTGCAAAAACATTACGAGTTTGCTGTAAAGGCAGGTATGGAAGAGGAAGTGCCGGAAGAATTTTTTGAACATCATCCAAACCAAATGTTTGAATTGAAAACGGAAGAACACAAGATAGCATATTACAGGGAATTTAATAAAGTTCCTCTTGAGCTGAAGAAAGATTTCTTTAACAGGAGCAGTATTATGACTCTGAGCCAATCGGAGGAGGCTTCCGTTATTATACATGAACTTCAGGATTCCAGTATGGAAATTATAAATTACATAAAAGAAATTTATTCTCTGTATTATAATGATAAAGGCAGTGGATTGTTTGACAGACAAGTTCGTTATGCCAAGGAATTAAAGAAAAACGGCAAGCTTCAAATGGAGAATATTCTCCATGTCAATGACACCAAAGAAAAGATAATTGTTATCACCAAAGAAATTGAAAAATGGACAGGGGAAAAACTTCTGGAAGATACAGAAGAACTTGAAAAGAAATTAGCCTCTATTATGAGCGCTTCCATTATGAGCAGCGAGGAGCCGGAGGAGGGGGCGAAAGAAGAGAATGTGGAAATGCTTGAAAATTCTCTTCAGCAGATTCTTGACTTTTCCAAAACAGAGACAGCACAGCAGAAAGAGATTAAAAATATTATCGAAGAATTTATTCAGGTTTCGGATAAACTTTCCACCCAGGATGATGTGAGAAAGCTGAAAAAGCAAATTATAGGATTCTTTTTTACTCTTTACAAAAAATGCCTGTTTCCATGGCTGGAAAATAAGCCTGTTCCTTTAGCGGTTAAACTTTTCCTGAATTACGGATATATGGATGAACGTTTACTGGACAGAGACCAGCTGGTATTTTTATGTGAAATGGTAAACAAAAAAGAAGAAAATATGCCTTTCCGTATTTATACCATGCCGGAATGGTTAAAGGAAATTTATGAGGGAAGAAAAGATACTTCCAGAAATTCCTTTGAACAGGATTTCAGAGATTATCTCCGGGAGGCAAAACGTACAGGGGATATAACAGCTGAACAGGAAAAACAGTTCCTCCAGGATAGAGGAAAGAGAGTGGAATTTGAAGTTGACAATATGTTTAGCAGCAACAATAAAATTGTCAACGGAAAATTATCTACTTATGTTCCTATATTGTATAAAGACCAATTTTATGGGGATTTATCCCGTATATTTATATCAAAAGGACAATTATGTGAGTCTATTCTTGAATTAGAAAAGAAAGACTTCACCGTGTTTTACCGGGAGGTTTTCTACAGTAATCCGGAAATGAAAGTGGATAAAGAATATGTAATGCGCAAGGTTTACCCTGATGTGATACTTTGTCCCATTTATGGTACAACTTCTTCCATGTGGCAGGAAATTACAGGAAAGAGGCGTGATTCCTCAGCCAGGTTCATTTTTCCGGTTATGATTGAGAGTGAATTGGATAAAGCGGTGACGAAAGCCTTTGGACGGTTTCACTGGGAATACTGCAGATGTGAACAGGGGGCGTCCTGGAATAATATCCAATATAAATCTCTTACCTCAGAATACATGGATTATATTCAGTATTATCGGAAGAATCATGATCTTACAGAAGAAAAAAGAGAAAAGATTAGAAGCCAGATTCAAAGGGCAAGAAATAACAGCAGAGAAATATTTCTGTCTGATTATGAAACATGGATTTACTTTGAATCTAATTCTGCTTTAAAATTAAATAAAGTTTCCAGACAGATTCTGGCTACCTATTGTCCATTTGAAAAATCTATGAGGGAGTTTTTAAAAACAAATGTGGCATTTGAACATGCAATGCAGGCCCAACAGAGGAATTTCAGTGAAAAGGCAAAAGAGTGGGAGCTGCGTATACGCAAAAGAGAAAACAGCGGATTGGAAGTTCCAGAAGAATTTTTGGAAACTCTTTCTTATTATTCTGATATGTAAGAATAAATTGTATTTGAAAACAAAGTACAGTATGCTACAATGAATATAAATATATAGGAAGTAACACTTTACAGGGTGTTACAATATAAAGTACAAGGGAGTATTATATGATTAAGGATAATGGAGTACAGGGAAATAAAGAGAAAAGGAAATTACATATTATACTATGTATAATGATTTTGACGCTACTGCTTTTAGCAGAAGTGTATCTCATGCTTAATTTTCCAAAAAGTTATATTTTCCTGTTATTAATTGGTGCAGTTTCTTTATTTCTTGTATACCGCATTGCCAATTCTGTTTTTATTTTGCAGGATGAAAAAGAGCAGGAGAGAGAGGATAAGAGGGAAAAAGAATTTGAAAGTATATTCAAATCAGAGAAAGCAACTTATCTTTTAATGAGGAAAAATTTTGCTGAACTGGCTGACATGCTTTTTCTTCTGAAAGGGGAATCAGGACTTCCGCTGGAGGATTTGATTTCTGCTCAGAAGTCTATTGCAAAAGTTACTATTAATAAGAGCAAAGAACATTCCACGGCAGTGATCAACTCAAACGAAGAGTTGAAAGGGTATTTAGAGGAAATGAATGGTAAATTTACTGATATCCAAAATGCAGTAAAAGAAAACATGGATAAGGTAAGTGAATTTGTCAGCAGTGAAATGCAAAGTAAAAATTTGGATGTAATATTAAGGTTAAATGAGATAGAAAAATCCATTAGCAGCGAGATGGAGGAAAAACTCAGCTCTATCAATATTTCTCCCCATGTGATGATGGAGCCGGAAGAATTATCTATTTCCCATATCTCACAGGAAGAGCCTGAAATTCAAAAAGAAGAAATTCAGAAGGAAGAAAATCTGGAAGAACAAGAAGAAATTGTAATGCCTGAGATAGAGGAATTAAAGGAAGAACCGGAAGAAATTGTAATGCCTGAGATAGAGGAATTAAAGGAAGAACCGGAAGAAATTGTAATGCCTGAGATAGAGGAATTAAAGGAAGAACCGGAAGAAATTGTAATGCCTGAGATAGAGGAATTAAAGGAAGAACCGGAAGAGTTTGATATGCCTGAAATAGAGGAATTAAAAGAAGAGCCGGAAGAACTGGTGATGCCTGAGATAGAAGAATTAGACAATCTGGAACCCAGAGTCGAACCTCTCACAGATAATATGGATGCCGGGGATCTGGGAGATTTGGAAGAAAAAGTTCGGGAACTGCAGCAGATGGCAGCGGAAGAAGAACCTGAAATGGCATCTCTTGAGGTGGAAAAATCTCAGGAAGATTTGTCGGATTTGATGGATCAGATAACGCCTGTGGAGAGTGAAATTAATCCTAAGATGACCCCGGAAGAAATTGAACAGCTTATAAATGAAAATAATGAGGAAGAATTTGTTCCGGAGATAGATTTATCTAATATTTCGGAGGAGATTCCCTCAATGGAAGAAATTGATAAAATGCTGGCAAGTATCCCTATGCCGGAGGAACATAACGAGCCGGAGTCTGTAGAGGAGAGTCCAGTTGTATCAAATGATTCCAACCATGTAATGACCCCTGATGAAATTGCAAAATTAATTGGAGAGACACCGCTGCCTGAGCCTGAGCCGGAGCCTGTACCTGAGCCGGAACCTGCGCCAACTGTTTCCGCTCCCTCCAATGATGCCAATCATGTAATGACTCCTGATGAAATTGCCGCTTTACTGGCAAGTGTTTAAAAAGAAAGGGGCTGTAAAAAAAGTCTCATAAAGAACAGCCATGATGGCACCAGTTGGTGACTATCATGGCTGTTCTCATGATTTTGATTGCTTTAAATATTTTTGGGCGTCTCTATCAAAGCCTGTCGCAAAACAGGCTTCCAAAAGGATAACCGTTGGCTACATAGTTATGCTGCCATTAATTTCCGTTTCTTTTTGTTATGGTATTTATATATTCCGTAACGATTTCCTTTTACAGGTCTGTTGCATCTAAAAATAAATTTTTTCAAAACTGCTGTGGATTGACAATAAAACTTTACATATATATAAAGTACTGTTATAATGAAGCTATCTATTTTGTCAATGATTTGTGGGACAGGAGGAAAAGAGATGAAAAAATCAGAAAGCGGGATCAACCCACTGTTGAAACTGGACTACCCGGACCCGGATGTAATCCGGGTGGGGGACACATATTACATGATAACCACAATGGTGCATTTTATGCCGGGGGGAGAGATACTCCGCTCCTATGACCTGGTAAACTGGGAGCACGCTGCCTTTGTATACGATAGACTGGACAGTACCCCGGAACAGAGGATGGAGGGGGGGAACATATATGGAAAGGGAATGTGGGCGGCATCCCTGCGGTATCACAACAATTTGTTTTATGTGTGCTTTTCTGCAAATGACACGGGCAAAACCTATCTGTACACATCGGAACAGATAGCAGGGCCCTGGAAAAAGCAGGAGATTCAGGGGTTTTACCACGACAGTTCCCTGCTGTTTGACGGGGACAATGCCTATATTGCCTACGGGAATAAGAAAATTTATATTACCCAGTTGAACAGCGACCTGACGGCGCCTTTGGCAGGGGGGCTGCACCGCCTGGCGGTCTGGGATGAGGGGCATCCGGGGCTGGGGTATGAGGGGACGCATTTTTATAAAATCAACGGAAGATATTACCTGTTTTTTATCCATTCCCTGAGGGACAGATGGATGCGCACAGAGGCATGTTTTGCGGCTGACTCCATTGACGGGGAATTTAAGGGCGGGGATGTTTTGAATGACGACCGGGGGTACTGCGGCCAGGGGGTGGCCCAGGGAGGGATTGTAGATACGCCGGAGGGGAAATGGTACGGCGTGCTGTTTCAGGACTATGGGGCGGTGGGGAGAATCCCTGTGCTGGTTCCGGCTGCCTGGGAAGGGCATATGCCGGTTTTAGGAGTCCGGGGGAAAGTCCCAGGGCAGTTTGAGCTGCCCCAGGGGAAAAACCATTCCTGCCGGCCTCTGGTGCAGAGCGACGATTTCAGAAAAGAGGAGAGCCTTTCCAGGGAACAGGAGAGGGAGCAGTACGGCTGTTATGGGCTAAAAAGCGTATGGCAGTTTAACCATGAACCGGATATGCAATTGGTGGAGCAGGATGCGGAGCGTGGCATTCTCTGGCTGAAGGCAGGCAGGCTGTGTGAAAGCCTGCTGCAGGCAAACAACATGCTGACCCAGAGAATGATTTATCCCGGCTGTGCCGGGGAGGTGACGGTTGACGCCTCCGGGCTGAAGGAGGGGGATTACGCCGGAATCTGTGCCCTGCAGGGGTGTTACGGCATGGTTGCCGTCACAAGGAAAAAGGATGGCTGTTACATTGTAATGAAGGGCAGGTCATTGGAAGAGGATTCCCCACTGGGACGGCAGGGAGAGGGGTTCCAGGAGACAGAGTGGGAATCGGTGAGGGCAGGGCAGGATGTTGTCCGGCTGAGGGTAAAGGCGGACTTTTTTAAAATGAAGGATGAGGCGGAATTTTTTTATCACCACGGAAACGGGTGGAAGCAGATTGGCGTCACCCAGAAACTGCATTTTGGTCTGGACCATTTTGCAGGATGCCGGTTTGGGCTGTTTCTCTATGCCACAAAAGAGACAGGGGGCAGGGCAGGATTTTCTGATTTTTTGTATTGTGCCAGGCCGGAGACATAGGGGGAAGAGGCTTTTTCACAGCCCCTTTTTCTTAATTTACATGGGATACAATATGACAGATTATTTCTACTACAGTTTCCATACTTTCCAGTGCAATATGTTCCATAGGACCGTGGAAACCATAACCTCCTGTTCCAAGGTTGGGACAGGGAATCCCCATAAAACTTATTCTGGCCCCGTCGGTTCCTCCACGCACAGGAGTGGAAACAGGAGTCAGTCCCACAGAGGTAATTGCCTCCTCTGCAAGTCGAATAATTTCCATATGGTTATCTATAATTTCCACCATATTCCGATAACTTTCCTGTATGCTAAGAGTTACCGTATCTTTTCCGTATTTTCCTGAAATAAATTCTTTCACTTTTTCCAGATAATCAAGTTTTTTCTGAAATAAATCTCCATTGTGGTCCCTTACAATATAAGACAGCTTTGCCTGTCCTATATCACCGGAAATATTGGTCAGGTGGTAAAATCCTTCACGGCCTTCCGTGTGCTCCGGGGTTTCATGTTCCGGTAGAAGAGATTGAATTTCACAGGCTATGGAAGCTGCGTTTACCATTATGTTTTTTGCCTCTCCTGGATGTACATTTTTTCCTTTCAGAGTAAATTCGGCTGAGGCGGCATTAAAATTTTCATAAGCAATCTCACCTTCATAATCACCGTCTACTGTGTAGGCAAAATCTGCCTGAAATCGGTTTAAATCAAAATGGTCAGAACCCTCGCCGATTTCTTCATCAGGAGTAAATGCTATATAGATATCAGGGTGAGGTAGATTGCGTTTTAAAATTTCCTCAACAGCAGTGATAATTTCAGCAATTCCCGCTTTATCGTCTGCGCCTAAAAGTGTATTTCCATCTGCAGTAATTAAAGTTTTTCCTTTTAATGACTTTAATCGCGGAAAATCACTGACTAAGATAGAGACTTTTCCATTTGGAAGGATGATATCTGTTCCATCGTAGTTTTCTATGATATTGGGCTTTACATCTTTTCCACTCATATCCGGCGCCGTATCCATATGGGAAATCAAACCTATCGATTTCCTAGAAGGATAGCCTTCCGTTGCAGGAAGATATCCATAGACATAACAAAATTCATCCAGCACTACATCTTTTACCCCAAGGGAAATTAGTTCCTGTTCCAATACCCTGGCAAGGTCAAATTGCCGGCTGGTGGAAGGGGTCGTCCCTGCAGATTCCTGAGAAGTTGTCCAGTAGGAAACATAATTTAAAAATCTTGGTAAAATATTCATAAAAATCTCCTTTCAATTATAAAAAAATGGCAAACTTTTTTTAAAAATAGTATTGCAATTTTATGAATTCTAATATATAATATACCGTGTCGTTGAAAAAGACAAGCAGTTATGCGCCACTAGCTCAGCTGGCAGAGCACCTGACTCTTAATCAGGGTGTCCAGGGTTCGAACCCCTGGTGGCGCAGTATAAAGTACCGATTTTGCAGCGGAAGGCTGTGGGGTTGGTGCTTTTTCTTTTTATAAAGATAAAAAGGTAAACAAATTGAGTATAAGATATGGAGGAGATTATGTATCGGTATCAAGCAGTTATTTTTGATTTGGACGGAACTTTGCTGGACACATTGGAGGACCTGAAAGACAGTGTAAATGCAGCTCTTTTCGCATACGGCTGTAAAGAGAGAAGTTTGGAGGAAGTAAGAAATTTTGTGGGAAACGGAATCCGTAATTTAATGCTTCAGGCTGTGGAAGGGGGAAACGCACATCCTGAATTTGAAAATATTTTTCAGTATTTTAAGGATGACTATAAAAAGAACTGTAAAAATAAAACAAAGCCCTATTCTGGCATCATGGATGTTTTAAAACAGTTGAAAAGAGATGGGGTAAAGCTTGCCATGGTTTCCAATAAGGCAGATTTTGCAGTAAAGGAGTTAAATTTGTATTATTTTAAAGATTTAGATATGATTGCCGCCGGGGAAAAAGAGGGAGTGAGGAGAAAACCGGCTCCCGATGCAGTGTTTCAGGCATTAAAAGAACTTAATGTAGATAAAGAACATGCGGTGTATGTGGGGGATTCCGATGTGGATATTCAGACGGCAAATAATGCAGAAATCCCCTGTATTAGTGTTCTCTGGGGATTTCGTGAAAAGGAATTTTTGGTGGAGCAGGGGGGAAAGGTATTTGCGGAAACCCCAAAAGAATTATTGTGTTTATTACAAGATTAGTGCAGGTTTAAAATATGCCGGACTTCCAAAAAAGAACGGCGCAGACAGCAGATTTTTTTCTGAAAGCAGGGGTGGCGGTAAAAAAAGTAACAGCATCTGCTGTGACGTTTGCGGCAGTTACAGTTGCAGTTTCCCATAAGACTCCCAATAAGAGATGATTTATTTATTATATGCGGAATTTTTTCTTTGGTTAACGTGAGGCAATGAGCTTATAAATAGGATTTCCCATGGCAGAAAACTTTTCCTCATATTCAGTCATTACATTGCCCTGGTTCATAGAAGTATCCCTGTGCAGGTCCGTGGTGCTGGCGTTTATTTTCCAACCCTGCCCAGGAATTTCTTCCATAGAAAAATCAAAGAGGCCCTTATTGTCTGTTTTAAATTCTATTGTGCCCTCCGGTTTTAAAACAGAGTCATAACAGGAGAGAAAAGCACCAGAGGTAAGGCGTCTCTTGGCATGTCTGTCTTTTGGCCAGGGGTCGGAAAAATTAAGATATATTTTATCGATTTCCCCTGGTGCAAATATTTCCGGAAGAATTTTTGCATCCACACAGAGAAACTTTAAATTGGGGAGGGTTTCTGTCTTCATTTTTTGCAGGGCCCGGTAAAGCACACTGGTATAGCGTTCTACCCCAATATAATTGACGCTGGGATTTTGTGAAGCTAATTCCATAATAAATTTTCCTTTTCCCATGCCGATTTCCATGTGGATAGGATTTGTATTGGAAAAAAGAGTGTGCCAATTTCCTCTATAGTCTCTGGGATTTTGTATACAATAAATGCTTTCCGCAACTGCCTCATCGGCACCCTTAATATTTCTTAAGCGCATATGTTCTCCTTATACTGTAAAAGTTTTGCTACTATAGTATTTTATAATAAATAGGGAAAAATGGAAAGTATAAATGAAAAAAGATTGATAGAGAG
This sequence comes from Roseburia sp. 1XD42-69, assembly GCF_003612565.1. GTDB lineage: Bacteria > Bacillota > Clostridia > Lachnospirales > Lachnospiraceae > Roseburia_B. Next base: position 2,390 of record NZ_RAZG01000031.1, on the reverse strand, counting down.
AGGAAATAAGTCTATACTGTAAGTATTGCAGGTTGATTTTAACTATTATGAGAGGTGTACATTGAAGATAGATAGAAAAAGAATAAAGAAAAAGCTGGTTGGCTGCATCAGCGCCATTGCTGTTACAGTCTGCAGCTTTTCCCTAAATACCCAGGGCTCCCAGCTGCAGTACTGGCCTCAGGGACCGGAAGTCCAATCTTCCGCGGCGATTGTTATGGAACTTAGTACAGGATTGATATTATATGAGAAAAACATCCATGATGTCCATTATCCTGCAAGCATTACAAAGATTCTTACCACTCTCCTTGCCGTGGAAAACAGCACTATGGATGAAGTGGTTACTTTTTCCAAAGATTCTGTATTCAATACGGAAGGTTCCGGAATTGCCCGGGATGTGGGGGAAGAGATGACGATGGAACAATGTCTCTATGCGGTTATGCTTGCCTCCGCCAATGAATGTGCCTATGCTGTGGCGGAGCATGTAGCCGGGGATATTCAGTCATTTGTGGATATGATGAATGAGCGGTGTGCTGCTTTAGGGTGTAAAAACACCCACTTTAATAATTGCAACGGGCTTCCCGATGAGCAGCATTACACCAGCGTATATGACATGGCTTTGATTGCCCGGGAAGCTTATTCCAATGAGACGTTCCGAATAATCTGCGGCACAAAGACTTACACCATTCCTTTTACCAATAAGCATGAAGATGAAGAGACATTTTTGCAGAATCATCATCAGATGCTTTATCCCTACAGAACCAGGGAGCATTTGTATGATTATTGCCTGGGAGGAAAGACAGGATATACTTTAGCTGCAAATTCCACATTGGTTACCTATGCAGAAAAAGACGGCATGACTCTTGTATGCGTGGTTATGGATGCACCGGGCAGCGGCCACTATGAGGATACAAGGGCTTTATTAGATTTTTGTTTCGATAATTTTAAAAAAATGAATGTGTCAGAAAATGAAGAGACATATGGGAATCAGGAGGAAGAAAAAAGCGGTAATTTTAACAACAGCCAGCCCTTTGTGTCTTTGGACCAGGAGGGGAGCGTGATTCTTCCAGTGACGGCAGAGTTTAAGGATGCGGACTCCCAGATAATTTATGACTATGCGGGTAAGGATGTGCTTGGAAGCATACAATATACTTATTCTGACAGAATTGTGGGACGGGCAGACATTGTTGCCACCGGAGCTCAGATTGACCAATTCCAATTTCATGAGGGTGAGGAAGTATTTGGGGATAATCATCAGGTGGAAGAGACAGAAAGCATGATTCCTCCAAAGGAAAAGAAAGTTTTTCAGATTACACCGGGGTTGATTTTTACAGTTATAGCGGGTCTTTTGATTCTTGTGATTTTAATTTTTATTATCCGAAAACTTGCGGATAACTTTTATCGGATTAAGCGAAAATTTATGATGCACCATAAAGTGAAAACTCCTTACAAAGAAATAAAGAAAAACAAGAGATTTGGAAGAAAAAATCGTTAAATAGAATAAAAAAATATGGGATATATAATATAAAAAGACAAGATATTTAATTTAATCTTGTCTTTTTATATTATAACAGACTTAAGGATAATTGTTTTATATTTGTAAACAATAAGTTAAAGTATCTAACAAATTGAGGGTTCACAATAAGTCTGACACAGTTTTTCCAGCTCATCCGGCTTGTCTGTATAGAGAATCAGACCGTTGGAAGTTTCTGCCATGGTGACAACCATATCCTGGAAAGTAATGGATTGTGCAATTAATTTTTTTAAGTAGGGGCAAAGTTCTCTGTCAGCTTGAAGAAAAATAGGGGTAAGGGTTTCCAGGGACATTGTTTTTACATGGGCCTGGGCAAAACCGCTTTTTAAGGCCGAATCCTGCTCAATCTGTTCCATAGATTTGTTTACAATGAAATATCCCTTTTCATCTTTTGGCATATTCATGGATTTGATTGCCCTCTGTACCTGTTTGGTGAGGCTGTCAGATGTAGGATAGAGAGACTCAAAATAGCTCATAAAATCAACGGCATGTTTAAAATGACGGTTTTCTCCCTGCTGTTCCACCTCCGCCAATAGGATTCTGCGGATAATGGATTCACAGGTTTTCCGGGAAGGGTTTTTTCTCAGAAAATCGCTTTTTTGTGTGGTAAATTCTTCATCCATAGCATGTTCTCCTTTCACTATTTGTCTGTTTTAAAATTATAGAGCAAAAAAGACATTTCAATATGTTTAAAATATATTATACGACATAATGGTAAAAATATCGAATTCTTTTTTTTAAAGTGAACATCAGAAGATATTGACAAGTGCAAATAGAAAAGAATATAATCCCATCTTCGACAGTTACAGAAAAACAAAGTGGCAGAATCCCTTGAATTTATTGGGGATATGCCACTTTT
>NZ_RAZG01000030.1 GCF_003612565.1 Roseburia sp. 1XD42-69 | reverse complement strand
TTTTCCTTGTCCTCACTATTTTCATAGTGTTTACTGTTTTAGGTTGCATCTCTTGCCTTGTTCGTTTTGTTTTGCGAAAAGCCAGCTCGAATCCGCTTTGCTTCTTCTCGCTGATTTGGCTTCGCCAAATAGTCTTTCGGTTTCTGCCGCTTAGACAAATAAAATTTGTCACGCTGCATAACCCTCAATCCAACTTTTCTCATTGATTCTCAAAATCTTTCAAGGTTATTTCACTGTTCAGTTATCAAGGTTCTCTGCTGTTGTTTTCTGCGACAGCTTTAATAGATTATCACATCTTTCGCTGTCTGTCAACAACTTTTTTAAATTATTTTCGAGAAAATTGTCTATTCACTATTTTCTCCGTATTTTGTTTTGGCTCTTTTCAATGCCAACTTGATCATACTAACACTTAAATATTAATATGTCAACTATATTTCGACATTTTTTTATTTTTTCTTTTTCGCCAGGGAAAATGCGAACTCGGCGTGTTCTTTGTTGTTATTAACTGTATTTGTTTAAGTTTTATGCAAATACACACCCATTTTTACATCAATTACATCATTTATTATGGCTTGCTGATTTTCTGTTGCCATTTTGTAGCCACGCCATCTAATTTCATGTCCAAATGGCTTAAATCGGCTTATTTCCGCCTTTTCTCGATACTTTTTCAATCGCTGCTCAGTCCACATTAGTCCACCAAGCAGCATTAGTTTGATGTAAATTTGATGTACTCAAGGTATGTGTCAGGAACGAATCCACTCACGGACTTTTTCCTAAAAAAACACGTTATTGTTTTGTAAAGTTTCAAATGTTTCCTGTTTCTTTTTTTCCGTCGTTTCTGCGTAAATATCCATCGTTGTCTTAATGCTGGTATGCCCCATGATACTTTGAATTACTTTCAAATTCGTTTCATGCTCACAGAGCCTTGTACAGAACGTGTGCCTGATATAATGACAGGTAAAATACGGAAGTAACACAGCAGCCCTTTCCTCCTGTTCTGCTCGGACAGTTTCATAAGCATTATAAGCCTTTGAAATTCTCTTGATTGCTTTGTTAATATCTTGATAACAGGAAATCTTTCCATTTTTATCAACAAAGACGAACCCGCTAAAACCGTCAATCGTGCATGAAGTAATATTATTATTCTGCTGCTTCAGGCGCTCGTTCTTAAGCATTTTTTCCACAGCATCTACCATTGGTATGGTACGCTTGCCAGCCTCCGTTTTGGGCGAGGAAAGAAACACTTCACGGCTTCCATTATGCTGCACATACCCCAGTGAATGGATTATAGTAATGGTCTTATTCTCAAAGTCCAAATCCTCCCAACGCAGTCCGAGTGCTTCTCCGATCCGGCATCCGGTTCCAAAAAGAAACGTAAATAAGGGCATCCATCTTTTCCATGTATAACTCTTTTCTGTAAAACTTAGGAATGCCCGCTGCTGTTCAATAGTCAATGGGTGTCTTACTACGGCATCATTTCCATGTTTTTTCCTAACCTCTGCCATTACCCCGTCTGTCGGGTTATTGCGTATCAAATCATCTCTGACCGCCATTTGAAATGCAGGGTGCAGGACGGAATGAATAGAATCAACAGTTCCTATCTTGATATTTCTCTCACGCAGCAGCGTATAATAAAAGAACCGTATATCGGAATATTTAATATCGTTAATCAGTCTTTTCCCGATATTATCCATTGCGTATGCCTCATATGTACGCTCGTATCTCAATCTGGTGCTTATTTTCAAGTCATATTTCGTTGCTAAATATTTCTCCACAAGCTGATTGAGTGTCATTTTTCCTCTGGCATATCCCTTTATTCCCTCCAGCCGTTCACGCTCCAGTTCATCTTCCTTCGCCCTCAGTTCGAGCAGATCGTTTGCATATAAAACGTGCCTTTTCCCATTCGGGTCTGTGTACTGATAGATATAACGTTTGTCTTTTCTCTGTCCCTCCCCTTTCCTAAGTATTCTGCCTTTTGAATCTTTTCGTGATTTTGACATAATGCACCACCTTCCTTTACCGCAGGAAGAAGCCACAATGCCATTTACCCGTTCTGTTCCTCATTCTCCTGCTCACGCAGCTTTTTGAAGCCCTGAACGAATATCTGTGTTATGGTAAGATTATGGTTGGCAGCATACTCTCTTACATCTGTATGCTCATCTTTCGTGAGGCGGATAAAAACACGCTCACTTCTCGGATTTTCCAATCTTGGTCTGCCCATTTTTGCCATCCGCTGTCAGCCTCCCTTCACAATCCTATCATTACAATACTACTTGTGCGCCGTAAAGTCAATACTTTTTGGCGCACAAAAAAATTGCCTTCATCCTGCTTACTTGTCTACACCCGAAAAGATTCCAAATACTCCTCAAAGATTGGAACGCTTACAAGGGTAATTCTGTTGATTTTATACACGGCACGAGCTTCCTGCGCAAGTTTCATAAAACTGTGCTTACTCATCGAATACCGTTCCGCCCCCTCGTCATATCTTATAAACTCTTTCTTCTTTATTTTAGCCTCCATTCTCCACCTCTTTCCTAAAGATTGTTCCTTTTCTCTTGCTATGGTTTTGGCATATCTGCCAATAAAAACACAGCCAATAATTAGGATATGCTTTTATTGGAAGATATTAAAAAAACACATACGGGTGACAGCTCATTACACTGTCCACATCGGTATCGCACCGTCATTCTATATTGACCGGAAAAACCGGAAGTATCATTATCAAAGATATGCCTCATTGCCTCATGTAACTGCTACACTTTTTGCCAGACATTCATCGCTCACTGCCTTAGCTTCAATACCAGATTTCAATATTCCCTCGCATACACTTTCACACAAAAATGAAAGCAGGCAGCTCTTGGCGTGTCCGCATAGCGGCTCCGCATATCCCACACGTCCCGTATGTATTTGCATATTCAATTTTCAAGGTACACCTGGACAAAATTTTCTGTCCGTTTTGGATAAAATCATTTCTGGACTTGTCAGCCCAAAAAGCACATAAGCACTCTCCGTCTGCTATGAACGGTTCTGTAAAGATTATGTGCTTTAGCGGAATGACAAGGTTAAATCTCCAGCTTATCGGGTCCGTATTTATGTAAAATCTGCAACAAAATTTTCTTATGTACGCCCTCTGCCTGTCTGTAAATCTCGCACAATGTATCTAACTCGTCAGCGGAAAGAGTATTCACATATGGCTTGTAATCGTCCCCTATATAAATTCCTCCATCTCCACCCTGCTTTGTATAGACCGGGAAGCCGGGGGATAAAGCCTGAATATCTCTCTGTATTGTGCGGGTAGTGACACCAAGTTCGTCTGCCAGTTCCCTCGCCGTTGTATGCCGCCGTAGAATCAGAATATTCATAATTTCCGTTCTGCGGTTAGTCGTATTCATGCTTCACCCCCCTTCTGCTAAATTTCAAATTCTATTGTAAAAAACGAACCCGACAAAACCCGTCTTATTCAAAAAAATAATTTAAAAAAATTTTTTTCAGTGCTGTTTGGCTTTACTGTTTTGACAGCCTCTATATCAAACCTTTCGTTTTTCCTGCCATCTTTTGTTGACTTTTCCCCTGCCGCTTGTTAAAATTTTTAGTGGATAAAATCATGAATTCTTAAAAGTACACTCAAACTGCTATGAGCCAAAGCAGGGTAATTCTGCCCTGTTCTGGTTGTGGCAGTTTTTTATTTGCCAAAGTAATCCTCTTACAGCCCAAATACAGAAAGACTTTACAAAAGACGGGCGGTAACGCCCTTATGTGTTGTAAGACACTCGCCTAAGCTCGTACAACACGCAAACTCCCTACGGGCAGTTTGCACAAGAATAGCAAGCACTGCCCATGTCATGACATGGGCTTCAATTTCCCCAAGTTTCTTACAAGTGGAAACTTGAAGAAATTGGCTTGCAGAGGGCATATCCCCCTGTCCCCCTAAAAGCGCAAAAGCCGCTGTGCCAGCTTACACATCGCTGACAGATTTTGCCAAAAAACCAGTCGCCGGATACGGCATAACCGACTGTATTTTTTTAACATTATTGCAAGAAAGGAACTTCAAAATGCCAAACAGAGAACGCAAAATTCCTATCCAGATTTATCTAAACGAGAACGAAGATTATATCCTCACGCAAAAGCAGAAAGCATCAGGAATGAAAGACAAATCCTCTTTCCTGCGGCATTTAATCATATATGGTTATGTCTATGACATTGACTATACAGAGCTGCGGGAATACAACTCTACGCTTGCAAAAATCGGAAACAACTTAAACCAGATTGCAAAGCGTATGAATGCCACAGGCAACATATATGAAGCCGATGTAAAAGAAGTAAAGGAGCTGATGCAAAAGGTATGGCATACACAAAAATCCATGCTATCACGGCAACCGTCCATAAAGCAGTAGACTACATCTGCAACCCCGACAAAACCGATGAGGGCATACTGATTTCCTCTTATGGGTGCAGTCCCGAAACCGCTGCATATGATTTCAAATTTGCGCTGTCAAAAACCAAACAGTCCGATCCAAATAAAGCCTATCACCTGATACAGTCTTTTCTTCCCGGCGAGGTTTCTTATAAGGAAGCCCACCAAATAGGCGTGGAGCTTGCAGACAAACTTTTAGAGGGGAAATACTCTTACGTTGTCAGCACACATATAGATAAAGGACACGTCCACAATCACATCATTTTCTGCGCCGCTGATAACATCAACCATGAGAAATATCATGACTGTAAAAAGACCTATTATAACATCCGCAGCCTAAGCGATAACCTCTGTCGGGAGCATGAACTTTCCATTATCACTCCGGGAGAAAAACGGGGCAAAACTTACAAGGAATGGCAGGCTGGCAAAAACGGTTCTGCATGGAAAGAACAGTTAAAAGCCGACATTGACGAAGCTATAAAAAACGCCGCAACTTATGAAGACTGTATTGAGCTGATCCGGGCAAAAGGTTACGAGGTCAAGGGCAGCGGCTTCGAAGAAAACGCACACAAATTTATCTCATTCCGTCCTCTAGACAAAGAGCGTTTTATCCGTGGCAGTGCAAAGTCTTTAGGCGCAGAGTACACCAAAGAACGCATCAAGAAACGCATCGAGGAAAAGGCACTTACAAAGGATAAAAAGCATGTACCATTTCCGACCAGAAAGAAGCCCATTGTCAAAGATTATTCAAGGAAAAATCTCATTGACACCACCGAGGATAAGTTCGCACAAAGCCCCGGCTTAAAACATTGGGCTGATATTCAGAACCTTAAAATTGCTGCTGCAAGCTACAGTCAGGCAGGCTCCATTGCAGAGCTTGAAAAGCAGGTTGCCACCAAGTCCGCACTGGCAAAAACAGCCCGTGAAAGCCTTGTGGAAACCGAGCGCCAGCTAAAAGATTTAGGGCAGATTTTAAAGTATGCGGAACAATACAAAGCCAACCATATCTATCATGTACGCTACAAAAAATCTAAGGATAAAGATGCCTACCTACGCTGCCATGAAACAGAGCTTATCCTCCATGACGGTGCGGAAAATATGCTGAAACGCTTTGGCATTGATACCAAAAATCTTGATGTTGAAAAGCTCCGCAGCGACTATAATACCCTCTATTCCAAGAAGCAGACTTTACAGAAAACCTATAAATCTGCTGAGAGAGAAGCCGCTGACCTGAACCGAAAACTGGATAACCTCAACCAGTATCTTGACCGCAATCCAGAACAGCAAGTTACCGACAAAAAGATTGACAAAAATACGCAATACCTCTAAATTCGACATTAAAAAAAGTGTATCGTTTAGAAGTTCATACTTCCTCACGATACACTTTTTATTGTGTGGCAATCCGCCGATGCTTTTCTTTGTACACTTTCGTGCTTTCTTATGTCCTTTTATCATAATACTCTCCATTTGCATATCAAAACTATCGAAATATTTCCATATCAATCAACAGTTTTTACACTACTATTTCTTCCCATATATTAAAGGCATACTGCAATCACATTTTTAATGATACGCAGTACGCCCTCCAAAATATAGGCTTTTCTTTTACTATCTGTAATCGCATCAGTTCATCACATAAAATTCTTAAATACTGTCATCTTTATGCTTTTACATCAAATTCATTCAGGACTTCCATACCAACGATAGCGTTTACGTCATCCACAAGGAATATTGCCCACTTGCTTTATTCCTTTTTATCGCTTGTTGCTTATAGGTTTTCTTCCCGTTGTACAAGACCACTTATCAGTAACACTGCTTTTATTTTCCCATTAGCAACGCTTTGCATTGAATCCTCCTAGCAGACTGTTTCTATGCATCCTTTCATAATTAGTATTCTTTCTCTGATATCATGAATTAGCCTTCCCTTCGTTGTTAAAGAAACGATCCACTTCCTTCTTGATTAATTCTGGTGAAAGCGATTTAGACAAATATCCCTGTGGCTTAAGCCGTATCACTTTTTTGACACTTTCTCTATCTACCCTGTTGGTCAAAAAAATAATTGGAATATCCGCAAATCCCTTCTCAGAACGAATCATATCCAAAATTTGTTCTCCATTGCAGACAGGCATCTCATAATCCAATAAAATTAAATCTGGTCTACTTAGTGTAATACTTCTGAAAGCAGATAATCCTGATGTTGCTGTCACCACCTCATAGTCCTTTTCTAACAGTTGGTGTAGCATCATCAACATAAATTCCGAATCATCAACCAAAAGTACCTTTTTCTTTTCGCTTGCCGTAGCTCTTTCTGCCTTGTTATGACTCAGGTACTTCTCAACCTTATCCATAGCGTTTTCCATAACAATAGAAGCTCCGCTCTCGCTCTCAAATGTATCTGATGTCGTCATACAGTATGCAAAATATCCCTTTCCAGTGTCAAATAGCAGGCTGCACTGCGGTTTATGTTTCTCAAATATCCTCTGAAATTGTTCATAATTCAGCAATTGTTCTTCCTTTATCTCAACATCTGCCAAAGACGGAAAATGCTCTTTGATGTATTCTATAAGCTGTCTTGCCGTATATCTTGCCGCATTCATTATCAAAGCATCTATAGCTTTTGCTTTTGCGTCTATTACGCCGCCAATGGTACTGACAATTAATTGTTCTTCAAAAATGAGAAAAAACTCCCATCTCTTTTTTTCCTCAGTTTCATAAATCAGGCGGTAATAAATTCCGTTCCCAAACTTCTCACCACCATAACAATTACTAATCTGTTGAGGATTCAACAGAAACATACTATGTAATTGGCTGACGATTACCTGTCCCATCACTGCTTGTTCTTCCTCTGGCAGAAGGTTTTCCCATCGTTCCGGAACTGTTCCACTTACGATAGCCTGATCTTCTACCAAAGCATGCCCGACCAACCAGCCTGCACATACACCCAAAAAATGCTCAATCGCATTCTCCGAATAGTCCATCTGCTCCAATTCTCTTTCAAGTGCCGGCAGCGTTGTTTCACGAAAATTTCTGTGTAGACGTGCATGTGTTTCAAGCCCTTTATAGCCAATAGATGCCATATAATCTTCCTCATCTTGGAAATGCTTAAGAGCATGATCCTTAAAATATTTCACTGCTTCCTGACAAACCCACTGGCTTTTCTCCTCTTGTTGTCCGAAATCAAACAATCTGCCAAGAATCCTGAACAACTTTTTATGCTCTTTATCAATAATCTCCACTCCGATTTCATATCGCTTGTTCCAAACCAGCTTCTCTCCCATATTCTGTCCTCCACTTTATTTCAGTAAATAATTTATTCTATTTCAAATATTTTTAAGCAAATAAATAGAAATCTACTTTCAATTATATCATAAAACAACATCATTACCCCCCCCAATTTTTCGCATATTCACCCCTTTTTTCGCAAAGAATTATTGTATCACACCTTTTACGACAAACGCATGAATGAATATTTTTTAACAAATAAAGTAAAACCAGAGTAAGTATGCAGAAATTTTTCTGAAATTGTGTTATCGTGTCACACTATCAAAAAGCAATTTACATTTCCTCAGAAATAGTGTATAATCATTTCTTTAGACAACACTCATGCCAACACTAATGTCTGAAAAAAGATATCAGTAGTAAATCGAAAACCAGCTAGCACAAAGAATGATTTGAATCTGGAGGCAACAAACCCATATGAAACTTGTAATCTGTGACGACAACCTAAAAGATTTGAACGAATTAGAAAGTCTGCTTATTAAATATGAAAACCACCGGTCTGATATTTGTTTTGAAATAGAAAAATTTTCTGACTCCTCTACACTGTTACATAAATTACAACATAATGAAGCGGCAGATATTTATATATTGGATATTATCATGTCACAAACAACAGGAATCGATCTTGGAAATGAAATCAGAAAAACCAACGCCCTAAGTACAATTATCTATGTTACTACATCCGACGTTTTTGCTATGGACGCCTACAATATCCACGCCCTAAGATATTTGCTAAAGCCAATTAAAGAAAATAATTTTAATGAGGCACTTGATTACACCCTATCACACATGAATGCTAAAAGTGACTCCGTCTATGTGGTGAAAACAAAAACAGGGCTGGAATCTATCCTATATTCCCAAATCGAATATATAGAAAATTTTTCCCGGAAACTGAAAATTCATTTGACAAACGGGGAAATAGTAACAAGCATTTATATTCGGGAATCCTTTGAAAAAGAGATAGAAGAACTTATAAATTCCCATAAATTTGTGTATGTTCATAAGTCATTCCTAATTAACATGAATTATATAAGAACAGTGCTTCAACATGCAGTAGTAATGGACAGCGGCATAAGCATTCCTATCAGCAAAAAAAAATATCCTGATGTTAAAAAGGAATATCTTTTGTACATCTCAAATAATATACATAAGGAGACATAATGAATTATTTAACAGCCTTTTCCTATATCATAAGCCATATTTTTCTGATATTATTTTTTTATCTGTTTATGATACACCGCTACTCCCAAATCGCTACCCTCCTGATTTACTTCCTATTATTTTCAGTTTTATGCATACTGGATTTCTTCAAGTTAATCCTATTCCCTGACAGCGCCCTATGCTATGTTGTTTCAACCATACTTCAAATCATTGCAACCCAGACATCAGCTTTTTTTACTGCCAGAAGGCAAAACTACCAGACTTTGTTTATAGGACTTAGCGCATCCAGTTATGTAATAGCAGGAGCTGTCTCATCGGCAATCATAAAAATATATACTGGCAACTCTATTTTGGCTATAATAGGAAGCACTGCTGTACACTTTGGAATCCTAGTGTTTTTATCTTTCACAATCAGAAAACCTTGTTTAAGATTTCAGGAAAAAGGCTATGAAAAGGGTTGGTGGAAGATGTGTCTGATTCCTATATTTTTTTACTGTAGCGTTTCCTTTATTGCATTTTTCCCACACACACTTTATGACAATCCAGATAATATCATAGGTACTGTATTTATTGTTATAACTATGTTTGCATCCTATATCATCGTACTCAGTTATATGGAAAGCGAATCAAAAAGAATTGCAAGTTACTGGGAAAATAAACTTCAGGAATCGTATATTCAGGGGCTGGAAAATCGGCATTATCTTGTGGAGCAGGCAGAGCAGAACCTTAAAATATTACATCATGATATACGACATTATTCCCAAATCATTGATTCCCTGTTAGAACAGAAAAGATATGAAGAAATTAAAGAAATAAATGAACAAATTAGCCATATGGCAGACGAAAATAAAGTAAAGGAATACTGTAGTAATCTCATTGTCAATACCATCCTCTCAAACATGATGGACAAAGCCCTCTCGCTTGATATCAGAGTAGACCTTAACGCCAAGATACCAAAAGAAATACCAGTAAATGATTATGAACTTACTATTGTTGTCGCAAATTTATTTGAAAATGCCATCCAGTGCGTAAAACCTTTTGAAAAGGAAAAAAGATATATAGAGATAGAAATCAATTGCATGAACAATCAATTATTCATCCAGACAAAAAACGAATACGAAGGGGAAATCATTCTGGATTCCATCACAAAACTTCCAAAAAGTAAAAAGAATGAGAACCACGGGTGGGGAATGCAGAGCATATTGTCCTTCTCTAAAAAAATTGGCGGCACCGTAGGTTGTTATTTGGATAACGGCATTTTTCATATTATGCTATATGCCAAATTTTAAAACCTTGGTTATAATTTACTAATTAACATCGTCCTATAACAAGTACAAAAAACAGGCTTCTCGCCCATATTTTAAGTGGGAGAGAAGCCTGTTTCTGTTACATTTTGCTCCGCCTCGATCATTTCAAGTTGTTCAAATTCTTCCTCGGTCATGTTCTGCAACTTTCCTATTGTCCTATGGGATAATTCCTCTATATCCGGATCATCAAGGTATGGCAAAGCTTTTCCCAAATCCTCTATGACCTCGCTCCTGTTTTCACTTGCAAATATGCAGATTAAATTTATTTCTTCTACAGTAAAATTATGGTTCATATCCTTACATCTCTCTCTGATTATTTTTTATGTTTTCCTGCATTTCATGATCTTTTCTCTTACCGGAAACAAGCGCCTTTTTCTCTGAAAGGCGAGCTTTTAGGGAAGTTTTTGCTGCAGGACGCTCCTGCTCTTTTTTGTTTTCTTCCTTACTTACTTTCTCACCTGCACTGTTATTCAGCACATTATCGACCATGTTGTAATTCTGTTCTTCCGTTTCCTCAATCTTTGCAAGGGGCTTGTATTCTGCCAGCTTTTCAAGTAGCTCCACAGCCTTCTTTCTTTCCTCCGGCTCTGTCCCATCCGTAGCTATCTCAGTAAGCCACAGTGCCATATCGTGTGTATCTCTCTGCTTTAGGGCTTCCGCGAGCTCTGATACATTCTCCGTCATGCTCTGGCTGTTGTCATGGTAAAGGGCGGCATCATAATCATATGTAAAGCGGTCAATCTCCACCGCAAGCTGTTCTGCAGGTGTCAGACCGGGCATACGCTTTTCCCATACCTTCGCTTCAAGTTCCTCGCCCATATTGCCGTCTATCTCCATTTCCGGCAGTTTCGCCACAAGCTCCGCAATCACTTCCATCGCCTGCGGACTGTCTTTTATATCAGGGATAAACTCTAAAATATCAAGGTCAATCCTGTTCCCTGATAAAATGTCAGCTTCCACATCTTCAAACGCCTCCGTTCCCGGTGTATGGATATTGATGCCGATTGCAGGGATACCGTTCATGCGCTCCGGCGGTATCTGTTTCCAGATTGCGACAGCCTCATCCACAGTAGGAATATTCTCATAAAACTCGCCCATAGTGTGAAATTCGCCGCACTCCGCCACGGTCAGTGTAACTTCCGGTTCTGCCTGTTCCGGGAATAAAGTTTCCCGCAGACCTTTGTATGCAATGTTTTCTCCGTCAAATATGGTGATCTGGTCAGTTTCATTCGACATTAAAAAAGGTGTATCGTTTAGAAGCTCCCACTTCATCACGATTTACCATTTTATTGTGCGGCAATCCGCCTGCGTTTTTCTTTGTACACTTTCGTACTTTCCTATAGCCCTTTATCATAACAATCTCCATTAGCATATCAAAACTATTGGCAGATTGCCATGCCGGACAATAGTTTATATACTTTTGTTCTTCTCACATATTGAAGGGCATACTGCACTCACACAAATTATAAAATGCAGTACCCCCTCCCATACAGATACTATTCTTTTACTTCCTTTAACTACACCAAACAAGACCATTCACGAAACAAATCCAAGTATCCATAAAAGAAAAATTTTCAACTTTAGACATTATACCATTTTTTTCCCTTTTCAAGAAATATCTTATATTTTTTAGTAATTCTGTCAATATATTTTTTCTAATTTTTTATAAACAAATCTGCTTTTTTCTACAACAATATGGTTGGGTTATTATAGAAAGAATTCAAATGAAAACATTAAATAAGAATAACTCAACGTCAACTTCACTCACAAATATTCCCACCATTTGCCTTTCTCCGTTTTTCACAGACACATTCTTTGTTATACGATCATCCACTATCGTTTTGCTGTTTCCTGCTGATTTTAACGGCATTCTGGAAAGTAAACTACTCTATATCAGACTCGTTTATCCGAAAAGACAAATCAGCAAAAATTTCATCAAAGGTAGCGTGATAAAGTTCTTTAAGAGCCAAGAGGACGCTTACCCTAATATTATGACGTCCCAACTCTATCTGAGAAATAATCTCCCGACTCATAATGAATCCCATTACCTGTAGTCGTGCAGCGACAGCCTCTTGAGATAACTTGTTTCGCAGGCGCAAGGCTTTCAAATTAGAACCTATGGAAATATCCTGATTAATAACAGATGACATACTTGTTTTCCTTCCTGATTTTTTTGGAATAATATCATTCCAATATTGATTTTAGCGAAGGAATAGTGCAAAATCGGAATGGATTCATTCCATAGACAAATTTTTTAAATTGTTAATAAGAAAGTTGGTGAATATGCAATGAGAAACTTTCAAGAGATAACCAACAGGGTACACATACAAGAAATACGCTCTTTTATGTTAGATGGCATTGACTTTTTGCCTTTCTCCGTTTTTCACAGACAAATTCTTCGTTACATGATCATTCACTATTGTTTTTTCCTACTGATTTTAACGACATTCTGGAAAGTGAACTACTCGTTTATCCGAAAAGATAAATCAGCGAAAATTTCATCAAAGGTAGCGTGATAAAGTTCTTTAAGAGCCAAGAGGACGCTTACCCTAATATTATGATGTCCCAACTCTATCTGAGAAATAATCTCCCGACTCATAATGAATCCCATTACCTGTAGTCGTGCAGCGACAGCCTCTTGAGATAACTTGTTTCGCAGGCGCAAGGCTTTCAAATTAGAACCTATGGAAATATCCTGATTAATAACAGATGACATACTTGTTTTCCTTCCTGATTTTTTTGGAATAATATCATTCCAATATTGATTTTAGTGAAGAAATAGAGTAAAATTGGAATGTATTCATTCCATAGACAAATTTTTTAAATTGTTAATAAGAAAGTTGGTGAACATGCAATGAGAAATTTTAAAGAGATAATCAACAGGGTACACATACAAGAAATATGCTCTTTTATGTTAGATGGCATTGACCTTACAGGTTGGAATGATAAACCGACTGAGGAAAGCTATGAGGATAGACTGCAAAAAGGGGAAGCACCTATATGGGAGCTTCTTGAAAATCTCTATCCTGATGGAGATAGAAAAGACGAAATTTACGATCTGCTCAGTAAAGCTATAATTACAAATCAGGAAGTTTACACAGAATTAGGAATAAGGCTGGGAGCAAACCTGATTTTTGAACTCCTCAAATCAAATCCGTTAAAGGAGCATGGGCATGAAGAAAATAACAAAGAGGGATAAACAAACAATCCGGTTCCTAAAATGGATAAATAAATACCCCGGTTGGTGGCAATTAATCTGTACCCCGAATGATGAACATATGAATATAAACATGATGAATATGCTGATAAAACATTTAGCACAGGAACAGTTGTATGAAATTATATTTGTACTTTTAATGGTACACAGAAAGGAAAAATACGTGAAAGATATTTCCAATTCCATGCTACTTGATATGGTGTCAGAGAATTGGGGAGGAAAAAGGAAAGACAGGAAACAGATAATAAAAAACATCCTTAAATATTTTGAATAAGTAAATAGGC
Source organism: Roseburia sp. 1XD42-69 (assembly GCF_003612565.1). Taxonomy (GTDB): domain Bacteria; phylum Bacillota; class Clostridia; order Lachnospirales; family Lachnospiraceae; genus Roseburia_B. Next base: position 30,597 of record NZ_RAZG01000030.1, on the reverse strand, counting down.
AGCCTGAATAATATCAGTATTATTGGATTACGAAATTCGAAATACTAAAATTTTTTTTAAAAAGCGGAAAGGAGGGATAACAGAATGGGAAAGATTTTGGACGCATTTTTGACCGACCAGCTTCATGTAGACAGCGGAACGGAACAGCTCACTCCCGAACATAAGGCACTATGTGAAAAAAGCATGGCACTTCAAAATCAGTTAGCCGAAACGCTGAACGACAAACAAAAGGCGATATTGGCACAATTAGCGGAAACAAAATTCGAGGAAAGCTGTTGTGCTGAACAGGCAAAATTTGAGCGCGGTTTCCGACTGGGCGTTCTGATAACGTCAGAAATTTATTATGCGCAGGACACATTTCTTTAAGCGAATATACAGCTTGAAAGCAATTAATCAGCTAAAGGAGGTACTATGAATAAAAAACAGACCTATATCACTGACGAGGAAAGAGAAAACTGTCAAAAGGTTGTGGACGCTTTTGCAGAATTATTTGAAAACCAAGATCTAACCGTTGTCAATGCTGGCAAGTACGGTTTTATAAAATTACAGTATTACAGAACTCATATGGGCTTTGACAACGCATTTTCCTTCAATGACAGCAGAAGTCTGTTCAATGACCTTTGGGCAGAATGGCTTGACACGCAGCTTCTCGATATTGCAAGCGACACACCCATGAAGGAAATGGATTATGAGGACATACTGAAATGTCTGCCGCCAGAAAAACAGCAGGAACTTTCAGATATGAGGAAACGCTTTGCAGAAAAGGCAGGTGTTGGGGATACCGCACAGAAAAGCGTGGAAAACAAAATGAGCATTTTGGAGCGCCTGTATATGGGAGAATTATGCCCCCTTGAAGAAAGCGTCTGCAATGACACAGACTATCATTCCCTGTTAGACAAAATCAGGACGGAACGCCATTATTTTGAGGGAATATTGTCAGAAGAAAACAAGGAACGGTTTGAAGAATGGAACATGATGATTTTTCGTCATGAGGATATAGCAAACTATAAAAGATTTGCACAGGGTTTTAGACTGGGCGCAATGCTTGCGTCTGAAATATATTCGGGGAGTGAGGGCAGATAAGCACATGAAAAAAACAAAAAGCCTGTTGGATTTATTTGTAAGGCATAGGACTTACAAAATCTTGGACAGAGCGGCTGAAAAAAACAGGTATTACCGCGCCACTCTAAAAGAGCAAGACAGAGCGTATGACGAACTACAAAAAGCAGGACTGAACAAAGAACAGAAACACATTGTTGACAAGGCACTCTCCGCTCTAAATGCAAACGGGACAGCATACGGAAAAGTTGCTTACAGATTGGGCTTGCATGATGGCATACGGCTTATGTTGGAAGTGAATAAACTCTAACTACAAAAAATTAAATAGCTGCATATCTGAAAAAAGCATACACGGATTATGCTGATATACTCCCTGATTGGTTCATGCTACAAAAAAACAGGCTTCCCCGTCCGCAAATAGAACGGACAGGACAACCTGTTTTTCTTTGTTTGTTTTAATCGGCTTCTGCCAGCTCAAGCCATTCAAATTCTTCATCGGTCATGTCATGCAGTTTTCTGACTACACTGATGGACAATTCCTCCATGTACGTATCTTCCAAATATGGCAAGGCTCTTTCAATATCCTTTATAACCTCGCTCCTGCTCTCTCCTGCAAATACGCAGATTAAATTTACTTCTTCCACGGTAAAATTATGGTTCATATCCTTACATCTCCCTCTGATTATTTTTTATGTTTTCCTGTGCTTCATGGTCTTTTCCCTGACCGGAAACAAGTGCCTTTTTCTCTGCAAGGCGGGCTTTTAAGGAAGCCTTTGCCGCAGGGCGTTCCTGCTCTTTTTTATTTTCTTCCCTCCCCGCTTTTTCCCCTGCTCCGTTATTCAGCACATTATCGACCATGTTATAATTCTGTTCTTCCATTTCCTCAATCTTTGCAAGGGGCTTGTATTCTGACAGCTTTTCAAGCAGCTCCACAGCCCGCTTTCTTTCCTCCGGCTCTGTCCCGTCCGCAGCTATCTCAGCAAGCCACAGTGCAATATCATGTGTATCCCTCTGCTTTAAGGTATCTGCAAGCTCTGATACATTCTCCGTCATGCTCTGGCTGTTGTCATGGTAAAGAGCGACATCGTAATCATATGTAAAACGGTCAATCTCCACTGCAAGCTGTTCTGCAGGTGTCAGACCGGGCATACGCTTCTCCCATACCTTCGCTTCAAGTTCCTCGCCCATATTGCCGTCTATCTCCATTTCCGGCAGTTTCGCCACAAGCTCCGCAATCACTTCCATCGCCTGCGGACTGTCTTTTATATCAGGGATAAACTCTAAAATATCAAGGTCAATCCTGTTCCCTGATAAAATGTCAGCTTCCACATCTTCAAACGCCTCCGTTCCCGGTGTATGGATATTGATGCCGATTGCAGGGATACCGTTCATGCGATCCGGCGGTATCTGCTTCCAGATTGCGACAGCTTCCTCCACAGTAGGGATATTCTCATAAAATTCTCCCATAGTGTGAAATTCGCCGCACTCCGCTACGGTCAGCGTCACTTCCGGCTCTGCCTGTTCCGGGAATAAAGTTTCCCGCAGACCTTTGTATGCAAAGTTTTCCCCGTCAAATATGGTGATCTGGTCAGTTTCCTCATTAAACTCTATGGAGAAGTCCAGCCTGTCCCCCTGCTCAATAGAAGCATGGTCTGCCGCTTCTATCCGTTCCCCGTATTTTCCCATTTCCACAAAAGGCTTGTCACATTCCGCATAGGCTTTACACAGCCCCTCCGCATCCAGCCCGCTGGTGTTCTTAAACCACCGTTCCTCGTCATTCATGCGGATATTAAAAATACTGACCGGCTCTTTCTCCCTTGCTTCACGCACTCCCTCCAGATAGTCCTCCACCTGCGGGAGATACGTTTCAAGGCTTCCCGTCCTCTGTGCTGTGATCGGGTTAATATCCACTTTTACCCCGCCGATGTGAAGCCCGTCCTCATTAAACGTATCAAACAGCACATCTTCACGCTCATTCGTGGAAAGCTCCACTACCACATCAAGGTCAGAGCCTTCACGCTCCAAGCCCCGGCACCGACTCCCGACTACTGCCACATCCACAATCTCTGCATCTATGCCATGTTCATCTAATTGTGCCTGCACATGGCATTTTATAGTTTCCTCAATCTCTGCTGGGTTCATTTCGCTGATTTCATGGAACAGCTCGTTTGTCTTTGCCTTGAAATTTTCAACCACATTTCCCGGTGCCTGCGGTTCGATATGGTCTGCCGCTTCCACCTTTTCCATCAATCCATCATAATCAATCGGTATCAGCTCATCATCATCGCCAATGCTGCCCTTTACACCATTGTCAAATGGAACTTCTCGTAAATCATCTACGATATCATCAGCTATCTCTTGAATATTCACACCGGTTTTTTCATACACACCACTTTCAATCTCCTTATAGTCCATATTCATAATGGAATAGTCATAACCGCTGTCTGTTTCCTGTATGCTGATGAAGCGGTCTGCTATCTGAAAGGCAAGCTCTGTTTCCGCCGCTTTCCTCGGTTCCGTTTCTAACTTCTGGACATTGTGTCCAGAAGTGTCCTGAAAGCCTTCTAAGGACTGTTTCATCTCTGCAAGCACCTGGTCTTTTTCATCTCCGAGGTCAATGATCTCGTCACCGTCCTCTGTATCCTCAAATTCCGGCATTTCAGCCGGCTTTTTCGGCTCGCTCTGCTCTTTCTGCGGTTCTGTTTTTTCTGTTTCTGTCTGTTCCATTTCCGTCTGTTCCGGTTCCAACTTCTGGACATTATGTCCAGAAGTGGTGCTTTCCGCAATTTCTTCCTCCTGCTCCTCAGCGGCTCTTGCCTGCTCAATGTCTTTGTACTCATTTTCCATTAGACCGAGAAAAGCCGTCCCCATTTCTTCATAGGAAATCTGCTTTTCGGCATTCCCAAAAGTAACAGTCACAGCATCCCTGCCAAATAATACTGCAACATCATCATTTTCGTCTGCTTCTATTACCCTCTCATGACCGCCGATGAGAGCCTTTGCCAGCTCCTCACGGATATCCTCGCCGCCCTGCATACGGCGGGCTAAATCATATATCTTTGGCTCCGGCACCATGCCATCGCCGTACAATGCTTTTTCGCTCGGCTTGAATTTGTCGATATATCCATCTTCAAAAAAACGATACCCCAAATCTTCAATTTCGTCCCATGCAAGAAACTTTTTCGCAATCAAAGGCGCATTATCTGTTTCAAGGAATTGTTTTTCTTCGTCGGTAAGCCCTTTTTCCGCTTTATCCGCCTCCTGTTCTTTTATGCCCTCCATTTCACGCAGAAAATCAGGAAGCATGGTAAACCCAACCGAATCCACAAAGTGTGCGCTGTTCTTTCCATTCTCATGCAGCACCACAATGTCACTGACAGAAAGGGAATGCCCCTTATAATCTGCCGGGTGGTCTATATTGAATTTCTCATAGAGCGCTTCCAGCTTATCCCCCTGTGTCTGCAACCTTATGAAGTCCTTCGATAATTCCGACAGTTCTCCCACATAGACCAGATTATAGTTTTCCGATTTTATGGCATCCAGATTGTCCTTTATGATGCCCCTGCGCTTTAGGGATTCTGTGCCTGCAAAGTGGAAATCACGAAGCTCTGGATTGTCTTTTAACTGATAGATTCCGTATTTATCGGTATCGCCATATAAAAGTGGTGCCTCCTTGCTTGCGCCGCTTTCCGCAAGCTCTGCCTGCATGGAGCGCAATCCCCTCTCATTCTCCCAATCGCTCTTTTCAATGCCAAAAATACCCTCATGCCCCGTAATCTGTTCTTTATCCTCTATTAAGGTTTCCGAACCGTCCTTATGGAGCTGGTACACGGCAAGGTCACTGTCAAACAGTTCTAATGCCGTTTCTTTTGTAAGCGGGAGCATTTCTTCCCATGTATAACCGTATTCGTGCATTTCCGACAGACCAATCATGCCATCGGGAAGTGCATCAATTTCCGCCTGTGCGTCAATGACCGTCAGCGCTGCATTGGCAGGCTCATTTTCAATCCTGTATGCCAGTACCTCCGCCAGCTCTTTTGTTTTCTCGTAATCGTCCAGCTTGTACCCGTAATTTACAATCAAATTTCTTTCATCAGGGGAAAATACGCCTTTTCCATGTTCCAGACGGTGTATGATAGATGATGCATATTCCATTCCGGATAACTCTTTTTCAAGGGAAACTTCCTCTGCTTTTAGGTCTACCGCAATATCAAAAAATTCCGGCATACCGCTGTTCCTGCCGTCTTTTACGATGATAGGCACATACTCAGCACCGTTTTCCTCCATAAAATCCTGAATATTTCCGTCCCACTCATTCTCCTCCAGCGCCGCCAGCTTATGGGCAAGGTCAAGCGCCTGCTCCCGTGTCATGTTGGTAATCTTGTCAATCTCATATCCGTCATTTTCCCTGTATATGATTTTCAGAACCACATCACTGTCCTTAATCGGCTCATTGGCTTTTCTGTCCATCTCCATCGCATATTTGACATCTGTTATCGCATGGGTGTCGGTATCATAGATGTAATCTACATGAAATTCCTCTACTTCCTCCGACCTGTCATCCCCCAAATGGGTAACCCATATCTTCCTTGTTTACTTCCTTATTGTGCAGCATGGAATGGGCTGTTTCATGCACCATTGTCTTTAATGTCTGGCTCTCGCTCATGCCCTCCTGCACCGCAATCCGGTTTTCCTCTATGTTAAAATATCCCTTTGAATCACCGGGAATGTCCTCAAAACCGATTGGAGCAGGGGCAACATAGGTGACTGCCTTGATAAAATCCTCATAACCCTCCACCGTGGAAAAAAGCTCTTTTGCTTCCAGTTCTGGAAGCGGCTCTCCGTCCGTCTGCGATACGTCAAACACCGACACGGCACGGAAAGCGGGAATTTTAATCTCGACTTCCTCCGTCTGCGGCATACCGTCCTTATCAAGCATAATCTCCCCGGTCACAGGGTCTAATTTATCCCGTTCCTCTTTTATTTTATAAGGGGCAGGGGCAAGGATACGGATTCCCTTCTCCCCCTTGTTTACATGGCGGTTGAAATTCTTCTGCCATGCCTGGTATCCTGCAACTAAGGTTGCTTCGGGCTTCTGTAAGGCAATCAGAAGTGTGTTGTTAAAACTGTAATTATGGAATTTTGACATGGTAGAGAGGTAGCTTTTATATTTCTCGCTCTCAAAAAGCTCCTTTAAGCCCTCCTCCAGCTTGTCAGTGATCTCTTTTACTTTCTGCTTTTCTGTTTTTGCATCTGCCATATGGTTATTTCTCCCTTTCCTCCATAAAAGCAGAAAACAGATAAGTTTCCCTATCTGTTCCCGCTCTGGATATTTTTATTGATATTTATAAACATTCCGCCTTGCTCTTTGTTTTTGCCTTGTCCGGTTCTGGCACTTTTTTCTGCTGGTCTGTTTTTGCTTTCATCTGTGAAAGTTTATCCTTTAAGGACGCCCGACTGCCTTTCTCCGCCTCTTTTCCGACACTGAAACGCTCAGACAGCCGATCCAGCTTTTCAAATGCCCTGTCCACGGAAGCAATCACTTTCCGCAGATTTTCCACCGCCTTTTTCACAGGCTTATTGATTACCCTTGTCAGACCGACACCCGGCTTTTCGTCCAATACTTCCTTCGTTCCCTTTCCGGCTAACAGCCTGCCCACGTTGGAAACACTGTTCCCGATCTGCTTTAATTCATCACCGATGCTGTCTATCTGGTTGGCTGTCTTTTGGTAGTCCAGCATTACCTCGGTCAGCCGCTCACGGTAATCCGCAAGCGCTGACTTCATACCGGAAATTCCTTTCTGGACAACACTGCACATTTCCGATTTCCCTTTTTCCTTAAAGGCATTGACCGCCTGCGCCGCTGTTTCCACTAAATGGTCTTTTATTGCAGAAAGGCGCTCTGATAAATCTGTGATTTTCTCCTGAAGCCGCTCCACTTTAGCCATAAGGTTCTCTTTGACCGATTTCGGCTGGTTTTCCTGCAACTGTTCAAGCTGCTGTCTGACACCCTGTAACTCGTCCGCCATCACCGCAAGCTGTAGCTGCATACCTGCCACATACTTGAAAAGCTCCATGAAGTCCTGTGACTGCTCTCCCATGTTCTGCTGGTTAAGCAGCTCCATGAACTGCTTTAACACATCATTTTCCTCCGCAAATTGTTTGGTACTCTGTTCTGCTGTTTCCATTTCTTATTACCTCCGTTTGTTTTATTGACTGCATAATAAAAGACAGCCTTTCACTGACTGCCTTCTGGAAACGGACAGCTTTGCCGTAGCTGCCCGTTTCAAAAAATTTATAAAGTTTCTGTTTTCTCCTTTGCCTTTTTCGGCATGGCTTTCTCTGCATCTCCCCCGGCAGCTTTCACTTTGAACGCTTCCAGCTTTTCCTTTAATGATGCTCTCTGCACAGGCTTATCAGCCATTCCAGCCGTAAGTTTCAGCCCCTGCGGATTGCCATTATCCACTGCATAATTATGTCTTGCATTTTCTACCGGGTACGGTGTTGGTGCATCCGCAACGCTTTCCCTTGTTTCCGGTTTTTCCTCCTGCCCCAACTTCTGGACATCATGTCCAGAAGTTTCCTGTCCTTCATTTTCTTTCTCCGGCGCATCGTCCATGCCAAGCACATCATCGCCCTTTTCGTCCATGTTAAGCAGGGCATTTAAAGCGGAAAGGCGTTCCAGCTTCTCCGCAAGCTCCGCTTCCTGTGCAAATGGTTTTGTGACCTCCACTTTTGCGGTTTCAAGCTGACGCTCCACCGTTTCAAGTTTTGTCTGCGCTTCGGAAAGCTGTTTCGGCATGGATTCCAGCGCATGGTTGATACGGGCAATGTTGCCGAGAGGGTCTGAGCCAATCTCAAGGTTATGGGAAAGCTGCCCTTTTAAGTTCATCACAAATTTGTGGTTGAACGAATCGAAGGACACCGCCATCTTAAACCCGGAATACTCTCCGACTGTGGCAGGCACATTGACGGTTTTCATCTCCTTGCACATTTCCACGAGTGCGGCTCCGGCTTCCTTTTTATCCGTATAAGCCTTATCCCCGACTTTCATAAAAAACTGCTCTTTATCTGCCGGAAGATTTATCTTTGCGGTTTGAATGTCCGCTGTCATTCCGCTGATCCGCTCTTTCAGAATAACTATCTGCTGTGGATAGTGCTTTGCGATATTGTCCTCAAGGCGGTATTTCTGGCTGGTATGGTTCGCTTTCATCAGCTTTAGCTTGGATACCTGAATATCCAAGTCCATCTTTTCTTTTATATAGGGATTGCCCGTTAGCTGCTCCGCAAAGGGTCTTGTGGTGTCGGGCTGGCAGGTGCTTTCCATGCCATAGGGACCGGAAACCATTTCCATCTTACCCACGATCATCTCCGGGTGTCCGGCAAAATAGCTGTTCATGGCGATGCCGTTTTCATCTTCCGAAAGGTGTACCCAGTCCGGCTCCAAGTCCATAACCCTGTCACGCTTCTTTAAGAATAAAATATCGGAAGTAACTTCCGTCCCTGCATTTTCCTTAAAAGCGGTATTCGGCAGTCTGACCGCCCCTAAAAGCTCTGCCCTCTGTGCAAGGTATTTTCTTACTTCGGGGCTTTTCTTGTCCATTGTACCCTTGCTTGTCACAAAGGCAACCACACCTCCCGGACGCACTTTATCCAGAGTTTTTGCAAAAAAGTAATCGTGTATCAGGAAGTTGTTCCTGTCATACTGCCTGTCTGCCACCTTATACTGACCGAAAGGCACGTTGCCCACCACCACGTCAAAAAAATCATTCGGATAGTCTGTCTTTTCAAAGCCGGAGATTTTAATATCCGCTTTTGGATAGAGCTGTTTTGCAATCCGTCCGGTGATCCCGTCAAGCTCTACTCCATACAGCCTGCTCTCCTGCATCTTTTCCGGCAGCATACCAAAGAAATTCCCGATGCCCATTGCAGGCTCTAAGACATTCCCTTTTTCAAAGCCCATATTTTCTAAGGCTTCATAGATACTGCGGATAATGACCGGGCTTGTGTAGTGGGCATTTAAGGTACTCTCCCTTGCGGAAGCGTATTCTGCATCAGACAGCAGGCTTTTCAATTCCTGATATTCCCCCGCCCATGCGCTTTTGCTTTCGTCAAAGGCATCGGCAAGACCGCCCCACCCGACATACTGTGATAAAATCTTCTGTTCCTCCGGTGTGGCAATACGGTTCTCTCCCTCAATCTTCTCAAGGGTACGGATTGCTTCTATATTCCTTTTGAATTTTTCTTTTGCACCGCCAATACCGAGGGCATCATCTGTGATATGGAAATTAACAGCCCCGGACTTGTCAGTCTGCACCGCTTTTTCCGGTTCTTCAAAATGCAGCTTCTCAACAACCACGTCATAGGGCAGATTGTTTTTTTCGCCCGGATAGACCGCCACAGTTTCAGTTGTGTAACCCGTCTGGTCAGGCTCTTTTTCTTCCGGCGTAAACAGATGTGCATTCCGTTCGTCCTGCCGCAGCAGCTTCTCAAAGTTCTCCCTGCTCTCCAAGCGGCGAGGGGGATTGAACAGGGAGCGATCCATAATCTCGACATTCCAATCGTCGGTTCGGGTAATCTCATAAGGCTTATTGTCCAGATATACAGTAACTCCAACCCGGTAATCCGGCTTCTGGACATCATGTCCAGAAGTTTCCTGCTCCGGGACTGACAGCTCCTGCTCTTTCTGTGAGTACGCTTCCCAAACCCTTTCCGAAACAGCAGAAAAATAAGGAGATTCATCTTCCATGATTTCATACTCAATCTCCTTCAAATTTTCAAGGCTTTCTGCCCCGGTTATCTTTTCATGGTATTTAAAGTACACCGCTTCCCTGCCAAGAATCCCTTCCAGACGCTCCAGCTCCGGCTCTGACATACGCTCCCATATATCGTCCTTTTCCGTATGAATGGTAAAGCCTTCCCCGTCATCGTGGTATTCCAGAGTATATTGCAGGGAATCATGCTCCCCACGAATATCACATTCAAAATCATATACCGTAGTCCGGGAACCTGCAAAATATTCCCTGCCAGTCAAGACCAGATTCTGTATATCGTCTGCGGTCAGCGGCTTTTCTGCATAATCCTCTTGTATCTGCCCATCGGAAACTGCCTTTGCACGTTCGATCTCTATGGTATGCCACTGATCCACCTCACCCGCATTTTGGAAATCAATGCCGTTTTTGTGGCAGTAATCTACAGCCTCATCGACAGTTTTAAATGTTGGCATATCCCCGTGGCTGTCACGGTAAGGCTGCACTTCCTCCCCTGTACTGCCATCCATTACAGAAATACAATAACTGTCTGCAAAAGCGTCCGAGGTAAGTGAAATGGCATAATAAAATTCTGATACTTCCCCGCCTCCTTCAAATCGTGAAAACACCTCCGCTTCGTGGCGGTCAATATCCCGCATGGCTTCGATGTCTATGAAATCATCTTCTATTTCCGCCCTGTCCGGCTTATGGTCATACTCAAAGCGTGTATTTCCGTTTACCTCTGCATAGAAGAAATCACTGTCCTCTACGGAATTGCCAAGCACATATATATCATTGCCGGACTTCCATTCATCTGTTTTTATACATTCCTGCCCGTCAATAAAAATGGTATCTTCGGACTTCTGGACATCATGTCCAGAAGTTTCCCCCTGTATCTGCTCCCTTTTGTATGCGCTCTGTTTTTGCATGGAACTGAATACCATCTCATCATATCCAATCACATCAATCAAATCCGCATGGGTATCTATGTATTCCTGCGCCAACTCACGGTTGAGGAAAAATCGGCTGTGTTCCGGATAGGGTATCAGAAGCCCGTCCTCTGCCGTTGTCACAAGGCGGTAACGCATACCCTCCCTGCCATCGGCATATTGATGGGTGTAAAAGCCTATCGACGGTTCTGAAAAATCTTCTGATGATTCCAGCGCTACCTTGGTTTTCTCCACTGCTTCAACATGGGCAGGCTCTAAGGCAGCATAATCTTCCCCGCTTTCCTTTGCCCCGTCCAGTGTTTCCGACACGGAAATCGGGCTTGCATCCGTATTGTGGGTATCATAAAGGGCATAACCTTCCGTTTCCTTATCAATCCAGAGAAATTTCCCGTTAGGCAGCTTTGCGCTCCATTCCGCAGGCTGTCCGTTATCATCGTCCATGTCATGTACGATATGCCAGTCTAATTCTCCTTCAGGAATATCCGGTACATCATTCTCCGGCTCCTGCTCTGCTTCTGCCTGTGCCGCAAGCTCCTTCTCATGCTCGATATATCTTCTTGCCTGGTTAATAAAACCATTCAGTACAGCAGGGTGGGAAGCGGCAACAATATCCCGGCTTTCATACATTGCATAAGGTTCAATGGACTTTGCCCATTCCTTATTTTCCGGGGAAATCCTTTCCTCCTGCCTGCGGTGCATGACGGTATTTGCAAGCACATAGCTTACACGCTCTATGCCGTATTCCTTTATGACACCCTCCGCCGTTCCCTTTGGCAGACGGTATCCGTCAAAGTTTTCTGCGATAGCCCTGTCAACGGCATCTTTACAGGCAACCTTTGTGTCACGTTCTATCTTTGCCTGTGCCTTTTCAAGCTCTTTCTGCGCCTGTTCCTCTTTATATTCCGCATAGGCTTCTTTTCCTTCGGGGAATAAATATTTATCTTCCTGAATGAGTTTCCTGATACGCTTCTCCACAGCTTTCCGCGGCAACAACACATCGGCATAAGGTTTTGATAAATCTCCCTTTTTCAGACTGATACCTTTAGAATCGTGATCTTCCCAGCTATGGTCAGCTCCGGCAAGCGCATGGGAGCTTCCGCCTATTCCGTATTCCTTTTTCAAAAATGCTGCCGCTTCCTTGCTGTCATGCCCCTCCATAAAATAATCATAGATACGGAAAGAGCCGTGTTCAAAGCCGCTTCCCCTGCCAAGCCTGTGGTCTATCTCGTCCTGTGTAATAAAATCTTCTTTCTTCACTTCCACACGGTCAGATACCGGAAATGTTTTCTTCTGTAAGAGCAGGTTGTCAAGTTCTTCCCTGAGTTCCTCTTTTGGCATGACAGAACGGAAACGCAGTTTCTTTTCGCCGCTTTCAAGCTGTGCCATTGCTTTATCCATGCAGGAAGCGACCAGATCAATCCCCTCCGGCGATGATAAAAGCTCCACCATTTTTGCGTGTGCATCCGAACGGTTCCCGACTTTTTCAAATATTTCCTCCGGCATTTCCCCCATGCCGTCATAGAAAAAATATGCAGTATAGGTAGCAATGCGGTCACGTTCCACCTCATCCACAAGGTAGGCTTCGTTTGCACCCATATAAGTGCCGTTTTCCACCTGTGAGCGTATCTGTGTTTCAATCTCCTGCCAGCTCATGGTAAACTTAGGATTTTCTATCGCTGATGTGCCATCCCCCGCTGTCATGCCCTGCCCGTCAAACCAGACGGCTATCTGTTTTCCCTCAAACTCAAAACCTTTCCCGGTAGTTTTGTATTCTTTTTTCAGAAACTCTGCCATTTCCTCCGGTGTCTTGCCCTGCTGGTACTTGGTATAGATGCGCTTGCGGCTGTTCTCCCTGCCGCCCCCACTCCGCAGGATCGTGTCAAGCTGCTCTTTTGTAATTACTTCTTTTGTCGGTTCAGGGCTTGCTTTTTCTGCCAGGATAATGCCAGCTTCCGCCTCTTTCATGGCAATGCTGCCTACCTGCTCCGTGAACATGGAAAAGAGGTCAAGCTGCTGGTACATCCCGCTTGTGTCGATCTGCTCCGCCTTTTCCCCCGGAAGCAGGTATACGCCATCTTCAATATAGGAATTTACAAAGAAACGGGCGTCCTCCCATGATAAAAGAGTTTCATTTTCTGTACCTGCTTTGCCAGTCATATTGATGTGAAGTCCTTCATCATCAGCATGGAAACCTATGGAAGTACCCGCCACCTCCAGCCCGTAATATGTACCGAAATGGAAACAGTTCTTAAAATATTCCGTCTGCAGCACCGTGTCCTGCTCCATTGCAAAATATCCTGCAATCTCCGGTCTTTTATGGATAAGGAAATCATCAGAACACAAAATCCCTTTCTGTATCTCTACCGCTTTCTCTGCAAACTCCAGATTATCCAAAAAAGAGCCGGACAATGAATCTTCCCCGCTGGTGCGGTCATTATCCGGCTTCCCTGTTTCCTTATTCTGTTGTAATCCGCTGCTTAAAGGCTGTAAACCAGCTCCGTCAGTACGCTTTCCTCCGCCGAGTGCCTGATGCTGTTCATCTTCGCCACCCATTTCATCTGATCGGACGCTTTCAGTGCTTCGTCCACTCCCTCTGCTTTCGCCATCTGCTCTGTCAGGAAGTCCATTCTCTCCTCTGCCTGTTTCTGTATCTCCAGACAGTGCGCTTTCAGTTCTCCCGTCAGCAGAAGCCCGCTGTAAATCCCCCTCCGGTGTTCCTTCAGATAATTCCTGTGCATCAGCCCGTACTTGGTCAGCGGCTCCTCCGGCTCGCTGTCCGGTATCAGGTTGGGTATCAGATAATCCCCGTTCTTCTCGTATGTCAGTTCCATATGCAATGCCCTCCGTTTCTATATTTTTAACAGCCTGTTCCCCTGTCACATATATTGGTATATCCGTTCTTGTCTGCAAAACGCTTTCACGCTTTAAAGCATTATAGCGTGGCTCTGGTGTATTTGCAAGCACTTTTTGGGGATTTTTTTCTATATTGTCAATCTGTACCCCGTTCGCCTTTTCTTTTGCCTTATTTCGGGCAATTTGGCGGTCATAAGCCGCAACCGTTTTTCCGATCTCCATGAGAATGGGCTTGCACATATCCGTGGTGGCATTGCCGATCACGGATAATGCCTTTGTGGTGTTAAACTCACTGATATAATCAAAATTCAGCTCGTCTTTCCACAAGTCCATGTCAGCGCCGCACCGGGATAAAAGGGTGTATGCGATGCTTGCGGAAAGCGTTTCCCTAAGCCGCAGTCCCACATTCAGATCGTCAAATTCCTCTAAGAAGCTGCCCTCCTTTGCATAGGACATATCCTGCATCAGTTCCCCGTAATAATCTTCCGCAATCCTCCCTGCAATCTCCATGAGCCTGCTTTCAAAGGAATTGTATTTATCGGTTGCACCGTATGTTTTTTCAAGCTGTGCAAGCACAGCGTCCTTGTGTTCCTCCCTGATCTCCCACAGGTACGGGTCTTTCCCCAGCCTTCTTGATTTATGTACGTCCGAAACGTCAAAAACATATTTCAGCCTTGGGCGCTCGCTCTCCCGGTCAAAAAGCGCAATCCCCTTTGCCCCACGGTTTACCCAGCAGAACATTTTTTCATTCCATGTTTCCATCGTGGCGCAGGCGCTCGCATCCGGTCTTTGTGCGTAGATGAGCATCTGGTCATCAAACGGATACCGGTACAGCCTTGCGGCAGTAGTCAGGTACTTCGCCCACTCCTCCCCGTTTTTTGACACCTGCCTTGCAGTTTCCCCCGCAAGCAGGGAGATTTCATGGTATTTCTTTGAAACAAGATATTGTTCAGCCATCCGCACCCTCCTTAATCATAAAACCCGTTTTCCTCAATGCCTTTTTCCAGAATGGACGCTACCAGCGTATCCAGCTCCACGCCGTTTATCTCGCTGACCACAATCAGCTTTGCAAGGGTATTCTTTTCCACCGGGACCGCATAGCGTTCCTGATCCGGACACAGCTCACGCACACAGACGCCAAGCGCATCTGCAATCTGGCAGAGTGTGCTTATGTCTGCTTCCCGGATACCTGCCAGAATATCCAGCAGTGTATTCTCACGGACTCCGGAAAGCGCCGCCAAACCCGGTATGCCCATATCCATATCTTTCATCACATTTAAAATCTTATCGCTTGTGCTTAAAATTTCCATTCCCATTGCCAGTCCCTCCTATTCTGCCCTGTTCCCGAAAGAAAAGGCTGTATTTTCTTTCGCTTTTGTGGCTGTAAACTTCGCTTTTACTTCTGCCACCTTAGACTCCAGAACCGAGAACATTGCATCCACCTGTTCCGGCGTATAGTCATAAGCCGACCTGTTGGCAAGGTTTTCAATCCTGCCGATGGCATCAATCGCCTTGTTCATGCGGTACTCCCCAAGACGGATAAATTTCTCCGCTTTCGTTTCTTCTGCCTTTTCTGCAGGTACGTTTACTGTTGCATTTTCCATAATTTCACTCATTGCCATATCCTCCATTTTTCATAAAATCTAAGGGCATACAGATTTTTCCGTATGCCCCGTGGTTCCTGTATGCTTTTATCATGCTTATGATAAATCCGCATCACTGCCAGCCGTCCGGCTGCTGTTGATATATTCAACAAGATCGTTCGGGAATCCGCCTTCCAGTACCTCCCGGATATCATTGATACACTGCTCAAGAAGCTCCCTGTCGCTGTTCCACCCTTCACAGGCATTTTTAATTTCCCTGATACGGTCTGTATTTGATATTTTTCTTTTCCGTGTAAGTCTTTCAACCCCCGCAATCCGGCTGTCCGTAAGAATCCCGATATTTTCAATCCCTTCGAGGATATATCTGAGGAATCCGGCTTCGTTCGCAGTCAGGTATATCCCCCGTGCCGCAGGATTTTCTTCGCCGTCCACGTCAGGAGAACCGGGTCCGTCACTTCCGGAAGGCTCGCTTCCTTCCTGATTGGGAAAATATTCTTCCAAAAATCCGTCATCCGGCTCCATGTCAGATGCAGGCTTCCCACATCTGTCATTGTACTTTTTTACGGCAAATGCCGCAGCGGAAATGGCAGCTCCCGCCACAGCTATGCTAAATAAAATTTTTCCTGTCCTTTTCATTTTCAATGTTCTCCTTTCTTTTCCCGCTTTGGAAATTCCAGCTTTATCTTATACTGAAAACCTTTGATCTCCTTCCCGTCTTTGGTATAGGAATAGTCCTCCACGCCCTCCGGGATAAGGTAGGCATCATAGCTACCTTTCTTCCCTTTCAAGCCTTTTATGAGTGTCTTTTTCCCCTCCAGCATACTTTTTACCTGGCTGTCGGTAAGCGCTGCCCCCATTGCTCGTGATACGTTCATGCCGCACTTGTTTTTACAGTAAGCGCCGAATTTTCCTTTTACCACATCACCGCCGCATTTCGGGCATTTTCCAAGAGATTCCTGCGTACTGCCTCCGAACATGGATTTCTGTTCATCGCTGACACTGCGATAGGTCTGCACAAGCCTGTTTACCAGATCTTCTATGCCGCCCATAAACTCCTGCATGGAATACTCGCCCTTTGCAACGAGTGTCAGGGCATTTTCCCAATCAGCGGTAAGTTTAGGCGATTTCACCACATCAGGAAGTATGGTGATGAGCTTCACACCGTCCTCCGTGGGTATCATCTGCTTTTTCTCACGCTTTACATAGCCGTCCTTTACTAACTTTTCAATCACGTCTGCCCTTGTTGCAGGTGTGCCAAGCCCCTTGCGCTCTGCGTCTGCCCCAATATCCTCTGATCCGGCTCGCTCCATTGCAGATAAAAGAGAATCTTCTGATAAGAGGTGTAAAGTGTTGATGTGGATTATTTCTGATTTTTTTCAAGGCACTCATTGATAATCAGCTTTTGCACTCTGTCCTTAAAGGTTTTGTCGGTGTCTTTACTGAAATGTACCTTAACGGTATAAGTTGTATTCCCCAACTTCCGCTTGAAACTATGGGACTGTTGCTCGTTTTTAGTTTCTGTCATATTCTCTGCTCCTTTACATAAAAATAGAGCGCATAGATTTGTTTTCTATACGCTCTGACGCTGTGTTACTTATTCTGTTGTGATTGTGGTAATGGTTGTTTAGATAAACAAGAATTTCTATTTGTGTTGCCATGTCATTACATAATCTTTTTCTCCGGTAGCCTCATCTAAGCCACTATGCTGAATCTCAAATCCTTCTCTCTTATAAAAAGATATTGCCCGTGCGTTCTTTTGGTATACGTTCAAGTGCGACTTATTCCTTTTATCCTTTGCATAATTCAGCAGAATTTTACCTATACCCTGCGATTGCATTTCACCAGAAACAAAAATGCCCTCAACATATTCATCATTTAACCCTAGGGTTAAACTTAACTACTATTTTTTCTTTGCGATATAAAATACATAACTGTAATAATCTACTACTAATCTAAAATAAAGCGATTATAAGCTATCCTTTTTCCTGTGTTTGTTTTAAAGTTTTCATCTATACACTTTTTTATCTTTTCCTGTTCTTTTTCTTTATCCATAACCGTTAAATTTTCAAGCAAATCAGCTTCCCATTGTATTTGAAAATCAAGTCCATCAATTTTAGATGGAGTATGATGATTGCCTATTATAAAGCATATTCTATCAATATTTTTGTTATAACCTACCTTTTTTAATATTTCTTTCGTTACTTCTGGTCCTTCCTTTTCTTGATAGACACCATCAATAGAACCGTATTTTTTTTGTGCTTCAACCGCACCAATATCATGTAGTATAGCAATAATACTGATGAATTCTTTTTCTTCCTCTCCGATATTTTCTCCTTTCATTATATCTTCTGCATTTTTCAAAACTTTGAGAGTATGCTCTATGCCAAAAGGAATTTCTTTGAATACTTCTTTCATCTCTATAATAATTTTTTCTTTAAACATAAATTACCTCCATTTATACCTTATAGGTGTTTTAGTTCTATCTATCCACTTTTTTGTTCGCCGATACAATCAGCATCATGGGACGGCGCATTTCATCCTGCATCCCCGGAATATCCATCATTTAAGTTTTTTACAATTACAGGAAATGGCAAATCTACTATCTACCTCTCAATTTTTATGGCTCTGACAATGATAATATCCGGGATTTCTTTATTAAAATAGCATTCTTCGTAAAATCCGTCTATGACAAATCCGGTATCAAAACACAGATTAAAAATATCCTGTAAAGAACGATGATAATAACATTGTTTTTGCGGCTGTCCTTCAATCGCAATATCGTAATAGCTGTGCGGCGTCATATATTTTTCTGTAAGCGTTACAAAACAGGGGTGCTGTGTCGCAAATACAAATACTCCGTTATCCTCAAGCAATTTATAAACAGAGGTAAAAAGCGGCTTAATATCGGTAATATCCATGACCGCCATATTGGAGACTGCTTTTGTAAACGGCTTATTTCTTTTTAATGCCATCAGACTTGTTTCATTCGTGGCGTCTGCTACACAAAACTCAATGTAATCAGCATACCGTTTTTGGCGCTTTTTTGCCAGTTCCACCATTTTCTCACTATAATCAAAAGCCAAAACAGAGACAGCTTTTTCTGCAAGATATGCAGAATAATTTCCATTTCCACAGGCAATATCTAAAATATAGTCTGTTGGATCAGGATTTAGAAGCTCTGTTACTTTGGGGCGGACAACTTCTCTGTGAAAATCATTTGATTCATCCCCCATTGCACAATCCCAAAATTCAGCGTTTTGATTCCAGATTGCTTTACTTTCTTCCTTTGAATACTGCATAATATCCTCTTTCACCTCGCTGTAAACTTCCGATTTTTCGTTCTCTGCGACTTCCCAATAAACGGGAATTTGACTTGCCTATTTTCTTAAAATCTCATGTGGAGCTTCTATTTCATTTGCCAAGGTATGCTCTGTTAATTCTGACATCAATTTCAATTTTTTATTAATCAATGGTCGCATACAATTAGGAACATGTTCCTGATGCGCTCTGTGGATTGCTACACATTCCTTACAGTTTCCGTGATAACGACAGGCTTTCAGGCAAGGACAGTGATCTTTGTCTTTATACTCCTTACGAAATTCCGCTGCAAATTCTTCTTGCAGTCTCAGTCCCTCGACACGGTTTCCCTTATGAAATTCTACCATTGCATCCAGTTCTTTCTGGTTCCCTTCAATCTTCATGTTATTATAGCGCCTCCATTTCAACTATTCCTCATTTTCTGATAAATTCCGATTTGTATCGCTAATAGAATACCACAATCACACTCATTTTTCTATCAGATTTTCATTAAATTTCTTCCTCCCTCCGCTTAGTCTTGCTTTGTTGTCTGTTATGCTGTCGGCTCTCGTTCTGAAGTTCCCTCTCAAGGTTCTTCCTGTTATAGCTGATTACCTCGGCATAGGCTAACTCTGTGACGGTCTTGGTCTGCTCTTTGCCGATATTGTCATATTCGGATTGTAAGGACTGTATTTCCGCTTTCCACTGTTTCGGCGTTATCTTCTCGCCGTTCTGTAAAAGGCTCTGCATACGCTCTTTTAATTCGGGGTACTTCGATAGGCTGTCCTTATGCTCCTTATCGTATTTCATTTTCGCAAATCCTTTGAGCGATTGGCTTTCTTTATAGGTGGCTTGGATTGGCGCAAAGAGGGCATACATTTTTGACAGTTCCTTTAATCGGTTTAGTTTCTGCCCCTTTGAAAGATGTACTGTTTCAAGTTGTTGGTATTTCTGCTCCCTATCCGCTGTAAATTTCGCAAGGCTCTCAAAACTGTCTATCTTCCTTGTCGTGATGAATTTCTCCGCATTGTCGGCTGACTGCAAGGCGGTTCTATCGGATATTCTTCTTAGGTGCTTTCCGCTGACAATCGGCAAGTCAAGCCTGCCTTTACGCTCCCTCACTTTTGCAATCATTTCCATGACTTCATTCTTTACGCTGACCGCCGTATTTTTAATCTTGGCATACTGTGCGCTGTGAAGTTCCTGCTTGGCAAGCATGAGCATTTCTTTTGCCTGTTCCAACAGCATATTGTTCTTGATGATTCCCCGATTGATATTTCCCCGCTCGGTTTGTATTCCCTTGCGCTCTAAAGCGTTGGCAACCGCCCCGATATGGATTGTAGGCTCTCTGTCAATTCCCTGCTCCTTAAAAGAACGGTGTTCCCAGTGAACTGCAATCCCCAACTGCTCATTGGTGGCATTGATTGTGTCGGCTAAATCCTTGCGCCACTTCTTGGCGTTCTCTTGGCTGTTCCAGTCGGTACTTTCTACGGTCTGACACTTCCACTGTTTGCGATTTCGCTTGTCCACTTTCTGCTGTCCTGTCTTTTTATCAATAAGGGGAACACGCTCCCCATTTTCATCAAGGACATAAACCTTTTTTGTCTTTGCTCCCCATTCCCCGTTTTCCGCAATAGGGCGCATGGTAAGTAAAACATGGATATGGAGATTGCGCTGTCCTTTATCGTTCTCGCTGTCATGGATTGCCCAATCAGCGCACATACCCTTGTCAACAAAATTCCTCTGAACGTAATCCCTCACGACTTCCTCTGCAAGTTCGTAACTCCATTCGTTGGGGAGTGACGCTTTTAACATTCTTGCAAGCTGTGATTTCTGCCCTTTCTCTGACAGTTCAACAGCGTTCCATAAAGTGGCTCGGTCTGCATATTCTTTGGGGGCGTTGGGTGGGAGAGTGATTTCGCTATGGACTAAATCTTCATGGTATTTCGGGCGGTAGGTCTGCCCGTCATATTCACTCACAAGAACGCTCCTGCTGATGTAGGACGCTTTCTCAACTGCCGACTGCCCCTTGCTCCGCTTGACTATGGAGAAACGTGTGCTTGCCTGTTTCGTGACATTACCCATACAAAGCACCTACATTCCGCCGATAGGGTAGTGGGACGCACCCATAGACTTTGTGGGCAGATAAAAGCCGCACTTTGGCTTTTGTCTGAACGCAAAGTTCACTAAAGGGTAGCAGGCGCAGCCTGCGAAGGGGAATTGTCGTTTCCCCTTTTGGCTGTCGCAAGACAGACAATGCCCTCCGCAGGAGTCCATGCAAGTGAAACTTGCCCCTCGGAGAGCGCACATACCACCTCTGGTGGTATATCTGTGCGCACCCAACAAGTTGGGTGAATACGTTACCTCGGCTTTCCAGTGTCCCCGCTTTTGTCATTCTGTATCGCCCTCGCTTTCGTTCTCGGCATTAGCAATAGTGGATTGTGGGGGAGTGGTTTCTCGGTTCTCTGACTTGATTTTAGATATAATCTGCTGACACTCCCTTGTCTGCAAGGCAACCGATAAGATACGGTTTAATTCGCCCTCGTCATAGCTGTAACAGTCGGGGAAATACTTCACGATAATACCGCCCATGATGTACTTGTGGTGGTTCTCTGCTTTGCGTTTCTTCTCGTTCTGCTTTTTCTTTTCGTTGGCTACACGCTGTTGCGCCTGTTTCAATGCCTGCAATGCCTTTTCTAAGTTTTTGCTTGTGTCGTTTTTGCTTTCAATCATTTCTGATACCTCATTCTTTCTATGCTGTGTTGGTAATTTCTGAAAATAAAAAGGTGGCTGATTTTCCGTTAGGATAAACCGCCACCATAAGCACCGATATTCAGTTTATTTTATTCATCATTTCCTAAGAAACTGTCCTGCCCCTCAAATACCCCCATAGTCATAAGGACACCCAACCGATACCCTCTGACAAAGTAGCTATGCGCATCGCAACAGCTTTCATCAAAGTATGTGTCCGCAAATTTTTGTAGCAGTGCCTTATCCTCGTCATTCAGATTTTCTGCAAGTTTGTTATGGAGTATTTCAATCTGTTCACATAGATACTGGTGGTGTCTTGTTCTTTTTGCGGTTACAGCGTTTACATGAAGCTGGTCATCTAAAAATGCGTCTAAAATTTTTCCCATACTTTTATCTGTTTCCTTTCTGTTTTACTCCATGCGCCACTTGCAAGACAAAAACGTGTAGTGTATAATATTTACGCGGTCTGCCTTGCAGGTGGGCGCAGTGTGAGGTGGCGCAATTCTTTACAGGGGTTCGCCGCCTCCGTTATTTTTCCAGTTCGTCATACACCTTGTCGATACCACGACGGACAACATCAGACGTTGTGGTTTCCAGTGCTTTTTTGCACTGTTCCAGTTTTTCCTTTGTGTCATCATCGACTAAGACAAATATCCTGTCTTTCATGGGCTTATCGCCATTAGGTGGACGTCCCATTTTCTTTTGCGCCACTTTATCACCTCACTTTCATGCGCATATATATCATACACTAACATGCGCATGAAAGTCAACAGAAAGGAAACGATTAAAGATTTTTCATGAAATCATCATTCAGTTATTCATATTTATTTTATTCATTTGTTCCTGTGCCTGTTTCCTTTGTTCCATGCTCAATTTTCTCGGCTTGCGGTAGCTGACATATGATTTTGGAAATGAATAGGTCTTAGATACCTCGTCCTGCCCTGTCAGCTTGTATGTGTCGGGGAAGTCGGCAGTAAGCGTGTCAAGTTTTCTCATAACCGCTTTATCCCTTGTATAGAGGGTGGCGGTCTGTTCTCCTGCATTGTAATTGACAACCGTTTCCTGTTCGTATCGTGAAAGTTTCATAATGCCATATCCCCCTTTCCTTTGCTGTGGGTTCTGTGCTGTTTTCCCTCGGCAACTGTCGGCTGTTTTGCCTGTTCCTTTGCTCTGGCTAACCTTGCCATTATGGAATGGTCACGCTCGGTCAGTTTCCGTCTTTTGGTGGTGGCGGTCAGTTCCGCACACGTTTCCTCTGACAAAGCATTTAATTTCTTTAATGTATCGCTTACTGTCTGCTTTGTGTTACTGTCTTTTACCTGCGGAAGAATAGCGGATAAACTGGCGCACGTTTCCGATTTGCTCTGTTCCCCAAACTGATAGATTAAATTGATTTCATCAGCGTTGAAAGGTATCTGAAAATTTGCACCCTCACATAAACGCTCCACGCCCACGCACTTAGGGATATTCCTTGTCAGTTCGTAATTATCCCTCGCTGTGATTGTTCCATGACTGTCGGTCTGCCTTACCTCTACTTCGCACTGGCTTTTCTGTTCCAACACAAGCCACTGGTATTTGTCGTTTTTTTTGGTAAATACAGTCTGATGCGCATTTGAGTGTGTCCTGCTGCGGATATATTTGTCGGTGGTGCTGTAATAGCCCAAAATCTGCTGTTCCTGCTTTTTATTCATGGTCTTTGCCCTCCTGTGATATGGATTGATTGATATGATTGATTGGTTTCGGTGCTGATAAATGATTTTCTCCCGCTAATTGTCGGGAGATTGGATTGCGGAATATCATTGACGGATATTTCTCCGCTTGGGAGAATAGGGGTTCATTTCATACGGTAATTACCGCACGAAAAAAGACTATAACCGTTAATGTCATAGCCTTTTCTTTGGGGAAGTTCCTTTTCTCTGTTAATCTGCTTTTTCAGCAAGTTCTTTTTCCCGTTCCCTGCGTATTTCCTCCCGTTTTCTCGCCATATATTTACGGTTGCACGCCCGCTTTTTCTCCAACCGTATGCGCTCTTTTTCCTGCTGTGCCTTTTCTTCCTCGGTCAGTTCAGTTTCCTCATGGGGTATCTCGATTTTGCCGATATAGTTTAAGAATATCTCCACTTCCTGTGTCCTGTCCGCCCCTATGCCCTCGGCTTTATGGACTACGATTTTTGATACAAACTCGTTAATCATGGCAGGAGTAAGTTCTTCAAAATCGGTATACTTTTTTGCAAGCTCCATAAAGAGGTCTGCGTTCTCCCTGTCGGTGTTGATTTCTTCCAGTTCCGCATTGTCCGTTTCAAGGCTGTTTTCCAGTTCCGCAAGTTCGGTTTCATAGTCATTCAGCATTGCGTCAAAACGTTTGTCGCTTAGTTTTCCGCTGATGTTGTCCTCATAGAGTTTCTTTATCAGACGGTTCACTTCATCATAACGCTTTTCATTCTTTTTTATCCGCTGTCTGACGGTCTTTCCTGCGTCTGCTTTTCTGTCAGAGGACAGTTTGCAGATAACCGCCTTAAACTCGCCCTCGTTGGCTACCGCATAATTGCACGTTTCCTTTATCGTTTCAAGGACAAGCGCATTGACCGCCTTTGTCTGTATTCCATGTGAGGAACACTGTTGTCTGTATTTCTGCCTGCCTAAGTTGTAGTTGGAGCAGTTATAATCATCTTCGGGAGCAATCCAGCGTCCTTTGCCTTTGGTGTAGATGTCTTTCCTATACCTCGCCGTCCTGTGGCGGTGGTTATACATCTTCGCCCCGCAATCAGCACAAAACATCTTGCCTGTCAGTGGGTTTGCCTCCCCTAAAATATCTGGTCTGCGGACTGTCTTGCGGAGTTCCTGCGCCATGTTCCATGTTTCCTCGTCAACAATCGGCTCTTGGGTGTTCTTGAAGATTACAAGTTCTTCTTTTGGGGTTTTCTTTGCCCTCTTGTCCTTATAGCTTTCCTTATAGGTGCGGAAGTTGACCATATGCCCCATGTATTCGGGTTTGGAGAGGATAGTGGCAACTGTACTCCCACGCCACATATAAGGGTTTTCGGTGTCATAGGTGGTGCAGTGCGTGCCTAATCCCCGTTTCCCCATGTAGTAGGACGGTCTTTCGACTTTTTCATCATGGAGTATCCTCGCTATGTCATACGGTCCTTTTCCTGCAATGCACAATCGGAATATCCTGCGGACAACTTCGGCTGCGGGTTCATCAATTACCCAATGGGTGCTGTCAAGCGTGTCCTTTTTGTAACCGTAAGGGCAGTGGTTAGATGTGTGGGCATTTCCCGTCATTCCCCTTGCCCGTAAGACAGTGGTAATCTTCCTGCTTGTGTCACGCACATACCATTCGTTCATGATGTTCAAAAATGGCGCAAACTCCGCACTTTCCCTTTTTTCGCTGTCCACTCCGTTTGAAATTGCTATGAAATGCACTCCCTTTTCTCGGAACAATACCTCGGTATAAAATCCTACCTGCAGGTAGTCACGCCCTACCCGGCTCATGTCCTTTACAATCACTGTGCCGATTTTGCCCTGTTCCACATCTTCAACAAGGCGTTTCCAGTTCGGGCGGTCAAAACTCGCCCCACTCCAACCGTCATCAGTGTAGTGGGAGAGGTTGGCGTAACCGTTCTTTTCCGCATAATCTTCCAGTATCTTCTTCTGATTTGTGATACTGTTGCTTTCCCCGCTCTGCTCATCGTCTTTTGATAATCTCTCGTAAAGTGCTGTAATTTTTAAGCTGTCCTTGTTCTTCATTTTATCCTGCTCCTTTCTTTCGGGGTGCTTTCCACGCCCCACACTGACAGCATATCACTTCCGTAAAATGCTTCGGCGGCTGCGTGAAATGCTCCGTTACCTTTGTCTGCACTCCTTCAAAGACCATTCCCTCCGAAAGCTCCGGCAGCTTTTTCTCCTCTTTTTCCTTATCTTCCGATGTTTTATAGGAACGTCTGAAAGCTGCTTCAAAGTCTTTCCAGCCATTTCTTGTTATGGATTTCCCTGAAACTGTAAAGACAGCGCCGTTACAGCCAAACTCTGCTTTGACCGTTTCATACTCATGCTTTTCCCCTGTGGCACAGAGTAAGCGGTTTGCGGCAAGGGAAAGTATCTTCATTTCCCCCTCCGGCACGGCGGAAAGGTCAGTGACTGTAATCTCCATTGTTGGAATGATTGCATGGTGGTCTGTCACTTTTTTACTGTCCATTACTCTTTTTATATCCGGCTCTGCCCCGGTCTGTTCCTCAAAGAGAACCGCTTTGTAAACCGCCCCGATCACAGCCCTTGCCGTATCTTCCATATCGTCTGATAAATACTGGCTGTCAGTACGGGGATATGTGACCAGCTTTTTCTCATAAAGACTCTGTGTGTACTCTAAAGTCTGCTTTGCGGTAAAGCCGAATAAACGGTTTGCGTCCCTCTGTAATGTAGTGAGGTCATAGAGCTTCGGCGGCTGCACCGTTTTCTTTTCCTTTATGACAGAAAGAACCGTGGCGGCTTTGCTTTCACACGCTGCAGCAATAGCTTCTGCCTGTGCCTTGTCATCAACCCTCTCCGTTGCCGCATCAATCCCGTCCATCAGGATATGCGCCATATAATACTGCTCTTTCTTGAAATTCCTGATCTTTTCCTCACGCTCCACCAGCATTGCAAGCGTCGGTGTCTGCACCCTGCCAACCTTTAATACTTTTCCGCCATATAAAACCGTAAAGAGCCTTGTGCCGTTCAGTCCTACAAGCCAGTCTGCCCTCTGTCTGCAAAGTGCGGAATGGTAAAGGTTATCATAATCGCTTCCCGGACGCAGGTTTTCAAAACCCTCACGGATTGCGCTTTCCTCCATAGAGGAAATCCAGAGCCGCTTCATGGGCTTGTCACACCCTGCCATCTCATACACAAGGCGGAAGATAAGCTCTCCCTCACGCCCTGCGTCAGTCCCACAAATCACAGCCGTCACATCTTCCCTGTGCATAAGCCCCTTTAACACCTTGTACTGCGCCGCTGTACCGCTTTTTACTTCTGTCTGCCATTCCTCCGGTATCATGGGCAGGCTCTCATAACTCCACTTTTTCCATGTATCAGAATAGGCATCCGGCTGTGCAAGCTCAACCAGATGCCCGATGCACCATGAAACAATATAATTGTTCCCCTCCATGTACCCGTCTTTTCTCTCACCTGCGCCGATCACACGGGAAATTGCCTGTGCCACGCCCGGTTTTTCAGTTACCACTAACTGCATTTTTTTTACCTCCTGTCAGTTCAATATCACATTCTACTTCGTTTCCCCATACATCAAACCCGTCTGTTTTTCTCCGGGCAAACAGTTCTATCTTTGGCACATCTCCCATAAGCTGGCTGATCCTGTGATGCACCTCTATTGGTTTTCTGCTGTGTTCTTCAATATGTGACACAACTACCTGATGCACCCCTGCATTAACACGCTTTGGTGTGCCTTTTGTTGCTAAGATACAAAGCTCTGCATTGCTGCGTGTCCAGTATCCCATGCCCCAAAAGAGCGAGTCACTCTTTTTATTCTGCTTTACCCATACAAACGCTACTGTCTTATAGGTAAATCCCCATGCCTTTATCACTTCCAGTCCTTCCAAAAGGCAGGGGAATGTTACCCATAAAAATAAGGCACAGTCCTTGTCTGCAATGTCAGCAACCGGAAGCGCCTTTATATCTTCTATGTCCATAGTGGGATAATGGCTCTCTGCACTTCTTCCCATACCCTTTTTAGAATACACCCTGTAATGCCAGGGAGGGTCCGCCAGAATAACAGAATATTTCTTTTCTCCCATGCTGCCAGCTACTCCTCCTCATCCTCAAAAAAATCATCTTTGGAACCGTCCTCCGGTTCGTCATCTTCGTTCTCTAATTCCTCCTCATCTTCCTCGTCCTCATCTTCGTCCTCAATGAAATCCTCTTTTTTCTTGCGGACTACTTTGAAATAATAAGCGCCGCCGATAAAGGCTATTGCAAGTGCGCCCATGAGGATATAGGAAATGACCGGGTTCGGCTCCTCCGCTTTTTCTTCCGGTTCGGTTTCCTCTGTGCTTTCTGTATCTTCCGTATTCTCCGTTTCTTCGGTATCTTCCTCCGTCTGCTCTGTATCTTCCGGCTTTTCCCCGTTATTGTTCGGCAGGGCGCTATCTTCTGTCGGGATTGCAGATTCTAATGCAGCAGAATTTTTCGGCAGGGTTTCGCTGTTGTCGGAAGTTGCATTTAACAGGTCATTTTCCGTAATCTCCGTAAGGAAATACACCATTTCCTCCTCCCCGTCACGGTCAATGATCAGGTAGAAAACCTTGTCCGATGCGGTCTGGATTGTATAAAATTCCTTTCCCTGCTCTGACTGCTCTTTCTCCGTATTTCCACTTTCTGCCTTTTCTGCGGCATCCGCTTTGGCAAATTCCTGTTTCTTCTGTTCCTCCGGTGTCTGTGAAACAGTATTCCCGTCACCGTCTGTCTTGGTATGCTCCGTGACAGTGGCTGTGGCGTTCCCCGGCTTGGTGGCTTCGGCATTGACCGGGAGCTGCTCTGCCGGGTTCTCGTCACTCTCATCCGCAGGGTCTTTGTAATATGGGTTTTTGGTCTTATATACCTCCGACATATTCCCGGCATTGTCCATTGCGGAAATGGTAAAATATTCATACCCTGCGTCAAACTGCTGTAAGCGGATATTCAGTGTGCCGTTTGTCAGCTCCGTAAACTCATACCCGTTCACATAGACCGCCTTTGCACCGGAATCCGTGTCATGCACCTGGACGCTTAACAGCCCGTCACTGACAGCCGCATTGAGCGTGGGCTTCGTGGTGTCAAAACAACGGACAGCCCTGCTTCTTTCATATGTATTGCCTTTCTGGTCTGTGACCTGCACATAAACTGTACAGTTTTCGGAGATTTCCAGTTTTTTATCTTCCGTCACGTCCGTCCAGCTCCCGTTCTGCCCGACTTTTGCCTGTATCTGTACCGCTTCAAAATTGCCTGTATGCGCTGTATCGGATACGGAAAATGTCACGGCTGCTTTTTCGTTGTACCACCCGCCCGGACTGTTGATATGGATCACCACATTTGGTGTCTTATACTCGCAATTCCTGTAATCAGCGGCGCACACTTCACAATCCTTGTCACAGTCATATGCGCTGCACTTTTTCTCACAGGTACACACCGGCTCCGGCACATCATTTCCTGATACGGTTCCGTCCTCCGTATCGCTCTCTGTGCCGCTTTCTGTCTGCTCCTCTGTAGTTTCCCCTGTACTGCCCTCTGTTTCCTGCTCTGTACTGCTTTCCTCTGTAGTGATTTCCTCCGTACTGCTCTCTGTTTCTTCCTCTGTGCTACTTTCCCCGCTGTCCTCTGCCCTAACGTCAATGGCGTTGTTCCCGTTCATGGAAAACGCCATTGCAGGCATACAGAATAATACTGCGGATAAAATGAGCGATAACACCGCCCTATAACGTAACTTCGTTTTTTTGTTCATGGCTTGCTGCCTCCCTTTCTATATTCTGTGTCTGCTGTTCCTCCTGCTCTTTTTTCCTGAGCAGGCTTAAAATTTCTTCCTCGCTGACTTTATTCAGCAGGATCAGGCGGTCCAGAGAAATCTTATTCTTCTCAATGAATTTCATTTTCTCCGCATCCTCTGCCATCTGTAACTGGCTCTCCAAGTCCTTCTGGTGGTAAGTGTCCCTGCGGCGGTAATCGTCCCTGAAATCTTTTGTTTCCCCGGTCTGTTCCTCTCCGACATCCTCCGTAAAGGTATTCTGTTCCTTAGAAAAACCGTCCTGCGCTTTACTTCCCGCATTATCACTGTCCGGTTTTTCCTTATTTCCCGTAAAACTGTTTTCCTTTTGGAACTGCCCCGGCTTGCGTCTTTTCTGAACGGATTTTGCTTTTTGACCGGACATGGTTTTCTGTCCTGATGTTTTCTTTTCAGCACGCTGAAAACTGTTCTGATTCTCCTGAAAACTGCCGCTGTCCGGCTTCTTCCTTAATTTCAAATTCTTCTGCACAGCAGAAGGACTGGCATCGTGTCCAAAAGTTTTTGACTGTTCTGACTTCAAATCCTTCTGCTGAGCAGAAGGATTGACATCATGTCCAGAAGTTACATCTGCATCCCTCGGCTGATGTACGCCGGACTGTTTCTGCTTTGCCTTTTTGGTATCGCTGCCCCGTTTCGTGGAACTGCCGCCCGCAAAAGCATTTTTATCCTTTGCAAACTCAGCCGCCCGCTTTTTCTTTTTTTCTGCCATCAATAATCCTCCATATTTATCCATTATTTATTATCCAATATCTTCCTTTTTGTGTCCGCCTGGTGCATAATCCTTAAAATCTTTGACGGAATAAAACAGCCGCTTGTTATTTACCCACCTCTGCATCTTCCGGGTTTCCTCCGGTGCAGAAGGCTTCTCATACACCATCACATACGGGCTGTACCCCAAATCACGCAGGGTATAAATACGGTATAAGTCCTGTTCATGGGTGCTTCCATAATTTGTAAGGACATAGACCTGCTTTTTCCGTTTGTCCTTTACCGTTGTCAGCTCTGAAAACTTCTTAAAATACGGTATCAGGTCATCTTCCGGGTTATCCCATGCAAAATGCAGCATTTTTGTATTGATTTTATTTAATGCCGCCACTTTTTCCGGTGTAATCAGCCGCACGTCAAGCCCCTGCGTAAAATCAACATCTGCCCCGCTGTCCGCAAGCTGTCCTAAGAGCCGCTCCCAATCCAGGCAGGCTAAAATATTTGCGTCCAAGAGCTTGATTTCTTTTTCCCCGTCCCAAAATTCTGATAGGTCAGCCACCGCTTCTGTCTTTCTTCCTTCCTTTTCTCCCACAATGCAGAACCCGCACCCACGGGGGCATCCTCTGGAAAGAAAGCCGTAGGCTGTTCCCGCAAATTCCGGGTACAGCCCATAGTCTGGGTGCATATGTTCCACAATATCCGGCAGCTTATTGTCAAGACCGTACCCTGTGCCGCCTTTTATGATATGGTAAGCCTTTATGCTCCCTTCATAATCTTTGGAATAAGTATCCGTAAATACCCTGCTCATATAAACAAGGTCATACCATTTCCCACTGTCGTACCATTCCACCGTATCCCCTCTTGCCTTATGGTAAGCGGACAGCTTCATCAGGCAGAGGTTGGGGAAACGGTGTCCGTCCACATCAATCAGCCCTATCCTCACTCTGTTTCCTCCTGCTTTACACTTTCCTCCGGTCTTGTGTTCATGATCGCATAGGTCTTTGTGTCTGTCGGGTATTTGTCAATATGGTGTTAGTATATAAGTGTGGACAGAAAAAGTTGAACAACCTATACTATCAAGTGAAAGAGCAAAGGAGA
>NZ_RAZG01000002.1 GCF_003612565.1 Roseburia sp. 1XD42-69 | reverse complement strand
CATAAAAAAATAAGTGCAGAAGGTAAAGCACTGATGAAATGCTTTATCTCTTACACTTATATGGTACTAAAAAGCGGCGTTCCTGTTCTCCCGTATAGGGATAGAGAAACGCTGCGTCTGCGTCGTATTCAGTTTTCATTTATTCTTTCTCAATGCTGTGTGCTGGTGGCTGGGCTGGCAGGGTTCCGGGCGGCATATCAAGGCTCTTTCCCTCAAAAGTAGTAAATTGGTAGTAAATTCAGCTTGAAATCCTGCTTGTATGCCCGTAAATCAAGGCTTTTTTGAGATAATCAACCATTTTACAAAACAATAAAAATACAGAAAAAAGGAATCTTTTACAATTCAAATGTAAAAGATTCCTTAAGTTAATGACATTGTGATTTTACTGGGGTTTTCCATGTTTTCTTATGGCAACGCCCTTGAGAAGCGGGCTTTAATTACCATCTCACCATAGAAACCCCGCAGGACAGCCTGCATTTTTCCATCAAACAGGGAGAATTAAGCAACTGGAGGTCTTCTGGTTTGAGCGCAGCTCCCCTGGGCCTGGGCAAAAACAACTGGCACAAACACAATATAAACCACACCTTAGACGCACTGAAAGAATTAAAGAAAAAACTGGTTTAGTCTTTCCCTGCCCTTTTGCACATATGCATGGGCGGGGCAGATTTTTGCCTGACAGGATTTCCTGTCAGACCGAAAGGCACACACCGCCCCCAAACCTGGCCGCACCGCAGCCGCTGCACTTTTCCCTGCAGTTTAAAGTCACCGTCTCTTTTAAGGCATTCTCATACTCTCTCTTTAAAAACTCCTTTGTCACCCCCGCATCAATAAAATCCCAGGGCAGGATTTCATCTAAGGGGCGTTCCCTTAAAGTATAAAAATCCGGATCAATCCCAGTCTCCAAAAAGGCTTCTATCCACTTTTCATTGTCAAAAAAATCGCTCCAGGCATCAAAGATGCAGCCCTTTTCATAGGCAGCCT
Organism: Roseburia sp. 1XD42-69; assembly: GCF_003612565.1. Lineage (GTDB taxonomy): Bacteria > Bacillota > Clostridia > Lachnospirales > Lachnospiraceae > Roseburia_B. The sequence goes on along the minus strand of NZ_RAZG01000002.1, from coordinate 173,495 downwards.
TAATGACCTGTCCCAGCCTTCTGTCCCCTCTTGCCAAAATCCCCTCCAGAACCGTTACATCCGCCTCATGCCAGTTGTATTTCATGCTCTTGTGGTTTAACTGGTTTTTCACCGCATCATTCACTGTTTTTGCACAGGAGAGGTAATGCTCTTTTGAGTACATTTTGGCCCACTGGAAAGGTGTAAAAGGCTTGGGCACAAAAAAAGATGTGCTGATGGTAATCTGGCATTTCCCATTCCGCCTTTCCTTTGGAATCTCGTAATACCTTGCGGCAATTTTATTGGCAAGCTCCGCGATGGCCTCCTGGTCTTCTCTCGTCTCTGTGGGCAGCCCCAGCATAAAATAGAGTTTTACCTTCTGCCAGCCCCCCTCAAAGGCTTCCCCTGCGCCCTTAAGAATGATTTCCTCCGTAAGCCCCTTATTTATCACATTCCGAAGGCGCTGGGAGCCTGCCTCCGGGGCGAAGGTTAAGCTGCTTTTTCTCACATCCTGGACTTTGCTCATCACATCCAGGGAAAAAGCGTCGATTCTTAAGGAGGGAAGGGAAATGTTCACCCCTTTTCCCTTAAATTCATCTATAAGATATGTCACAAGCTCCTTTAAACCGGAATAATCCGAAGAACTTAAGGAGCTTAAAGAGATTTCTTCATGCCCCGTATGCTTTAACATCTCATAAGCATATTTCTTTAAAACCTCCACATCCTTTTCTCTGGTGGGACGATAAATCATCCCTGCCTGGCAGAATCGGCACCCCCTAATGCATCCCCGCTGGATTTCCAGCACCACCCGGTCCTGGGTGGCTTTGATAAAGGGAACCAGAGGTTTGCTGGGATATGGGGCATTTGTCATGTCCATCATCACCTGCTTTCTTACTTTGTCCGGCACGCCCTGTTCCGCCGGGAAAAAAGATGCAATGGTTCCATCCTCTTTATAGGAAACCTCATACAGGGATGGGACATAGATTCCTGGAATTTTTGCCGCTTCCAGTAAAAACTCTCTACGGGTTCTGCCCGAAAATTTCCACTCCTTATAACAGGCAAAGAGACGGTCATACACAGTCTCTCCCTCCCCGATATAAAAGAGGTCAAAAAAATCTGCAAGAGGCTCGGGGTTGTACACACAAGGACCTCCTCCAATGACAAAAGGATGGTCTTTTGTCCGCTCTCCTGCCGCCATGGGAATTTGGGATAAATCTAAAATCTGAAGAATATTGGTATAGCACATCTCATACTGTATGGTAATTCCCAGAAAATCAAAGGATTTTACCGGCTCCTGGGATTCTAAGGCAAAAAGTGGAATCCCCTTTTCTTTTAAAATCCCATGGAGATCCGGCCAGGGAGAATAGACCCTCTCGCAGTATACATCCTCCCTCTGGTTAAACATATCGTACAAAATCTGGATTCCCAGATGGGACATGCCAATCTCATACACATCGGGAAAACAGATGGCAAAGCGTATATCCACATCTACCGGATTTTTTTTCACCATATTCACTTCATTGCCGATGTATCTGGCCGGTTTGTCCACTTTCAGAAGTATCTCATCATTTAAGGCGGTTTCTGTCATAAACGTTATCCCTTTCTTCCGGCAGCAATTTACCGGTAAGTCTTATTTTTGCGTCAGCATCGTAACATACTTTTCCACTTCTGTATAATCATAGCTCTCTTCAATTTTTTCCGCAATATCTTTCGTGGAAAACTCATAAAATTTCGTACCTGTCTGGTCACAGAGCACATAGGCAGTAAAAATAAATAGAGCCAGAAGCATACGGACTTTAAAAAAGGAGAAGCTTCCCTGGGCCTCCCCTTTTATATCATCCGCTTCCCAGCGGGCATACCCGCCGTTCTCAAAAGAACTCCGGATTCTCTGTATATATTCTTTGCGGTTATCCACATCTTCCCGGCGCATACCAAACACTCCTTTACCCTTTTTCTGTTATCCTATGTAAAGAAATGGGAAGATATGCTACCTTTGGGCAAGTTCCTGGGTCACGTCTTCCCAGGTAATGCCTTTTTCCACCATCATAATCATAAGATGGTAAAGATAATCGGAAATTTCATATTTAATTTCCTCCAAATTAGGATTTTTTGCCGCCAGAAGCAGCTCAATGTGTTCCTCGGACATTTTTTTCAAAATCTTATCTATCCCCTGCTCCAAGAGATAATTGGTGTAGGAGGCATCTTTCGGATGTTCTTTTCGGTCGGAAATCACAGAATACACATCCTCAAAGACTTTTAAGGGATTTTTTTCAACATATTCTTTCTTCACAATTGGGTTAAAGAAACAAGAACGGTTTCCTGTATGGCATGCCGGCCCAATCTGGGAAACTTTTGCCAGGATGGTGTCATAATCGCAGTCTGCAGACAGAGATTTCACATACTGAATATGGCCGGAAGTTTCCCCTTTCATCCAGATTTCCTGGCGGCTTCTGCTGTAGTATGTCATTTTTCCCGAATGTATGGTGCGCTGGAACGCCTCCTCGTTCATATAGGCCAACATCAGTACTTCCTCCGTGCGGTAATCCTGAACGATAACCGGAACCATTCCCTCGAAATTTAGCTTAAAATCGCACCACTTTAAATTGGGGGCAAAATTTACCATGCGCAGGCCGTGATTTGACAGTTCCGTCTTTAACATCATAATATCCGTTTTATCCTCTGTCACAAAACTTCCCGTAATGCCTCTGGCATATTCCCTTTTTAACACGGATACAAATTCTTCCAAATTATATTCGTCCATAATCACTACATAGGGAATGGTGGTGATGTTTTCAATGGCATCCAGCATATTTTTATTCATAACCAGCATTTCATGGAAATTTTCTTCCATTGCTTCCCTGTTTTTGAATATAAAATTTACATTTTCCACAGAGACAAGGATTCTGTCCTTGCCATAGCGTCGGCTGGCCTTCTCAGCCAGGGCAATGCTGCCAAGTTTGGAGCCGTTTAACATTACCTGACGGCAACCCATGTAAAAGGCATTTTTAATATCCTCAAAACGCTTAATGTTTCCCGCAAGACAAGTTTTAATCTCCAAGTCCCGATTTAACTTTTTTACTGTTTTTAAATTTAGCCGATGTTCTTCCTCATCGTCGGAAAGGTCAAACAGCAGAATTTTGTCCACACCGCAGTCATTATATGTTTTTGCGGCTTCAAAAACATCCCCTGACGGGGTAAAGTCGTTGCGGCCTTTTACTGCCTGGCCGTTTTTTATATAAATTATTGCTACAATGTTTTTAAATTCCATAACATGCTCCTGTCCACTGATCTACAAACTTCCTTTTGTAGATAAAATACCGTTTAACCTTGGCTCAAGGCTCACCGCCTCGTCCAAGGCCCTTCCGAAGGCTTTAAACACAGCCTCAATCTTATGGTGGTTGTTGCTCCCGGACAATATCTTAATGTGAAGATTCATCCCTGCACTGTAGGAGATGGCATAGAAAAATTCCTTTACCATCTCCGTATCCATATACCCCACTTTCTCCGTCGTAAACTCTCCCTCAAAGGAAAGATAGGGCCTTCCCGACAAATCGATGGCACACAGCACCAAGGTCTCGTCCATGGGGAGGATACAGCTCCCAAAGCGCTTCACCCCTTTTTTATCCCCCAATGCTTTTTTAATCGCATTGCCAAGGACAATCCCCGTGTCCTCTATGGTGTGATGGCAGTCCACTGCCAAATCTCCGGTGACATCCACATCCAAATCGAAAAAACCGTGCTTAGAAAACCCATAAAGCATATGGTCAAAAAATCCGATTCCTGTATTTATCTGTGATTCTCCCCTGCCGTCCAACTCCAAACACAGGGTGATATCCGTCTCCTTTGTGGTACGGTTTAAACTTGCCTCTCTTGACATCTTTTCACCTCTATTCAAAACGGACCCGGATAGAATTCGCATGGGCCGTCAGCTCTTCACATTCTGCAAACTGGACAATATCTTTATATACCGGGGCCAGCGCCTCCCTGGAATAAGAAATAATGCTGGATTTTTTTATAAAATCATCCACGGAAAGGGGGGAGAAAAACTTTGCCGTCCCGTTGGTAGGAAGCACATGATTCGGCCCTGCAAAATAGTCTCCCAGTGGCTCAGAACTGTATTCTCCGATAAAAATTGCCCCCGCATTCCTGATTTTTGTCATAAGGGTAAAGGCATCTTTTGCCACAATTTCCATATGCTCCGAAGCGATGTCATTTGCCGCATCAATGGCATCTTCCAAGGTATCCGCCACAAATATGCAGCCGTAATTTTCCAATGATTTTTCTATTATCTCCCTTCGTGACAAAATTTCCGTAAACTTGTCCACTTCCAGGGAAACCTCCTTAGCAAGTTTCTCGCTGGTGGTAATTAATATGGCGGAGGCCAATTCGTCATGTTCCGCCTGGGATAACAAATCCGCCGCCACATACCTTGGATTTGCCGTCTCGTCTGCCAGCACAAGAATCTCGCTGGGCCCTGCAATAGAATCGATGCTCACATGCCCAAATACCGCTTTTTTCGCCAGGGCCACATAAATATTTCCCGGTCCTACAATTTTGTCTACCTTGGGGATGCTCTTAGTACCAAAGGCCATAGCTGCAACGGCCTGGGCGCCTCCGGCTTTATAGATTTCATCCACTCCTGCTTCCTTTGCCGCCACTAAAGTGGAAGGGTACACTTTCCCCTCCGCCATAGGAGGGGTACACATCACAATATGATCTACCCCAGCCGCTTTGGCGGGAAGTACATTCATCAGCACGGAAGATGGATAGACTGCCTTTCCCCCCGGCACATACACCCCCACATCCTTAAGAGGTGTCACCTTCTGTCCTAAAATCGTCCCGTTTTCTTTGCTGTCGAACCAACTGTACTGTCTTTGCTTGATGTGATAGTCCCAGATATTTTCCTTTGCCTTTCGTATCACTTCAAGAAGCTTTTTATCCACCAGGCCGTAGGCTTCCTCTATCTCCTGCTCTGTCACTTTTACGTTAGAGATATTGATATCCGCCTTGTCAAAGGCCTTTGTGTATTCAAATAAAGCCTCGTCTCCCTGTTCCCTTACTTTATTTACAATATCGTTCACCCGACCCTCAAATTCCGTATAATTTCCCGGACTTCTCTTCAGCAGGTCTTTTAAAAGGCTGCTCTTTGTCTCGCTTGTCAACTTTAATATTCTCATCCTTACAATCCTCACTTTAGGTTTAAGATGCTAAAATCACAGATTTTAAATCCGTAATCAGTTTTGTAATCCGCTCATTTTCCATTTTCATGCTCACCTGGTTCACCACCATACGGGCGGACAAGGAACACACTTCTTCCAGCACGGAGAGTCCGTTTTCCCTTAAGGTGGAGCCCGTCTCCACAATATCCACAATCACCTCTGAAAGCCCTACAATAGGCGCCAGCTCAATGGAGCCGTTCAACTTGATAATCTCAACTGTCTGGTGCTTTTTATTGTAAAAATAATTCTTCGCAATCCTGGGATATTTTGTGGCAACCCGGATAAGTTCATGGTGTTTTAATAATTCCCGGGCGCTTTCCGGCCCGCATACGCACATTTTGCATTTCCCGAAATTTAAATCCAAAACCTCGTAGATATTTCTTGCCTCTTCTATAATGGTATCCTTCCCCACAATTCCGATATCTGCCGCTCCATATTCCACATAGGTGGGCACATCAGGGCCTTTTGCCAGAAAGAACCTTAACTTTAAATCCTCGTTCACAAAAATAAGTTTTCTGGTATCCTTATCCTGCATTTCCTCACAGGTTATGCCGATTTTCCCAAACATTTCCATGGTCTTTTTTGCCAGCCTTCCTTTTCCCAAAGCAAATGTAAGATATCTCTGGTCCTCCATTCCCCTATGCCTCCTAATCTAAAAATGTAAGGTTTCCTATGTGGTTTTTCTCACAGTACAGTTCATAATCCTCCCTGCCCTTGCCGCTATCTATGGCAAAAAGTTCCACACAGCCCCCATTGTCACGTATTTTCTTTGCCGCAAGAATAGCGTCTCTTAAACGCTCTTTGGTGTATACAATCATCTCGCCGGTATGAGATACCTCAACCTGAACCTTCTGGCGGCTTAAAGCTAACATTAACTGGTCAACTACCACTGCAAATCCAATGGCAGGTGCGTCTTTTCCAAAGTGGTGCAAAAGTTTGTCATAACGCCCACCCTTTAAGATAGGTTCCCCGGTTCCAAATGTATAACCGGAAAAAATAATTCCTGTATAGTACTGGTAATTGCTTAAAAGGCCGGGCTCGTAGGAGACATATTTGTCCACACCGTAGACTTCAAGTACTTTATGAAGTTCTTCTAACCTTACAACTGCAGATAAAACCTTGGGGTAATTCACCGCTAATGCCCTGGCGCCTGCCAGTTCTTCAATAGAAAAATAGGAGCCCCCCAGCATGCGGAACAAAGACCTCAGACTCTCCTCCATATCCCATTTGGAAACCATCTCGTCCACCCCGAAATAGTTTTTATTGGAAATCAGTTCCCGCAGTTCCTCCTCCTCGTCCTCCTTAAGGCCGGCAGCTTCCACCAGTCCTAAGAAGAAATCCGCATGTCCTACGCTCAGCTGGAATTCCTTTAACCCCGCCGCCTTTAAACTTTCTATGGCCAGGGATAAAACCTCCCCGTCACCCTCCACGGAGTTGTCCCCGATGAGCTCTCCCCCAAGCTGGGTATTCTCCTTTAACCTTCCCTGGTAGCTGGAATTGTTGGTAAAGGTATTTCCCATATAATAAAGACGGATGGGCATGTCTATGTCACTGAAATATTTTGCCGCCGCCCTCGCCACGGAAGGGGTGATATCCGGTCTTAAAACCAGGGTATTTCCCTCACGGTCAAAAAACTTGTACAATTCTTTGGAGGGGGTGGTTCCAATCTCTTTTCCAAATATGTCAAAAAACTCAAAGGTAGGCGTCTGGATAATATGATAGCCGTACTGCCCCATTGTCCTTTTTAAACGCTCTTTTAACACCTGTTTGATTTCACATTCCTCATTATAAATATCCCGGACTCCCTCCGGCGTATGCAGCAATTTTCGCTTCATGTTTCCTCCCGCACTTTCGTGTATTAACGTGCTACAATAATGAAATTATTATATTTTATCTCTTGATCATTGTCAATCCCTGACATCCAGATCTTTCTGCAGGCCTTCCAGGTAGGGAATGAGAAATGAATTTTTCCTGTCCAGAAAAAATTCAGGCTCCAGCTCCTCATAGCGAAAGCTTTTTCTCCCCCCGGAATTTTTCCGTTCCCAGAATTTTTTAAAAAGAGCTAACCGTAAATAATAATACTCCTCCCTGGCTGTAAAAGCAATGAGAAAAAATGCGATTCCTCCCTGCCCCTCAAAGCGTTTCATAAACTCCACCTGATGTTCGTGGATATTGGCCAGGGGAAAGGTATCCGTATGGCATTCCTTGGCGTCAAAGCACACGGGAATCCCCTGGACAGCCCCCATATAATCCACCGTACTCTTCTGGTCAAAATAGGCCAGGGTGATATGTCTTGTGCCCTTATCAATGTTGATCGGGGTAATGGGGGTGGGAATTTTTTGTATCAGCGCCAGGTTCTGCTCCAGATATTTTTCATTCGTCAAATTAACAAATTCTTCCAGGGAGGAACCTCTTAAACCTCTGGAATTCCAGGTTGCCATATGCCATTCTCCTCTCCCAGTATTCTTGTAAAATCTTTTGGCAGGGGGGCAATAATTTCCCTTCCGTCTTCTAAGATCAAAGACCGTGCATGGAGGAGCTGGGAGGTGATTTGATACTGTTTTTTGTATCTCTCATTTACTTCCCTGTCCCCGTATTTTGGGTCCCCGATAATGGGGTGGCCTGTGGCGGAAAGATGAGCCCGTATCTGATGGGAACGCCCGGTAATCAAATGAATATTGAGAAGAGTGGCCTGATTTTTTGTGATGATTGGCTCATACTCTGTCTCTATGGGCTTTTCCTGCCCTGTGTCTGGCTTTTTTGACACATACACCCGGTTTGTCTTTTCATCTTTTATAAGATATCCCTTAAGGCGGCAGCGCCCGCTCACCTCCCCCTTTACCAGGGCATAATAATACTTTTTTAAAGAACGGTTCTTTAAATTTTCACTCATCTCCTGGAGTCCTTTTAAGGTTTTCCCTGCAATGAGTATTCCTGAGGTATTCCGGTCTAAACGGTTACACACCGAGGGACGGAATGTGGCAAACTCTGTCTCTCTTATGGAACCTGTCAACAGAAGGTAGGAAAGGATATATTCATTGGCGGATATATCCCCCTTTTCCCCTTTCTGGGATAACATGCCCGAAGGCTTATTAATGATTAAGATGTCCCTTGTCTCGTAGAGCACCTGAAAGGGCAGCTTATCCTTTTTTACTTTGGGAAGATTTTGGATTCTGAAAGACTCCGTCTCACTGGCCGTAAACTTCTCAAAGGTCTCCTGGGAAAAAAACAGCGTCACCTTGTCACCCTCTTTCAGTTTTTCCGCCCCTTCTGATTTTTTCCCGTTTAAGACAATATTTTTTTTCCGGAGCATCTTATAGATAAAACTGCTGTTTGCGCCGCAGAGAAGTTTCTTTAAATATTTGTCAAATCTCTGTCCCGCCTGGTTCTTTTCAATTAGAATCTCCCTCATGATTTATCCCTTTTTTTGTGCACATTTCGGATGGTCTTCTTTTTACCGGGTTTCCCCCCGGAATTTTTCCTTCTCCCCTGTCCATGGGTTTTCCCCGGATGTTTGGAATAAGTTCCTTCTCCCTTTCCGGGGCGAATCAGGCATTTCTTATCATATCCGATTAAATCTTCCCGTCCCGCTTTGATGAGGGCCTCCCTCACAAGCTCATAATTTTTCGGATTCTTATACTGAATCAACGCCCGCTGCATGGCCTTTTCATGGGGATTTTTTGCCACATATACCGGCTCCATAGTCCTTGGGTCAAGGCCGGTACAGTACATGCAGGTGGATATGGTGGAAGGCGTAGGGTAAAAATCCTGCACCTGCTGGGGCATATACCCCAAATCCCTTAAATATTCCGCCAGCTCCACAGCTTCTTTTAGGGTAGAGCCCGGATGGGAGGACATAAGGTATGGCACTAAAAACTGATTTTTTCCCAGTTTTTCATTGGTCTTTTGGTACAGTTCCACAAATTTCTCGTAGACTTCCACCGATGGTTTCCCCATTTTAGTTAAGACTTCATTTGATATATGTTCCGGGGCTACTTTTAACTGACCGCTGACATGGTGCTCGCACAGCTCTCTGAGAAAGGTTCTGTCCTTATCATATATCAGATAGTCAAACCGAATGCCGGAGCGGATAAACACTTTTTTCACATTGGGCAGGTTTCTTAATTTCTGCAGCAGGGCCAGATAATCCTGATGATCAATCTCCAAATTTTCACAGGGCTTTGGAAACAGGCACTGCTTTCCGGGGCAGGCTCCGTTTTTCTCCTGTTTTTTACAGGATTTTCCCCTGAAATTTGCCGTAGGCCCTCCCACATCATGGATATATCCCTTGAAGTCTTCCTCCCACACCATCTTTTTTGCCTCGTTTACAATAGATTCATGGCTTCTGGTCTGAATCATTCTTCCTTGATGGAAGGTGAGGGCACAGAAACTACATCCCCCGAAACATCCCCGGTTGCTCACAAGGCTGAATTTTACCTCAGAAATAGCAGGAACTCCCCCTAATTCCTCATAAGAAGGATGGTAGGTGCGCATATAGGGCAGGGCGTACACCGTATCCATCTCACTTGTGGTCAGAGGCTTTGCGGCAGGGTTCTGCACCACATACATTTTGTCGTCATACGTCTCAAAGAGACGTTTTCCCGAATAGGGGTCCGTATTGCAGTACTGAATATAAAAGCTTCTGGCGTAGGCCTCTTTCTCCGCCTTTACCTCCTCAAAACAGGGAAGCTTAAGGGCATCATAGATATCTTCCCGTTTTCTTGTCTTATATACCGTACCTGGGATAAAGGTGATATCTTTTATGTCAAGTCCGCTGTTTAAAGCGTCCGCAATCTCCACAATGCTCCGCTCCCCCATGCCATAGGAAATCAAATCCGCACCTGAGTCCAAAAGGATGGAGCGCTTTATTTTATTGCTCCAGTAGTCATAATGGGAAAGACGCCTTAAACTGGCCTCAATGCCCCCGATGATAACAGGAGTCTTTTTATATTTCCGACGGATTAAATTACAGTACACAATGGTTGCATAATCCGGGCGTTTTCCCATAACCCCTCCCGGGGTAAAAGCGTCTCTGTCCCGGCGCTTTTTCGACACGGAGTAATGGTTTACCATAGAGTCCATGTTTCCGGCGGAGACTAAAAAACCAAGCCTCGGCTCCCCGAACACGTCTATGGAATCTTCATATTTCCAATCCGGCTGGGAAATTATCCCCACACTGTATCCCCGGGACTCCAACACCCTGGAAATAATAGCATGTCCAAAGGAGGGATGATCCACATAGGCATCCCCTATCACATAGACAAAGTCAGGCTGTGAGATTCCCTGGTGTAACATTTCTTCTCTTGTAACAGGCAGAAACCCTTTATTCATCGTCAATGCTCCATAATCTCATAAGTGTTGTCAAAAATTTCCAAAAAAGAACGGATATAGTAATCGCAGGTTTTCCGCTTCCTCTCCCGCTGGCCAAGGGAATAGTCATCTTCCACGCCGCAGACTCTCATCCCTGCGTTTTTTCCTGCCTCCATGCCTTTTACAAGATCCTCAAATACCAGGCAGTCTCCCGGATTTACATGTAACTGCCTTGCCGCCTCCAGATAAACATCCGGGGCCGGCTTTCCTTTATTCACCGAACAGGCGGTGATGACACAGGATATGTAACGGCTTAGCCCATGGGCAGCATCAACTGCCTGAACCAGCTCACTGGAATTACTGGTGGCGATTCCCATCTTTATATTATTCTCTTTTAAATATTCCAAAAACTCTCCCGCGCCCTCTTTTAAGGGAACTTCATGACGGTATTTTTCTATGGCCATCTCGTTCCAGATTTGTTTCAATTCCTCCACAGTTTCCGTCAGTTTAAAATATTCCTGAAAATATCTGGCGGTCTCCGTAAAACTCATTCCCTCTATCTTATCCTGCAAATCCTCCTCATAAGGGAGGTTTCTTTCGGCTAAAAATTCCATATCAATATTTCTCCACATCCACATGGAATCCACCAGTGTCCCGTCCAGGTCAAATATTACTGCTTTAATACCTTCTAGCATAAAACCTCCTCCGATTTTTTTAATATTGCCACTTCCTCTTCCGTAAGCCTGCGGCACTCTCCAGGCGCTAAGCTTTCATCCAGGGCAAGTTCTCCCATAGCCAGGCGTTTTAAAGTGAGAACCTCTTTGCCCACCGCCAAAAACATACGCTTTACCTGATGATACCGCCCTTCCGTGATGGAAATTTGAACCAGAGATTCCTCTCCCGCCTGTAAAATATTAAGCTGCGCCGGCTTTGTCAGAGTATCGTCCCCGATATCCACCCCGCTTTCAAACTTTAGCACATCCTCCTGCGTGACCCGGCCTTTTACCCTGGCCTCGTAAAGCTTTTTCACATGCTTTTTCGGGCTTAAAAGGGCATGGGCCAGTTTCCCGTCATTGGTAATGAGAAGAAGCCCTGTGGTGTCCAAATCCAGTCTCCCCACCGGGGATAGATCCTTTCTTCCATCCTCGATAAAATCCATGACCGATTTGTGAAAATTGTCACGCCTTGCGGTGACGCAGTCCCCAGGTTTATAAAGCATAAAGTATTCCAATGGCCTGTGGGAAATCTCTTTCCCCCGAAAGGTAACGGTATCCTCCGGGCCCACTTTTAACTGGGGACTTGCGGCGCCACCGTTTACCGTCACAAGACCAGCTTTGATATATTTTTTGATTTCACTTCTCGTTCCCACCTGCATATCCGACAGCAGCTTATCCAGACGCATTTCTCTCTCCTACTCAAAATAAAATCTCATCTTCTTTTTCTCCAATTCCTGCAGAAATGGAAAGGGATTGGCGGTCTTCTCTCTCCCGTCCTTATCATTGAGATAAATCCCCAGGTGAAGATGCACCGGAAACATACCGGTGGTGCCCTCCTCCTCCCCGTATCCGCTGTCTCCCATAAACCCCAAAACCTCCCCGGCCTCTATCCTATCCCCCACGGCAAACTCCCGGAAATAATCGTTTAAATGGGCATAATAAAAATAGACTCCATGAGGGCTTCTGATGCCGATACGGTATCCCCCCAGTTTCAGCCAGCCGATTTTTTCCACCACCCCGTCGGAAATGCTAACAATAGGATAGTGTCCCCGTCGGTTGGAGGAAGCCATCAAATCACAGCCCTCGTGCGCTCTGTCCCCTCCAAAATTTCTGGCGGAACCGTAACTGTCCGCATAAGTGACCTGATACCCGGATGGGTCAAAGGAGGACTCCGCCACAGGAAAATACACCATATCCTGCCGGATACTGTCCAGATTCAAATCTTCCCCGAAAAGCATCCCCTGCTGTTCCTTAAAATAGTCAAAGAGCAGGCAGTTTCCCATGACAAGGGTTAGAAACAGTAAAAAGACAAGTAGATATTGTCTCCATCTCAAAAATTACCTGGCCTTCTCCAAAAATCCCGTTAAAAACTCCCACACACGCTTTGTGCTTGATATGCTTAACCGCTCCTTTGGGGTGTGAATATCAAAATTATCCGGCCCAAAAGATACCGCATCCAAATCAGGAATCTTTTCCGACAAAATACCGCACTCCAGCCCTGCATGGATAGCCTCAAAGACAGGCTCCTTCCCATACATCTCTTTGTAAACTTGGGAAATCTTTTCTCTAAGCTTTGACTCGCTGCGGTACTCCCAGGCAGGATAATCCCCCTCTATTTCAAATTCTCCCCCCAAGAATTCCACCAGATAGCACAGCCTTTTTGCAAGTTCTTCCTTTCTTGTGCCCACGCTGCTGCGCACGGAAGTGCAGGTGTAAAACTCCTCCCCCTTTAACTCCATAATCCCAAGGTTCAGGGACGTCTCCACCAGGTTTTCTATATGCAAACTTTTGTGCATCACCCCGTCCGGCACATTGCGAAGGTAAAATAACACTCTCTGCATGGAAGCGGGCTTTAAAACAGAGTACTCCTTTGTCTCTAAAACTTGCACCAAAAGGGCAAGCTTAGGCTCTGACACATCATACTCTTTTTTCAATATGCCTTCCAGTGTATGCAGAACAGAAAGCACAGTATCTTTCGCTTCCCCAGGTACTGCAATCAAAGCCTCCCCCTCCCTGGGAATGGCGTTATCCTTTAACCCCCCAGAAAGCTCACAGAGCCCCACAGGACAATTTTCTTCAATCTCTTTTAAAATCCTGCCCATGGCAATGGCTGCGTTACAGTGCTCCTTTTGTATTTCACCGCCGGAGTGACCGCCGGAGAGGCCAAAAAGCTTTATGGAAATTCCCACCCCCTGTAAGGTATGGTATTCCACAGGAATATGGCTGTGGGCGGAAAGCCCCCCTGCACAGCTGGTGAGAAAATGTCCCTCCACATCGGAATCTATGTTTAAAAGGATACGTCCTTTCAACATGGACAAATCAATGTCTTTTGCCCCTAAAAGCCCCACTTCCTCATTTGTGGTAAACACGGCCTCGATTCTTGGGTGTTTTAAATTCTGGGAATCCAAAATTGCCAGGGCGTAGGCTAGGGCGATGCCGTCATCTCCCCCTAAGGTAGTTCCTCTCGCCTTTAAAAAATCCCCCTCCACATACAAATCCAGCCCGTCGTTTAAAAAGTCAATTTCGCATCCAGACTCTTTTTCACAGACCATATCCATGTGTCCCTGGAGAATCACAGGTTCCAAATCCCCGTACCCCTCTGCGGCCTCCTTGATTATCACCACATTGTCCGTATCATCCTGGTAATATTCCAACCCCCGGCTTTCTGCAAAATTCGCCAGATAATTACTGATACTTTTTGTATGGTAAGAACCGCGGGGAATGGAGGCGATTTCTTCAAAAAAATGAAATACCCTCTCCGGTTCCAAATTTTCCAATTTACTCATAGCTTTCTTTCTCCTTTCATATATTTTTATATGAAAAAAAATCATTTGCTTATCCTACTATTTATTGTCATACTTTTATTTATTATAACACATCCCGGGATTTCCACAAAGGCGGCATTTGACGGACTTTTGCTGTGGTATCAAAAGCTCCTCCCGGCACTTTTGCCCCTTGCCATCCTTTCCAACATCCTGGTGTACTCCAATTATATGCAGCTCATCACAAAATATTTGTACCCTCTCACCAGACATCTGTTTAAAACCAGCAGAAACGGTTGTTTTGCCCTGTTAGGTGGCATCCTCTTTGGATTTCCCATGGGCAGTAAAATCAGCGGGGATTTAACGGTAAAACATTCCATCACCAGGGAGGAGGGGGAGCTTCTGGCCATTTGTTTTAACCAGCTAAGCCCTGTATTTTTCAGCGGGTATCTCCTCACAAGTATTTTAAACCTGCCGGAATTGATACCCGTAAGCTTTCTGCTTTTATACCTGCCGCCCTGCATTTACGCCCGGTCTAAGCTGAGAAAACGCCCCTTCTCCAATACAAAAAATGCGGCATCTATTCCTCATCTGGATTTTGGAATGATAGATGCCGGTATTATGAACGGTTTTGAAGCTCTGACGAAATTAGGGGGATATATCATCCTTTTTTCCATTTTTGCCTCCATGCTGCACACTTATAACAGGCATTATCCCCTTGTAAACCTGCTCCTTACAGGATGCGTGGAAGTCACCACGGGGATTTCCTATCTGAAAGATACCCATCTTCCCTTAGGCTTTACTTATCCACTGGCCCTGTTTTTTGCCTCCTTCGGCGGACTTTGCGGCTTTGCCCAAACCTGCTCCATGACAAAAGAATGTGGTTTCTCCCACAGGCGCTATCTAATTCTTCGCCTGATCTTTGCCATCATAAGCGGCCTTTTAGGTTTTATCTGCTACAGGTTATTTGGGAGTATTCTGTGTGCCTGAATTTAATGCCGCAGTCCCCTTTGTGTTTGCCTGGGGCTGGGGCTGAGGTTTGGCATCTAATTCCTGTGGAACTAATTCTGAGCGGTTGGAGGTGATAATATCCAGGTAACCCTGAAGAGAATTTACCAGATTATCCGTTCTCGCCTTGGCCGTCTCAATAGAGCTTGCAATCACATCCTCCATGGCCTTTAACATATCATCTGTATAGGTAATGGCGCTTAACCTTATGGCATTGGCATCGTTTGTGGCATTGTCCAATATCTCCTGGGCCTGTTTTGTGGCAATCATCACCACCTCGTTGGCCTGGGCATAAGCTTGCTGCATAATCTCGTGCTCACTGATTAATTCGCTGGTCTGCACCTGGGCCTGGGCGATAATTTCCTCCGCCTTTGTCTTGGCATCCGCCAAAATCGCCTCCTTGTTGCTGATAATTTTCTGATACCGTTTAATTTCATCGGGAGTTTTTGTCCGCAGTTCTGTCAGCAATTCATCAATTTCTTCTCTGTTTACAATAATCTGGGAACCGTTGGATAAAGGTTTTATCTTACAGCCATCTATGTATTCTTCAATTTCCTCAATAATCTGCTCAATTCTGCTGTTCATGGCCACACTCCTTACTTTTTCATATTATATTTATCATAAATCCTGTCAATAAACAGAGCCGGAACAAATTTTGAAATATCTCCGCCGTAAGCTGCAAATTCCCGGACGATGGAAGAACTCAAATAAGAATACTGCAAATTGGTGGTCAAAAAAATTGTCTCCACATCGGGATTTTCCACATGGTTTGTCTGGGCAATCTGCAGTTCATATTCAAAATCCGTAACTGCCCTAAGCCCTCTTACAATAAGGGACACCCCGTGTTCTTTCATATAGTCTACCAAAAGCCCGTCAAAAGAATCCACCGTAACATTGGGCAGAGAAGCGGTCATCTCTTTTAACATACTAACACGTTCCTCCACAGAAAACAATGAATTTTTTGCCCTGTTATTTAATACGCCCACCACCAGTTCGTCCACAATGGCGGAGGAACGGATAATCATATCCTGATGCCCAAAAGTTACCGGGTCAAAACTTCCGGGATAAATTGCTTTTTTCATATACTCTCCTATTTTTGCGCTTTTACCAAAAACACATGTTTATTGGTTTTATAGTTTTTTTCCTTTGTAATCCGAAAGCCAAACTCCTTTGCAAAGGAAAAATCGGTGTTTAATGCCGCTTCCGCTATCACCAGCCCATCCTCTTTTAAGAGGGTGGATTGTTTCAGATAGCACAGCACTTCCTCCTCCTGCTTTTCCCCATAGGGCGGGTCCATAAAAATAATGTCAAACTTATATTTTCCCTCTAGGGAGCGCAGTGCAAAAAGCACGTCCATTTTTAAAAGAAGGCTTTCCCTGTCAGATTTTGTAAAGTGAATATTTTCTTCAATACATGCGGCTGCTTTCTTCTGACTTTCCACAAATACGGCAAAGTTTGCCCCTCGGCTCAATGCCTCCAGGCCAATCTGCCCGCTTCCGGCAAACAAATCTAAAAAATAAGCTCCCGGGACTTCTCCCTGTATCATATTAAATAAGGTCTCTTTTATCCTGTCCGTTGTAGGACGGGTATCCTTTCCCGCTATGGTTTTTAAGGGCATGCTCCGCTTACTTCCCGCAATAATTCTCATATCTTATCCTCTGTCAAAACTTTTTCCAGTAACTGCAGCGCCGCCTGGGTAGAGGCATGCCTTACTTCCCACCTGTTTCCCGGGAAAATATGGCGCTCCACCGCCACATTGTCCCCTAAGGCACATCCCAGGTACACAAGGCCCACAGGTTTTTCCTTTGTTCCCCCTTCGGGGCCGGCAATCCCTGTGGAGATAACAGAGATATCTGCCCCTGCCCTATGCCTTGCCCCAAGGGCCATCTCCCTTGCCGTCTCCTCGCTCACTGCCCCAAATTTTTCCAAAGTCTCATGGTGCACCCCAAGCAGGCGTTCCTTAGCCTCATTGGAATAGGTGACATACCCTTCCTCAAACTGGCTGGAAATGCCGGACACATTCACCAAGGTTCCCGCGATAAGGCCCCCAGTGCAGGATTCCGCCGTGGTCACCTTTAACCCCTTCTCTTTTAAAAGAGCTGCCACCTTTTCTTCCCTTGCGTTAAATTCATCCATATAAAAATTCTCCTGTTCTGATTTTACAATGCCTAAAATCAGTTTTGCTCATTTAGCACCTGTTTATTCTTCACAATATAATCAACAAGGGAAATGATGGTAAGTATCAATGCCACATAGGTCAAAATCACACCTAAAATGTCAAAAAATTCCATATCAATGTCCAAAATCAGCACAATAATCATAAGCATCTGAAATGTAGTCTTAAACTTTCCCCAGTAACTTGCCGCAATCACCACCCCGTTATCGGATGCCACCAGACGGAATCCGCTGATGATAAAATCACGGCTTATGATGACAATCACAATCCAGGCAGCTAACTGTCCCGTTTCAATCAGGCAAATCATAGCGGAACATACCAAAAGCTTATCTGCCAGGGGGTCCATAAATTTCCCGAAATTGGTTACCAGGTTATATTTTCTTGCAATCTTTCCGTCTGCCAGATCCGTGAGGCTGGCCACAATGAAAATTCCCGTTGCTATATAATTACTGTAATCCACCATGGGGTACAGCAGGAAAACCACAAAAAATGGTATTAAAATAACCCGGATCATAGTCAGTTTGTTTGGCAAATTCATTTTCATTTCACAATCTCTCCTATCAAATCATATTCATATGCCCCGGTGATTTTTACCTTCACCAAATCCCCGGTCATTAAGGTCTCCTTTGTCTGGATAAACACGTAACCGTCAATACTGGGCGCATCCCGGTACGTCCTTCCCATATAGGCATTTTCGTCGGCAACCTTCCCCTCCACAAAGGCCACAAATTCCCGGCCTAAAAGTTCCTGGTTTTTATCATAGGAAACCTCCTGCTGTAACTCCATCACTTCCTCCTGCCAGGTTCGTTTCACCTCGTCACTTACCTGATCCTTAAATGTCTCCGCAGGAGTTCCCTCCTCAGGGGAATAGGCAAAAGCCCCCAGGCGGTCAAATTCCATTTCATTGACAAAAGCCATAAGTTCCTCATGGTCTTTTTGTGTCTCCCCTGGGAAACCGCAGATTAGCGTGGTGCGAAGGCAGATATCCGGTATGCGCTCCCGCAATTTCTCCGCCACAGCCACAATGTCTTTTTTGCAGGTGCGCCTTCCCATGCGCTTTAAAATGCCGTCGCTGGCATGCTGGATTGGCATATCCAGGTAATGGCAGACTTTTTCATTTCTTATCACGGCCTCAATCAGCTCATCGTCAATCTCCTCGGGATAACAGTATAAAATCCGAATCCAATAGAGCCCCGGAATTTTATTTAATTCATCTAAAAGCTTTCCCAGTTTTTTTTCCCCGTAAAGGTCCATTCCGTAAAGGGTCGTCTCCTGGGCCACTAAAATCAGCTCTTTTACCCCGGACTCTGCAAGTTTTTTCGCCTGGGCGATAAGCTCCTCCATAGGCACGCTGCGGTATTCCCCCCGGATTTTAGGGATAATGCAGTAGGTACAGTGCTTATCGCACCCCTCTGCAATCTTAAGATGGGCATAATGGCCTCCCGTGGTAAGGATGCGGTTCTCCGAAAACTTTGGAATCCCGGTAAAAGGCTTTCTGTTTTCATATCTTTTGCCCTCCAATACCTGGCACACGGCCTGGTATATGTCATCCCAGGAATTGGTTCCCAATATGGCATCCACCTCAGGGATTTCTTCTTTTATCTCCTCGCAGTAGCGCTGGGCCAGGCATCCGGCAACAATCAGCCCTTTTAAATTCCCGTTTTTTTTGTACTCCGCCATCTCCAAGATGGTGTTGATGCTCTCCTCCTTGGCATCCCCTATAAAACAGCAGGTATTGACGATAATCACATCCGCCTCCTGCTCCTGGCTGGTCACGGTGACCCCTTTATCCCTTAAAATGCCAAGCATATTTTCGGAATCCACCAGATTTTTGTCACATCCCAGTGATATAAAAAATATTTTCATGTACGCCTCCAGGAAAGGATACAGCGACAGGGGACACTCCTTTTTGCCAGGGGCAAAAAAGGAATCGGTACCTCTATCGCTGCCAATCCATATCCCTATTCTTCTACCTCATCTTCCGTCATAATCTTTACTTCGCCTTTGTAGAGTTCATCCACTGCAATGGATAAAGGCTTTTTATTGTATGCATTGGGAACTAAGGGTTCCGCGCCGTCAATGAGCTGGCGTGCCCTTTTGGCAGATGCAATCACAATAGAATAACGGCTGTTTACCACCGGCTCCTCCCCTATGGCAACATCGTTATTTACCACTTTCATCAGTTCAACATAAGATGGATGTATCATATTTATTCTCCTTTCAAAAAACCTTCTAAATCTTCTCTGATGCGGGCAATAAAATCCAGATTATGGCTCACCCTCTTATGCTCATTGCATATAATGGAATGTACCTGTTCCACCGTGTGCTCCAAATCCTCATTTACCACCAGGTAATCATAATTTTCCATTCCCTGTGACTCCTCCCCGGCCCTTTTAAGCCTGGCATGAATCACATCCAAAGTCTCTGTGCCCCGTCCCAAAAGGCGCTCTTTTAACGTCTTTGCATCACAGGTGGCCACAAACAAAAGCAGTGCCCGGGGGAACATTTTTTTAATATTTAGTGCCCCCTGAATCTCAATCTCTAAAATGACATCTTTTCCTTTCAGGAGCTGTTCCTCCACATATGCCTTTGGAGTGCCGTAATAATTTTCAACGTACCTAGCATACTCTATCAGCTCTTGTTTTTCAATCATTTTTTCAAATTCTTCTCTTGTTTTAAAGAAATATTCAATTCCTTCCGTCTCTCCGGGCCTTGGGGCTCTGGTAGTAGCAGATACGGAAAGGGCATATGTATCTGGATAGCGCTTTAAAAGTTCCTTCATTATGGTGCCCTTTCCCGCTCCCGAAAAGCCGGAAAACACAATTAAAATCCCTTCCTGTGCCATTATTTATCCTCCTCTGTTTCCCGGAATAATTCGTGAAAACGGCCCGCCAGGGTATCCGGGCCAAGGGCGGACAACACCACTAACTGCTGTTCCATAATAAGTATGCTCCTTGTCTTTCTTCCCTGGGTGGCATCCACAATCCGTTCTCCCTGTTTCGCATGCTGCACCAGCCGCTTTGCAGGGGCGGAATCCGGTGTGATGATCGCCACGATTTTATCCGTATGTACCAGATTGCCAAATCCGATATTCATAAGCTCTGCCATATAAAAACCTCTGCATATCATTCAATATTCTGAATCTGTTCCCTGACTTTTTCAATATCTGTCTTTAAATCAATTCCCGTATCGGAAACTTGCAGGTCATTGGATTTAGAGAGTATGGTATTTGCCTCCCGGTTCATCTCCTGGGCGATAAAATCCAGCTTTCTCCCAATGCTTCCACCCTCTAACAGGGCTGTCCTGGTACTCTCAATGTGGCTTCGCAGCCGAACCGTCTCCTCGTCCACACACATTTTATCCGCAAATATGGTGACTTCCGCAGCGATTCTGGAATCGTCTATTGTACTGTTTTCCAAGAGTTCTCCCATCTTTGCCTCAAGGCGTGCCCGGTATTCCTGCAAAATAGCCGGGGAGCGCTCCTCAATAAAATCCACATAAGAATCCATTTTTTGAAGCTTCTCCAACAAATCACGCTTTAAGTTTTCCCCTTCTTCAATTCTGGAATGGACGAAAGCCTCACAGGCATTTCGTAAAGTCCGCTCCAAAAGCTGCCAAAGCTCCTTTTCGTCCACGCCTTGTTCTTCCATTGTAAATACTTCTGGGTATCTGGAGAGAGTGCTCACCCGCACATCATCCTCCAGACCAAATTGCTCCCCCATAAGACGAAGATACTTTAAATAAGCCCCGGCGATATCTTCGTTGTATTTTAACGAAAAATTTTCTTCCGTATTGTCCTCATAGGTGATAAAAACATCCACTTTTCCCCGCTGTACATACTCTTTTAGTACGGTTCGGATGCTGCTCTCAAAGAAACTTAATTTTTTCGGCATCTTTATTGAAACATCCAGATATCTGTGGTTTACGGACTTTATCTCCACCGCAAATTTCCGGTCGTTTTCAAAAATTTCACAGCGCCCGAATCCTGTCATGCTCTTAATCATGAAATCCCCCTGATTGAATCCCTTATCATTCTTCCAAATTCTGCCTATACGCATAATTACTTTATATTATATCGGAAAATTCCGGAATAGTCAAATCATTCCTTTTTTCCCGTAAGGATTTTAAGAATATCCTCTTCCCAGGTCAGCAATGTCCTGTCCAGAATTTTATAATTTTTGCCCTCATCCCACCAAATACAGGGAATTTCATACTTCTCTGAAAGTTCCATCACATATTTCGTCCACTCCTGCCGGGCTGCCTCATTGGATTTGTCCACACATCCAAACTCTGTCATAATCACAGGTATCCCTTTGTCAACAAACTTTCTTTTTGCATTGACAAAAGATTTTTTCATCTCTTTCGTATTCCCCTGGCTGCCCCTGTCCCAGGAAACAGAAGCCCCATCTTCCATATTCTGGCAGAAGTCATAGGGATAATAGGCATGTATGGAGACAATCAGCCTGGAATCCTGTGGCAGCGCAAAATCCTCAAAGCCCCCGGATATGGGGTTTGAGGCATAGGGAGCCAGCAGAAGATACCGGGACTCATTGCTCTCCCCGGAGTGTCTCACCGTATCCACAAAAATTTTGTTCAGTGCGTTTAACATCTCCCTAGACTCTTTGGTCCCCTTCTGCCACTCCCCTTCACTGTCCCGTTTTCTGGGCTCATTTAAGCCCTCAAAAAGCAGTTTTTCCCCGCAGTCTTTAAACTGCAGGGCAATCTGTTCCCACAAAAAAGCAAATTTTTCTTCTGTTATCTTTTGGCTGGCCCCATCCAAATCCAGCCAGTCCTCATGATGGGTATCCAGTATCACATATAAATCTTCCCCTAAGGCCATGCGCACCACCTCATCCACCCGTCCCATCCACACAGGGGAAACCTTTCCCTCTTCGTCCATATGGTCCTGCCAGGTCACAGGAATGCGCACCGTGCCAAACCCCGCAAGCTTTACCTCATGAAACTGTTCTCTGGTGAGAGGGGGATTTCCCCAGAATGTCTCAAAATCCAAATCATCAGCCAGAGGATTATACTCCAAAAGCCCGGTGGAATCCAGGGAATTTCCCATATTGATTCCCATCCCCATCTTTCTTACAAAAAGCATTGCCTCACTCTCCTTTTTCCCGGCACATCCGCTGACAGAGAAAATTGTGCACAAGAGAAAAGACACCACCATAAAAAAAGCCAGTTTTCTTTTCATATTTCAACGCAACCTCCTATTTTTCTCCAAAGGGGAAAAATTCTTCCACCAGATTCTGGGGAGAAACCATAAGGATTACATAATCATACTTCCCCTTCCGAAGGGTTTCCACATAATCCTCCTCAAAATACCTGGGGTCAATCATATCCACCGTATGGCATCTAAGAGAAGTAAAGGCCGCAAAGGGAACCGCAAAGGAATCCTTGATAAAACAGATATTTAACCCATCTTCCCGATTCATATTTTCAATATGGGAAAAAGCAGGATTTCCGTAGAGATAGGACATATACATATCCGCGTCAAAAGGGTCGCTGCTCTGGCGAATTATGGGCGTGGCCATAAGGGCTTCCTCAAAGCGCCCGGTATACTTTAAATCCGGCTGTATCGTGTTCACATAGGTATACATTGTCTCAAATTTGGGATAAATCAGGGTGAAATCATCCACCCCGGCATAATAGCGCCCTGTTTTTCTCCCCATGGAGCCAAGGGAAATCTCTTTGTAAGTAATCCTGTTGTAGTTATTGTCGTCTGCATAAAACCCCTCTGGGTCCATATTTTCCCCAAAAGTCTCATTCATCCATTTGTCAAAACAACTGGCTGCCCAAAACGCCGTCTCAATCTTCCAGTGATGGTCTGTGATATAAAACACCTCAGACATATCAAGGCCGCTGGTTTTTAACCCTTCCCTTAAATCCAGGCAGGGAATGCCATAGTCATCCAAATGCTCCACAAACAAATCCGCCGCCTCATTTGCCATGTGATAGGGAATTCCAGTGGAAAATTTTGTGTGTCCCTTAATATATTTTTCCGGTGGAAGAACGTAAATCACCTTTGTGCCATCTCCTTCCACCGCCTTTTTCAGGTTAGAAACCCTTTTTGCAACCTCGTGGGTATCATTGGGCTTATCTGTAAAATAGGTGTAATGGAGTTTTCCCTCCGTATCTTTTACCACCTCAAAATTGGATTCCTCATTTTTCCCCAAGAGGCGCTGCATATAGCCGTAAGCGTCAATAAAATAATACTTTCCCGCCACATTGTCATTGATGGCGCTTTCCAGAGAGTGTATCTGATTATTGAAACCTGTTGTAAAATCAAGATTTTCCATTGTCTCCTTAAGTACAGGCAGTTCTTTTTTAATATTTATCACAGAGTAGAGAAAAATACACATAAGAAAGAGAATCATTGTCACAATCTTCTTGCCTTTTAATTTTTCCATCTCTCTCCTCCTTAAAAGTTAAAGTAAATAAAGGGGTTGTAACTTCCCTTCACCAGTGAGGTGACACAGATTAAAAACATGCCAATCATGGCAAGGGGATACAATGTATTTAGAATCTGCAGCGCAGGCTTTGACACCTGGTCTTTTGTAATGAGATAGTTCATCCGCTTTCCAAAAGGGATACAGAATATCACGGCTGCAATAAAATAAATGCCGTATTCCTTTAAATACATAAGGGCATAACTGGAAAAGAAGCCGCCACCTCCAAACCCAAACATGCACTTAATATAATTTCCTGCATACACAAGATTTTCCGCCCGGAAAATCACCCAGCCCAGGTTCACAATAAACATCGTGTAAAACCATCGCAGGGCGTCATGTCCCTTAATCTCCTCAAAATCTACAAACCGCTCAAACACCAGGGCGGCAAAATTGATAAGCCCCCAGATAAGAAAGGTCCATTCCGCACCATGCCAGATTCCGGTAAAGACCCACACCACCAACATATTCCGAAGTACAATATCCATATTTTTCACCCGGGAGCCTCCCAGTGGGAAATAAATATATTCCTTAAACCAGGTGCCCAGGGAAATATGCCATCTCCTCCAGAATTCTCCGATGGATTTTGAGATATAGGGATAATTAAAGTTCTCCTCGAATTTAAAGCCGAACATTAACCCTAAGCCGATGGCCATATCAGAATACCCGGAAAAATCAAAAAGAATCTGAAGAGTGTAGGCAAAAGAGCCAAGCCAGGCCAGGGTCACAGGGCAATTTCCGCTTTGATAGCCGTCAAAAATGCGGTCGGCGATGATAGCAAAATTATTGGAGAGAAGCACTTTTTTCCCCATTCCTGAAATAAACCGACAGACGCCCACAGCAAATTTATCCACCGTCTCCGTCCTGTGGCGAATCTGCTGTGCAATGGTTTCATAGCGCACAATAGGCCCTGCTATGAGCTGAGGGAAAAATGCAATATAAAGAGCCACATAAAAGGGATTTTTCTGCACCTCCCCGTTTCCCCTATAAACATCGATGACATAAGACATAGCCTGGAAGGTAAAAAAAGAAATTCCAATGGGCAGGGCAAGCCCAGTAAGGGGAAGATTCCTCCCCGTCACCTGATTTACATTTCGGATAATAAAATCCAGATACTTAAATACAAATAACAGCCCGATATTTAAAACCACCGATAAAACCACAAAAAATTTGGCTTTCTGGGGCTTCTCCCGGTATTTATCCACAAACAGGGCCAAAAAATAATTTCCCAGGATTGAGGCCAGCATGACAAAAAGGAACCAGGGTTCTCCCCAGGCATAAAAAAACAGGCTCGCCACCAACAATATGGCATTTTTAATGGGCACATTAAACCGGAACAGATAGTAAAGCGCCAAAACTGCCGGTAAAAAATAAAAAAGAAACACTATGCTGGAAAATAACACCTTTACTCCCTCCTCATACGATTTCGGTTGCGGACAGCGGCATAATATGCAAAAAGAATCAGTACCCCTGCCCCAAAACTTAGACGTATGATCCATAAAATCCGCTCTTGTGTCAAAAATGCCATCTCGCCTTCCACGGACACAATCTCGGAGGGAGGCGCAATGGAAGCATCATAACCGTTTTCTGTAAGCACCTGTCTGGTCCAGGATTCCTGGAGCAAAATCGTTTTCTGCGCTTTCATCCCCCCGGAAATGGAGGCTTCCAGGGTAAAAGATTCCAGACTTAACCCTGCCGGAACCATAACCCACCCATCTTTGTCCACCATAATACCCTGGGAATCTCCTGATGAAAAAGAAGCATTCGTCTCCTCCCCTTCCCCCAGCATATTATATACAAGGGCCCTATAATTTTCTTTGCTCTCCCCCACATGGGATTTTAACATGGAGTCCGGGCCTTCTATGGCAAGAAATGCCGGATCCTTTGCATCCCTCATATGCTTTTTATCCGCAAAAGACATGTGGTGGAACACCAAATGGCAAGGGGTTTTTCCCTCTGTCACACAAACCATGCCATATCCTGTAATCTTTTCCAAGGAATGGTCCGCCTCCCCAAATTCACTGGCGTAGAGAGAAAAGGGTATCTCCACGTCCCCGTAAAAACCTTCCGGAACTTCAAAACATCCATTTTCCGCAAGGGAATAGGAAGCTTCTCCTGAAGCGTCTTTTTCTGTGAGACGAACGTAGCATCCGTCTTTCACCTGGAGCACTGTACCTTCGCTGTTAATCAACGCCAGATTCATTCTGGCCGTTCCTCCTGAAAGGTTTTCCATAGTAAAGCGCACTCCTATTTCATCTTGTAACTCCTGCATATCATTTTGAAATGCAGTCACCGTGTGATATCCTGTCTCCTCAAAGGAAAACTGGATATCCAGCTTTCCCTTTTCCACATCTGTTTTTACGGAAACATTTTCCCCCGTTTCCCCTCCGGGGATATATTCTTTAAAGTCAAGTGTTTTTTCCCCCTGGGCATTTATGTGGGGAAGCAGCAGAAAAAATGCCAGAAAAGCCACACTTACAGTTTTCTTTAACTTCATACAGATACTCCTTGTTTGCTACAGACATTCCATTTCCGAAAACTCATCTTCCTTAACAACATGTTTTTTGCTGTATTGCGCCTTCTCCTCCACCTGGTTTTCCTCCAGGGCAAGCAGCTTCATAATCCACTCCCTGATTTTTGTGTGAAGGACAAAATCCTCATAGAGCTCGGCTTCATTTTCCACACGGTAGAGAATTCCCCCCCGCCCCAGCTCCCGGTATTTCCCCAGTTCCAGCTTTAAGCCATCCTCCAGTTCCAGCTCCAGGAAACGTCCCAGGCCCAGGCGTTTTTCCAGGAGCACATAGTCATAATTATAGTTTACCATCATCACTTCATTATACCCGTCAGCCAAAAATGTTTTGTTGACAGGGATTCTGGCCTTCTTCCTGTTGTGAAACTCCGAGTTTACCATACGTTTGGTCACATTCTTCTTCAAATCCTCAAAACTGCTCTGGGACTCGTCCAGGTTGGTGGGCAGGGAGGGCTCCCTGTCATAAATCAGCTGGCAGTACTCTGCCCTGCTGTCCTTTAAATCCACTATTTTAAAGGCATACCTCCATCTCTTTCCGTCTCTGTTGGCAACGGAGACCACCCTTCCCTCCACTTCGGCGTGATAATACCCGTCGTCCAATGTAAGGGTGACCGGCTCGTCCTCCTCTATATCACAGGGCACATTGAGATAAATGGATGTCCCGCTTTCCGATATATCCTCCGTGACCCCCTCCATCTCCTCGAACCGTGTCTTTACCACACAGGGTATGGAAACTTTCTGCCGCTCCGCATTCCGCACAGTCTTTCTTCCCAGAATAAAAAACAGGGACATGACAATATTATACAGATTCAAAAACAGCCAGAAAAGAATCACAATATAATCAATTCTTCCTGTGGCAAAAGTCCATGAGATACAGTTTACGATTCCAATCACAGACAAAACCACAAGTATGGCATGTGGGATAGCGTAGGGCCAGTTTCTCTCCTCCTGTTTCCTCTCTTTTTTTGTCACCTTAAACTTCTTCATGCTGATACAGAATGTCTCAAGCAAGGTAGGGATTAACATAAAGGGAAAAATAATCGTCTCATAAAGGTTCGTCCACTTTGTGGTGCGGATGTTCCGGCTCATCATCTTTAAGGAGATATTACTGCTGATATACATAGGCAGCCAGAAAATCAAAACTTCCATCAAAGTACACTTGACTACCATCACCCCAAATGTGGCAAAGAGAATGGGGGACATAATATAAATCAGCCTCTTCCAGGAGGCATACCAGTACCACACAGAAGCCAGATAATTTATTTTCTGCTTAAACTTTAATTTTAGGTTGAAAATCAGATGCATCTTCCTTCCCGTCTGGATACATCCTCTGCCCCAGCGCACCCTCTGGTTAATCAGGCTCTTTAAATCTGTTGGGGAAAGCCCGGAAGCTAACACGTGGTTTATTGCCAGGCACTTATATCCCTTACCCTGTATCAACATTCCTGTGGCGAAATCCTCCGTAATACTCTTGGTATAAAAACCTCCCACGTCATTTAACGCCTCCCTGGAAATCAGGGTATTGGATCCTCCATAAATTACACTGTTGCTTTTATTCCTGGACACCTGCACGTCTTTATAGAAATAGTCCTGTTCATTTGGAATCGTACTCTCAGAAAAGAGATTAAACTGGAACAAATCCGGATTATAGAAACTCTGGGGTGTCTGGATAAAGCCGATTTTAATCCTGTCTTTTTCCTCTAACTCCCTGTTTTTTATCTCCTGGTCCACAAAGTAGGCAGCCGTCACCATGAGAAATTCTCTTCTGGGAATCATATCCGCATCAAAAGTGGCAATCAAAGGGGAGGAGGTGACTGACATGGCATGGTTTAAATTTCCTGCCTTTGCGCCCTTGTGATCCTCGCGGTTTAAGTAACCCACCCCCATTTTTTGGGCGAGTTCTTTCATCTCACTGCGGTTTCCGTCATCACAGATATAGATATGAACTTTGTTTTTATCGGGATATTCCATATGGACGCAGCCGTTTACGGTTTTATACAAAAGCTCCGGCGGCTCATTATATGTAGCGATAAGCACATCGATATCCGGGTATTCCTCTGGGGGAACCACCGGAATTTCATGATTTTCGATTTTATGCATATTAAAATAGTGCACGAAAGCTTCAAACATTCCAAAAATCTCCACCACAAGGAGAGAGATTCCCGCCACCGCCGACACTATGCCGTCATGGAGGGGCACTGTACGGAAGGTTCTCCACAAAAGATATACAACTGTCCAGCCAATATTGAAAAAAAGCCAGGCTCGGTTTCTGATTGCCTTGGTATTTCCTTTACTCATCTCGCATACTCCTTTTATGATTTTTGAACTTTTCGGCTCTGTTATTATTATATCGTATCTGACAGAAAAAATCTACCGGAAATACATTTATTAGTTCTATTTTTTCCTTGTGTTTACTTGAGAACAATGCTAAAATGAAGTTTACGGCAATTATCCCATAAAAATACCCCATCGAATGGGAAAGAACTATATAATCTGCCGAAAAGCAAAAAAACGGAGGATTATGCTATGGCATTTGACGGTATTGCAGTGGCAAACCTAGTCCATGAATTAAATCAAAATATAATAAACAGTAAAATCAGCAAGATTGCCCAGCCGGAAAAAGACGAACTTCTGTTTACACTGAAAAACCCGGGGGGACAGCACCGTCTGGCTATGTCCGCCAGCGCTTCCCTGCCCTTTTTATATCTAACAGATAAAAACAAGCCCAGCCCCATGACTGCCCCAAGTTTTTGCATGGTCTTAAGAAAGCATATTGGAAACGGGCGGATTACAAAGATTTCCCAGCCGGGGCTGGAGCGGATTATCCAATTTGAAATCGAACATTTAGACGAACTGGGGGATTTGTGCCATAAGCTTCTCATTGTGGAATTAATGGGAAAACACAGCAATATTATTTTCTGCAAAGAGGACGGCACCATCATTGACAGCATCAAACATGTCTCCGCCCAGGTAAGCTCTGTGAGGGAGGTACTGCCGGGACGGGCCTATTTTATACCGGAGACAGCCCACAAAGAAAATCCTCTCACCGCCACAGAAGCCTCTTTCTTTGAAACAGCCTTAAAGAAACCGGAATCTATTTCCAAAGCCATTTACAGTACTTACACGGGAATCAGCCCTGCCATGGCCAATGAAATCTGTTTCCGGGCCGGGCTTGACGGGGATTTTTCCACAAGTTCCCTAAAGGAGGAGGAAAAGCTTCATTTGTACCACAATTTTGACTGGCTTATCTCCGATATCAAAGAGGCGAATTTTTCCCCCAATATCGTCTATAACGAAAAAGAGCCTGTGGATTTTTCCGCCCTGTGCTTAAAAGAATACAGTGATTACAGAAGAGTGGATTTTCCTTCCATCTCCCAGGTCCTGGAAACTTATTATGCGGACAAAAACGTATACACCAGAATCCGCCAGAAATCCTCTGACTTAAGAAGGATCGTCTCCACAGCTTTAGACAGAAACCGGAAAAAATTCACCCTGCAGCAAAAACAGTTGAAAGACACGGAAAAAAGGGAAAAGTACCGGGTGTACGGAGAACTTTTAAACACCTACGGCTATGAATTAAAAGAGGGTGCAAAGGAATTATCCGCCTTAAACTATTACACCAATGAGATGGTAAAAATTCCTTTGGATGAGACTCTCTCCCCCACGGAAAATGCAAAAAAATATTTTGACCGTTACGGAAAACTAAAGCGCACCTATGAAGCCCTAACCACTTTAATCCAGGAGACGGAACATGAAATTCTTCACCTGGAGAGCATTGCATCTTCCTTAGATATTGCCCTGGCGGAAGACGATCTGGTTCAAATTAAGGAGGAACTGATAGAATTCGGCTATATCAAAAAAAGGCGTGGGGATAAAAAGGCAAAGGTAAAAAGCAGACCCTTCCACTATATTTCCTCTGACGGATTCCATATGTACGTGGGAAAAAATAATTATCAGAACGATGAGCTGACCTTTAAATTTGCCACGGGAAACGACTGGTGGTTCCATGCAAAAGGCATGCCCGGCTCCCATGTGGTGGTAAAGACAGAAGGGGAGGAACTTCCCGACCGCACCTTTGAGGAGGCAGGAAAACTGGCAGGTTACTACTCCAAAGGCAGGGACAGCGAAAAAGTGGAAATCGATTATCTCCAGAAGAAAAATGTAAAAAAACCAAATAAAGGTGCGCCGGGATTTGTGGTGTATTACACAAACTATTCCCTCACCATCCATCCTGACATTACCGGCATAAAACTACTTTCCCAGTAAAAAAACGGCTCTGAAATTTCCAGAGCCGCTTTTTTCACTTATTTTGCCACAATATTTATAATCTTCCCAGGCACATATATTTCTTTTATGATATTTCCGGTAAGCTTATCCCCCAGAGCTTCCTTGCCCTTTGCGACAGCCTCCTCTTTTGCCGCATCCTTAGGGATTGTTACAACCGCCCTAGTTTTGCCGTTCACCTGGACTGCAATCTCAATCTCTTCCTCTTCCATGGCTTTCTCGTCATACTCCGGCCATCCGCAGTGGAATACAGACTCCTTATGTCCTAATTCCTCCCAGAGTTCCTCGCTGATATGGGGGGCAAAGGGGGCTAAAAGCTGAACAAATACTTCCAGTGTCTTTTTGTCCACGCCGCCCTTTCTGGACATATCAATGAGTTTGTTGTTGTGCTCCATAAATCCGGAGATTACAGTATTTAAGCTAAAGCTCTCCAGACGGTTGGTAATATCATACACCAGCTTATGGCGGGCTTTTACCAACTCTTTTGTCTCCGGCACGTTTTTATCCTTGTTTTCCATGACAAGGTTCCAGAAACGGGTGATAAAACGGTACACCCCCTCAATTCCCCTGTCGTCCCACTCGGAATCCAGCTCCGGCGGTCCCACGAAAAGCTCGTAAAGCCGCAGGGAATCGCAGCCGTAATCCCGCACCAAATCATCCGGTGAAACCACATTTCCTTTGGATTTGCTCATTTTAATGCCATTTTTCCCGGTAATCATCCCCTGGTTAAAAAGCTTGGTAAAGGGCTCGTCAAAATCGATGACCCCGATATCGCACAAAAACTTGGTGTAAAACCTGGAGTAGAGAAGATGCAGCACCGCATGTTCCACCCCGCCGATATACATATCCACAGGAAGGTATTTATCCGCCTTTTCCCGGCTTACCAGTTCCTTATCGTTTTTGCTGTCCACATACCGAAGGAAATACCAGGATGACCCTGCCCACTGGGGCATGGTGTTTGTCTCCCGCTTTGCAGCTTTCCCGCATTTGGGGCAGGTGGTATTTACCCAGTCTTCAATATCCGCCAGCGGAGATTCCCCGGTTCCTGTGGGCTGATAGGAATCCACATCCGGCAAAAGCAATGGGAGTTCTTCTTCCGGCACAGGCACAGCGCCACAGTCTTTGCAGTGGACAATGGGAATTGGCTCTCCCCAGTAACGCTGGCGGGAAAATACCCAGTCTCTGAGCTTATAGTTTGTCGTCTTTTTCCCAAATCCTCTTTTTTCTATCATAGCAGGGGCTTCCCGCTTTAAGACGGAAGACTCCATGCCGTCCCACTCTCCGGAATTTATCATGGTTCCCGAAGCTTCCGTGTAGGCTTCCGTCATATTTTCTATCTCTTTGCCGTCTTTTGCAATCACCTGGATAATGGGCAGGTCAAATTTTTTGGCAAACTCAAAATCCCTGTCGTCATGGGCAGGCACGCACATAATCGCCCCTGTACCATAGTCTGCAAGCACATAATCGGAAAGCCAGATGGGAACCTTTGCATTGTTTAAGGGGTTGATGGCATAACTTCCCGTAAACACCCCTGTCTTTTCTTTATCCTGAAGACGGTCCACAGAAGATTTTAAGGAAGATTTGTAAATATAATCTTCCACGGCATTCCTGGTCTCGTCAGTTGCAAGTCCCTTAGCCAATTCATGTTCCGGGGCAAGCACCATAAAGGTAGCGCCATAGAGGGTATCCGGCCTTGTGGTGTATACGGTGATACTCTCCTCTTTTCCCTCCACCTTAAAGTCTACTTCCGCCCCGTAACTTTTTCCAATCCAGTCTGTCTGCATCTTCTTTACTTTTTCCGGCCAGTCCAGCTTATCCAGATCCGCCAGGAGACGGTCTGCATAGGCTGTAATCTTAAGCATCCACTGCTTTAAATTCTTTTTGGTAACATCAGCCCCGCACCTCTCGCACTTACCGTTTACCACTTCCTCATTGGCAAGGCCTGTCTTACAGGAAGGACACCAGTTGATAGGCATCTCTTTCTCATATGCCAGGCCCTTTTTAAACATCTTTACAAATATCCACTGGGTCCATTTGTAAAAATCAGGATCTGTGGTATTTACCTCCATATCCCAGTCATAGATTGCTGCGATTTCCTGAATCTGGCGCTTAATGTTCTTTACATTTTCTGCGGTGGACTTGGAGGGATGGATACCCATTTTAATGGCATAGTTTTCTGCGGGAAGTCCAAAAGCATCCCACCCCATGGGGTGAATCACATAATGTCCGTGCATCAGTTTATATCTGCTCCACACATCGGAGATTACATAACCTCTCCAGTGGCCTACATGAAGCCCATTTCCCGAAGGGTAGGGAAACATATCCAGGCAGTAATATTTTTCTTTCTTCCCATCATTCACATTAATGGGATGTTCTTCCCAGTTTTTACGCCATTTCTGTTCGATGGCTCTGTGGTTGTACGGTATCGACATAGTCATTTCCTCCTAAAAAACATTACAGTTTGCAAAGATATGAAAAGCCGCTTTTGCAAACTGTAATGAAATCTTATGCATTCTCTATAAAATTTTATCACATGACCAATATTTGTCAAGAAAACTTATTGAAAAATAGAGCTTTTTGATAGGGTAAGAATCTGGTCTATGGGGGATACACTGGTTCCTTTCCCGTCTGTTCCCTCAAAATATTTCTCACTGGCGGACTCAAACAGGACATAAACCTTCCCGTCTTCCATATCGATTTCCTCGGAACAGGGCGGCATTTCCACCTTAACCATAGGGTGTGCAGGCTTTTTGTTCATCCTTTCCAAAGAGTCATATACTTTCAGGTAAGAAGAATTCTGCCTTCCAAAGGAAGTGCTTAAATATACCCTGCCCTTATCGTCAAAAGCCACACCCTGTACCTTGTCGGGAATCCGGTATGTCTCCACCTGTTTTAACCCCTTCTCCGTAGGCTTATAGGCAATCATAACGGAATTTAAAATTTTTGTGTGGGTAGCCACCCACAGTTTCCCGTCGTAAAAGGCAATACAGGATGGGGAATTGGATACGTGGAAAGCCTCAAACCAGGAAGTGCAGTCCACCACGGCTTTTGATTTTTTTGCAGCAAGCCTTTTCACAAAACTGTAGGGGATACACTCTAAGGTGCTGTTATCGGAATGGCACACCCATATGTTTTCCCCGTCAAAGGTCAGGCCCCCCAAATGGCTTTCCTTTTTCATTCCAAGGGTGACAAGGTATTCTCCGCTGTTTTTGTCAAACACATGGACGCATCCCAAAGTCCCTCTGCGGTTTGCCGTGTATGCACTTACCAGAATGTAATCCTTGGTCAGACAGATCCCCTGGGGACAAACACTGGTATCCGTAATCCTGTTCTCCACCGCATCACTTTCCCTTGTGGTGGGCATTCCCGGAATCTGAATCTCATCCACAAAATCATAACTGCAGTTTTTCAGCTTTTTATTCCGGTTATTTGGCGTCACCGTATTTTGGTAGGAGTACATCTGCACATTATAGTGCCCGTCTATGGGTTTTGTCCACTTGGCATACAAGGTGTAATTATCCGCATTCTCCTGGCTTATCTCAGTTATTTTATGGCGGTAGCCGCTGTCGGTGTACCACCCTGCAAAGTTATAACCTTCCCTTACCGGGGCAGCCAATGCCACCGGCAGATTCTCTTTATAAATCGTAAGAGGATTCCCCTGTGGATTGGCCCCGCCGTTTAGGAAATACTGAATCTGAAACTGATCCGTAAAACTTGCAGATTCTATCTCTATCACATGTTCGGTCAGACTGTATACTGAATTTTGTTCCCTCCACAGTTTCATTTCGTTCATCAACCGGTTTGTCCTGGAAACGAAAGGATCCTGCAGGAGTAACGTCACTATCAACAGCACCGTAAAACATTCCCTTTTCATCCTCATAAAATCATCTCCCGTTCTTTGGATTTAGGATGTCATGGATGCAGCGCTTCATGCCCTCTATTCACTTCACTGCTGCATGTTTTCCGTTCTCTGTAATAGTCTGTTGCTTCTCTTTTTTATTTATGTATGTTTAAATCTTCCTGTTTTTCCTTATTCTCCGCTGTCTAACTTGCTGGCCCTCTCGGCAACTTCCCGCTCCTGTATATCGGAGGGTGCCTGCTCATAGCGGACAAACTCATAGGAAAATTCTCCGGTGCCTCCTGTCATGGAGCGCAGATCCGTGTTATATCCAAAAAGCTCCATAGTGGGAATATCCGCCACAATCTCCTGTTTGCCTCCCTCCACAGGATTCATGCCAAGCACTCTGCCCCGGCGTTTATTTAAGTCCCCCATAACATCTCCTGTGTAAGCGTCCGGCACTACCACTTTTAAGGAAGAGATTGGCTCTAACAGCACTGGGGAAGCCTCCATAAAGCCTTTCTTAAACGCCTGCCTTGCTGCCGTCTTAAATGCCATCTCAGAGGAGTCCACCGGGTGGTAGGAGCCGTCGTAGAGCACTGCCTTAACCCCCACAACGGGATAAGCTGCCAAAGGTCCTTTTAATACCGCCTCCTGGATACCTTTTTCCACGGCTGGGAAGTAATTCTTCGGAACTGCCCCTCCCACAACAGTCTGCTCAAACACATAGGCTTCCCCCAGCTCCCCGTAAGGCTCAAAGGTCATTTTTACGTGGCCGTACTGGCCGTGTCCGCCGGACTGCTTTTTATATTTATATTCCACATCCGCTTTTTTGCGAATTGTCTCGCGGAAAGCAATCTTAGGTTTGCTCAGCTCAATTTCTATTTTGTACTTGTTTAACAGCTTGCTGGCTGTCACTTCCAGGTGCTGGTCCCCGATGCCGTATAAAAGGGTCTGGCCGTTTTCGCTGTCATTTACCGTCTTTAAAGTGAGGTCCTCCATGGTAAGTTTCTGCAGCGCCTGGGAAATCTTATCCTCATCCCCCTTATTTTTCGCCTGATACCGCATTGCCGTATAGGGCATGGAAATCACAGTGCGGATATACAAAACAGGGCTGCTCTTTACGGAGAGGGAATCTGTGGTGGTAGTAACGGAAAGCTTTGCCAAAGCCCCGATGTCCCCGGCGTGGAGTTCCTTTACCTCCTCGGTTTTATTACCCTTAAGAACGTAAAGTTTTCCAATTTTTTCCTCCGCATCTTTGTGGAAGTTAAAGAGCACGTCATCTGTCTTTAACACACCGGAATTTACCTTAATCAGAGAATATTTTCCGATAAAGGGGTCTACAATCGTTTTAAACACATAGGCAGATTTTGGTTTAGCAAAATCGTAATCCGCCTCGTAAACTTCGTTTGTCTTTGCGTGAATCCCCGCACATTTTCTCTTTTCCGGGCTGGGAAGATATTTTACAATATCCACTAAAAGGGTGTACTGGCCTCTTGCAAGAATATTGGAACCCATGAGCACAGGTACGATGCTGCCGTCCGCCACATTCACACGGAGGGCCTGACGGATTTCGTCTTCGGAAAATTCCTCCCCTGCGAAATAACGGTCCATAAATTCCTCACTTGTCTCTGCAACGGCCTCCATCAAAGCTTCCCTGCAGATTTCCAGGTTGGCCTTGGAGTACTCTGGTATATCGGTTTTCTCCACATCTCCCTTGTCTGTCCATCTCTTTGCCCGCTGCTGCAGCACATTCACATATCCCACAAACTGTCCGCCCTCACGGATTGGCAGATGGAAGGGTGCAATACGTTTTCCGTAAAGCTCCTGGAGCTGCTCCACTACCTGTCTGTAACTGGCCTCATCAATATCCATGTCTGTCACAAACACCATACGGGGCAGTTTATGTTTTTCGCAAATCTCCCAGGCCTTCTTTGTACCTGCCTCGATTCCCGCTTTGCCGCTCACAACAATAATCGCCGCGTCCGCTGCGGAGACAGCCTCCTCCACTTCGCCGATAAAATCGAAATAGCCGGGAGCATCCAAAATATTAATCTTTGTATCTTCCCAGATAATGGGCACAACAGATGTATTTATGGAAAACTGCCGTTTGATTTCCTCCTTATCGTAATCACTGATAGTATTGCCGTCAGCTACCTTCCCCATACGTGTGGTCATGCCGGATAAGTAAGCCATTGCTTCCACCAGGCTGGTCTTGCCGCATCCCCCATGTCCCAGAAGAACAACGTTGCGAATTTTGTCAGTTGTGTATACATTCATTGTCAAATCCTCCCATCCAGTGCAAAACACACTAGTCCTATTTATTATGTTTATATTTTACTAAATTCAGAAAAATATTACAACTATTTTATTGAATTTGCACATATTTTTTCCGGAAAAATTCCATTTTCCCCCGAAGTATTGACTTACACACAGTTTTCCCCTAAGATTTAATAGAAAAATTATGTCATACAGCCATAATTTTATATTAAAGTTCAGGAGGCATGCATATGTCCATTCAGAAACTGGGGTTTATCGGTTTGGGATTAATCGGAGGCTCCATTGCAAAGACCACAAAGAGAATCCATCCGGAAATTGAGATGATTGCACGTTCGGGACATACGTCCACCGTTTCCAAAGCCTTTGAGGAAGGCCTGATAAAAAACAGCAAAAATCCTTCCCTTTCGGATTTTTCTGACTGCGACTATATTTTTTTGTGTACCCCTGTACAACAGAACCTGGAATATCTGAGAGAATTAAAACATATAATAAACCCCCGCTGCATTTTAACGGATGTGGGAAGTGTGAAGGGGGATATCCACAGGGAAATTGTGTCACTGGACATGGAGCGCTGTTTTATCGGCGGACATCCCATGACAGGCTCCGAAAAAACGGGCTTGGGCCACGCAAGCCCCTATCTTTTGGAAAATGCTTATTATATTATAACCCCCACAGAAATTGTCCCAAAAGAGCGGGTGGAAGAATTCTGCAGCTTCATCTCCTCCTT
This sequence comes from Roseburia sp. 1XD42-69, assembly GCF_003612565.1. Classification (GTDB taxonomy): domain Bacteria; phylum Bacillota; class Clostridia; order Lachnospirales; family Lachnospiraceae; genus Roseburia_B. The sequence goes on along the minus strand of NZ_RAZG01000002.1, from coordinate 136,211 downwards.
AGGTGCAATTCCCCTTACCATGGGATATGGCTTACACGATAAATCCACGGCGGCCATCAGCCACCTGCCCCATGTCCTGGCATATGCCCTGGTAAATCTGGTAAAGGATTCCGACAATGAAGCGGAAATTATGAAAAGGATTGCCGCAGGGGGATTTAAGGACATCACAAGGATTGCATCTTCCTCCCCCGTGATGTGGGAGGAAATCTGCATTTCCAACAGGGATATGCTATTGTCCATGATAGATACATATCATATATATCTGAACAATATTCGGGATAAGATTTCTGCCGGAGACGGGCAGGGCCTTAGGGAATTTTTTCAAAGTGCCAAAGATTACCGGGATTCCCTGGCTCTTGCCCCAAAAGGCTCCCCGGGGGCAGCCTATGAACTGTACTGCGATTTGGCGGACGAAGCCGGGGGAATTGCCACAATCTCCACCATCCTGGCCAGGAATCAGTTAAGCATAAAAAACATAGGCATCATACACAACCGGGAATTTGAGGAGGGGGTATTAAAAATTGAAATGTACGATGAAACCTCCTACTCCGATGCCATTAAACTTTTGCGCAAATACAACTACACCGTTTATGAGCGGTAAAAGAAAGGACTTTCCATGGAACTGAAACGAGCAAAAAAACTAAACGGCGCCATTGCCATCCCCGGGGACAAATCCATTTCCCACCGGGCAATTATGTTTGGGGCAATCTCCCAAGGCACAACGGAAGTCACAAACTTTTTACAGGGGGCGGACTGCCTCTCCACCATCTCCTGTTTCAAAAAGATGGGAATTGAAATTGAAAACAATGAAAGCCAGGTGATTGTCCATGGAAAGGGACTTCACGGCTTAAAAAAGCCCTCCTCCCCCCTAGACGTGGGAAACAGCGGAACCACCACACGGCTGCTTTCCGGTATTTTAGCCGGCCAGCCCTTTTCCTCCACCTTAGACGGGGATGCCTCCATAAGACAGCGCCCTATGAAACGGATTATTTCCCCCCTCACCTTAATGGGAGCCGATATTTCCAGCAAAAAAGGAAACAACTGTGCACCGCTGATCTTTCACCCCTCCTCATTAAAGGGCATCCGGTATGACTCTCCCGTGGCCTCCGCCCAGGTAAAATCCTGTATTCTCTTAGCCGGACTCTACGCCGAGGGAGGAACTTCCATTAAAGAGCCCGCCCCATCCCGGAATCACACGGAATTAATGTTAAGGGCCTTCGGGGCAAAAGTGATTTCCGGGGATGCCACCGCAGGGGTTCTGCCAAATCCAAAACTTCAGGGGCAGCACATTCAGGTTCCCGGGGATATTTCCTCCGCAGCCTATTTTATTGCGGCAGGGCTCTTGCTGCCAAACTCGGAAATACTCATTAAAAATGTAGGAGTAAACCCCACCAGGGATGGGATTTTAAAAGCCGCCTATGCCATGGGGGCAAAGATAAAAAAAGAAAATGAGCGCACCGTATCCGGGGAACCGGTATGCGACCTTTTCGTATCCTCAAGCCAGCTTAAAGGGACGGAAATCGCCGGGGATATGATTCCCACCCTTATTGACGAAATTCCCATTCTGGCGGTTATGGCCGCCTTTGCAAAGGGAACCACAGTGATAAGGGATGCGGAGGAATTAAAAGTAAAGGAATCCAACCGCATCGACACGGTAACGGTTAATTTAAAACGCATGGGGGCAAATGTCACCGCCACAAAAGACGGAATGATAATTGAAGGCGGCACCCCTCTCCACTGTGCAGGCTTTGACAGCTACTTAGACCACCGGATTGCCATGTCTTTCGCCGTTGCCGCCCTTGCCTTAGATGGACCCAGCACCATGAAAAACGGAGAGTGCGTCAATATCTCCTATCCCACCTTTTATCAGGATTTGTACGATTTAGCGGAATAAACAGGAAATCGGGCAGGAAAGATTTTCTCCCTACTCGCCCTGCGCCCACATGCTGCGCCTGCAACAAATTTCCTTATGTGGGTCTGCACATAAAAAACTGCCCCGTCCCTGGGGCAGCTTTTTTATTCCTTATCGCTATACATTTCATAGATATCAATTTTCAGGGCGTCTGCTTCCGCCAGTCCGATAAAGACTCCTCCGCAGCTAAATCCCTCCTCTTCAGGAACACACCGGGCAATTTTAATCACCGCATTCACAATCTCCTTTGTCCATATCTGAATTTTGGAATTGTAGAAGGTATTTGGCACCAACTCTATATTAGAAAAAAAGCCGATTCCAGAACGTGATATATTGGTCACATCCACATGGATAAATTTCATGGCAGTAATATTTTCATCTTTATCCAGCCTTTCCATCTCCACGGAGACTTCCAAATCCAGCCTTTTATTCCTTCTCTTTTCATCCATAATTATTTTCCTCTCTTCCGTCTCTTGGTTAAATTTTAGTTGTATGTCTATATAATCAGCATGGCATCTCCGAAGCTAAAAAAGCGGTATTTTTCTTCCACTGCCAGCTTATAAGCTTTTAATACCTGCTCTCTTCCCGCCAGGGCGGACACCAGCATCACCAAAGTGGATTCCGGCAGATGGAAGTTGGTAATCAGTCCGTCAATCACCTTAAACTCATATCCCGGATAGATAAAAATATCCGTAAAACCACTCTTTGCTTTTATAAAGCCTTCGGAATCTGCCGCCGACTCCAATGTCCTTGTGCTGGTAGTTCCCACAGAAATAATTCTGTTTCCCGCCGCCTTGGCCCTGTTTATCAGCTCCGCCGCATGTTCCTCAATCTGAAAATATTCTGAGTGCATGTGATGCTTTAATACATCCCTCTCTTTTACCGGACGGAATGTCCCAAGTCCTACATGAAGGGTTATCTCCGCCACATCCACTCCCATTTGCCTCACTTTATCCAGGAGTTCCGGCGTAAAATGAAGCCCTGCAGTTGGCGCTGCCGCAGAGCCGTCGTATTTGGCGTACACTGTCTGGTATCTGCTTTTATCCTCCAGGGGATGGGTGATATAGGGAGGCAGGGGCATCTGTCCCAGCTTATCCAGAATCTCTTCAAAAATCCCTTCATAGTGAAACTGAATCAGGCGGTTTCCCTCCTCCACCACATCTAAAATTTCTCCAAAAAGCAAACCCTCCCCAAAGGAAATTTTAGCACCGATTTTTGCCTTTTTTCCCGGCTTTACCAAAGTCTCCCAGATATCCTTTTCCTTCCTCTTTAAAAGAAGAATTTCAATCTGTGCCCCGGTGTCCTCTTTGATTCCATACAACCTGGCTGGAATCACTTTAGTGTTGTTAATGACAAGGCAGTCTCCCCGCCTTAAATACTCTGTAATGTTCCGGAAAAACCGATGTTTTACAGCACCGTCTTTTTTCCCCAGCACCATAAGTCTGGAACTGTCCCGGTGCTCCAAGGGGTCCTGGGCAATCAATTCCTGGGGCAAATCATAATAAAAATCTTTTACATCCATGTTTTTTACCTATTTCCACATTAAGGTATAATAACCGGAACTAAGGCTGTTCACCGGCTCTATTTTTATGTAGTAAGTTCCCTTCTCCATAGGGTGGGTGGTTCTCTTTCCCTTTGTATCGGTCTTTTGACGGGCAATGGTCATCTTCTGTGCCCCCTGGGTGGACAGCACTTTGCCGGCAAGCCGTCTGCGGCCGGAATACAGGGAAATCTGAAAACTTCCTTTCGTATGGATATTGTAATACAGTTGTATTTTCTGGTTCTTTTTCAAGGTAAATTTATACCAGTCCGGGGTAGTTCCCCCTGCGGGAATCAACCCAGTTTTTGTCTTACTTTTCTTTATGTTAAGTGCCTTTGACTGTAAGGCCCCGGACTTATCCGTGACTTTCTTAAAAGAACTCTTCAGGGTAACAGGAGTAAATGCCTTTACCCGTATAAAATATGTCTCTCCTTTTTTCAGGCCAAAAACATTTTTCGTCCAATACTCTGACGTTTTTTTGTTGGAACTGTATTTTCCGCTGTAGGAAATAGATTTTGAGGAGAGCACAATGGACTTCGTCCTATTGTACAGGGCCAGATAGCCATTGGCGGGAACATTCCCCACATTTGTATTTTGAATGGTGAGGTAACCGTCATATTTGGGCTGATAAGAAATCCAGATATACTCCTTTGCCTTTTGAAAAGTCTCCTCCTCCCGAATCGTTATGGTTTTATGCTTGTTAAAACTCTTGTCTTTAATCTTTTGCTCCTGGGTCTTTCCTGTGGTTGTATTTCCCGATTTATCTGCATCTCCCGCCTTTACATCCAAAGGAAAAAGACAGAGCAGACAAAGGATAAACATTGCCAAAATGCTGCGTCTAAATGCCATGCAATAACCTCCCTTTGCGGATTACTCCCATCTGAGCCTGTAATATCCGCTGCTGTACTTGTTCACAGGTTCCACCTTAATATAATAGGTCCCCGCATTAATTTTACTGTTCTTGTTGGTAACAGAATTGTGCTGTTTCATCACGAGCCTTCTGGCGGAAGAGGTATAACCAAATTTTCCGCTTTGGAGCTTGCTTCCTATAATGGAACAAAAACTGATTTTAAATTTTCCGTCAGATTTAATATCATAAAAAAGCTGGATATACTGAGCCTTTTTTATCCGAATCTTGTACCAGTCCTTGTTCTTATCCTTGGGCAGAATCAACCCGGTGACAGACTTATTTTTCTTGAGGACAGGAGCTTTGCTGCGCTTATTTCCGCACTTTTCCTTTACCTCTTTAAACTTGCAGGAAATCCTGACCCCGTCGTACGCCTGTACCCTTAAATAATAGGTGGTTCCCTTTTTCACCCCAAATATGCTCTGTCTCGCATGTTTGCTCCCGGTATTGTAAACGCCCACGCTGTAGGGAATATTCTTTTCTGAAAGCGCTGTCTTTTTATTGGACGCATACAGCCGCCAGTATCCCTCGGACCTGTTATACTTTCTGGAACCAAATTCTGCGGCAACAGTAATGTAACCGTTTTTCGGAGCCTTATATTTAATCCAGGTGAATTTTCCGGAAACCATATGGGCCTCCGAGTCGGAAATGCTCACCGTTTTTGTCTTGTTAAAATCCCTGCTTCCCGCAGCAGACACAGGAAGGTTTCCCGCAAAGACCATAAACATCATGGCAAACATCCCCAAAAAGACTTTCAGTTTCCCTCTCCTGTTCCCCATTCTCTCATTTCTCACCATTACTTTTCTCATAAATACTGTGCCTCTTTTCCCTATTTACTTCCACTTTAAGGTGTAGTACCCGGAAGATTTACTGTTATTCCGCTCCACTTTTACATAATAAGTTCCTGGCTGAGCCCGTTCTGTCGTATAGGTGTGCTGAGTTTTTGTATTTCCTCTCACAATATACTTCTTTGCCGTCTTTAAATAAGTTCCGGAAAATGTAAGCTTTATTTTATCGTTTGTCTTACCTGAAAAATAAAGATGCAGCACCTGTTTTTTCGGAAGCTTTATCTTGTACCAGTCAGCAGTTTTTTCCCCTGCCCCTATAATTCCCTTCACTGTCTTATTCTTTTTCACAGATTTCGCCTTGGATTTTTGACTCCCGCTGTTTTCACTGACTTTGGTAAACTTGCACTTTATAGTAAGATTTCCGTTGGAGGATACCCTGAGATAATAGGTGGTATTTTTCTTGACGCCATAGGTCTGGGTGGTGTCCATAGACTGAGAACTGGCGGTGCGAAAGATATCATCAGAAGACAAAGCTGTATTTTTCTTTGCACTATACAATCTCCATTTTCCCTGGGAATACACCCGTGGAAGAGTGGACTGCTGCCCTGTGGCCGGATCCTGAATGGTAACTGTATTGTCCGTATAGGAAACGGTATTCTTCGGTAAAATGGATGATGCCCTTACCGTGATATAGCCGTTGCCCGGAGCCTTATATTTTATCCAGGTATAGGCCCCTGTAACCGAATAAGATTTTTCCTCTGGAATGGTAACCGTTGGATTACTGTTAAAATTCTCGGAAGCTCTTACCTTCCGGGAAGGAAGCACTCCCCCAAAAATAAGAATCAGGCAAAAAATGCCTGTCATGCAATACAATTTCCCCTTATTCATACTCTTCTCCTCCATCCTCTGCAACATTGCTATATTTATTATAAAAGATTATCCAAGGGATGTAAAGACTAAAACTTGTTGTGAAGGAAAGAAATATGAATTTCATATACCATATATTGGGTTTAGTACAACGAAAATTAAGGATTCATCGCGCCAAACAATCGAAAAGAGCGGGCATTGCCCGCTCCCTCATTGTAAGTTTAATTTTATTTCCATTTCAATGTATAACCGCCAGAAGAACCTGTACCCTCTCTCTCCACTTTTATATAATAAGTTGTTCCTTTTGGTATTTTCAATTTTGCTTTAGTGTAAGCATTACGAATATAATCTGAATAAGATTCAGATGACTCATAGTTCTGTTTTACCGTACCAATGCTTCTCCCACCTTGATAAATAGTAAACTTAAGTACTCCGTTAGTTTTTGCCGCAAATGAAAGATTTACATATTGCTTTTTGCTAAGCTTGAACTTATACCAATCTGTTTCCTTAGAATTTGCTGTAATAACACCCTGAACTTTTTGATTTCTAGCAATCGTTTTTGCTTTGGATTTCTTGGAACCACTTTTCTCGTTTACCTTCGTAAAACTGGCATTAATTTTTGTTCCCACATAAGCTTTAACACCAAAATAATATGTTTTATTCTTTTTAATTCCGTAATATGTCTGCTTATAATCATCTTTTAATGTAGTAAAAGTATCTTCATAACTTAAAAGCTTTTTCTTATTATCATACAATCCCCATTTTCCATCAGAAAAGGAATCTAAAGAAGTAGCAGGCGAAGCTGTAAACCTTACATATCCATCTGCTTTTGCTTTAAATTTTATCCAATACACCTGCCCTGTGCCATAAGAAATATAATTGCCATAGGCATCATAACCAGCACCACCATAACATTGATCATCACTAATTGTGACACTCCATTTACCAGTACCATTCTTGGTTACGCCTGCTGCGCTTACTTCCTTTGGATCAACTACAACCAATACAGAAAGCACCATCACCAATGCAAGTGCAAGACTTGCCACACGTTTTAAAATGTTTTTCTCCATTTTCTCTCTTTCCTTTCGTTTTTATTTTGTTAAAATGGTCAAAAATAACTTACAAGCTTATTATACCCCTGGGGATTGCCTGAATCAATAGTGCATAAGCCACGATTTTTCCTTACCATATCTTGTAGTTTTTTGGTAATTATGTCAAAAGTGTGTCCATATTTTGAAATCTCCGTGAAAAACCTGTTTTATAAATACTTTCTTGCCCCAATCCGCTTTTGAATTCTCTCTCCAAATAAAACATTCAGTTCGCCGCAGAGCATCATAATATACATGCAGAAATAGAGCCAGAGCATGACAAGCACAACAGTAGTCAGGCTTCCATACATGGAAAACCCGTTAAAATAGTCCACATAGACAGATACCCCAAAAGAAAAGAGATACCATGCCACACCGCAGACAATCCCGCCGGGAAGCTGGTTTTTAAAGGTAAGCTTTCTGTCCCTGATCTCTTTATTGTTGGGCAGTGTCTTATACAAAACCGTAAACATTATACTTAAAACCCCAAGCATAATCACGCTGCGGAGCTGAAAAATAAGATTTGTGGCATGGGCGAGAAAAGGAAAATACCCTACCAGTATTTTTTGGATGCCGTTGCCAAACACCAAAAACAGCAGGGCGGCTAAAAGGGCCAGCAGAAATCCAATCATATACACCACAGCCCAGAACCGCAGCACAACCCAGTTTCTTGTCTCCTGAATCCCGTTTATCACATTCAGCCCGTCTGCCATATACTGGACGCCCTTTGCCGCAGACCAAATGGCCAAAAGGGCTGTCAGGGACACGATACCAATGGATTTGTTATAAAATTCATCAATAATGGAGACCACCACCGGGGAAATATACTCCGGCATAATCTCTCTTACTATTTTCAAAAGCATCCCCTCCGACACCACCGTATACTGCAGCAGAGAGCAGAATACCATAACAAAGGGTATCAGGGAAATAATGAGAAAAAAAGCAGACTGGGCTGCAAAAGCATTTATATTATCTCTTTTACATTTATCCGTAAACCGTTTAATTTCGATTATTGTCCGAAAAACCATAAAAACTCCGTTCTGAATGCTGTTGACAGTAAGCCTTTAAAGGGTATCACGAAACGGGAAGGATTTCAACATCCTGAAAGAAAAACTGTAAAATTTCTTTATAATTTTTTCCCACTTCCGCCATTTTCCCTGCCCCGTTCTGGCTCATGCCGATTCCGTGTCCATATCCGCCCCCTTTGATATGGTATTCCCCTTCCGGAGACGGGGTAATTACTGCAAAGGCACTGGGAATTAATGATACGTTCTCCCTTGCGCTTCCGTCTTTCAAAGTGAGGCTTTTGCACCCCGCCCCTAAAACCGCACGAATATTGTACTCATTTTTAAGAATCACTTTTCCCTTTTCATATTCCAGGCATAATTCCAATATCACCCCGCAGACGCTTCTTCTCTGTACAGCCATTCCCGTCAGGTTTCCAAATCCCTTTACATTTTCTGCTTCCGCCCCCTTTTCATCCAAAAAAGTGATGGCATCCAGTGCTTTTTCTTTTCGGGCGGCTAGGATTCCTGAAATTTTGTTTAAGACCTCCTCATCCCCAAAAGAACACACGGCATTCCACCTGTAAAAAGGTGCAAAACTATCATAACTATCCCCATCGGAATTTATGTATGCCCCGAAAGCTTCTTCACCGGACAAATCAAAAGCTTCCGGTTCATCCTTTAACTGGATACTGCGGAGATATCCGTAGGCTGGGTCACTGTCCAATTCCCAGCTGTCCCCATTTCCCGTAACCCCTGAGGATGTGGAAAAATAATATGCCTCCGCAATCTCTCCCTGGTATTTTAACACCTCCCCTGCAGTATCCCACACCGCATTGCTGGTGGTTTCCTCCCTGGCCTGTTTGTTATATACCTGATAGCTGGTGGAGTCATCCACATGGGCGCCCAGAGGGGCATAGGCTCCTTTCTGCATCTGTATATACACGTAGCTTCTGGCGCACACCGCCTGGGCCTTAAGGGCTTCCATTCCGTAAGTGGCAGGCATCTCGCTGGGAACAACACTGCACAGATAATCTTCGATAGAAAGTTCACTGATTAGTGTGTAGCCTTCCGGATACCGGTAAAGCTCCAAAACCCCCCGGTAACCAAGAGAAATTTTTTCTCCCTCCTGGCTGCACAAAAAAAACTCTCCCCCATCCTCTGCGGGAGTAAAACGAATGCTGCCGCCCTCCGTACCGGAAAACAATTCCTCCCCCTTCACCACAGCATCCTGTTCCCTCACCTCCTGTCTGTCATGGTAATCCACGGTATAAGGCGTACTGCAGGTGAGGGCTGCCTCTCTGCGGTAAGGACTGGAATCCTCCCCCAAAAGAAGCACACGTATCCTGCTGATTTGGGCCGGCTCCACCAAAAGAATGGCTTCCACCCGGTCCTCCGCCACCACATACTCCACCTTCATATTGGCTATTACAATATCCGAAAGGTTCTTTTCCTCCACCGATCCATAAATTTTATATACTGGAAGATTTACAGAGCGATTGATTTCCCCATATCCTTCAATCTGTATCCTGGAATCATCCACCGCAATCAAATTCCCCTGAATGCGCTCTTCCTTTAACTGAATTTTACACAATTCCCCCTCTTCCCACACCAGGTCGCACACCTGCTTCTCCACCCCTTTTGTCTGCCACTCCTCCATGGAAATCTCGTAAGTGTCCCCCCCGTAGAGAAAACGGATTTTATCCCCGGATTCCTCCAAAAGATAAGCATTTTTTATTGCTGAGGAAATTCCCTTCATATTCCTTACACCGATAATAGTTTCCCCCCTTACATAAAATTCATAGGACTTCATAGGTTTCGCAAAAGAAAAGTCCCTCTCACATATGTAGGTCTGATTTGCCGTAATAAAATTTTGCCCCTCCTGCTTTAAGAGAATTTCATCTGCAGCATGAATCTCCCGTTTTTCATCCAGCAAATCTAAAATCTGGTCATAAACCTGGTTAAATTCATCTCTGGTAACTGTCTGTTTCTCCTTTCCCTCCGGCAGAACCACGTACTCTGCCGTGCCTGTCTGCTGCAGAAGCCATTTGCACATTTGGATAGTTACAGTTCCCCCAAACTTCTCCTCCTCTATCTTACCTTTCCATTCATCAGAGGAATAATAGCAGAAATCCATAAGATAAGGCAGTTCTTCTGTCATAACATACTCCTGACAATATTGGTATGTAACCGTACCTTTTTGATTTTTTATTATAAGGCAAACTGCAATGGCTCCCAAAACTGCCACAATTATCATCATAGCAAAAAGCTTTTTGTCTTCCTGCCTCTTCTCCAGGCGCTGCACCCTTTTTCTCACTCTGTATCTATTTCTCTGTCTCCGCAATATTTTTACCTTCCCTTCCCGTAAAAAGCCGAACCTAAAAGAGAAGCCACTGTAACAGCAGCTTCTCTCTCTTTTGTTCTCTTCTTCTTTTTCCTGCGTATATTTTGTAAATCTTAAAGTACTTACATCGTTTATCCCTTGTACATAAAACATTTTTCTTTTGTACCAAATCTTTTGTGCCTTATGTATTTCTCTTTCGTACTTTACAAAAACCCAAAATGCCGTTTCCTGCAATTTTGACGCCTAGCCAGAGCTAGGTGGGTAACCGCAGCATCTCTTCTGCCTTCCGCTGCAAACGGCGGCCTGACATCCAATCTGCAATATAGGGAACCCTAAAATAAAATGTAGGTTCAAAATAGCAGGGTATCGAACATCCCAGGAATTTATGTTTAGATTATACTATAGTTTCTCTCATATTTCAACGAAAAATTCATGTTAAATTTTAGGAAAACGCTGACTAAAGCGTTACCTGCGCCGGATTTGCCCTGCGAAGCAGCATTTTCCGCTGCAAATTCCTGCACATCCACTGGAGGTTCTAGAGGAAGCGATGATTTCATCAGCGCTTCCTTAGCATCTTCAATAAAATATCTTCACTGCCAAAAAAGGGAATCCCATAGAGAGATTCCCAATTTTTTAGATTAAAATATAATAAAACTAAATGGAAGCTGCCTCATCTACAAGTTTCTTTAATGCTGCCAAAGCTTCATCTGGAAGTTTGTCATAACCGTCCTTCTTGGTTGCAAATCCTTCCACAGCATCCACACGGTTCTGCATAGCATTCTTTAATGCTGCAACATAATCTTTATTTCCCAGGTCTGGTTTAAAGTCTGCTGTCTTGCCGGACCAGTCGTACATAATCTCAATATCTTCAAAAGGTCCCCATTTCTCGAATTTTGCTTTGCCTTCCACAATATCCTCGAGAATTCCCAGTGTATCTGCAGGTTTACATTTGGTACCCATGAAATCACCAGTATTTACAATGTAGCATGCCACATCTTTCTCCTCTACCAGCTTTTTGAATTTCTCGTAGTCGTTCACCAGTGGATATGTCCGGAATGGGTTTGCATAAGGAACAATTCTCAGTGCATTAAGGTCTGTACCGGCAGCCACACGCTCAGCGGTGGATGTCTTTGTTGCAAGGGTTGCTCCCATAACAGACGCAAGGGCAGAGCCTTTCAGTTTCAATACCGGCGGAATAGTAGGATCTTTCATAATCCAGAAGATTGCGTTTACAGGAGCTTCAATCTTATCCACACGGTTAGGAGACCATAATTTGGATTTGATGGCACGTCCATTACCGTTACGGATATCTTCAGTTACAAGCTGAATCTTGCCATTCTCATCCAATGTTGCGGAACAGTTCTGAGCAGATAACAAATATTCATTATCCGGGCAGCCTGTAGGATAATCTGCTGTCTTATCAAAATAAGTGGGCTCCAAAGCGATGGACGCACAGGTATCTGTATTGATAATGAACGCATCATCGTGAAGTACTTTGATTCCGCCGAAGCTGTCATATTTTCCACCATGTTTTGCATGGGTCAATGTAGACTTACCGGATCCTGACAGGCCGTAAACGGAAGCAACGAATTTCTTGCCGCCCTCTAAGGAGTATTCTTTCTGTCCGCCGTGGCAGGAAGCATAGCCGTTTCTGTTTGCAAGAGCCCATGCCATGGTCAGTGTGCCTTTTTTGTGCTCTCCGAAATATCTCATACCAAGGATTGCCGCACAGTTTTCATTGGTGTCAAAATAACATAAAGTTAAGGGGTCGCTTAAGCAGCTAAAGTCAACGTCAGGCCTCTCCTGTGGAAACCACTGGGGATCGGAGAAAATATATACATCCGGCTCTTTGCCGTCTCCGATTAACTTGGAGTTTTTGTACATTTTCACATACTCATCGGACATATACTGGAAGTTTAACATCCAGTTGTAAAGGATATTCTCTTCTCCTTCTGGAATGAGAAGATGAGCTTTTACCATAAATTCCGGATCAAGGCCGATGAAGCACTCTGCGTGGTACATAGTTTTCCATCTTGTCTCATAAACGGCATCCATAACAACTTTGTCCAGTTTTGCATCGTCAACGCCAGGCTCGCCCTTGATACGCCTTGCTGCAGCATAACGCCCTGTTACGGCTCCATCGTTGAATAACAATACCTTTGCATCCTTCTCCAGACCGAATGTCTCCCCGTTTTTCACAGGCATGTCTGTCACAATGGTTCCAGGTGAATTTTTCGCCAACTGATACGCCTCTTTTAAAGTGTTTACTTTCACCACGTTGTTTCCATAGAAAGCAGCCTCAATAATAGAGCGTGTCTTGGAAAACCCAACTTTTCCAGCGCCAATTTCGTTAATAGGGTAATAAGCTTTTGTTGCCATTACTATATTCCTCCTTCATATTATGTATAGGGCGGTCTGCCCTAAAATACTCTATTACAAATATACACTAAGTGTTTTTTTTTTTCAATGTGTTTTTTATAAATTTTCCGGCGAAAATCCTTCCGGAAAAAGTTCCTGTAACGTATACACCCGAAAGTCCGTCTCATTTTTTGCGCAGATTACCTGAAAGTCCCCGGGATCGCAGAATTCTGCCATCACCTGGCGGCACACCCCGCAGGGCGTTAAATACTCCTCTTTATCCCCCGCAAGAGCTATGGCCTTAAATTTTCTCTCCCCTTCCGATACCGCTTTAAAAACAGCGGTGCGCTCGGCGCAGTTTGTGGGGGAGAATGCTGCATTTTCAATATTGCATCCCAGATAAACCCTGCCGCTCTCCCCCAAAAGCGCCGCCCCAACATGAAAATTGGAATAGGGGGCATAGGAAAATTCTTTTGCCTGATAAGCCGCTCTCACCAGTTTTTCTTTCTCCATACCATGTCCTCCGTATATTGCATGGCTTTATTATACCCCAAAAATATGGATATTTCCACGACTTTATAATAATTTCAAAAATATGAACAAAAACTAAATTTTTATTAAATTTTATTCATTTTCTTGTGTTGCCTTTCCCATCTGTGGTATGATTATCAAACAGCTAAATCTCAATATAATAAATTTTCATTTCTAAAGGATTTTTCTTATGAGATTTTTCAAAAACTTTTATAGGGAGGTATTCTATGTACACAAATCCATACAGCGAAATTACACCGGAACTATTAAAGCTTTCTAAGATATATGAAGACGATATCAGTATTGACCCGGAGCTTTATACAAAATATGACGTGAAACGAGGGCTTCGTGACTTAAACGGAAAAGGCGTTTTAGTCGGCCTGACGGAAATTTCCGATGTCTGCTCCTCAAAAATCGTGGACGGCAAATCCGTTCCCATGGAGGGCGAGCTTTACTACCGGGGATACAATGTGAAGGACCTGGTGACAGGGATTTCTGAATCAAGCCACTTCGGCTTTGAGGAATGCACCTATCTTCTGCTCTTCGGCAAACTTCCAAACCAGATAGAACTGGATGAATTTACTCATTTGCTTAGTTATTACCGCACCCTTCCCACTGGTTTCGTCCGGGACATTATAATGAAAGCCCCAAGCCGGGATATGATGAATACTCTTGCCAGAAGCGTTCTCACCCTTTATTCCTATGATGATGCGGCGGACGATATCTCCATTCCCAACGTGCTGCGTCAATGCCTTCAGATGATTAGTTTATTCCCGCTTTTATCCGTATACGGTTATCAGGCATACAAACATTACCATGACGGGGAAAGCCTGTTTATCCACCAGCCCAAACCGGAATATTCCACTGCGGAAAATATTCTGCACATATTAAGGGCCGACTCCAAATTCAGCGCACTGGAGGCAAAGCTATTGGACATTGCCCTGATTCTCCACATGGAACACGGCGGCGGTAACAACTCCACCTTTACCACCCATCTGGTATCCTCCTCCGCCACAGATACATACTCGGTGATTGCCGCTTCCTTAGGTTCTTTAAAAGGCCCGAAACACGGCGGCGCCAACATTAAAGTGGTACAGATGTTTGAAGATATGAAGGAAGTTGTAAAAGACTGGGAGGATGAGGAAGAGGTTTCCCGGTATTTAAGGGCTCTCCTAAATAAAGAAGCCTTTGACCGCGCCGGCCTGATTTACGGGATGGGCCATGCGGTATATTCCCTGTCTGACCCCCGTGCGGTTATCTTCCACTCCTTTGTGGAACGCCTCTCGGCGGAAAAGGGAAAAGAGAAAGAATTTGCACTGTACACTCTTGTAGAACAGCTCGCACCAAAAATCATTGGAGAAGAGCGGAAAATTTACAAAGGCGTCAGCCCAAATGTAGATTTCTACAGCGGATTTGCATATTCCATGCTGAATCTTCCCCTGGAATTATACACGCCAATCTTTGCCATAGCCCGAATCGCCGGGTGGAGCGCCCACAGATTAGAGGAGCTTTCCAGCAACGGCAAGATTATGCGTCCCGCATATAAGTATGTGGGGCATCACAGAGACTACGTGCCTATCTTAAAGCGGTAGGCATACAAATCGGCCAAGACACAAAAGAAGGCATCTTTCCACATGGAAAACGCCTTCTTTTTCCCTAAAAACCTTAATAGAAAAACTTTTCCCTGGCCTTTCTCAGTTCCCCCGCAAACCACAGCCAGGACACAATAAAGACAACCGCTCCCGCCACATTAAAATATTTCCCAAAAATAGAATAAAAATCGTTTAACAGGGCCAAAATGCCGTAAATCAGCGCAACAAGGCCAAAGTAAACAGATTTCATGGCAATAGCCTCAATAAATCCCCCTTTGTCTCTGCACCGGGCCATATCGTCCTGATTCACCACAATGGTACTCAGCTCACCTGTCTGTCTCATTTTCAGGGAGGAATATATGAGATACAGTCCTAATCCCGCAATAACCAAATCAAAAATCAACATAAAATCCATCATTTCTTCCTCGCTTTCTTTTTTCTATCTTTTCAAGTATAACATATTTTGGTTATTTTTTATATACATTTTATACTTTTTTATACTTCTTCCCAAAATTTTTCAAAAAAATCCAATAATCGGTGCAATAAATATTGAAACTTTAAATATTATAGTTTAAAATAGGTAATGATGATTATCATATAGAAATGAAAAGGAGCGGTTATATATGAAACTCGAAGATGCAAAAATATTAATCGGTGATGATTCCATTCTGGCCAGAAAGCAGCTCAAAGATATTATTCTCTCAATTGGCGGCACTCATTTTTTAGAAGCTTCTAATGGACAGGAAGCCATTGATTTATATGCTGCCAATTCCCCGGACATTGTATTTTTAGATATTGTAATGCCTGTAGTAGACGGCAACGGAGCTATTGCTGAAATCATGAAGAATGATCCCGCGGCTGACATAGTTGTAGTTTCATCTATCGGCACACAGCTGCAGTTAAAGCAGGCTATCCAGCTCGGTGCAAAAGATTTTGTACAAAAGCCGTTAAACCGCAATCAGATAGAGTCTATTCTAAAAACTCGATTTGAAGGGAGATAAAATATGTATTCACAATTTTTTGGAAATTACCTGCTCAGCAAGCAGGCAGTTACCACAGACCAGTTAGTTCACGCTATCCAGGAACAGCACACCAAACACTTAAGGCTGGGTACACTGGCTATGCACGCAGGATTGCTCACCGCCCTGCAGGTAGACAATGTAGTAATCCGCCAAACCCATGAAGACAGACTTTTTGGAGAAATTGCCATTGAGGAAGGGCTTTTAACCGAGGAACAGGTGGAGGAACTTTTAAATACCCAGACACCGGATTACCTCTTAATTGGACAGACCTTAGTGGACGACGGCGTATTTACCAATACAGATTTGGATAAATACATTAAGTCCTACCAGAAGGAAAATGAGATTTCCCAGTTGGAAAGCGACAAGGAACAGCAGGAAAATTTAGATGCCCTTGTGCGCAATCTTTTCTTGATTACTCTTGAGAATGTACCTGAGTATGTACTTCAGTACCTGAATCTTTTATTCAACAATCTGCTTCGTTTTATAGGGGAAGACTTTACACCGTTAAACCCTTCTATTGTGTCGGAATTTGTAACCGGACGATGTTCCAGCCAGGTTGTAAAAGGTGATTTTCAGCTTACCTCCTATTTTGATATGACAGAGGATGCCGCCGTGGCATTTGCTTCCCGCTATGTAAATGATTCTTTTACCGAATACGACGAATATGTACAGGCATCTGTGGAAGACTTTTTGAATTTACATAATGGATTATTCAATGTGAATATCTCTAATAACAACTCCGAGGTATCGTTGCAGTTAGACCCGCCGGTTTCCATGGATAATACCATGATAAGCTGTTCCACAGAAACCATACTTCTTCCCATCATCTATCCTTTCGGAATTATTAATCTGCTGATTTCCATCAGCGAAAGCGAAAATTCTGTTCTTCCGGAGACAAAGAATTTAAACAGTCTGGAAAGTTTAAATAATCTAGAAGCGCTGATGAACGATTTAGAAAAAATGTCATAAAAAACAGGGAAGTTTTTCTTCCCTGCTTTTTTATGCACACGGGCACTCAGAGGAAAATGTCAGCATACGTTGACGGACGTCCCGCAACGGGTAGGGGGAAGATGGCTCTTCCCTGCTCAATTGCCTTATATCTTTAAAAACTTCTTTACGGCTTCTTCCATTTCATCCACTTCGCACACCGTCTTATGGAGTTCCGGAGCACTTCGGATTTCTTCGATAGCCTGGGGAACTTTCACATTGGCGATTTTGCTAAGCTCATCCACCAGTTCAAAATCTCCCAGGGAACTGTATTTATCCCTGTCAATGGCATCCATTACGCTTCTTGTAAATTTGAAGGGGCTTGCAGTGGATGCAATCACAGTTTTTGTGCTGTCTCCCGTCTCTTTTTTGTACTTCTCATATACCCCTGCAGCCACAGCTGTATGGGTATCGATAACGTAACCTGTTTTTTCATAGAGATTACGGATAAATTCTGCCGTCTCCTCCTCCGTTGTATAGCTGCCGTAAAAATCTTTCAGTTCTTCCCGCATCTTAGGCGTGATTTCATACCTGCCCTCTTTTCCCAGGGCACACATAAACTCAGCATTTTTCTCCGCGTCATCCCCTGCAAGGCGGTAGATAAGGCGCTCCAAATTGCTGGAAATCAAAATATCCATGGAGGGGGAAGAGGTCAATTTAAATTCCCGGTTTTTATCGTACGTCCCAGTGGTAAAAAAGTCGTACAACACTTTGTTTTCATTGGAGGCACAAATTAACTTTCCAATGGGAAGCCCCATATTTTTTGCATAGAATGCCGCCAGTATATTGCCGAAATTTCCTGTGGGAACCACAACGTTTATCTTTTCCCCTTTTGTTATCTCCCCTCCTGCATAGAGCTTTGCATAGGCATACACATAATATACAATCTGAGGAACCAGGCGTCCGATATTTATGGAGTTTGCGGAGGAAAACTGATACCCCGCCTGGTTCATAATCTCCGCCAGTTTTTCATCGGAAAACATTTTCTTTACCCCTGTCTGGGCCTGGTCAAAATTCCCGTTAATCCCCACCACATATGTATTTTCCCCTTTCTGGGTTACCATCTGCTTTTTCTGGATAGGGCTTACGCCGTCTTTGGGATAAAATACGATAATCTTTGTATGCTCCACATCTGCAAATCCTGCAAGAGCCGCCTTCCCCGTATCCCCGGATGTGGCCGTGAGAATCACAATATCGTTTTTCACCTGATTTTTCCTGGCCGCCGTAATTAACAAGTGGGGCAGAATGGACAATGCCATGTCTTTAAAGGCAATGGTGGAACCGTGAAATAACTCCAAATAATAAGCTCCCTCTGCCGAAACCAAAGGCGCAATCTCTTCCGTATCAAATTTGCTGTCATATGCACTGGAAATACAGTGCTTTAACTCCTCCTCCGTAAAATCCGTGAAAAACCTGCGCATCACCTCGTAGGCAGTCTCCTGGTAAGTCATCCCGGAAAGTTTTTCCATGTCTATATCCAAGGCAGGAATCTCGGTGGGCACATACAGCCCCCCTCCCTTTGCCAGACCCTTTAAAATTGCCTGGGATGCCGTAACCCTTTCCTCTTTGTTTCTCGTGCTTGCATAAATTAATTCCATGTCTTTATCCTCTTCTTTTCTATGGTGAAATACGTCTTTTTGTGTTATAGTATAACATATCTGCATTTTTTATTATATAAGAAACAAATCTGTAATGTCAATGCATTTTAGGAGGTTTTTATGTTAGCTGGCGTTTACCAGGCAAAGAAAAAGGACGGAAGCATCTATTATCGTTCCAGCATTACTTTTTCCAATAAGCACATCAGCCTAGGAAGTTTCAAAACCCAGGAAAGTGCCCATAAGGCCTATGAAAAAGCTGATAAAATTCTGAAAGACAAATCTCTTCTCTTAGAGCAGCTTCTCTACGAGGAGGATATCTTGCATTTTGAAAAAATAGTTTCCCTCGCAAATTTCCGTGACAACAAGATTTATATGAAAACCCCCATTTACCTTCACGCAAACTATTTTTCTTATTATATCTCTCCCAGGGAGGAATACAAATTTGATATTGACGATTTGTTCTTTTATTCCAGCCATAAAATCATGAAGCGTGGGGGACATCTCTTTGTAAATGAATACGGCATGCAGACCAATCTTCTCTCCCGGTACGGCATTAAAAATTTTGCCGTGGCGGGCAGGGACTATGATTTTGCCAACGGAGATTCCTTTGACTACCGATATTCCAACATTATCGTAATCAACCAGTACTACGGCGTAACCGCAGTGACAAAACAGGGGAATGTATACTATGAAACCCAGATACACATTAACGGAAATTATAAAATCGGCACCTATGAAACGGAGACACAGGGGGCAGTGGCCTACAACAAGGCCGTGGACCTTGCCCTGTCCCATGGGGTTAAAAAAAATTTCCCGGAAAACTATATACCGGAACTGTCTGCCAAGGAATATACAGAAATGTATGCCGGTTTAAAGATTTCCAGGAAATATGTAAACTATCTGAAAACTAATTTTGGGGAACATTGACAACATTCCCGTCCTCTTCAATTATCTGGTTTTCACCTGCCACAGGGTTGTCCTGGGTTCTCTGCTGGGATTGCTGCTCTTCTTTCTTCTTTTCTTTCTCCTCGTCATAATAGGAATATGCATTGGAAATTTTTGTATTTTCCGCTGTCAGGCGGACTTCCTCCCTGTAATAGGCAATGACCGGCGTCCCCACCTCTATCATCTCATAGAGTTTGGTGGCAGCTTCCTCAGACACATTGATACAGCCGTGGGAACCGGAAGTCTTATAAATCTCCCCTCCAAATCTGCCGTTGCGCCAGGAGGCATCGTGGACTCCCACATTATAGGCAAAGGGAAGAAAATATGTAACGTCGGACTCATAGTCCTCCCCCTTTAACACAGCGGGGCTTTTCTTGTACACAATCTTAAATACTCCGTCCGGGGATCCGTTTCCCCTGCTGATATTTCCGGAGACAATCTCTGTATCCAGCTTTAAGTTTCCTTTCTCATAATAGTAAAGGTGCTGATTCGTATAGTCAATCTCCAGGTAAGTGTCCCCGATATCATCCTGCCCGGGCTGCGCAGCCCTCTGCTGATATACCGGCTCCCTGGTAACTACTTTTCCCTCTCTCACTTCCTCTAAGAGCTGGGCAAGCTCTTCTTCCTTGTCCACTACCCAGCCGTAATCTCCCCCGCCTATGGAGATAATGCCTCCCCTGGTAGTCTCAAACTTCCGCACATCCCCGTAGGTGTTATATTTGCTGGCCAGACGCTGGACAAAGGATGCCGCTGCACTCTCATCGAAAGTCACCTGGTAATCCTCATCAATTTTAATCCAGTCAGAAATCACAGAGCGGTCCACCACCTCTGTGTCATTTCCCATATCATAGGTGATGCTTGCCCCAAAATATGACTCTATGTCCGACATACAGCGGCTTAAAACCTCATCTTCCGCCGTAACCTCCGGGGCTTTATACACCTCATCCGGCAGGGTGAGTTCCGATTCTCCCGCCTCCACGGCAGCCTTTACATAGGTATATACCCTATCCTCTAAAAGATAGCTTCCTTGTTTTTCAGGTACCAGCTCATACCCGTTTTCTGTCTGCTCAATATGGGCATCCTTTGGCTCTTCCATATGTTCCTGGTCAAAACAGGAAAGCTCATTTACCGCTTTTTTAAGCAGGCTGGCGTCATATGTAATGCTCTTGTCTATATCCAGGTTTTTCTGCTTGGTAATCTTTCCCGGCCATAGAAAATTCTTCTGGTCTTTTACCAACTTCTCCTCCTCCCCGGAGGGCTGGTATTCGTACTCAAAATCCATCCCCAGAATCTGATACTTGTTTCCATCCCTGTCATAGATAGTCAAGAGATAATCCCGCACTTCCGATTTCAGATTATCCGCTGCCTCCTCCGCCGTCAGGCCGCTGACATCCATGTCCTCCATCTTTGTCTGGTAAAAGAAATGGGAACGGAAATAGAAGCAGAAAAAGAGATAGACTGCCAGAGCAACAAACACCACCGTCCATAATGCCAGGTGCATAGACTTCTGTAATACACTTTTTTTCCTTCTTCTTTTTCTTCGTTTTTGTGCCATAACCATAAAATGTCCTTATCTTAATTTTTAATGGAACTATTATAACATAACTAAATTATTTTGCAACTTTATAACAAAAAAAGACTGCCGGAAAGAAAAAAGAGCAAAAGTTTTTCGACTTTTGCTCTTGTAGCTAAGGGCAGAATTACATCATGCCGCCCATTCCTGCGCCGCCTGCCGGCATTGGAGGAACATCTTCTTTGATGTTGGCAACTGCGGACTCTGTGGTGAGCAGCGTGGATGCAACGGAGGTTGCATTCTGCAGTGCGCTTCTGGTAACTTTCACCGGGTCTAAGATACCGCTCTTTACCATATCCACATACTCCTCAGCGGAAACGTCAAATCCCATTCCTGCACCTGACTCTTTCACTTTATTGATAATCACTGCACCTTCTAATCCTGCGTTTGCAGCAATGTAGTAAAGAGGAGATTCCAGGGATTTTAAGATAACTTTTGCCCCTGTCTTCTCGTCACCCTCTAAGGTATCCGCCAGTTTAGCAACTTCTTTGGATGCATGGATATATGCGGAACCGCCTCCTGCGATAATTCCTTCTTCCACTGCGGCCCTGGTGGCATTTAAAGCGTCCTCCATGCGGAGTTTTGCCTCTTTCATCTCTGTCTCTGTAGCAGCCCCTACACGGATCACTGCCACACCTCCTGCCAGTTTTGCAAGTCTCTCCTGTAATTTTTCTTTGTCAAACTCAGAAGTGGTCTCATCAATCTGTCCGCGGATCTGTGCGATTCTGGATTTGATTGCCTCTTTATCCCCTTCCCCGTCTACAATAATTGTATTTTCTTTCTGGACTTTCACAGATTTTGCCCGGCCTAACTGGTCTAAGGAAGCGTCTTTTAACTCTAAGCCAACTTCCTCGGAAATCACCTGGCCTCCTGTTAAAATTGCAATATCCTCAAGCATGGCTTTTCTTCTGTCACCGTATCCTGGAGCCTTTACTGCAACTACATTAAAGGTTCCACGGAGTTTGTTTACGATTAATGTGGTAAGGGCTTCCCCTTCAATGTCCTCGGCGATAATTAAAAGCCTTGCGCCGCTCTGTACAATCTGCTCTAACAGAGGAAGAATCTCCTGGATATTGGAAATCTTCTTATCTGTAATTAAGATGTAGGGGTCATCTAAAGTTGCCTCCATCTTATCCATATCTGTGCACATATATGCGGATACATATCCTCTGTCAAACTGCATACCTTCTACCAAATCCAGCTCTGTCTGCATGGATTTTGACTCTTCTATGGTAATGACGCCGTCGTTTGTAACTTTCTCCATAGCGTCTGCCACCAAATTGCCCACTTCATCATCCCCTGCGGAAATTGCTGCCACTTTGGCAATCTGATCTTTGCCGTTTACTTTCTGGCTCATGCTCTTTAAAGCTTCCACTGCAACGTCTGTGGCTTTTTTCATTCCTTTTCTGAGGATAATTGGATTTGCCCCTGCCTCTAAGTTTTTCATTCCTTCCACAACCATTGCCTGGGTTAAAACAGTTGCGGTGGTTGTACCGTCGCCGGCAACGTCATTTGTCTTTGTAGCCACCTCTTTTACAAGCTGGGCTCCCATATTCTCAAATGCATCCTCAAGCTCAATCTCTTTTGCAATGGTAACGCCGTCGTTTGTGATAAGGGGAGCGCCGAAGGATTTATCCAAAACTACGTTCCTTCCTTTTGGCCCCAATGTCACTCTCACTGTGTTTGCCAGTTTATCCACACCAGCCCCTAAAGCTGTCCTTGCCTCTGAACCGTATTTGATTTCCTTTGCCATGATAAATCCTCCTTTATTCTACAACTGCCAAAATGTCATTCTGCTTTACTACAATATACTCTGTATCTTCCAGTTTCACTTCTGTCCCTGCATATTTTGAAAAAATAACTTTCTGTCCAACTTTTACCTGCATGGTAACTTCTTTTCCGTCTACCATTCCTCCCGGCCCAACGGCGATAACCTCTGCTTCCTGGGGTTTCTCCTGGGATTTGCTTGTCAAAATAATTCCGGATTTTGTTGTCTCTTCTGCTTCTAACTGTTTCAAAACAACTCTGTCTGATAATGGTACTAATTTCATTATGTCTGCCTCCTTGGATTTCTATTATTTTTAAGTTATTAGCACTCTTTTGTTTTGAGTGCTAACCGATAGTCATATCATATGTTTTTGCAGGCATTTCTGCAACTGGACTTTTCTGTATATTTTTTATAATATTCTACTTTTATCTCACTTATACTCACTTTTTCTCATTTTTTTACAGTTTTATCGATTTTTGTAAAGTTTATATATTTTTTATAATTTGGGAATAAGCCGCTCCGGGGAGACATATTAAGATCTTTCCAGCCTCATTTTCACAATGTCTTTCATGGTACGGTTGCCCTCTGAGAAAAACATCTGCAGGGTTTTTGAAATAACCTCCTGGCTCTCTTTGTCCAGAGTATTGGTAAGCTTCATCAGTTCCAAAAATTTTTTAAAGGTAATGTTGGCTAAATCATCCACAGTTTTGATATCTGCCTCTTTCAGCACTAAAAACAGTGCATCCACAAAATTCTCCCTCTGTGCAATGTCCATTTTCCCCACCCAGGATTTTAATGTCTGATCAAGAATCACACTCTGCTTTGCCACTTTCTTTACATGGAGGAAAGAATTTCCCATAACTTTCCAGGTCATGGCATCGTGCTGCATGGGGCCGGTGACGGAACTCTCCACCACCTGATACTCTTCCTCATGCTCCAAAAGCATTCCCACAATAGAGGACTCCGGCAGAAAGGTATGGATTTTCGGCAGCATTTTTCCGTAATCCTCCCGGTGAATCATGGATTCGGTAAACCCGGGGCCGTCGTTGCTGTACACGGATAAAATGCGGTTCTGAATGGATTCCCTGGAATGCACACTGGCGTACACCGCCAGATTTCCCCCTTTAGAGTGGCCTCCCACCCGGATTTTTTTCTGCCTGGGGGAAATCACCCGTTTTAAATAGTCAACAGCTTTTAACTGCCCCGGCGTCTCTGAGAGAAAACTCATGTTGAAATTCTCTTTCCACCCCACCATGGTATTATCTGTCCCGCTGTAGGAGACAAAAATTCCCCCGTCATCTAACTTTATGGTCATGGCACAAAACTGGGACTCCTCCTTCGCACTGATTTCTTCTATATAATCTGACAGCTCTAAATCTGCAAACCGTCTGGTTTTTGCCATCTTTTTCATAAGGAAAGCCGCCGCCTTGGTGCTTGACACCCGCTCATTGATTTCCTCCTCTGTGTGGGACAGGAAAAAAATACGGCTAGCCTCTTTTAATGTAATACTCTCCCCCTTTCCCGGAGGGGGCACAATACCTTTAAAATCCACATAAACAAGCTCAGAAAAAATTAAATTATCCACCTCGTTAAATTCTGCCTGGGTAAAAGACAAATCTCCCCGCCAATCCAGATAATCCATCATATTTGCCATTATTCCCCGCCTCCTTAAGATATTGTGCTAAATCAGCCTGAAATGCTTTAATGCCTTTTCGATCCCATCCTTCTCCACAGCATCCGTCACATAGTCCGCCTGTACCTTTATATCCTCTGTGCCGTTTCCCATGGCAATTCCATGGGAGACATATGCAATCATTTCCAAATCATTCACACTGTCCCCAAAGGCATAGGTATTTTCCCTGGGAATCCCAAGATATTCACAGACTTTTTCAATCCCCACAGCTTTGGAAAACCCTTTGGGCACAATCTCAAGGACGGTATGCAGATATTTTGGAATTGTCTCATGAAAAATCAGCTCATAATCCGTCTCAAGCATTTTCTTTACCTTCTCCATATCCCTTTCGGCCAAATCTGCGCTTAACTTATTTACATGGACAAACTGGACATCCTCTTTTAACTCCAAAAAACGGTTTTTCACAAGCTTTCTTAAATAGTCTATGTAAATATCCCCGGCAAATTCCCGGCTGTTTACATACAAATATTCCTTCCCCTCCAGAATCGCCCTTATGCCGTATGCGTGAAGCCCGGACAGGATATTTTCTATCTCCTCCTGGGACATATATTTTTCAAAAATCATTTTTCCCTGATATTCCACATGGGTTCCGCAGGAAGCCACAACTCCGTCAAAGCCAATGTCCAAAAGCTCCGGGGAGCAGATGGCCGCCCTGCTTCTGCCGCTACAGATAAATGCATAGTTTCCCTTTTCCCTTAATTTTCTTATAGAAGAAACGGTGCTTAGCGGTATTCTCATGTGGCTGTCCCACAGCGTCCCGTCTATATCAAAAAATACTGCTTTTTTCATTTTCTACCTCCTCACAAGAAAAACGCGAATCTGAATCCCTTCAAATCCGCGCAAAAATCACTGTTCGTCCCTGCTGTCAAAGACATGGTTGCTGGCAATATAGCCCAGAACCCAGATAAATCCTGCCACCGTTGTGGAACAGAAAACTTTCACAACAGTCACCACCAGCTGGTAAAACGTTAAAGTCCCCAGGGTATGGGCGCAAATCGCTCCTTTTACCGGTTTTATTATCATCACCCACCCGCCTACATAGATACTTGCCAAAAGGCCAATGGCATAGACAATCACTGCAAGAAACAGTCGTATGTTACGGTTCATATTTATTCTCCCTTTCCGGCAATATGTAATCTTTTCCTGAAAGACAAAGGATATCCATGTGCTTTCAGGTATTTCTGGTGAATATCATAACCTAAATATCCTTATTTTTCAACTGATATTTTTAAATACCTACAAATTCCACCTGTCCATATTACAATTTCCCACAAAAACTTTTAATTTTTTATGTTCCTCCTGCTGCAATCCCGGGTCACGTTCCAAAAGCTCCTTCACATCCTCCGCCGCATCTCTTAGCAACCCGGCGTCCTGATAAATATCCCCCAAGGCAAACAACATCTCCCCGCTCTGGCGGATGCCGAAAAAATCACCAGGCCCTCTCATCTTTAAGTCTTCGCTGGCAATAAAAAATCCGTCGTTGGACTTATTTAAGATATCCAGACGTTTTTTTGACGCCTTGCTCTGGGCGTTATCCACCATAATACAGTAGGACTGGGCATCTCCCCTCCCCACCCTGCCCCTTAGCTGATGGAGCTGTGCCAGGCCGAAACGCTCGGCATTTTCAATCATCATCACTGTGGCGTTGGGCACATCCACCCCAACCTCCACCACGGTGGTGGACACCAAAATCTGGATTTTATTTTTGGAAAAGTTCTCCATTACCTGATTTTTTTCCCCGGGCTTCATTTTGCCGTTTAAAACCCCCATAGGGATACTTCCTTTAAAGTAAGCGTCAAGGCTTTTAGCGTAGTCCCCTACGTTTTCCCCCTCCAATTCCTCCGAATCCTCCACAAAGGGACAGATAACATAAACTTGATGCCCTGCGGCAATTTCTTTTCGCATAAACTCATAGGCGGTTTTCCGGTAAGATTTATCCACCACGCAGTTTTTTATGGGAAGCCTTTTTGCGGGAACCTCATCCATCACAGAGATATCCATATCCCCGTAGAGGATCATGGCTAAAGTTCTTGGAATGGGTGTGGCGCTCATTACAAGGATATGGGGATTTATACCTTTTTTAGCAAAAATTTCCCTCTGGCGGACGCCAAAGCGGTGCTGTTCATCGGTTATCACCAGCCCAAGATTGGAAAACACCGCCCTTTCCTGTAACAGCGCCTGGGTCCCTATGATCATGGCATCCGGGAAGAGCTTTAAGTCTTCCTGGGCGCTGCGCTTTTCCTTTGGGGTTAAACTTCCTGTGAGAAGCACCACCCTGCGCTTAAGTTCAAACTCCCGGCACATTTTGACAAAATTTTCGTAGTGCTGCCTTGCCAAAACCTCCGTGGGGGCCATCAAGGCTGACTGATGCCCGTTTTCCCCCATAAGGGCCATGGCAAGAAAGGCCACTATGGTTTTCCCGGAACCCACGTCCCCCTGGATTAAACGCTGCATAGCTGTTTTCTTTTTTAAGTCCCATAAAATTTCATCCAGGCATTTCTTCTGGGATTTTGTTAAATTGTAGGGCAGGTGGGAAAGAATATAGGGGATTACCGTCTCTTTTTCTATGGGAAAATCATTGGGAAGTTCCCCTTTCTTTTCTTTCTGTATCTGCATCATAAATAGAAAGCGGAAAAATTCATCATACACTAAACGTTTTCTGGCAGCGGTAAGCTGTTCCATATTATCGGGAAAATGGATTTGTGTCAGGGCAAAATTATATTCCCCCAGATTTCTTTTTTTCCGAATCTCCTCCGGGAGAAAGTCATAAGTTAAGCTTACCTTCTCCAAAACCTGTTTAACCGTCTTTATCAAAAGGGCATTGGTAAGTCCCTCTGTACGGCTGTATACGGGCTGCAGGGCTTCCATTTTTCCCTGGTACTGCTCCGGGGTAAATACCTCCGGCTGCTCCATGGCAAAATGGCTGCCCTTCTCCTTAACTTTTCCGTAAAATATATAAGTCTCCCCAGGTTTCAACCTAGTTTTCATATAGGGCATGTGAAACCAGGTGAGCTCCAAACACTCTTTTTCCCTCCCCAGCTTTGCGGAGACAATATCCATGCGCCCTGACCTTATGAGCCTTGGATTGTCTGAAATTTTCCCGGATACGGCGCAAATGCCAGGGACTGTGATATCTTTTACCGTTACAGGTTCTTTATATTTTATGTAATCCCTTGGATAGTGAAGGAGTATATCCCATAGGGTATATACTCCAATCCGGTTCATTAATTTTTCAGTTTTTGCGCCGATTCCCTTTATTTCTGTAATAGGCGAATCTAATTTCATGGTTTCCTCTTCTATTCCGCCGATATAATGTAATAATAAATCGGCTGTCCTCCCTCATGGATTTCCACTTCCACATGGGGATATTTTTCCGTAATATAGCCGGAGAGTTCCTCCGCTTCCTCCTCCTTAGCTTCCTCCCCATAATAGATGCTCACAATCCCCGTATCATCATCTACCATGGCGTCAATCATCTCCTGGGTGGTCTGCTTTTTGTCCCTGCCCACAGAGAGTATGGTTTTATCCCCAAGACCCATATAGTCCCCCTGGTGTATCTCCTTATCGTCTATCTCCGTATCCCTCACCGCATAGGTCACCTGCCCGGTTTTAACCAGGGCGATTTCCTGGTTCATCCGCTCCTCGTTCTCATGGGCTGGCTGCTCTTCAATGAAGTTCACCAAAGCCGTAATTCCCTGGGGAATGGTTTTCGTTGGAATTACTATGACATTTTTTTCCTCACAGATGGAAGCTGCCTGGTTTGCCGCAAGGATAATATTTTTGTTGTTGGGGAGGACAAATACGGTTTTGGCATTTACCTGCTCAATGGCATTTAACACATCCTCCGTACTGGGGTTCATGGTCTGCCCCCCCTCAATAATGTAATCTGCACCCAGGCCTTTAAAGATTTCGTTTAATCCCTCCCCGATAGAGACAGAGACAAATCCCATATCTTTTTCCGGCTCAGAGGGAGGAACATCCTCTTTCTTTCCCTGCATTTCTTTCTCTTTTAATGCGGAGATTTTTTCATCCCGCTCCAGTTTCATATTTTCAATGATAATGGTGGTAAGGCTTCCATAAGTCAGCGCTTTTTGCATGGCAAGCCCCGGATCGTTGGTATGTACATGTACCTTTACGATCTCATCATCTGCCACTACCACAATGGAATCACCGATTCCCTCCAGATGGGCTTTAAATTCCTTCTCTTTTTTATTGTTAAAAGGTTTCTCCAGCATAATCAAAAACTGGGTACAGTAGGCAAATTTTATCTCCTGGTTTGCCTGGGCGTCAATGGAACTGCTCACAGCGGAAAGATTTGGTTTATCCGTTTCAATGGTAAAGTTTAATTTCTTTCCCTGAAGGGCCATAAGCCCCCCCTTTAAGACCTCCACTAATCCCTGTCCGCCGGAATCCACTACCCCTGCCTGCTTTAAGACAGGAAGCATATCCGGCGTCTTAGAAAGCACCCGCTCCGCCTCTTTAATCACAGCTTCTGTAAAAACAAGGAGGTCATTGGTGGTATCCGCAAGCTCCCTGCCCTTTTTGGCCGCTCCCTTTGCAACGGTTAAAATCGTTCCCTCTTTTGGCTTCATAACTGCTTTGTAGGCGGTTTCCACCGCTTTTTCCATAGCCCTTGCCATCACATCTACCGTAATGGTATCGTACTCCGCTATGACCTTGGAAAACCCTCTGAAAAGCTGGGATAAAATAACACCGGAATTTCCCCTTGCCCCCCGAAGGGATCCAGAGGAAATAGCCTTTGCCAGGGACTT
Source organism: Roseburia sp. 1XD42-69 (assembly GCF_003612565.1). GTDB lineage: Bacteria > Bacillota > Clostridia > Lachnospirales > Lachnospiraceae > Roseburia_B. The sequence continues at coordinate 106,922 of NZ_RAZG01000002.1, read as the reverse complement.
CATATCAGGATTTTCAAGGGCGTCTACTTCCCTTGCCGCCGAAAGAATCGTCATAGACATATTGGTGCCTGTGTCTCCGTCGGGCACCGGAAATACGTTTAATTCATTAATCCACTCTTTCTTTGCCTCAAGGTTGCCTGCCCCTGCCAGGAACATTTTGGCAAAGACTGCCGCATTTATCGAATTGATTTCCACTTTTTAAATCCTCCTTAATCGATGACTCTAACGCCTTCCACGTAAATATTTATCTTTTCAATTTTCATTCCCGTAAATTCTTCCACCTTATACTTCACCGTATCCATCAGGTTTTCAGAAACCGTATGGATACTTACCCCATAGGAAACAATTACATGAAAATCAATGATTATTTTATTTTCCTCATCTACCTTAACATTTATACCATGGGTGAGGTAATCTTTTTTCAGTAATTTTACCAGGCCGTCTTTCATATTTACCGCTGCCATGCCCACAATGCCAAAACACTCTACAGCAACAGACCCGGCATAGGTTGCAATCACTTCATTGTCAATTACGATAGTACCCAGTTCTGTCTCTATTTGTCCCTTCATACAAAAACCTCCGTTTTTTATATCGCCAAAACATCCATTGGCGTCTGCACCAAATATATACTCCATTATACCCATTTTTCTTAAAAAATCAAATCTTCTTTCTTAATTATTTTGAAAAATATCATTTTTTTCTTGCATTATGAAATACTATCTGCTAAAATAAACATGTTGTGAGCCTGCAGACAGCAGGTTTAGTAAGTTGCAAGGAGGTGCGGTTATGGCAAAGTGTGCAGTTTGTGGAAAAGGCGCTCATTTCGGAAACAATGTGAGCCATTCTCATAGAAGATCAAATAGAATGTGGAAATCCAACATTAAATCTGTAAAATGTAAAGTAAACGGAGCGGCAAAAAAGATGTACGTGTGTACTTCTTGTCTCAGAAGCGGCAAAGTGGAGAGAGCTTAGTTGTTCGTTGTGCAAGAGTTTCCTAAGGGGCTGTCAGTTGACAGTCTCTTTTTTTTCCCTTTTTAACATCCGCAGCTAAAAAGATAATATCCCAAAAGCATTAGCCCTACTATTGCTAAGAAAGTACAAAATCCCTCCGGTATCACACAGGTAAGGAGCATTCCCACTCCCAGGCAAAACAGCGTATATCCAATCAACCTCTTCACATCAATCCTCACAAAAAAACTGCATATATACTAATATATGCAGTCTCTTTTTACAATTACACCTTATTCCTGATTTTCTTTCACCGACCCGGAAAGAATATCCTCCATGGCATCCTTTGCCTTTTCCCTTGCCCCTTCGTCCTCCACAATATGATCCTTGTTGCTGGTAAATTTATTCACAAAGTCAGGAACCATGTCCAAAATCTTTGTCACCCCGTCCTGGTTTTTCACATTTACAAGCTTGGTAGTTCCGTTGGAAATCACCAAAACAGCGCTGGGCATTAATTTTCCTCCCATACCGCCGCCGCCGTTTTGTTTCTTGTCATCGGAAAATACCCCTGCTGCCACTCCAAAAGAAACATCCACCAAAGGAAGAATAATGGTCTCCCCAATATGGATTGCCTCACCCACTACTGTCTTTGTAGTAATAAAGCTGTCCATTCCCTTAAATAAAGATTCTACTGTTGTATGAAATGTGTTGTCTCCCATTTCTTTGTCCTCCTATTTTCTAATCTTTTTAAGAAATCCCCTGATATTTTTATCCGCAAAGAGACGGATAAGAATCAAAACAAAATGATATAAGGATATATGACCTTTCAGGGAAAGATTCCCCCGCACATAAAATTTGTCACTGGCAAAATCCGGATACACATGAAGCTTGTACCTGTAAAATACAGGGCAAAGGCTTAACACTCCCGTCAACTCCCCTGTATGGGCCGGGTCCCCGGTAGAAAAATGAATTTCTCCCTTTGCATCTTTGGGTTTTAAATGAGACAGGAGATATAAAATTTCCCTCCACACATGGGAGAATGCCAGTTTGTTGGTCTCATCCGATAACTCTCTTTTTATAGAAGAAAAAACACCTGATTTCTTTTTTCTTTCTCCGGTGTCCTGCTTTTTCCCCCTTCTCTTTTGGTGCCTGAATTTACTTTTTTTCTGTTCCTCAGGCTCACCTATTTCCTGCCTGGAATTTGTTATTTCCGGCTTATTTTCCACCGGATCCCCCGTATACTTGTCTGTCTCTTCCCTCTTTTGTTCTTCCTTGGAATCTTCCCCGTCTTTTTCTTTTTCCCCGGAAAGTTCTTTTCCAATTCCAAAAATACGGATTTTTAAAGACAGATTCCCTTCCGAAAACAGAATTTCAAACCCAAGTATCTGAAAGAGCCACCAAAACTTTCCTTTTACTATTGGTTTAGCATCTTCCTTTAAAATGCCTTCCACCTGGTAAAACACCGGGTGAAAGAGGCAGAGAAGAAGAAAAACCAATATCACTGCCAGTATAACCTCTATGATTTTTAACAGTAAAAACAGAATACTCATAAGCTTCTACTTTCCTTGTGCTGCAAATAACTTTTTACATCAAATCCCTCTGTTTTCCCATAGACTTCCGATATAATATGTCCCGCCACCTCCAATGCCTCCTCATAATTTCCTGCCAGCCCAATCACAAACAATTCCTTTTTGGGATAATATTTCTGCATTAATTCTCTGGCGGGTATAATATCCAAAAGATTCCCCGGATTTGATGCAAGGGTAATGACAAATACATGAAGCTGCCCTGCATTGTGCATGATTTTCCATTTTACTTTTCTCTTCTTATGGGAGATAGTTTTCCCCACATACAAATCCTCATACCATTTCATGCAAAATATGACCGCTCCTTTTCTTCCCTAAAAGTATTTGTGGTTTCCCCACAGATTACTTTTTTTTAAATCCAGATATTCATTGTAAGCCTTTTCTAAAATCTGTTTTTCATTGGCAAATTTTAACAAATGGTAAGCCTCATGAAATTTGTAATACCCGGAATCCACAAAAAACTCTTCCCGCTGTGGTTTGCTGTAATAACTGTCCGCCATCATAAGATACCAGTGGACTTCTTTCTCTACAACGTCCTCCGGCACTGTAAATGTGTACTGACTCTTTCCCACGTACTTGATGATAGAGGCTTTGGCTCCGGTCTCCTCCAATACTTCCCGCACTGCCGTCTCCTTATATTCCTCTCCCGACTCCACAGTTCCCTTGGGAAGCACCCAGCCTTCGTACTTATTTCTATAATTTTTGTAAAGTACTAATATCTTGCCCCGAAAAATTACCACACCACCACAGCTCGTTGCTTCAATCATTGCAATACCTCCTGATGTGGTTACTAAACTTAAAAATAAGTATATCAGTATCTGAAATAGGTGTCAAACACTTCTTTTGCAATAGGAACCGCATAGGCGCTGCCGATTCCGGCCCCCTCCACGATAACTGCCACAGCGATGTCCTCCTTGTCCTCCCTGTGGGCATATCCCACAAACCAGGCGTGGCTCTGGCCTTTTATTTTCCCAAACTCTGCAGAGCCGGTTTTTCCCGCTGCAGTGTAGCTCATTCCCTTTAACTTTGTTCCGGTGCCGCTCTCCACCACCTCTGACATATACTCCTGCAAAAGCGCCGCCTCTTCCCCTGTCATAATATTCCCATAACTTTGAGGACGGTATGTCTTTACCGTATTCCCCTCACAGGTTTCCGTGTGGTCAATGACATAAGGCTTCATAAGCACTCCGTCATTTGCCACCGCACTGGTAATCATCAGCATGTGAAGGGGCGTCACCAAAGTCTGCCCCTGGCCGATGGCAGACTCCATAACCTCACTTGTGGAAGAGGAATCATTTAATACGAAACTACTTTTGGAACTGTCCATTTTTTCTACGGGAAGGTCTTTGTTAAACAGCAAATCGCTGCAGGTTTTTGCAAATTTATCAGAATCCATATTAAGCCCCATATTGGCAAAAGAGGTATTGCAGGATTCCGAAAAAGACTGTTTTAAATTTACCGTGCCGTGCACTTCCCCGCTGAAACATTTCAACTTGCTGTTCCCCTCCTGTATCTGGCCGCTGCAAGAATAAGAATACTCCTCATAATCCCCGGGATGTTCCCTCACATATGCCAGGGTGGTTAAAATCTTAAAAGTGGAGCCCGGGGGGTAAAGCCCCTGGGTGGCCCGGTTTACCAGCACAGATTCCCCGTACTCATCCTTTACAATGGTATCCCAGTCCTCTTCAATGGTATTGGGGTCAAATCCGGGTTTTGACACAACAGACAAAACCTTCCCCGTGGAAGGCTCCATCGTGATTACCGCCCCCTTGTAATCTCCCAATGCCCGGAAGGAAATTTCCTGGAGCAGTGGGTTTAAGGTAGTCACCACATTGTCCCCCATGCTTTTTTCCTCCGTCACTTCATCCACTGTCTTTTGGAGAAAATTTTCATTGGAGCGCAGAAGGTTAAAGTTTGCCCAGGATTCAATTCCTGCTCTGCCGTATTTTTCCGTGGAATATCCCACAATATGGGAAAACATTTTATCGTAGGGATATTCCCTTGTCTCATTTCCCTCTTTATCCACCTTTGTCTCCGCTAAAACCTCCCCGTCAGATGCTAATATTTTCCCCCGCACCACGGTATCCGCAAAACTCTCCTGCCTGGTGTTATAGGAATTATTGATAAAATCTTCGCTTTTTACCACCTGAAAATACGCAAAATATCCCATCGTGCAGAGAAACAGTCCGATAAAGCAATAGGTAATCACTGCAAATTCCCGGTTAGAGCTTTTACCGGAGGTCCTGGACTTCTGGGTAGAAGCCTTCCCGGACATTGTCTTTCCCTTTTCCCTGTCCTGCTTTTTTGTTCCCTGGCTTCCTCTTTCCTGGATTTTTGCCATGTGCTCCCTCCTGTTCCCTTAAAATATAAAGCCCCTGTATAATGGAAAAAATAATAATGCTGCTTAAAAGCGAACTCCCCCCGTAACTTACAAAGGGAAGTGTCACCCCCGTGGAAGGGATAAATTTAATCACCCCTCCTATGGTTAAAAATACCTGAAAACCATAAACTGTGCCAAGGCCCAATGCCACCAGCTTATAATATTTGTTTTTTAGCTGCATGGCAATATTTAAACACATGAGAAAGCAGCTCATGCATACCATAATCAGACACAGGGCAAAAATCCCCCCCAGTTCCTCGGATATAGCGGAAAAAATCACATCCCGCTCCACCACAGGTATCTTATTTGGCTGGCCCTTATAGAGCCCTACCCCAAACCATCCCCCTGTGCCGATGGCAAAGAGGGACTGGCACACCTGGTAACCCTCTTTTTCAATAACGCTTAAAGGGTCCTGCCATGCCACCACCCTTACCCTCACATGGGCAAACATTTTGTAGGCTAAAACCGACGCCCCGGAACCTGCCAAAAGCCCCCCAATAAAATACAGGGGCTGGCCGGTAGCCACATACAGCATCACAAGATACACGATAAAGAAAATCAAGGCTCCCCCCAAATCTTTGGAGGCAACCAGAATAATCACATGGGCCGCCGCAGCTATGGTGGTAATCACCACCTGAAAAAAATCTTTTGAGGCAGAGAGCATCCCCGCCACAAAAAACACAAAAATAATCTTTACAAATTCAGAAGGCTGTAAAGACACCCCCGCCACGGTGTAGGAGAGCTTCGCCCCGTAACTGGTTCTTCCCAAAACCCACACAATGCCCAGGGCTGCTAAGCCCACCAGGGCAAAGAGCCAGGTTAATTTATCTAAAAACCACATTTTTTTAATAAGAAAGGGAATACACAGCCCGAAAATCATAGCAGCCGCTGCAATGACAAACTGCCGGATGGCCAAATCAAAAGACAATCTGGTAAGAATAATAAAACCGATTGCCATAAGCATGCACATATTGTTTACCAAAAGCTGGGAGGACTTCTCATACAACATTTTGTAGCTGCTGATGACAATGATAAAAAACACAACCTGGGCGCCGTAAAACAACAGTACGCTTATGTTTCTGGTCTCATCATAAATCAGCAGAAAGGCATCCAGATGTATGAGAATCATAATCATATTCTGCCTGCGGAAAATGTTCTCCCTCTGCTCTTTTTTATTTTTCCTCCGGAAAACTGCAAATCCTAAGAATGTATAAACTGCAAATAATACAATCATAAGATATTTGGATATCTCTGCGAACATAAACTCAAAAACCTCGCTATTCTACACCTCTTTTATAGTGGCCATAGGTAAAATCCGCGCCTTTTAAGACAGCGTTTTCCCCAAAACCGGAACCAATGAAACTGCACCACTGACTTAGTATCTCCTCCGCCTCCCCCGGCTCCTCTATGGTGAAATTCAGCCGGAATCCTGTAACGCCAAGGCCCGGCAGTTCCCCTGCCACAGAAAGAAGATTTAATGGTTTGGAATTATAAATCACATTATAACATTCCCCGCAGTTATTTTTCACAGGAAAATATGCCCCCTTGCGGTCTTTTAAATAATAAAGGGAGGGTTCTTTTTTGCACCTGCCCATGGTCTTTTCCACACACTGCACAGATGTCATCATGGGAAGATAGCCGTAGACAATCATTTCGCTCCCCTGATTTTCCCTGGCCCGCAGCTCTTTTCTATTTAGCTCCAAAGGAACGGTATCCCTTAAGCCAAGTTTTAAAAAACTTTCCCTTGTGCGGTTAGACCAGGTGTACATATTGGCATCCAGGCATATTTCTTCCCCCGGAATCCCGGATTCCAACAGAAATTGTAAAGCGTCATAACTTTTTACCAAAAAACCGTCCACTTTTAAATCTGTTATAATTTCCCGGTAAAATTCTGCCGTATGACGCCGGAATATGGCGGGGAACCCATAGTACAGCTCCTTGCCCGCATCCTTTGCTTTTTGATATAAGTCTTTTAACTCTTCTGCTAAATTATCCCGTTTTAATGCCATACTGTCAATATATATTCTGTGAACTTCATACTTTTTTAAGAAAGGATAAAACTGCTCTTTTTTCTCCACAGAGACGCTTAGGTGTATATTCCCCTGAAAAGCCCTGTGGGCATACCCGGAAAAATCCACAGGGATACCCTTATTTCCCCCCTGTCTTTTAAAGGGTTTTAGAAGTTCTTCCTCCAGTTTAGAAAGGGCCTGGCGGCGAAGCTCATTTATTTCGGAAATAGGGACAAAAAGCCCCTCCGCCGCCTTTATATCCAAAAATACAAAGGCAAAAGGCGTATCTCCCGTCTTTTCCAATTTCCTGCGGATGTTCTCTTCCCTTAAGGGCTGTTTTTCTGCTTTTTGCGGAAAAGCCCCCTCCGCCTTAACAACGGCATTTCCTGACCTTACCGTAAGACTTATGGGGGCATTTTCCCCCATCACGAAACTTCCCTGGATTTTTTCTTTTTTCCCGTTCTCTATATAATTTTCCCGGATTTCTCTTTGGATCCCGTCTTTGCCCTTTGCATGGGAAGGCATATTTATGGTCAGCATATCAGCCCCGTTCCACTGGTTTAAATACCCTTCCGTAAAACCGCTGCGGTTCCCCAAATCAAAGAGAATCTTCTGGTCTAAAGGGGATACCTGATAGGAATCTTTACCATATTTTAAGTACAAATCCATGTACTTTCGGTATATACTTGTCACCCCGGCAGCATATTCCGCCTGTTTCATCCGTCCCTCGATTTTAAAAGAAAATACCCCGTGCTCCGCCATGTCTGGAAGCCTGTCAATGGTGCACAAATCCTTGGGACTTAAGGGATACACCGGATTTTTATTTATACTTTTCCTATTTTTATCCAAACAGGTGTAGGGAAGCCTGCAGGGCTGGGCACATCTCCCCCGGTTTCCGCTTCTGCCCCCGATTAAGCTGCTGAAAAGACACTGGCCGGAATAGCAATAGCACAGTGCCCCATGGACAAAACATTCTATTTCCACACCTGTTTTGCTGTGAATCTCTTCTATCTCCGAAAGGGACAGTTCCCTGGCAGTGACTACCCGGGATACGCCCTGGGCTGCTAAAAACCTGGCCCCCAATGCCCCTGTCACCGTCATCTGTGTACTGGCGTGGACAGAGAGTTTTGGGAAGTGGCACCGCACAAAGGAGAGAACCCCAAAATCCTGAACAATCACCCCATCTAAACCCTGTTCATAAAAAGGAAGGAGGTAATCATACAACCGTTCCTCCATCTCCTCCTCTTTTAGCAGGGTGTTTACTGTCATATATGCTTTTTTTCCATGGATATGGGCAAAATCAATAGCCAAAAGCACTTCCTCTTTTGAAAAATTTTCCGCATACGCCCTGGCCCCAAAGCTGCTGCCCCCAAAATAGACGGCATCCGCCCCGGCCTGGATCACCGCCTGAAATGTGGTGAGATTTCCCGCCGGTGAGAGTAATTCTAATTTCGTCTTCATAAAAATACCTCAGCCTCTAAAGAGATAACTTAGGGAAACACTGATGAAAGCGTTTCCTTAGAAAAGAGGGTGCCCTCTGACATCCTCCTATCTCTTTCCCCTGGATTTTCCCTTTTCCCTGGCTTCCTTTTCCTGTGCCGCCTTCTCCTCGGCCTCCAAAGCCGCCAGCTCCCTTAAAAATTCCTCTTCCTCAATCTCTTCCGCCGTCTTTTCCTTTAACGGCTCCTTCTTTACCAGCTCTATCTTTACCGGTTCTTTTTCCTTAAAAGGAACCGGCTCTTTTTCCTTTGGAAGTTTTCCTAAAAGTTCATCCTCCAAAGCCGTCTCCAGTTTGGCCTTATTTAAAAGAAGTTCTTTATTTTTCGATTCCAGCTCGTGCTGGGCTTTCTCGCAGGCTTCCAGCTGAATCTGGCAGGAAATCAGTTCGTGTTTTAGATCATAGATTTCTTTCTCTTTCTGTTCTAAATCCCTCTCCAGTTTTTCCACCCGCTCTTTTGCCTTAAAATAATCATCGGCAATATTTAACTGCAGCAGGGTGGACTTCATATCCACCGGAAAACGGCGCACAGACTCCATCTCATTAAATTCATTAATCTTACTGTTAATATACGCCGCCACTTTCTGAAGATATTCCTCCCCCTCATATCCGCTGAGCGTATACACCTTGCCTCCAATGAGCACCTCGGTATTGGATTTAGATGACATATGGTTTCCTCCTAGGTATTCCCGTTTACAAATTTATCTTTATTATACTGATTTTCTAATTATCTTGCAATCCCAAAGTGCTTATAGGCTAGATTTGTTGCCACCCTGCCTTTTGGAGTGCGGTTGATGAAGCCGTTTTTTACAAGATATGGCTCATACACATCCTCTATGGTGCCGGAATCCTCACCAATGGCCGCGGATAAGGTATCCAACCCCACCGGGCCCCCTTCAAATTTCTCCATAATGGTAAATAAAATATTCCTGTCGTTCTGGTCTAAGCCGCAGGAATCTACCTCCAGCAAATCCAGGGCAAATTTTGCCACATCCTCTGTGATTTTCCCGTCGTATTTCACCTGGGCAAAATCCCTTACCCGTTTTAACAGGCGGTTGGCAAGCCTTGGGGTTCCCCTGCTTCTCTTGGCAAGCTCCAACGCCCCAGGATCGTCAACTTCCACATTTAAAATCCCGGCAGACTGTAAAATAATGGTTTTTAACTCTTCCGGGGTATAAAATTCCAGATGGTGCACCACCCCAAACCGGTCCCTTAAGGGAGCGGACAAAAGCCCTGCCCTTGTGGTTGCCCCCACCAGTGTAAACTTGGGCAAATCTAGGCGGATAGACCGGGCGGAAGCCCCTTTCCCAATCATAATATCTATGGCATAATCCTCCATGGCAGGGTAAAGCACTTCCTCCACCTGGCGGTTTAGCCTGTGGATTTCATCTACAAAAAGCAAATCCCCCTCCCCAAGGCTGCTTAATATAGCTGCCATCTCCCCGGGCTTTCCTATGGCGGGGCCGCTGGTGATTTTCATGTGGGTTCCCATCTCATTGGAGATAATGCCTGCCAAGGTAGTTTTTCCCAGGCCGGGAGGGCCGTAAAACAACACGTGATCCAATGCCTCCCCTCTCTGTTTCGCCGCCTCAATATACACTTTCAAATTTTCCTTGGCTTTCTTTTGCCCAATATAATCCTTAAGCTTTTGGGGCCTTAAACTTGTCTCTGTTTTTTCGTCTTCCTGCTGCAACTGTGTGGATATCACACGCTTTTCCATGATTTTTCCTCATTTCCGGTTATACCATCGCCATCTGCTTTAACGCCGCTTTCAACACATCCTCCACATTCATCTCCTCTGTAATCTCTATTTTAGAGAGCACCGAAAGAGCCTCGGAGGAGGAATACCCCAATGCCACAAGAGCCTGCACCGCTTCGCTTTTTACCGTTTTTGTCTCGGGTACTCCCCCCGAAACCTGGGGCATGTCTTTTTCCTCAAACACATCCTCTATATTTAACTTATCTTTCAATTCCAAAATAACCCGCTGGGCAGTTTTCCCCCCCACTCCAGGCGCCTTTGCAATGGCCTTGGCGTCTCCTCCCATAACGGCAAACCGCAAATCATCTGTACTCATAACGGAAAGTATGGCAAGGGCGCCCTTGGGGCCGATTCCCCCCACCCCTAAAAGGAGTTTAAACACTTTAATGTCATCCTTTGTCAAAAAACCGTACAGGGAAAAGGCGTCCTCCTTTACATTTAAATAGGTATAAACCTTTACCTCGCTGCCCACCGGGGCAAGGGCGTCAAGAACCCTTGCCGGCACGTTAATATTGTAGCCGATTCCATGGTTATCCACCACGATTTTATCTTCCATGGTTTCCTCTAATGTTCCTTTGATATATGAATACATACTTCCTCCCCGTTATGTGCACTCCTTACTTATATACGGTTTCCGATACGCAGAATAATTTCCTGGGACAAAATGCCAATGAAAAACCCTGTAATAAAACCGGCAGTTAAAAGTACAGGAATGTAATAGAGAATATGGTAATTTTCCACCACAAGGGCCGCCATGATAAGCTGCCCTGTGTTGTGCATAACCCCTCCCGCCACGCTTACGGTAACGACTTTTAGCTTTTCCGTCCTCTTTAAAACATACATAGCCAGAAAACTTAAAGCCCCTCCGCTTAAACTGTATAAGATGCTAAAAGGATTCCCAAATAAAAATCCTGCCAGAATAATCCTAACCACAGAAACCAGAAAAGCTTCTTTTGCCCCAAGGGTATATAAAAGCAATACCACCACAATATTGGTAAGGCCAAGTTTCACTCCCGGTATTCCAAAATAAAAGGGAATCAAAGATTCCACATAACTGCAGATTAAGGCCAATGCCAGATACATCCCAAGATATGCCACATTTCTCTTCATGTTTTCTCCCTTTTCGGTAAAATCTTCCCACTTTTTTACCGGGCAATGGAGTCAAAATCTCCCTTTGCCTCCCCTTTTACCTCCACCACAACTTTGTTGGGCAGGCACACAATGCTTTCCCCGCTTTTGGAAACCGGCTTTTGACGGACACAGAGCTTGTCCGGGCAGGATGCCTTTCGCATATCCGCTTTCCCCTCCCGGATATCTAAAACATTTATGGTTATTCCCTCTTTTTTTATCTCTATCTCCTGGTCTTTCTCCAAGGGAACTTCCCGGTACACCTCCCCGTCTAAGGAAATCACCACAAACTCCCCCTGCTTTCTTTTAAAAGCCGTAAAAATCACTGCAAAAACAAGTACTGCAAACACAACTGCAAGTACAATGAAATCTGTTTTTCCAAACCTTCTATTCATATCAGGAAATTATCCTTCCCATATAATAAAATCCTTTGCACTCTGTAAGTTCTACATTTTGTATGGTTCCTATCAAATCTTTACCTCCAGGAAGATGTACCACGGAATTGTTGGAAAGCCTTCCAGTGACAAGGGAATCGTCCTGTTCATTTATGCCTTCCACTAAAACAGGCAGTACTTTTCCTTTGTGCTCCATGGCTTTTTCCGCCGCAATAGACTGGACTTCTTTTAAAAGCCGGTCAAACCTGTCTTTTACCACATCCTCCGGTATCTGGCCTTCCATAGCGGCAGCAGGGGTTCCTGTTCTCTTAGAGTAGATAAAGGTAAAAGCGCTGTCAAAGCGGACACGCTTCACCACATCCAGAGTTTCTAAAAAATCTTCCTCCGTCTCCCCGGGAAATCCCACAATAATATCTGTTGTTATGGAGATATCCGGCATAGCCCTCCGCACTTTTTCCACCAGAGCTAAATACTGATCCTTTGTGTACCTGCGGTTCATTTCCCTTAAAATCCTGGTGCTGCCGGACTGTAAGGGAAGATGGAGATGCCTGCACACTTTAGGGGAATTTTTCATTACTTCAATCAGCTCGTCGGAGAGGTCTTTGGGGTGGGAGGTCATAAACCGGATTCTCTCAATTCCCTGAATTTTGTGAACTTCCTCCAATAGTCCGGCAAAACTTATAGGTTCTTCTAAGTTCTTCCCGTAGGAATTTACATTCTGGCCTAAGAGCATAATTTCCACTACCCCGTCCTCCGCCAGTTTTTCTATCTCCTGAATAATATCCTTTGGATTTCTACTTCTTTCCCTGCCACGGACATAGGGGACAATACAGTAACTGCAGAAATTATTGCATCCGAACATAATATTGACGCCGGACTTAAAAGAATATTTCCGCTCCACCGGAAGCTCTTCCACTATTTTGTCCGTCTCCTCCCACACATCGATTACCCTGGAACCGGACTCTAAAACCTCCCACAAAAGTTCTGCAAACTTATAGATATTATGGGTTCCAAAAATCAAATCCACAAAGGAGTAACTTTTTTTCAGTTTCTCTACTACCTCCCTCTCCTGCATCATACAGCCGCAGAGGGCAATCTTCATGTGGGGGTTTTTCTTTTTAAACCCATGGAGGTATCCCAGCCTTCCGTAAACTTTATTGTTGGCGTTTTCCCGGACGGTACAGGTGTTGTAAATCACGAAATCCGCTTCCTCGGAATCCCCTTTTTCATACCCCATATTCTCTAAAATGCCGGCAAGTTTTTCCGAATCCCTGGCATTCATCTGACAGCCCATGTTCACCACAAAGGATTTGGGCAGGTGTCCGTTTTTTTGTTGAAAATTCTTTACCCACTCCCGGCATTTTGCCATATAGTAATACTGCCTGTCAGGTTCCTCTGTTGGGGGGGCTGAATTTAAATTTATTTTTTCTAAATCTATTTCATGATACATTTTTCTTGACTTTCTCCTTTATCTGTCTTACAATCAATACAAGTACATAGATATCATTTCTTATCTTATTCTTTATGGTAAGTTCCACATAAAAAACAGTATATACCAATGCAGTCATTTTTTCAATCAGATTTATTTCCACCGAACTGTTATTTTTGAAAACAAAATATATATTTAACCGGGAAGCCGAAGGATGTTGCTGCACCCGTTCCGAGTCAGTCGGAGGTGGCGCTTATAAGTACATATGAAGCATTGCAGCTTATTGTTTCCATTGCATTACTTGTTGTTGCAATCCTGAATTATACACATAAAAATAGCCGTCCTGACCCTCGCAAAGTCAACGGCTATTTAAATCTAATGTCAAATAAAAAATCACCGAATCTGCCCATTCCCATAAATAATATATTTGCTGCTGGTAAGGGCTAAAAGCCCCATAGGCCCTCTGGCATGGAGTTTCTGGGTGCTAATGCCAATTTCCGCCCCAAACCCGAACTCAAATCCGTCGGTAAACCGTGTGCTGGCATTGACATAAACTGCAGCCGCATCCACTTCGTTTAAGAATCGCTCTGCGTTGGTGTAATCCTTGGTGATAATCGCCTCGGAATGCCCGGTATTGTAATGATTGATATGGGCAATGGCCTCATCAATAGAATCCACAGACTTAGCGGAAATCTTATAATCCAGGTACTCCCTTCCCCAATCCTCCTCCGTGGCGGGAATCACGTTGGCATCTTTTACGGAAGCCTTTAAAATGCTCTCATCCCCCCGGATTTCCACCTGTTTTTCCGCCAGGCGTTTCTCTATCAAAGGAATAAAGGAATCCAAAATATTTTTGTGGACTAACAGGGATTCACAGGCATTGCACACTCCGATCCGCTGGGTTTTTGCGTTGAAAATAATATCGCAGGCCATATCAAAATCTGCGCTTTCATCCACAAAAATATGACAGTTTCCTGTCCCTGTCTCAATGACGGGAATGGTGGAATTTTCCACCACCGTGCGTATAAGCCCTGCCCCTCCTCTTGGAATCAGCACATCCACATAACGGTTCATCTTCATAAATTCCGCTGCCGTCTCATGGCTGGTATCCTCAATCAAGGAGATGGCGGTCTCAGCTACGCCGCACTCTTTTAACGCCTTGCGGATTACCTTTACAATAGCCTCGTTGGAGTAAATGGAATCTTTTCCTCCCCTTAAAATCACCACATTCCCTGTTTTAAAACACAGGCCGAAGGCATCAGAGGTTACATTGGGCCTGGATTCGTATATAATTCCAATGACGCCTAAAGGAACCCTTTTCTGGCCAATCATCAGGCCGTTGGGACGCTTTTTCATGGAGAGTACTTCCCCGATAGGATCCTCTAACGCCGCCACTTCCCGAAGACCCTCCCCCATTGCCCCAATCCTGTCTTCTGTCAGAAGCAGACGGTCTAAAAGTCCCTCCGGCATACTATTTTTTCTTCCGTTTTCCATATCGATATGATTTTGTTCTATGATGTACTGCCTTTTTTCCCAGAGTTTATCTGCCACGGTGCACAACACCTGATTTTTCCGGCTTGTGGATAAAATTCCCACTTCCTGTTTCGTCTCTTTTGCCCTCCTGCAAAGTTCTTCTAATTCCATTTCTGCTCCTTTCCGCAGGATATCCCCTGCTCTGTGATAAGATAGTTTATGGGTATATCAAAATCTTCCGTAGGCAGTTTTTCTTCCACCTGATTCTCATAGGCGATTCCTGCCCGAAGAAGGCGGGGATGTTTTTCAAAATAGCGGTCATAATACCCTTTCCCGTAGCCAAACCTGCCCCCTTCCCTGTCAAATGCAGAACCTGGAGTAAAGCACAGTGCATATTCCCACTCCGCCTTTTTGCAGGCGTTATCCGGCTCCATCACATGAAATGCTCCCTCTTTTAAATCATCCAAAGAAAACACCTGGTAAAAATCCATGGACATGCCCTGTACTCTTGGAAATGCCAAGGGGACTTCCCCTTTCAGTAAAAATTTATAAAAAGGAATCAGGGATACCTCGCTCCCCAGGGGGTAATAGCCGTAAACCCTGACTTTATGCCCGTTTTTTTGGGGAAGCTTTATTAGCTTTTGGGCATGAATAGAGATAATATCGGACAAAGCCAAACGTTCTTCCCTTGGCATGTCATTTCGCATAAGAAGATGGCGTTTCCGAATCTGCTCCTTTGTCTCTTTGAAATCTTCCATATATTTAAAACTGTCCTTTCCCCTTAAAGGGTTTCCACAAAATCGCTGATATAGAAATCTTCGTTGTATTTTGCGTGGAAAAATGTCCCCAAATACTCCCCGTCAAAAATATCGTGAAGGATTCCCACATCTTTCCCGTTGGCTATAATCATATCCGCCCCTGACTGGGTGGCAATCCGGGCAGCGGTTAGTTTTGTGGCCATCCCCCCCGTCCCCACGTCGCTTCCGGTGGACTCCTTTGCCATATGTAACAGTTTTTCGCTGATATCCGTCACTTCCCGGATCAGCCTGGCGTCCCGGCTGCTTCTGGGGTCGTCTGTGTAAAGCCCGTCGATATCTGAGAGAAGTATCAAAAGGTCTGCCGATGTCAAAGACGCCACCAGGGCAGACAAGGTGTCGTTATCCCCAAATTCCATCTCATAGGTGGAAATGGTATCATTTTCATTGACAATGGGTATGACCCCCATTTCAAAGAGCTGTTCAAAGGTATTTTGGGCATTCAGCCTGGAAACATTATCGCTCATGGTGCTTTTTGTCAGTAAAACCTGCCCCACCGTCTGATGGTATTCGGCAAACATCCTCTGGTACGTCATCATAAGCCTTGCCTGCCCCACTGCTGCGCAGGCCTGCTTCTCAGCAGTTTTCTCCGGCCGTTTTTTGATTCCCATGGAACTTCTTCCCACAGCTATGGCCCCGGAACTCACCAGACACACATCCCTTCCTTGGTTTCTAAGGTCACAGAGCTGCCGCACCAGCTTTTCCAGTTTTGAAAAATTAAGCCCCCCCGTCTCATCATGGGTGATAGAGGAGGAACCGACTTTCACCACGATTCTCTTTTTCTCTCTCAATGATTTATCCTTTGCTTCCATTTTATATTAACCCCTTTTTCTCAAAATCTCCCTGCAAGAGTTACTGCCACGTATCGTTTCTAGTACAACGAATACAAATTTCGTATTCATTGTACTAGTTTAGCACACATCTTTCTTGTCGACAACTTAAAATTATGCTATTCTAAAGTACAAACAATTAATTTCTCTGAAGGGGTACGTTTTATGAAGAAGCTTATATATTTTTTTATAAATATCTTTCTCCTCTCTTTTGGCTTTTTGGCAGGCTGCGGCACTTCCCCGGAAAAAATCTCAAAATCCGGGTTCTATTTTGATACGGTGATTACCGTCACGCTCTACGATAAGGAGTATGAGCCGCATTTGGAGGACTGTTTTAAATTGGCGGACACCTATGAACAGTATTTCAGCGCCACCAGAAAGGACAGCGATGTGTCAAAAATCAATACCGCCGGGGGCAAACCTGTTCAGGTGCATGAAGAAACCATGGAATTAATCCAAAAGGGCCTGTATTACTCCCAGGTTTCCGGGGGCGGCTTTGATATTACCGTGGGAAACCTCACTTCCCTGTGGGATTTTTCCCAGGAAAACCCTGCGGTGCCAAAAGACTCCGATATCCAGAACGCCCTAGCCTCCATCGATTACCGAAATGTGGAGGTTTCCGGCAATACTGTCTCTTTAAAAAATCCCCAAACCCACATAGATTTAGGGGGGATTGCCAAGGGATATATTGCGGATAAAATGAAAGAATACCTAATTGAACAGGGTGTCACAGAGGGTATTATCAATCTGGGGGGAAATGTGCTCTGCCTGGGTGAAAAAACTGACGGGGCCTACCATATTGGCGTACAAAAGCCTTTTGAACCGGAGGGAACTGCCCTCTTTGCCCTTAACGTGGCGGATAAAACCGTGGTGACCTCCGGTGTGTATGAGCGGTGCTTTACACTGAAGGATAAACTCTACCACCACATTTTAAACCCTGCCAGTGGATATCCCTATGACAACCACCTTGTAAGCGTCACCATTATCTGCAAAAATTCCGTGGACGGTGACGGCTTAAGCACCGCCTGTTTTTCTATGGGATTAGAAAAGGGCATGGAATTCATTGAAAATCTATCCGACACGGAGGCCGTGTTTATTACGGAGGACAATGAACTGCATTTTAGCAGCGGCATGGGAAAAACCGTTCCCTACGAGATTTTAGAATAGTTTTGTTGAAAACTTCCCATTTGTCTACTATAATGGAATAAATGATAACAACTATGACTACATAAAGGAGAATGCATATGAGATTAGTCACACGTTCTGATTTTGACGGACTTGCCTGCGGTGTCCTTTTAAAGGAAGCAGGTATTATTGACCACTGGAAATTTGCCCATCCCAAAGATTTGCAGGATGGCCTGGTAGAAGTTACGGAGGACGACTGCCTGGCAAATGTACCCTATGTACAGGGCTGCGGTCTGTGGTTTGACCATCATTCCAGCGAACATGAAAGGCTTGCCCTTGCAGGAAAATATAAAGGAGAAAGCCGTATCACCCCTTCCTGCGCCCGCATTATCTATGAATATTACGGAGGAGGCGAAAAGTTTTCACATTTTGATGAAATGATGGTGGCTGTGGACAAAGTAGATTCCGGCAATCTCACCATTGATGAAATCCAGCATCCCACCGGATGGATTTTAATCGGCTTTCTGATGGACCCCCGCACCGGTCTTGGAAGATGGAGGAATTTTTCCATTTCCAATTACCAGTTAATGGAAAAACTTTTGGAAGCCTGCCATTCCATGACGGCAGAAGAAATTTTAGAGCTTTCCGATGTGAAAGAGCGTGTTGACGTTTATTTTGAACAGACGGAAAAATTTATGGAGATGGTGAAAAAATATACCACCACCGACGGAAATCTGCTTATTTCGGATTTAAGAGGGGTTGACCCCATCTACTCCGGCAACCGTTTCCTGATTTACAGCATGTACCCAGAGCAGAATGTCTCCGCCTGGATTGTCAGCGGACGGGGAGGGAAGGGATGCAGCGCAGCCGTGGGCTACAGCATCTTAAATAAAACCTGTACCCTTGACGTGGGCAGCCTGATGTTAAAATATAACGGCGGCGGCCACAAAAAAGTGGGAACCTGCCAGTTCTCCGATGAAATTATGGAAACTGACCTTCCCAAAATGTTAAAAGAATTATCAGAAATGGCAAATTCATAGAAATGGGAACTGTCGGGAAATAACGATTTTTGCCCCTGATATGTAAGAAGGAAACAGTCCCTTAGAAATTCAGGTGTTTTCAATTCCTTGGATTTTTACCGGGCTGTTTCCTCCATCTTTTTCGATCTCATGATATAGAAACCGGTGGTATTTCATGATGTTCCTGGAGCTTGATGATTGGGTTATACCCGGTTCTTCCCTTATCTGAATAGCAGGCCAGAAGGCCAGAAAAATCTAATTCCTCCATCACTTTTTTCAGGGTATAGACTGGATCGTCATCGGGTAAGCTCAATTCGTAGAAACTGAAATTAATTTTTTGTTACCCAATTTCAAAAAAATCGTTATCATAATCTTGTTTAAGCATAGTTCCATTATAATACCATGGAACGGAGAAAAGATGGTTGCCGCTAGCCATCTCTTTTCTTTTTCATGGATAAATTTCAGGGGCAGGCGTGATCCGCATGGATCACACCTGCCCCTGTGTAGGGCTATCTATTTTCCGACAGCCCCCTCCTCTCTCCTGTTAAAAATCAACTTCCGTTCCATAGAAGGTGCACTTAAACAGTTTTGCCATCTGCTCCGGCGTAATAGCCCTGGGATTTGACCCTGTGCAGGCATCTCCCACTGCATTTTCTGCTATGGAATCCAATTTCTCTAAAAATTCATCCTCTTTTACCCCAAATTCCTGAATGGTCTTTGGAATGTTCATTGCTCGGTTAAATTCTTCAATCTTTGCAATCAAAGCGTTCACCTGTGCCTTTTCCGATGTGCCGCCCAGGCCCACACGCCTTGCAATATCCGCATAGCGCCTCATAGCCTCCGGCTCATGGGCATTGTATTTGATCACGTAGGGCAGATAAATTGCATTTGCACATCCGTGAGGAATGTGCCCGGTGGAAAATGCTGCCCCTGTCTTATGTGCCATAGAGTGGACAATTCCCAAAAGGGCATTGGAAAATGCCTGGCCTGCCAGACACTGGGCATAATGCATCTCTTCTCTGGCATCCATATCACAGAGATAGGACTGGGGAAGATAATCAAATACCATCTCAATGGCTTTGATGGCAAGGGGGTCTGTAAAAGGACTGTTCAATGTGGAAACATATGCCTCAATGGCATGGGTCAAAGCGTCCATACCTGTATATGCCACCTGCTTGATAGGAAGGCTCTCCACCAATGCCGGGTCCACAATCGCCACATCCGGGGTAATCTCAAAGTCTGCCAGGGGATATTTGATTCCCTTTGCATAGTCGGTGATAACGGAAAATGCCGTTACTTCCGTAGCCGTACCTGATGTGGAAGGAATTGCGCAGAAACGCGCTTTTGTCCTGAGTTTGGGGAAATTGAAAGGCGTAATCAAATCCTCAAAGGTGGTATCGGGATATTCGTAAAATGCCCACATCGCTTTTGCCGCATCAATGGGGGAACCGCCGCCGATAGAAACAATCCAGTCCGGCTGAAATTCCTGCATGGCCGCCGCACCCTTCATAACCGTCTCCACAGAAGGGTCAGGCTCTACGCCTTCAAAAAACCTTACCTCCATGCCGGCTTCCTTAAGATAACCCTCAACCTTATCCAAAAAGCCTCCTCTTCTCATGGAGCTGCCCCCGGAAACCACGATTGCCTTTGTGCCGGAAAGATTTTTCAGATTCTCCAGAGAATCCTTTCCATAGTACAAATCCCTTGGTAACGTAAATCTTGCCATTTCTTATCCTCCTTCATAAAAATATACTTCTCCATATACTCGTTCCGGTTTTGTTAAGTTTTTCACATAGCTATGTTATAACACAAAATGCATAAAATTTCAACTGTAAATACTGTTGTTTTTGACAGATTTGCATAAATGTATGATTTAGCAAGTAAAGAATTTCACTCTTTCTCAAAATGCTGGTAATCCTTCACGCTGTTCCAGCTCCCGCCCCAGGTAAATCCCGCCTGGGTAAAAAGCTGGTATGCCAAATCATATTCATCTATTTTATAATCAAACTCTTTCGTCCTGTCCGCATACGCCCCGGAACTTTCCGGCTGACAGATACTACTTCCATTTACCTGTTTCACATAAGGGTTGTACTTTGGGTTTAAATCGACAGCCATGCCGTAGCTGTGGTTAGAAAGCTTATCGCTTCCTGCAATGGTGCGGTAATTAAAAGCGGATGTATTATTTGCCTCCATGGAAGCCTCATCTTCCCCGGCATATTCATCCACCAAAACCATGCGCTCTATGGGATAACGGTTCTCATACAGTTCCCGGAAAATATGTAACACATCTTCCTTAATTTTCTGGTTCACAATCATCTCCCCCACATAGGTATTGCCGTCCAATCCATAGTACAGCATCCGAAGATAGGCTAAATCCGTCAAGGCCACATGGGGATTCTCCTGATAGGAAATCCCCTGTATTCTTGGCAGTTCCTGTGTGATATCCCCCTCATAAAACAGCCGCCCTGCGGTTTCCTCCGGCAAATATCCCTGGAATGCACAGACCCCTGGGGATAAAGATAAGATTCTCTCATATTCCTTTTCTACATTCAGGACTTCTGACAGGGTTTCCTCTGTCTGGATTATATCATTTCCACTTTCAGATTCTGTCCCCAAATCCTGGATTTTCATATTTTCTGTAAAATCTTTCTTTGCTGCAATGGCAGAATCCTTATATTTTATTTTCACTAGGAAAATAAAGGAGAAGAAACAAATTATTGCAAAAATACAAAAAAGAGACAGGGTGAAAACTTTAAACCTCTGGTTTCTTTTTCTTCTCCGCCGCCGCTCTCTGTCATTCATGTGCGCCCCCTTTCCTGTCTATATAAATTCAAATCACTGTTATACCAAATCATTTACCCATATCCTCTTTTTAAGCAGAATAAAACCTATGACGCATTTAAAAATCTCAATTAACTGGCAGCACAGGAATACATATACAATATAAAGCCCCGTAAACCTGGTAAGGACAAAGGCCAGGGGAATGTTAAACACCCAGATATAAACGCTGTCAAATAGGAAGGTAATCCAGGTCTTCCCCCCGGAGCGCAGGGTAAAATAGGAGGCATGCATAAAGGCGTACAATGGCATACAGGCGGAGGAAATCCGGATAAATCTTGTGGCTAATTCCCGCACATCCTGGGAGGTATTATAAATCTGGGGAAACAGGGGGGCAATGAGAAACATAGACATTCCCACCACAAAACAGCTTGACACGGAAAAGAAAATCATCTTCCGATCCGTATCCACCGCCTCCTCCAGTTTCCCGGCCCCTAAGAGCTGCCCTACCACAATGGCAATAGAAGAACCCAGGGCAATAAAAACCACGTTAAAGAGATTGGACACTGTGGAAGAAATATTTAACCCCGCCACCACTGCCAGTCCCCTGGTAGAATAGCACTGGTTCAGCATAGCCGTACCTAATGACCACAAGGTTTCATTTATTAATAGGGGCATTCCCTTTTTTATAATCTCCAGGGTAAGATTTCCCGGTATGTGCATACTCTCAAAAGCTCCCACAATAAATTTATTCTCCTCCCTGTGCCTGTGGGTCCAGGAAATAATAATGCCCGCCTCTAAAAATCTGGCAGTTACCGTTGCAATAGCTGCCCCCTCCACTCCAAAGGAAGGAATGGGCCCCACACCAAAGATCAGGATATAGTCTAACACCAGGTTTGTCAAAACAGCCGCCACCCCGGATTTCATGGGAAGAATGGTCTCTCCCGTCTCCCTTAAAGTCCCGGCATACACCTGGGTAAGGGCTGCAGGCACAAGTCCCATCAGCATAATTTTAAGATAGGAACTGCCATATCGGTAGGTGGTTTCCAAATCCCCTGCCTGACCGCTGCCCTCATGGAGAAAAAGATGAATCAGGGGGGTTCTGAAAAAATATAAAACAACAATCCATCCAAAAGCCAAAAATAAGCCGCAGAGGATTTTAAACCGAAAGGCATACTGCACTCCCTTATGGTCCCCTTTCCCGAAAAACTGGGCCCCGAAAATTCCTGCGGCGGAAACGCAGCCAAAAATGCAGATGTTAAACACCATCATCAACTGGTTCACAATAGCCACCCCGGACATCTGCTCCGTCCCCACACGGCCCACCATAATATTATCCAAAAGCACCACCAGGTTAGTGATACTGTTTTGCACAATAATAGGTATAGCCACAAGGAGAACCATCCTGTAAAACGTTTTATCTCCAATAAATAATTCTTTTAACCTTCTCATTCTCTCTCACTTCCCGCAATACAAAACTTATTTGATATGATACAAAAAAAGATGCCAAAACCACATCTGTAAAACATGATTTTAGCATCTTTCCAATCCTTTTTCAAGTTATAAAAAACGAAACATATCAATCCCGGATTTTTGTCTCCTGGCACAAAGACTAAAGGATAATCTTCTTAGGACACTTCTCGGCACAGATTCCGCATCCGGTACATTTCTCCTGGTCAATATATGCCACATTGTCCGCCACATGAATAGCATCGCTGGGACAATTCTTCTCACATAAGTGGCAGCCGATACAACCTACGGAACATCCCTTCATAACATCCTTGCCCTTGTCCTTGGAACTGCAGGAAACAAGATGCTTTGCATCGTAGGGAACCAGCTCGATTAAATGTTTCGGACATGCGGCTACGCACTTTCCGCAGGCTTTGCAGGCTTCTTTGTCCACCTTTGCAATTCCGTCCACAATATGGACTGCGTCAAAAGGACATGCCTTTACACAGCTACCAAAGCCAAGACAGCCATAATTACAGGTTTTTGCCCCGCCGCCGGGCACAAAGGCCATAGCGCCGCAGTCTTCCACACCTGTGTAATTGTAGTCCTGTTTTGCCTTTTCACAGGTTCCGGCACATTTTACAAACGCCACCTGCCTTACGCTGTCCCCTGCAGAAACCCCCATAATCTCACCAATCTGGTTTCCCACCGGAGCACCGCCCACGGGACACTGATTCACCGGAGCCTCTCCTTTTACAATAGCGGCAGCCAGACCGGAACATCCGGCATAGCCGCAGCCACCACAATTATTACCTGGAAGGACACCCATAATAGCCTCTTCCCTGGGGTCAACTTCCACTTTGAATTTTTCTCCGGAAATACCAAGGAAAAATCCAATAAAAAGCCCTACACCGCCTACAACAACGGCCGCAATTAAAATTGCCTGTACACTCATCTGTTTTTCCTCCTAAATCATTCCTGAGAATCCCATAAACGCAATTGACATCAGACATGCGGTAATCAGTACAATCGCAGTACCCTGGAAGGGTTTGGGAATATCATTGTATTCAATTTTTTCACGGAGCCCCGCCATAATCACAATGGCAATAAAGAATCCCACTGCCGTTGCAAAACCGTTGACAACGCTCTCTAAAATATTGTACTCCTTGGTTACGTTATTTAATGCCACTCCAAGCACTGCACAGTTTGTTGTAATCAAAGGGAGGTAAACACCCAGACTCTCATACAGTGACGGAATGGATTTCTTTAAGAACATCTCCACAAACTGAACCAGTGCGGCAATCACAAGGATAAAGACGATTGTCTGCAGATACTGGATATCCAGTGGAGTCAAAATAAATTTGTAAATTAATGCTGTGACAAAGGATGCGATGGTGATAACAAAGATTACCGCACCGCCCATGCCCGCAGCCGTTTCCGTTTTCTTAGATACTCCCAAAAATGGACAGATACCCAAGAACTGGCTTAAAACAACGTTATTTACAATAGCGGAAGCAACTGCAATTAATAATAATGTTTTCATCCGTATCTATCCTCCTATTCTGATTTTGCAGCCGAAGCTGAATTCTGGCTTTTTCCGGTACATGCAGAAGACATTCCGCAGGAAGCGCAGTCTCCGGTAATACATCCGGAAGGCGCAGCCAAAGGTTTGCCCTTTGCATCCATTCTAACCCTTACAATATTCATAATGGCAACAAGAAC
Organism: Roseburia sp. 1XD42-69; assembly: GCF_003612565.1. Taxonomy (GTDB): domain Bacteria; phylum Bacillota; class Clostridia; order Lachnospirales; family Lachnospiraceae; genus Roseburia_B. Next base: position 82,579 of record NZ_RAZG01000002.1, on the reverse strand, counting down.
TGCCAGCACCAGGAATGCCCCGGGAGCCATAACAAAGATTGTGATAGGGGTAAACCACTCTAAGGAAAGAACCTGTACTCCAAAAAGCTGTCCTGCCCCTAAAATTTCCCTGACAATACTGATGCAGGTAAGGCCGAAAGTAAATCCAAGGCCCATACCGATACCGTCAAAGATAGAGGGTACAGCCTCATTTTTGGAGGCATAGCTCTCCGCACGACCAAGGATAATACAGTTTACCACAATAAGGGGGATATACACCCCAAGCTGTGCCGCAAGGGCCGGTGTATAAGCCTTCATAATAAATTCCACCATGGTTACAAGGGATGCCACAATGACAATATATGCAGGCATACGCACACCGTTTGGAATCACCTTGCGGAACAGGGAAATCAAAAGGTTGGAAAGGACAAGCACCACTGTGGTGGAAAGCCCCATGCCAAGCCCATTCACCGCTGCCGTAGTAACAGCCAGGGTGGGACACATACCAAGCATTAATACAAAAGTAGGATTTTCTTTGATAATACCGTTATATAAACGTTCTGTATTCTTATTCATTAATTTGCGCCTCCTTCCAGTACGTTATGGAAGTATGTAATACATGCATTGACACCGTTTGCCATAGCCTTAGAACTTATGGTTGCGCCGGAAACAGATTCCACTTCGCTGTCGGATGCAGGAGGATTTTTAACAATGGTAAAGCTGTCCACAAGCTTCCCTGCAAACTGGCTGTAAAAAGCTTCCTCATTTACCTTCATCCCCAGCCCCGGAGTCTCTGAAATATTGGTAATAGAATAACCATTCACCGTTCCGTCATTGGCAATGCCCACGGAAAAAGTGATATTTGCCTGGCTGGCGTCTTTTGCAATTACGGTAATGACATAGCCTAAGGTGCTGCCGCCCCCGTCCATTGCCACCTGTACATCGGTGATTTCATCGCTGAAACCGCCCTCCTCCATAACGGAAAGTGCAGCCTCTTTATCGAACTCCCCGTAAGCTTCAAAGCTTTCCGCATCTGCAAACACGGTCTGGTAAGCCGCCTGGGACTTCGCTTTATCAGCAGCGGCGATAGGGTCTTTTGTAATTCCATAGACAAGACCAAGGACAAAGCCAAGCACCAAAGTAAATGCAGTTAAAATCATAGCGTCATGTACAATTTTTTTATTCATGCTTCTTTGCCTCCTTTACCACGCCAAATGCTCTTGGCACCGTATAACGCTCAATCATTGGAACTAACAGGTTGCTTAAAATAATGGCAAAGGAAACGCCCTCTGCATTTGCCCCGAAGGTACGGAACAGACCTGTGAAAATTCCAAGACAGATACCAAACACAATTTTTCCCATTGGGGTAATGGGGGATGTGACATAGTCCGTGGCCATAAAGAATGCCCCAAGCATTAAACCGCCGCCGCAAAGCTGTGCCACAATGTAATTTCCATCGAATCCGTGGCCGCTGAAAAGCAGAAGGAATACCACAAATGTCACAATATAAGTTGCGGGAATCCTTAAATCAATAACTCCCAGCAAAATCAGGATAATAGCCCCGATTAAAACGGCGATGGCGGAAGTCTCCCCGATGGTACCTGCCGTCCTTCCGATAAACATATCCATAAGGTTTACGGATTCTCCGTTTCGGATTGCCGCAAGGGGAGTTGCCCCTGAGTAGGAATCAATGGTAAAGTTTGTCATATCTGCTGCAAAAGCGATTAACAGGAAACACCTTGCCCCAAGGGCAGGGTTCATAAAGTTTTGCCCCAGGCCGCCAAAGAGCATTTTTACCACGATAATTGCAAATGCGCCGCCGATCACGGCCTCCCACCAGGGAAGGGTTGCGGGAAGGTTTAATGCCAAAAGCAGTCCTGTCACGATACAGCTGCAGTCCTGTATGGTACTCTCTTTATGTACGATTTTTTCGTAAATCCATTCGGAAGCAATACAGCTTGCGATGGTAACAACAATTAAAATTGCTGCTTTTATTCCAAAGTTGTAAATACCGAAAGCCGTGGTGGGCAGCAATGCAAGAATAACATACTGCATAATCCGGCTGCTGGTATCTTTGGAACGAACATGTGGTGACGATGATACGTTAAATAAATCACTCACAAAAATTCACCTCTTTCTATCATTTTATCTTATTTTTTTCTCTTTGCCGCCAGTGCCTGTTTCTTCATAGTCTTTACTGCCTGTGCCAATGGACGTTTTGCCGGACAGACAAAACTGCAGCTTCCGCACTCCACGCACTCAAGGCCGTGCCATTTCTCAAACACATCCATAAGGCCGTTTTTGGAAAAATCCGCAAGCCTGGAGGGAATCAAAAGTTCCGGACATGCCTCCACACAGCGTCCGCAGTTGATGCAGGCCGTCTCTTTAAATGCCTCCACTTCATCCTCCGTAAAGCAGAGAAGTGCGGAGGAAGTTTTTGTTGCAGGGATATTAAGGCCAAAAAGGGCAAATCCCATCATGGGGCCTCCTGCAATCATCTTCTTGCAGTCTCCTTTAAAGCCTCCTGCAGCGTCTAACATTTCCTGGTAATTTGTACCGATGCAGATATAGAAGTTCTGAGGTTCTGCCACCGCATTTCCCGTTACGGTAAAGATACGGTTCATCAGAGGCTGTCCCAATGCAACTGCATTGTAAATTGCCACCAACGTCTCCACATTGTCAACGATACATCCCGCATCCGCCGGAAGCATCTTTGAGTTTATGGAGCGCTTTGTCACCGCATAGATCAGCTGACGCTCACCGCCCTGGGGATATTTTGTCATCAGCTCCGCCACTTCCATCCGGGGCTCATCTTTTACCAGCTCTTTTAATTTGGCAATACAGTCCGGCTTGTTATCCTCCACGCCAAATACGCCTTTTGCCTTTGGGAAAAGCTGCAAAACAATTTTCATGCCGGCTACCAGTTTTTCCGGCTGCTCTATCATCCTGCGGTAATCGGAAGTCAGATAAGGCTCACATTCCGCACAGTTTGCAATAATGTACTCAATCTTATCCGGCTCCTTGGGAGAAAGTTTTACATGGGTTGGGAATCCTGCACCCCCCATACCTACTACACCGGCCTCTTTAATCTTGCCGATAATCTCTTCATTGGAGAGTTTTGTCACATCATCTGTCTTTACAAACTCTGCCTCTTTCATCTCGCCGTCACTTTCGATTATGATGGAGTTCACCATATCGCCAACCGCAACCCGGCGCGGTTCGATTGCTTTCACTGTTCCTGAAACAGATGCATAAATCGGGGAGGATACAAATCCGCCGGCTTCTGCAATCTTCTGCCCTCTTAATACAGTGTCGCCAACTGCAACAATTGGAGTTGCTGGCGCTCCGATATGCTGAGATAACGGAAATACCAGTTCGCCTTTGGGTAATAATTCGCTGACTGGCTTATCTTTGGATAAGTCTTTTCCATCATAAGGATGGACGCCGCCTTTAAATGTCATTAAACCCATTTCTCGTGCCCCACTTTCTTAAAAAATTTGTAAATCCCTGTACGCAAAAAATGTACAAGAACGTCATCTTATAAATTATATCATAAAAAGCGCCTGCTGAAATACCTTTTTTGTACTTTTTTTCATACTTCTTAATTTTTTCTTAATATGCTATACTAAGTATCATAACTTGTACAATTCTATCAGACAGGAGGCTTCCTTTGGAGATAATACATAAAACCATTCCCGCGCCAAAAGACTGTTATACCGATACATATTTGAAAAACAACACCGCTTTTTTTGATATTGAAACTACTGGTTTTTCTGCCAAAAACTGTTTTATATACCTAATTGGCCTTGTCATAAGAAAGGACGAAACCCTGGAAATCTTTCAGTTTTTTGCAGAAAATCCCATGGAAGAAAAAGAGATTTTAACCGCTTTTTACCGCTACCTCTCTCCTGTTTCCACACTGATATGCTACAACGGCCTTACTTTTGACATACCCTTTTTAAAGCAGCGGACGGAAAAACAAAATCTTTCCTTTTCCTGGGAAAATTTCCGGATTATGGATATTTATCAAGAAATGCGGCCCTTTTTAAATCTTTTGCATCTGCCGGATAAGAAACAAAAAACACTGGAAATGTTTTTGGGCATCCAACGGGAGGATTCCTACACAGGGGGGGAGCTTGTGGCTGTCTACAAGGAGTATGAAAAACAGCCCGCAGAAGAAAAAAAATCCCTTTTACTCCTCCACAATTATGAGGATATTCTGGGCATGACAAAACTTCTGCCCCTGTTTTCTTACCTTCGCTTTTTTGCCGGGGAGCCAGACATAACTTCCGCCAAGTTGGAAGAAACCCTTCCCTTCGGCGCCGATTCCCCCAAAAAGGAACTTCAAATCACCCTGAATACATCCCTGCCCTTTCCTGCAAGACTTACAGTGGAAAAGGAAATGTACCGCCTCACTTTCCGGGAAAATCATGTTTATCTCTTCATCCCGGTTTTGGAAGGGGAACTGTATTTTTACTATGAAAATTACAAAGACTACTACTATCTGCCCTTAGAAGATATGGCAGTCCACAAAAGCGTCGCCTCCTTCGTGGACAAATCCCACAGGAAAAAAGCCACAAAAAGCAACTGTTATACCAGGCGCCGGGGGCTGTTTCTTCCCCAGCAGGCGGATTGGTTTGCCCCCTGCTTTTATCCTGGAAAAATAGAAAAATCCTCCTGGTTTGAATACGGGGGAGATTTTTTATCTGATTCTAAAAAAATAGCTCTTTATGTAAAAAATGTCCTGTCCCTCTTTATCTAATCTATGCAGAAACAGGAAGATAAGAACGGAAAATTTTCATCCCCATGCAGACCTGCACAAAAAAGCCGCCCCATGGATTTTCATGGAGCGGCCTGATATTACTGTTCCCTTGAGAAAAAGAAACTGCTTTTCCTCGCAAAATTTATGGCCTTATAATTCATAATCTGCTCTGTACTGCCGATAAACAGTACCCCGTCTTTTGTCAAAGATTGATTAAATTTCTTGTAAATTTCTTCCTTGGCATCCTCCGTAAAGTAGATTAGCACATTGCGGCACACAATCAAATGGCACTTGGTAGGATAGTCATCCTTTAACAGGTTATGCTGCTGGAACTGTACCCTGGATGTAATTTCCTTAGAAAGCTGGAAAGAATTTCCCACTTTCGTAAAATATTTCCGTTTAAAATCATCCGGGACTCCCGCAATGCTTTTTTCACTATACAATCCGATCCGGGCTGTATCCATCACCTGTCTGTCAATATCTGTGGCCAGAATTTTAATCTGGTTTAAAGGAATATGCCTGGAAAAAGCCATCACCAGAGAGTATGGCTCATCCCCGGTGGAACAGGCAGCACTCCAAATCTTTAAGGATTTGCCAAATTTCTGAATCAGTTCCGGAATAACCTCCTGGTCTAACAATTTCCACTGTTCCGGATTCCGATAAAACTCAGAGACATTTATGGTCAGAAAGTTTACAAACTGTTCAAATTTTTCCTTATCTTTTTTCAGCAGTTCCACGTAGGAATCGTAATTTGCCATTTTATTTTTGTTGATTAGAGTATCAATCCGCCTGCGCATCTGCTTTTCTTTGTAAGCATTTAAATCAATCTGGGTAAGACCAAAAACATTTTTTTTAAATTTTTCATAATCGCCAAGCATAGAAAAACCTCCGGTCTATTCTTCTACAGCAGTTTCACCCTCATCTTCCGGCGCAGCAAGTGCTTTCATACTCAAGCTGATTTTTTTGTCATCCTCATTGAAATCAACAATCTGAGCTTCAATTTCCTGGCCTACTGACAGCACATCCGCAGGTTTTTCAATATGCTCCTTTGCAATCTGTGACACATGCAAAAGGGCATCCACCCCCGGCGCCAGCTCTACAAATGCGCCAAAATCTGTCATGCGGGCAACTTTCCCCTTGATAACAGTTCCCACTGCAAAGCGGTTTGCAGCGTCATTCCATGGGTTATCCTCCGGGAATTTCATGCTCAGGGCGATTTTGGTATCGTTAATATCCTTGATAAATACTCTTACCACATCATCCACTTTAAATACTTTCTTGGGGCTCTCCACTCTGCCCCAGGACATTTCTGAAATATGAAGGAGCCCGTCTGCACCGCCCAAATCAATAAATGCACCGAAATCTGTCACATTCTTAACAGTTCCTTCCACTACATCCCCTACACTGATCTTGGAGAATAACTCTTTCTGCAGCTCGGCTTTTCTTGCGACTAATAACTGCTTTCTGTCTCCAATGACTCTTCTGCGGCGGGGATTGAACTCCGTAATCACAAACTCAATCTCCTGGTCTTTATATTTGTTTAAGTCTTTCTCATATGTATCGGAAACCAGACTTGCAGGAATAAACACTCTGCTCTCCTCCACAACCACGCTTAAACCTCCGCCCAAAACCTGAGCCACTTTTGCAGTGAGCACAGTCTGGTTTTCAAAAGCTTCCTCCAGCTTTTTGTTGCCTTTTTCAGCGGCAAGACGCTTGTAGGAGAGAAGAACCTGTCCCTCTCCGTCGTTTACTTTCACTACCTTTGCTTCCATGGAATCACCTACGGAGACAACAGTAGTTAAATCAAGACTTGATTCATTGGTATATTCGTTACGTGAAATAATGCCATCCGACTTGTATCCGATATTTAAGACGATTTCATCTGGTTTCACATCGATAACAGTTCCTTCGACTACCTCTCCGTTTCTTATTGTTTTAAATGATTCTTCCAGCATTTGTTCAAAGCTCATTTCTGACATTCTCTGAAACCTCCTCGATAATTTTGTTTGGGGTGGAAGCCCCTGCGGTAATACCTACGTTATCAATGGACCGAAACTTTTTTTTGTCCAAGTCTTCAAGTGTCTGTATATAGTAAGTATTTTCACATTCTTTTTTGCATATTTCAAATAGCTTCTGCGTGTTGGAACTTTGGCGTCCGCCAATGACAATCATGGCATCTACTCTGCCGGCGATTTCCGCCGCTTCTTTCTGCCTGACTTCCGTAGCATTGCAGATAGTATTTAGAACAAGTATATCATAACCTTTTTTCTGAATAATTTCAACTAATTCTTGAAATTTGTTGTAATTAAATGTCGTTTGAGACACAATGCATACCTTTTCCCCTGGGGAAAGAGAAAATTTTTCAGCCTCCTCCCTGGTTTGTAGTACCGTAGTCCTATCTGCAAGGGACCAGCCTTTGATTCCCTCCACCTCCGGGTGGGAATCATTTCCGATAATCAGCACGTGATACCCCTTTTTGCTGTACTCCTCCACAATTTTATGGATTTTAAGGACAAAGGGACAGGTGGCATCTACAATTTGAAACCCCAGGCCCTGTATTTCTTCTTTGATTTCCCTGGAAATCCCATGGGAGCGGATAACTAAAACCCCTTTGGGAAGCCCGGAAAGCTCCTCCATATCCTTCACGGCGTGGACGCCTTTGCGCTCCAAATCCTCCACAACTTCTTCGTTATGGATAATAGGCCCGAAAGTATACACCGGAATCTTATGCTTTTTTGCCTCCCGGTATACCAGCTCCACCGCCCGCTTCACCCCAAAGCAAAACCCGGCAGACTCCGCTAATACTACCTGCATGACACTCTCTCCTGATATAATTTTTTTATGGACTCCACCACCTCTTCAATTCCCATATCTGAGGAGTCCACAAGCACTGCATCCCCTGCCTGTCTTAAAGGGGATATCTCCCGGTGCATATCCCTGTAATCCCTGTCTTTAATATCCTCTTCAATCTCCTGCAAATCACAGGAAATCTCTTTTTCTTCCAGTTCGTCAAAACGGCGTTTTGCCCTGGTATAACTGCTGGCAGTGAGATAAATCTTAAGCTCTGCCCTCGGCAGCACACAGGTTCCAATATCCCTTCCGTCCATGATCACATCTGCATCTTCAGCAAGTTTTTTCTGAAGAGCCACCAGTTTTTCCCTGACTTTTCCATATGTGCTCACAAGGCTTGCCATATTTCCCACTTCTTCCCTGCGTATTTCACCGCTTACGTTTTTCCCGTTTAAGATCACTTGCTGTTCTCCCCTGTCATACGCAATGGAAATCTCAATCTCTTCACAAGCGCCGCATATCTTTTCCTCCTCAGAAGCTTTGATGCCTTTTTCCAGAAAATATAACGCCATAGCCCGGTACATGGCCCCTGTATCCACATAGATAAAATTCAACTCTTTTGCCAGCCTTTTGGCAATGGTACTCTTTCCGGCACCCGCCGGTCCGTCTATTGCAATATTCATACATTTCTCCTTTATATTAAATTTATTTTAGATTACACGCTTATTCCCGCTAAATAACCGGTAGACCAGGCTATCTGGAGATTATACCCGCCGGTCAAAGCGTCCACATCCAAAACCTCGCCTGCAAAATAAACACCAGGGACAATTTTTGATTCCATGGTGGAGGGATTGATTTCTTTGACGCAAACCCCTCCTTTTGTGATGATGGCCTCATTAAAATCCCTAAGGCTGGTAAGGGTAAGGGGAAATTCTTTTAAAGCCCTTATAATATCCCCTCTCTCCTCTTTTGTTATCTCATTTACTTTCTTTTCCTGGCTCACACCGGAGACAAAAGGTATCAAGGAACGCATCTTTACCGGGAGAAGATTTGTTAAAACATTCTTTAACTGTTTGTTTTTTCCTGATTCAAACTCACGGAGCAATCGTTTATCCAACTGTTCCTGGGAAAGTGCCGGCTTTAAATCAATATACATGGAAAGCTCTCTTTGAAAAAGCGCCTTTCCCACTTGACTGCTGGCACTTAACACCAGAGGGCCGCTGACACCAAAATGCGTAAACAACATTTCCCCAAAATCTTGAAAGAGAATTTTATTTTTGTCTTTCACCGTGATTTCAACGTTTTTTAGGGAGAGTCCCTGCAATTCTGACACATACTCCTCCCTCGCATTCATGGGCACAAGGGAGGGATACCGCGGCGTTAAGGTGTGGCCCATCTCCTCTGCAAACTTATATCCGTCTCCCTTAGAGCCTGTACTCTGATAGGAAAATCCCCCTGTGGCAATAATCACAGCATCCCCCGGAATCGTCCTTCCGTCAGAGAGCACTACACCTTCTGCCCTTCCATGGTTTACGAAAATCCTCTCCGTCTTTTGGCGGAGTTTTATTTCCACCTTTGCCTGTTTTAAGGCTTTCTCCAAAGCAAAAATCACATCGGAGGAATGGTCAGAAATGGGAAATACCCGGTTTCCCCGCTCGATTTTTGTCTTTACCCCATGGCTCTCAAAGAAATCAATCACACGGAAATTATCGTATCCGTAAAATGCGCTGTACAAAAACTTTGGGTTTGTTACTACGTTCCCAAACAGATTGTCTATCTCACCGGCATTTGTGATATTGCATCTGCCCTTTCCTGTGATAAACAATTTTTTCCCCAGCTTTTCATTCTGCTCTAACAAGATTACGGAATGCCCCTGCTTTGCCGCCGCAAGGGCTGCAAACATTCCCGCTGGGCCTCCTCCCACTACGATAACTCTTTTCATCCCTCTTCCCCGATTCTTGCATATCTCATTTTTAATGTATCCTCTATATGGTCAATCTCATCATTTTCATATACCTGATATTCTTCCCAGATTTCCTCCAACATTTCCAAGGTATCTGACACTTCCCTGTTTTTTTTCATACAAAGTGCAACAATCAAGGCATTTATGACACTTAATGGGGCTGCCAGGGAATCCACAAGGGACACCATATTGCTTCTGGCAATTAAATTGCAGGAAGAATAGAGATTCATGGGAGAATGGACACTGTCTGTGAGGGTAATTACTTTTGCATTGCGGTTGTTGGCAAATTCCATGGCCTTTAATGTCCGCATAGAATATCGTGGGAAACTGATGCCAATCATCACATCCCGGCTGCCAATCCGCATCATCTGCTCAAAAACCTCACTGGAACTGTTTGTATGCAAAAGATGTACCTTGTCGCAAATCAGATTCAAATAAAAACCTAAAAAACTCGCCAAAGGTGCACAGCTTCGGATTCCTATAATATAAATATGGTCTGCATTTAAAATGGTTTCCACCGCCTGCTCAAATACATTCTCATCCACTTCCTCTAAAGTGGCCTGAATATTATCCATATCTCTCTTTAACACCGTAGCCAATATCTGTGACTGGCTGATGCGGTCAAACACAGCATCCATAGTCTGAATCGTATTTAATTTGTCCCGCACCATAATTTCCAACTCACTCTGAAATTCTGGATATCCCTTGTATCCCAGATTTGTGGCAAAACGCACCACAGTGGACTCACTGACTCCTACTACTTCCCCCAGCTTTGCAGCAGTGAGAAAAACAGCCTTGTCATAATGGTCCATGATATAGGAAGCAAGCAATTTCTGGCCCTTGCTCATGCTCTTAAATTTTTCATTGATGCGGTTGCTCAAATCATTTCGTTTACTCATAGTTTCTCCGTTATCCTCTTTTTCTCTCTCCCCAGGGACATTGCCCGCAAAAGTGCTCTTTATTCCCCTGCGCATAAAAAGGATTGAGGTCTTTGCCATCAATCCTAATTATAAAATTACAACTTATACGGAAAATCTCTGTGCCTCTTCTTTCAGGCTTCCGGCAATGGCGCCGTTTTCATCCATCTGAGAATTGATTACCGCAATTTCAGACACCAAAGTCTGAATACTTCCCGCCACATTGGATACACCATTTGCGCTTTCATCCACCGCTTTTGTGATATCGCTGATGGACTCTCCGATTTCTGTCACCATACTGTTGATTTCTTTAAAACTCTGGGCATACTGAGCCATCTCCTGATCGATATGTACCGCATCATCACTGTACTGCACACCGCTGGCCACAAAATTATCATAGTCAGGCAGTATCGTCTCCTCCATATAATGGATAATTTCATTGGAGTTGCTTATCATTTCGTTTACCAAATCCAGCACCATGGTGTTAATTTCCTGGATATTCTTTGCGGTCTTACTGCTGGAATCCGCCAACTGGCCAATCTCCTCTGCCACCACGGAAAAACCTCTTCCGGCTTCCCCTGCCCTGGCTGCCTCAATCGCCGCATTTAAAGCCAAAAGATTCGTCTGGTTTGCTATGGAGAGAATCTCATCTGTAAGGGCATTGACTTTCTCTATATTCTTGCTGTTTTCCACTGCATTCTTGATTTTCCCAATAATAGGCGTCAGCATCTGATTGATATCTTCCTTATTGTCCTGGGCATATTCCTTCAGTTTTGCAGCACGGTTCTTCATCTCATTGGCATATTCCAAAATATCCCCTGTAGTTTTCTGCAGCCCCTCCAAATCCTCCATGACACCGGAAGCATTGCTGTCCACATTTGCCACTGTGCTTGCCACCTCTTCCATGGTAGCGGAAAGTTCCTGTGCCACTGCAGACACATCGCAGGCACTGCTGTTGGAACTGTTTGCCCTCTCCATAACATTGGTGACAATATTGTTCAACGACAGGGAATCGTTGTTGATTTTTTGCATAATGTTTTCCAAAATATCCAGAAAACGGTTGACATTGGCAGCCATACGCCCCATTTCGTCTTTATTTAAAACCATCAGGCGAAGAGACAAATCCCCGCATCCCTGCTCAATGGAGTCAATAATCTGGTCCATCTTTTTGGTGTGTGCCCGAAGACGCCAGGTCACTTTCCTTTCAATACACCACACGGTAAGCCCAAACATCAGAATACACACTACAACACAAGTAATGCACAAAATCTTAACACTATTGAAAATCTTTTCCTGGCTGCTTAGTATTTCATTTACGCTGACATCGTTTAACTCTATCCAGGAATCAATAATTTTTTCAAAAGACTGTCCTATGTTATATAATTTTGAATTGGTATAGAGGATAGCCCCGGATTTGTCTTTATTGTCCATCATAGCTTTTACTTCAGAAACCGTAGCATAGAGAACGGCTGCACCTGCTTCCGCTTCGGCGGCTTTCTCCTCCTGTTCTGTACCCATCATATAGGCTTTCATATTTTCCAGAGACTGCTGAAGCTTACCATTGCACTCCTCCACACCTGCCCAGATACTTTCTTTATTATCTGCCCCGCTGGTACAGTATGAAGTTCCCAGTTTCTGCATCTTCTGGGATTCCACACTGATTTTGTTTAACTCGATAAGAGAATTGACCCCCTTCTCTTTTACCGTAACAGAAGCTCTCTGCATTTTTGCAATACTGGTAAATCCCACTGCGATTAGAACCAACACTGCCAGCATTAATCCAAACACCGGAACCATTAACTTATATCTGATACTCATATTCTTTATTTTCATACATAACCTCCGACAATACTTTTTGTATTACCCCTTTTTTAACACCTTCGATTCCCTCTGTACAAAAAGGCAGACTATGAAAAACAGAAATCCTTTCATAGTCTGCCTGCTAAGAGCAAGAAGAATTAACAGATTACAAATTAATAAACCTATCTGCTTCCTCCGTAAGATTTCCGGCAATCTGCCTGTTGTCATTCATGGCATCTGCAATCTCTCCAATATCCTTAACCAAATCCGAGGTATTGGCAGCCACATTCGTGGCACCGTTTGCGCTTTCATCCACTGCGGTATTGATACCGTTAATAGATTCCGTAATGCTCTCCATCAACTGTTTCAGATTAATAGACATATCATTGAATCGGGTGACAATACCATTTACATGAATCGCATCTTCACTGTACTGTTTACCGGCACTGACAAATCCCTCATAATCTGGAAGAATCGTCTCGTTTATGTAATCCACAATAGAATTTGCATTTTTTATCAGCTCATTTACAGCCTCAATAACCATATTGTTAATCGTCTGGATATTGTTTGCGGCCTCTCTGCTGGAATTTGCCAGCTGGCTGATTTCATCTGCCACCACTGCAAATCCCCTTCCTGCTTCCCCGGCTCTTGCAGCCTCAATAGAAGCATTCAGTGACAAAAGATTCGTCTGGCTGGAAATACTTAAAATTTCATTTGTCAAATCATTGACACGGTCAACGCTCTTACTGCTCTCGATGGCCTGTTTTAACTGACCGATAATCCCATTGACAACATCGCTGGTATTTTGTTTATTCTCAACCGCACTCTGCTCTAAATTCTCTGCACGTTTCTGCATTCCTGTAGCATAATCATAAAGGCCCTGGGACGCATCAGACAATTCAATGATATTGTCATCCACAACTCCTACATTTTCCTTGATTGTAGTCAGTGTGGAGGAAATCTCCTCCATGGAAGCAGACAGTTCTTCCATTACAGAAGAAATATCGTAAGAATTGTCATTTGCAGTAGTCACTTTATCTGACACAAGGTTTACAATGGAGCCAAGCTGACCGGAACTGGAATTAATCTGTCCCATAATACCCTGCAGCGTCTGGATAAAGGTATTGATTCCAGCGGCCAAAGTGCCGATTTCATCGGTACAGAAGCACTGCACGCGCTTTGTCAAATCCCCCTCTCCTGCGTCTATGGTGGCAATGACATCCCTCAACTGGGCGTTTATGTTAATAAGACGCTTGCATGCCCACTTCCAGGATACCCATACCACAAAACAGAGAACTAAGATGCCTGCCACAAAAAGAATGATAATGGTGCATGTAACCTTTGCATAAACCTGGCTCTGATGTGACACTGCCTTATCCATATCCTCTTTATTCATAGCGCTCATCACATCCAGCTCTGCGGTAAGGGCTGTGCCCGCCTCTTTCAGATCCACATTTGCAAGGGATGACGCCTCACTTTTCTGGTCAGCCGCACTAAACTCCAAAATTTTATCATATATTACCAGATAGTTGGCATAATCTGTTTTAAACTGCTGGAAACTCTGCATAGCATCATCTGAGTTAATCAAGGTCTCAAACTCGTCACACACGCTGGTAATCTCAGATTTTAATGTGTCAGCCTCATCTAACAGCACGCCTTCTAATTCATCATTGTCCGCCACAATGTGTGCAAAAGCCACACGGCGAAGCGTCTGGTAGGAAGCGGTGATATCACCTAACCGCTCAATTTTCATGGCATAATTGCTGGAAATTGCCTCGCTGGCTTCCATAATCTGTTTCGTGCTAGAGAGACTGATAATTCCCATTGCAAACATCAGACATCCCAGTAACGCCACCGGAACAAGAATCTTATATCTGATGCTCAGGTTTTTAAAAAACATTATCATTTCTTGAATCCACCTTTCTGTTTTGACACGATTTCTGTCCAATCATATCCTGCCCTTCACACGATAAAGCGACAAAATATTTATCTATTCCCTATTATATATAATTTCATCTTTTCTGTCTAGTGTTTTTAGATAATTTGTCCAAGAGCAATTTCCCCCCAAAAAAGGAAAAGGAGTCTATATCACCAAGGCGACATACACTCCCTTTTTCTTATGTTATATTACACAGGATAAGCTCCGTTTTTGGTGTCTGCCACGCTGGCATCTACCCCCTTCTGCTGGGCTTCCCGGTATTTAAAGAAATCGGTGGCAACCTGTGGGAACAGTGCATAACTTAACACATCCTCATCCTGCTGTTTCCACTGTTTCATCTCCGCCTCAATCTTATCTAACTCCGGCTCAAGCAAATCTGCATACCTGCAGGTAATGGCATTTTTCTTTTCCTCTCCCAAAACCTTATCCACAATTTCCGGATTAAATGGCTTTACGGTCTGGCCGTATTTGCCTAAAAGCACATCCTTTGTCTCCTTTGTGGCAACTTTGTAGCGCTCTCCCATGAGAACGTTAAACACAGCCTGGGTACCTACAATCTGGGAAGAAGGGGTAACTAACGGCGGCTCGCCCAAGTCTTTTCTCACCCTTGGAATCTCCTCCAAAACATCCATGTACTTGTCTTCTGCATTCTGCTCTTTTAACTGGGAAACCATGTTGCTTAACATTCCGCCGGGCACCTGGTACAAAAGTGTCTGGATATCCACCCCAAGCACCTTGGGATTTAACAAACCACTCTTTAATGCCTCCTCCCTCATAGGACGGAAGTAATCTGCAATCTCTTTTAAGAGCATCTGGTCAAAGTTCGGGTCATATTCCGTACCCCGGAATGCCTCAGCCATAACCTCTGTGGCCGGCTGGCTGGTACCCAGGGCAAAAGGTGACATAGCGGTATCGATAATATCCACCCCTGCCTCCACAGCTTTCATGTATGTCATGGAAGCCACGCCGGAAGTGTAGTGGGTGTGGAGCTCGATAGGAATATTGGTGGAAGATTTTAACGCCTTAATCAATTCTTCCGCCTTATATGGTGTCAAAAGACCCGCCATATCTTTGATACACAGGGAATTTGCCCCCATCTCCTCCACACGTTTTGCCATATCCATCCAGTACTCTAAGGTATAGGCATCTCCTAAAGTATAAGACAATGCCACCTGTGCATGGCCTTTTTCCTTGTTACATGCAGTAACAGCCGTCTGGAGATTGCGGATATCATTCAAACAGTCAAAAATACGGATGATATCAATTCCGTTGGCAATGGATTTCTGTACAAAATACTCCACCACATCATCTGCGTAGGGACGGTATCCTAAGATATTCTGCCCCCTGAACAGCATCTGAAGTTTTGTGTTTTTAAATCCTTCTTTTAATTTCCTAAGACGCTCCCAGGGATCTTCTTTTAAGAAGCGGAGGGATGCATCGAAGGTAGCTCCTCCCCAGCACTCTACAGCATTGTATCCCACTTTATCCATTTTATCGATAATGGGAAGCATCTGTTCCGTTGTCATTCTTGTGGCAATTAAAGACTGATGTGCGTCACGCAAAATCGTCTCTGTTATTTTAATAGGTTTTTTAGCAACTTCTGACATGATTTTCTCCTCTCAATATTTTCCGGTGATTCCGTTTTTTAAACCGATTTCAATACGCTAAATTCCAAAGATTGCCATAAATACACCGGCGGCTACTGCCGTACCGATAACTCCGGCAACATTGGGTCCCATGGCGTGCATGAGAAGGAAATTGGTAGGATCCTCCTCGGCTCCCACTTTCTGTGAAACCCGGGCTGCCATCGGCACTGCGGAAACCCCGGCAGAACCAATCAGAGGATTAATCTTTCCTTTTGTCACTTTGCAGAGAAGCTTACCAAATAAAGTACCTGCAGCCGTACCGCATATAAATGCAACAAGTCCAAGAATTACAATTTTAATTGTACTCCAATTTAAGAATGCCTCTGCGCTGGTGGAAGCACCTACGGATGTACCAAGGAGAATAACCACAATGTACATCATTGCATTGGAAGCTGTCTCTGTAAGCTGGCGCACAACTCCGGATTCCCGGAAAAGGTTACCTAACATCAGCATACCTACCAGGGGAGCTGTGGTGGGAAGCAGTAAACATACCACGATGGTAACCACAATAGGGAATAAAATCCTCTCCAGCTTTGAAACAGGACGTAAGTTTTTCATCTTAATGGCACGTTCCTGCTTTGTAGTAAAAAGTTTCATAATGGGCGGCTGGATAATGGGCACAAGAGCCATGTAAGAATATGCCGCCACGGCAATGGGCCCCATCAGGCCGCTCTGCCCTAACTTTCCTGCGAGGAAGATTGAGGTAGGACCGTCCGCACCTCCGATAATGGAAACCGCCGCTGCCGCTTTATCGTTAAATCCAAGTAAAATTGCCAGTAAGTAAGCTGAGAAAATACCAATCTGTGCCGCTGCCCCGAGAAGGAAACTGATTGGGTTTGCAATCAGGGGACCGAAATCCGTCATGGCACCTACACCCATGAAAATCAAGGACGGCAGAATCGACCACTCATCCAGGGTATAAAAATAGTACAGTAAACCGCCTACACCGTTGCTGCTCTCCTCCGGGCTTATCATAATATCCGGATAGATATTTACCAAAAGCATACCAAATGCAATGGGAACAAGCAGCAATGGCTCGTAGCCTTTCTTTATCGCAAGAAACAAAAATACGCATGCCACGGCAATCATTACATAATTGCCCCAGGACAAGTTAAAAAAGGCCGTCTGGTGTAAGAGGTTTCCTAATGTATCAATTACATAATCCATTGTGTTAACCTCCTGATATTAGTTGTTTAATGTTGCCAGTAATGCTCCTGCTTCTACCTGATCTCCTACAGATACATTGATGCTTGCCACTGTTCCGTCCTCCGGTGCAACCACAGCCGTCTCCATCTTCATAACTTCAAGAACCAATACGGTATCGCCTTTCTTTACCGCCTGTCCCGCAGAAGCTTCAATCTTAAATACTTTTCCTGCTGCCCCTGCCTCAATCTTTACATTTCCTGCACCGGAAGCTGCTGCAGGTGCAGGCGCTGCTGCCGCCTTGGGCGCAGGTGCTGCTTTTCTTGGCGCAGGTGCTGCCCCTGTGCTGCCTGCCTCTTCTACAGTAACATCATAAACATTTCCATTTACGGTAATTGTATAATTTTTCATTTTATAAATCCTCCTAATATTATCTTCTTCTAATGGAACGCACTACAAATCCGTCTGCAGAAGTTCCCTCTGCGGCTGCGACTGCCGCTGCAATCACTGCAATTAACTCTGTGTCATCCGCCTGCTCTTCCCTCTGGGCAATCTGTGTCACCACCGGGCTCTTCTCTTCTTTTGCAGGGGTTTCTTTTTTCTCCACATTGGAAAGTAACTTAAAGCAGGAGATAATCAGGCTGATTAAAATCAGCACGGAAAATACGATTAAGATACCCATAAGGGTATTCTGTCCCGCCTTTTTCATTGTCTCTCCCAATGAATAGATGGCATCTACTGTAATGTCTTCCACTTCCATGTTGTGATACGTGTACACGTATGTAAGGATCGCCTTACGGTCTGTCAACTGAAGTGTCTGTTCTGCTGTAAGCGTTTTGCCGGACTTTGTGATTTCAAAATCTCCAAACTCCACAAAAGCTCCATACTGCTCTGTCAAATCATCCCAGTTATTCACCAGTTTCGTAATCTGCTCTGACCCGGATGACAAAAGATATGCCCTGTCCTCATCTGACATGGAAACCAGCGTCTGCACGGTTCCCTGGCAGGTAGACTGCAGCTCATCATAGGAATGTCCGTTGTAGTCAACTTTTGTAGGATCCGTTTTAGAACATGCAGCCAGCCCCAACATGCATAAGCATATGGCGGCAATCAGAAATATTTTTTTCTTCATGAAACTTCACCTTTCTATTATTTTGTACCATGTTTTTTGCTAGCTGTGACAACGCTCTTTGTGTAAAGCATCTCAAATGCTGCCACCAGGTATTTTCTGGTTGTCTCCGGCTCAATAATCAAGTCCACATATCCCCTTCTGGCAGCGGAGAGTACGTTTGACTGTAATTCATTGTACTCTTTTGCTTTCTGGCCAATCACATCTGCGCTTTCATCCGCATACATAATCTTTGCTGCAAGTTCTCCGTCCATCATACCGATTTTTGCATCATTCCATGCATAAACTAAATCAGCACCTATGGATTTGGAGTTCATGGTAACATATGCTCCCCCAAAAGCTTCTCCCACAATCACATTGACTTTGGGCACGTCCGCACTGGAAAATGCGCTTGTAAGACTTGCCATAGCCTTTGCCAGACGTTTTTCACTGCACATGCATGCCTTGTAACCCTTTACATTTGTGAGTGTTAGTACAGGAATGTCGAAAGCGTCACAGAATGTTACAAACTCTGCTGCTTTGCTCAGTCCCTTTGCAGATAAAACATTGTCAAAAGTATCCGTTTTATTTGCCTCTTCGTCATAGATTTCCGTACAGTTTGCCACGGCTCCGATGGTCGCACCGTTTAAACGGATAAAACCTGTCACCATATCTTTTGCAAATTCTTTCTTTGTCTCAAAGAAAATATGGTCATCGGCAATCTCGCTCAACACAAAACGGGGATCTCCCTTCATCTGTGTCATATTGCTGCACATGCGGTTTAAATCATCCCCGCACTCCTGGCTGAGACCTCCCATATTATTGTTGGAGGGAAGGAATGTCACAAGTTCCCGTATGGAGTATAAGATTTGGTCCTCTGTTCCGATACCGTCGATTACGCCTGTCTCCTCCGCCTGGAAATCACCCTTGGAGTTGTCGCACTTTTCTGCCCTGTTTCCCTTAATGGCATTGGGGGAATTCACAAACATTTTGCCTTTTTCGGATTCCATGAAACTGAAATCACAAAGCGCCGGAACTGTGGCGAGACCGCCGCCGCAGGTGCCGAACACTGCGGAAATCTGGGGGATAACCCCGGAAGACTGTGTCTGTTTTGCAAAAATCTCACCCAGTCCGTTTAATGCGTCCACAGATTCCTGGAGACGGAAACCGCCGCAGTCTAACATACCGATAACCGGCGCCCCCATTTTCATAGCCATATCATATACAGATGCAATTTTTTTTGCATGCATCTCTCCTATGGTGCCGTTTAATACGGATGCATCTTGGCTGTATACAAATACCAGGCTGCCTTCGATTAAACCATGTCCGATTATCACACCATCGGAAGGTGTGTCCGTATCAGACAAGTTAAAATCTGTGCTTCTTGCTGTCACAAGAGAACCAATTTCCATGAAACTGTTCTCATCAAGTAACTTAGCAATGCGCTGCATAGCTAAGCTGTTGTTACTACTACCCATTTTTTGCCCTCCATCTATTATTTAATAATAAAAAAATTTCGCTAGATTAATTCTATACTTTTTCCCGACATTTTTCAATAGAAAATTGTTAATTTTATCACAATCTGTACAAAATTTTTTCTCAAATTCGGCCCGTTTCTATCTATTATGAAAAATAAGCCCTGTATACCTGGCGGATGAAATAGGCAAAATTTATTTTTTTCCAACTGTCCCTGGCCACAAGCTCCCTCTCCCAGAAAAGCTCTTCTCCCAGCCGGTATTCTATTTTTCCCACCACCTGGCCTTTTTCTACAGGTGCGAAAAGATGTTTCTCCACCTTATAGGAAACCTCTATCTCCTCCCCCTTTTTTAAAAGCAAGACAGGCGCCGGGGTTTTATCTGAAATTTCCACCCCCGTCCCTGCGCTGGCAAAAAGATAATCCGTGGCCGCCATGGATACGGGGATGTCTTTCAGGCAGCCCTGGTTTACCGGCAGTTTGGAGAAATCTTTTTTTTCAAAGGAAGAGAGGCCGTACTCCATCAGCTTTCTTGTATCCGACCACTTATAGGTCTTGTTGTTTGGCCATCCGCAGGCCAAAAGAGCCACCACGAATGTTTTGTCCTCCCGCTTTAAGGAGCCCACATAACAGTACCCCGCTTTTCCCGTAAACCCTGTTTTTCCGCTTAAGGCCCCCTCCATCATGGACAAAAAAGCATTGTGGTTATTGCAGGAAAATTTCCGTCCCCCGGACACAGCCTCCCCTCCCTCTTTTACCTTCAGGTTGGAAAAACTGTGGGAAGGTGTCCTTGTAATCTCCAAAAAATCATCTCTCTGGGGAGAATTTACAATACAGTAACTCATAATTCTGGCAAGGTCCGCCGCTGTGGTGGAATGTTCCACAGTCACACTCCCCTCCTCACCGGGAATTTCTTTTTGGGCGTCCAGGCCGTTTGGGGTGATAAAAAAGGTGTCCTTACACCCAAGCTCTGCGGCTTTTTGGTTCATCATCTCCGCAAATCCCTCCACGCTGCCACCCACATGTTCCGCAATGGCCACCGCCGAATCGTTGTGGGACTCAAGCATTAAAGAATACAAAAGGTCTTTGATGCGGTAGCGCTCCCCTGCCCGCATCCCTAAGTGGACTTTGGGCATGGAGGCTGCGTGGGATGAAACTTCCGCTATTTCTTCCGTCTTTCCGCTCTCCAAGGTAAGGATGCAGGTCATAATTTTTGTGGTGCTTGCCATGGGCATTTTTTTATGCCCGTCCTTTTCATATAAAATACGCCCGGAATCGGCATCCATAAGCACTGCCGACCGGGCATATAACTTGTTTTCATCTAAAACAGCCTCCCCGCCTTCTGCAAAGGCGGCCATGGCAGAACCAAACAAAAGAACTCCAAAGAGAATAAGAGATAACATCATCTTTCCGATACGTTTCATAGCACACATCCTGGCATCTGTTAAAAAAATAGTATGGCCTTTGCCTGTCTCTTATTCCCCGCTTAAAAGAATTCTCACAGGGAAAAATAAAATCTCCAAAAAATCTTCTGTAAAAAGAAAGGAGCAGGTGCCTGGGCACCTGCAAACAAAAGAAAAACTTACAATCGGGGTAACAGGATTCGAACCTGCGACCTCACGGCCCCCAGCCGTGCGCTCTGACCAAACTGAGCCATACCCCGCTGAGAAATATTATAACAGATTTTTTCAAAAAGGGAAGACCCAAATTGAAATTTTTTCAAATTTTTTATGTCGTGACAATTTCCTGCTCCGCTTCCCTCTCTGCCTCCTGCTTAAATTCCTCCATCTGCAAAGGATTCATCTCAGGAAGCTCCTCCAGGGAATGAATGCCGAAGCTGCGCAGAAATTCCTCCGTGGTGCCAAACATCATAGGACGCCCCGGAGCCTCTAAGCGCCCCAGCTCACACACAAGATGATATTCCACCAGTTTGCTCACCGCATGGTCGCAGGATACCCCACGGATTTTTTCAATCTCCGCCTTTGTCACCGGCTGTTTGTATGCTATAATCGACAACGTCTCAAGGAGCACATCGGTGAGCACATGCTTTTTGGGCTGTTTTGCTATGCGGATTAAATACTCATACATATTCTGGTTGGTGCACATCTGGTACGCCCCGTCAAGTTCCACAATCTGTATCCCCCGCTCCATGGATTTGTATTCCTCCATTAAGCTCTCCATATATTCCTTTGTTTTCTCCATATCCAGCGACAGGGCTGCGGCAATTTTTTCCAGCTCCACGGAATTCCCCATGGTAAACAAAATTGCCTCGATGGCTGTCTTATATTCTTTTTCTTCCATAAACATGTCTCCTATGCGGCAATCCTTGACTCTATTGCGATATCATCAAAAAGATTTTCCTGGGTGATTGCAATTTTTCCCATTTTCATTAATTCCAGAATTGCAAGAAAGCTGACGATGACTTCCATTTTGCTGCTCTGCCCCTCCAAAAGCCCCCGGAAGCTGAAATGCTTGTGGCTTTTGGCATACCCTTCCAGAAAAGTCATTTTGTCAGAGAGAGAGACCTCTTCCTTCTCAATTTTCCCGAATTGGGAACGAACTTTGTCTATTTTATTCTCCTGCCTGCGAAGGACGGACTGAAAAATATTATTTAGCTTTGATAAAGTTAAATCTGCCATTAATTCTTCTAAATTTACAGGCTCCTCAAAAGCCTCCACCTCTGGAGGAATTGTGGGAAGTTTGTACAGCACTCTCTGGGCGTCTACCTGCCTGTCCTTCAATTCAAAGGACATACATTTGTACATTTTATACTCTAAAAGCTGCTGTACCAATTCCGCCCTTGGGTCTTCCTCCTCCTCCTCTTCCTTTTCTTCTTTGGGAAGGAGCATTTTGGACTTTATGGCAATTAAAGTCGCAGCCATCACCAGAAATTCACTCATAATATTTAAATCCTGGCGTTTCATCTCCTGGATGTATTCCAGATACTGATTCGTAATCTCCACAATGGGAATATCGTATATACTGACTTTATTCTTTTCCAACAGGTGAAGCAAAAGGTCCAAAGGCCCTTCAAAAGCTTCCAGTTTCACACTTAATTCCATATCTCTTTTCTCTTCTCTTTTTCCTGATTTTTTACAGTCCAAGCACTATTCTAGTAGATTTTCCTTAGAATTTCAAGTTTCGGTCATAAATTTTCTCATTTGTTCTTACACTAATAGTAGAAAACCTATGGAGGTTACACTATGCATACCCTCTTATCCCTTTTATTGTGCTGCCAAATTCTTCTGACATCCTGCCTGCCGGGAATTTTTTCCCCGGTTTCCAATTTTCTGTTTTTTACCCAAAGCTCCAATCCCCCGGAGTCACAGTCCGGGGAATTTGCTGCAGACGAAGCCGTCTCCGCTTCCATCACAGCCCCAAGCGCCATTTTGATGGAAGCAAGCACCGGAACCATCATCTATGAAAAAAATGCCCATGAAGTAAGGCATCCGGCAAGCATAACCAAAATAATGACTTTAAATTTAATATTTGAGGCGCTGGAGCAGGGGAAGTTTCATCTAAATGATACAGTTACTGTCTCCGAACATGCGGCCAGCATGGGAGGCTCCCAGGTATTTTTGGAGGCCGGTGAGACCCAGGATGTGGAAACCATGATTAAATGTATCAGCATTGCCAGCGCCAATGACGCAAGCGTCGCCATGGCGGAATTTGTCGGTGGCAGCGAAGAAGCCTTTGTGGCATCCATGAATGAAAAGGCCAAAGCCCTTGGCATGAAAGACACCCATTTTGTAAACTGCTGCGGCTTGGATGTGGATGACCACATGACAAGCGCCTACGATATCGCCTTAATGTCCCGGGAGCTCACGGTAAAACATCCCCAAATCCACGACTACTGCACCATCTGGATGGACTCCTTTACCCACAATACCGCCAAGGGCCAGAAAGAATTCGGCCTGGCCAATACAAATAAGTTAATCCGGCAGTACGAATATGCCACCGGGCTTAAAACCGGTTCCACTTCCCTGGCCAAATTCTGCCTTTCCGCCACAGCGGAGAAAGACGGAATGGAACTGATTGCGGTGGTAATGGGTGCTGAAAACCCCAAAAACAGGTTTTCCGACGCCTCCACCCTCTTAAATTACGGATTCTCCAAATGCCGTATTTATACAGACGAACCGGAAGAGGGCAACACTTCCATCCCTGTAAAGCGGGGGGTAAATAATTCCCTCTCCCTCTCCTATGCCAACCAGTTTCAATACCTGTCTGTGAAGGGGGAAGACTTTTCAGCTATCACAAAAGAACTCTCCCTCCCGGAATCTGTGGAGGCCCCTGTGAAAGAGGGGGAGAAAGTGGGAGAAATCATTTACAAACTGGGCACGGAAGAAATCGGCACTGTGGACATCATTGCAAAACAGGACATTGAGAAAGCAGACTTTTCCCATTACCTGTTAGATGTATTTATTTCTTATTTTTCTTAAATCTTGTTTTAATTAAAATTAAATTAAAACTTGATTTTAATCCTACAACAATCGGTTGAGATACACTACACCCCAGCACTCCTGTTTTTCTACCTCCCGTATCATAACCGCCCTCTCGTAAAATTTCAGTTTTACCTGGGCTGGAGTGAGCCTGGGGTATTTCTCCAAAAGAAGGGCAATGGCCCCGGAAATCACCGGGGCGGACATGGAGGTGCCGCTTTTCATCTCATAGCCGTTTCCGTGGTAAGAACAGCTTTTTATGGAGGTGCCGGGGGCTAAAATCTCAGGCTTAACTACACAGCAGTCCGTGGGGCCTCTGCCGCTGTAGCCCGCCTTTGGCCCTTTGGCATGGCCCTGGTCTTTATAGTCGTCTATGCTGCCCACAGTGATAATGCTCTTGCACTGCCCTGGAATGGTGACGGAATTTCTTCCCGGCCCGTTGTTTCCTGCCGCAGCCACCACCACAATTCCTGCCCGCCAGGCTTTTTCCACCGCATCCATCAATTTTTCTTTCTCCGAATCGTCCGCCGTTGGCAGCATTCCCACGGATATATTTAAAATTCTGATATTATATTTCTCTTTTTCCTCTATAACTTCATCAATGGCGGAGAGCATCTGCCCCGTGTTGCCGTTTCCTTTCCGATCCAGCACTTTTTGTATGTAAAGACTGCTCCCCGGCGCCATTCCCTGGTAGAGGCCATGGCTCATTTTTCCGCTGCCTGCAATAATTCCTGCCACATGGGTGCCGTGACCATTGTCGTCATACATTTTCCTCATACCTCTTGTATAATCCTTAAATTTCACAATTCTGCTGTCAAAATCCGGGTGAGGCACAATCCCTGTGTCCATTACCGCCACTGTCACTCCCAAGCCCCGAAACCCTTTTCTTCTGGCATCATCCACTCTTAGCTTTTTTCGGACCTGATCCATAAAAACCCTTTTTCTATCAGTGTATGCAGTTTTTCCCTAATTGTTTGTAAAATTTAATGTACTTTTTACAAGGTCACGTCCCCGTCATGGGCCACCAGGGAAAAAGATACCAGGGAATCCAAAGCCATAAGTTCCTGAATCAGTACTTTTTCCTCCTTCACCCTGACTTCAATCACCATATCCAAATGGTCTTTTGTCATATTTCTGGCCTTTGTCTTATAGTACTGGCAGTTTTTTTCCACTATCTCCATAATCCCTTCCTCGCTGCGGTAATCTTTTGCATTTACCACCAGCATCAGAGAGGTCTTCCCCCCGGAATATCTGGAAAAAAGAAACACCGTCAATGTGAGAAGCACGGAACAAATCAGGGCTATCATGGCAAAGCCTGCCCCGCAGATAATCCCCACGCTGATAGACCAGAAAAGAAAAACCAAGTCCAAAGGCTCCTTAACCGCCGTGCGGAACCGCACAATGGACAGCGCGCCTACCATACCCAGGGATACCACAATATTAGACTGTATCGTAAGAATCACGGCGGCGGTAATCAATGCCAGGGCAATAAGCGACAAATTAAAATTTTTATTATAAAATGAATTTTTATTTAACATTTTATACACATGAAAAATGTATATGGAAAGTAAAAGGGTACAAACCATACACAGAAGAATCTCTCCGATTTGAATATCCAAAGAAGCATATCCCTCTAAAAAGGATTTGCGGAACACATCTTGAAAACTCATAACACTCCTCCATTCGTATTGTATTTTCTGCACAGGTAATATTTGGAAAAACTTGTCCAGGCAAGAGAATCCAGGGCAAGGACTTCTTTTATATATGAGGGAAGAAACTCGTCAAATTTCACCTCTAAAACGCTGTTTCCCCCGGGAAGCACCGGCCTTTGCATCCTTTTTTCCAAAAGAAAATTTTCTACCTCCCCGGAAGAAACCAGGTTAGAATCCAAGGTAACCCTCACATTGCCCGCCGGGGCCACAAAAGGAATCCTATCATAGGCCACAATTACTTTTGGCATAAGCCCCCTCACCTTCATCTCCCCAAAGAGCATCTGCTTTTCCCGGGGAAATTCCGGCGAGATTTCCGGCACCCCTCCGCCCATGAAAAGTTCACACTCTTCTCTGGTAATGGAGCAGGATTCTTTTCTTGTCATCCCTCTTATCTTGCTTTTCTTCTCCAGTTTAAGGCTCTCAGTATTCCTGTTGTAATAGCGGATTCTAAATTTAGACCTGGGGTCCGTCCCCGCCTCATTCTCCCTGTAACAGCTGTTTTTCATATCGTCAAAGTAAAGACTTTGTATAAAATAGCTTCCCTCCCTGCCTGCATGGGAGTCCCTCTGCAAAATTCCTGCGGCTTTTATGTTTAGGACAGCCATCTCCTTGCTGTCTATGAGATATTTATATTCATGTCTGTATTTATTCATTGGCAATACATCCTTTTTGAATCTTTAACTCCCCCTCACAGGAATAATCGGAGAGAATCCCTTTTAAGGTAAGGCTGCAGTCCCGGATGAACAAGTCTCCGGCAGATAAGACTGCATTTTTCCCCGCCACCACAGAAATCTTTCCCCCGCAGGCTTCTAAAAAACCTTTTCCGTCTTTTCCTGACTTTCTTGTGACAATGCCGTTTCCCTCACTTTTCACCTCCAGTTCTTCTGGGGACAGAAAGATGCCGTCATTGGCCCGGATCCCGTCTTTTTTAGACTGCACCCCAATTTTTCCCTCCAAAACCTTAACGCAGCCTTTAGTGCTTAAAGCGGATTTTTTGTTCCCATAAATTAACAGGGAGCCTGTTCCGTTTATGCTCACATCTGTCTCGGAGTATATGCAGCCGTTGGCATCCCCTGCCTGGCCGTAATCCGGAGAATCCTGAAATTCATTTTCCGTTCCCTCTTTTGCCGTCAATACCACTTTGCTTGCGGAAAGGATATGCAGGGCAGGCCCATGGTAAGATTTGACCCTTGCATTTTCTAAAATCAGATGCACGGGATATTCCTTGGCATCGATGCGGACTTGTCCCTCATAATCCCCCTTTAACACATAGGTTCCTCCCTCCGTGATATCACAGACACCGTCTTCCTCAGAAAAAGCCACCTCCTTGGCCCCCTCCTCCCCTGTGTCCAGATCCAGGGCCGTTATCTCACAAAAACTCTCTTCCGGCGGCTCATAGGAAGTATTCACAGCGACAGACCTGCTTTTATCTCCACAGGAAGAGCAGAATATTACAGATAGAAGGATATAAGTTAAAATTATTTTCATTTTTCTTTTCAATTTTCTTCCTCCCTGGCAAATGTGGCTTTTAATGAAATCCCACCTTTTTGGGGCAAAACTTCGATAGAGGATTCTTTGCTCGATACGGCGCCGCTCCATCCCTCAAAGCGGTAGCCTTTTTTTGCCTTTGCAGTTACTGTGACGGGATAATCTGTGTAATACTCCCCGGTAAAACTTCCCCCTTTTAGTTGTGGTTCAAAGGTATTTAGCCTTACCGTTCCTCCCTCCGGATGTTCACACTCCAACGTAACATTTTCCAGCGTGCCCTTTAATTCAAATTCTTCCGCAAGAAAGGGACAGATATAGTCCTTTCGTCTGGCAAAAAAGGAATCGTTCCAGGTAATGTCCTCCCCCCAGTTATTTAAAAGCTCTTCCACCCTCTCCGGCTTAAAATCCGTGTTCACCAAATCCATAAAGGTTGTGACAAAATCTCTTCTGTACTGGGGATTCTGTTTTAAAGTTATATAAATTCCCTGGCTGTTGTAGGAAGTATCTCCCACTGTGGGCATTTTTTCCCGGAAGGAATTGATTTCTGCCATGGTATCCACCTGATATGCCTCACAAAGCGTATCTTTCCACTCCAGGGCATCCATATCGTAGAGCATCATACGCCATGCCCCGTCGCTGTAATTCCCCCTGCCCGGAGTGCGCACACGCCACATCATAAAATTTTTTCTCTCGCTGACATCCATATTGCACAGATAAATGTTGGCGCAGAGGTATTCGATATAACTTTGTATATTAAGTACCTGGTTAAACCCCTCATATCCCTGCCGCTCTGTAAAGTCATGGGTGCTGTAGTAGGCGTAAATATCCCCATAAAATTTTCCGTCCTCCTCAACCCCCTCTTCAATTTCACCGTCATGGGCAATTATGACATCGTCCTTTTTTACCCCATAGACCTGGTTTAAAAAGGAATCTGAGTATTTTTCCTGCATAAAGGTATCGTACCAGAATTCTCCGTTTAAAAAAACAGCCACAGGCTCTGCGTCTTTCACCGCCACACTTTTTCTGGTGATTAATTTTGACACGAGGGCATCTGCAAAACCATTTCTAAGGACAATGGAGTGGGTCTCTTTCCCAGGAAAGAGCTCCTTTTCAAAATAGCTGCTCCCGCTGTACTCTTTTCTTGCATACACGGAAAAGCGCTTTTTGGGTACTTTTCTTGCCGATGCCCCCTGAATGCGTATCCCCACGTTCTGGGTAGAGACCTCCCCTTTTTCCAAAAAGGAAAAAGATGCAGGAATCTCATAGTCCCTTCCGTGTTTTCCGAAATTTGTGGGAGGCTTATCCCCCTTCTGCCCGGAAGCATACCACTTGTCATAGTCTTTCCCTGTGACATAGATGCCCTCTTCCCCAAAGAGATCCTCCTCATCCGCCACAAGGGACACCACTTTTTTCCCCTGGTATTCCTCCATATCCACCAGAAAAGTCCCCACGGATTCTTTGCTCTTATTTCCTGAACCATCCACTGCAAGGGCCCGCACCACAAAGATTTTATCCACCGGGGTCAAATCCGGCTCATATTCTTTCCAGTCCTCCACCACATTCTGCACCTGGCTCCATCTGTTTTCCCGGTAGGACACGTTCTCCACTTTCACAGGCCCTGTGTAAAGTGCCGAACTTTCGTCGGGACTGCTTCCGTCTGTGGTATAATAAATTTTATCTCCCTCTTTTCCAGAGATTTCCAGCAGGAACGGCTCTTCATAAAACCCGTTTGGCGCAGAAAATTCTGGGGAAGGCACACTTGCCGAGAGAAATGCCCCGGCATTGCTCTTTCCCGTGGTAGGGCGCTGATACTCCCACTCCTCTGCCCCGTCTCCTGCCCTGGCGTACACTTTTTCCATATCCGTCTCCCCGCAGTCCACATCATCCACCACCCTGCGGCCGCAGGAGAGATAAATATGTTCCCCAGAGGCTTTGATGCAAAAAGGCGACTCCCCGTCCCTCAACTCAATGAGCAGGTATCCCTTTCCGGGAATGGTATATTCCCCCAGGTCCATTTTTTGCAGATTTTTTTTGTCGTCGGAGAGGTACATGTCCTGAAGGGACAGGGAAAAACCAGCGGGATTGTAAAGTTCCACATAATCACAGTCCATCTCCTCATTATCTTCACCGACTCTCACCGGGCTTCCGCTGATTTCGTTTATCACCAGGCTGTTTTTCCCCCAGGAGGCCGCAAAAAAATACCCGATTATCCCAAGGAACAATGCCAGTGAGCCATAAAATAACACTTTTTTCATATTTTTCACCACAAAGCCCCCATAAACGCTGTTTATGAGGGCCTATACCATGCATGATTTTTAATTTTTCTGTGTATCCTTTACGTCTTTCATGGAGAAGCTCATTCTTCCCATCTTGTCTTTGCCCAGACACACAACTGTCACTTTATCACCCAGGGTTAATACATCTTCCACCCGGTTAATCCGCTCTTTGGAGATTTTGGAAATGTGTACCATTCCCTCTTTTCCCGGTGCAAATTCCACAAAAGCCCCAAACTCTTTAATGCTTATGACTTTTCCCGTGAAAAGCTGTCCTGCCTCAAAATCCGTGGTGATGGTCTTTATCATATCCACCGCCAAATCCATAGCTTTTGCATCTGTACCGCACACAGAAACTGCCCCGTCGTCGGTAATATCGATTTTTACCCCGGTGCGCTCAATAATCTCATTGATGTTCTTGCCTCTCTGGCCCACCACGTCCCCGATTTTCATGGGGTCAATCTGAATCTGTACAATCTTCGGCGCATACTGGTTTACTTCTTTTCTGGGCTCTGTAATGGCTTTTGACATACACTCGTCCATAATAAAGAACCGGGCCTCCCTCGTCCTTCTGATAGCTTCCTCCACTATGGGCCTGGTAAGCCCGTGGATTTTAATATCCATCTGGATTGCGGTGATACCGTCTTTCGTACCGGTAACTTTAAAGTCCATGTCCCCAAAGAAATCCTCTAACCCCTGGATATCCGTAAGCACCAGGTAGTCATCGTCCGTATCCCCTGTCACAAGGCCGCAGGAAATTCCCGCCACCATTTTCTTAATGGGCACCCCTGCCGCCATAAGAGCCATACAGGATGCACAGGTGGATGCCATGGATGTGGATCCGTTTGATTCAAATGTCTCCGATACCGCCCGGATGGCATAGGGAAACTCTTCCACAGTGGGAAGCACAGGTATAAGCGCCCGCTCCGCCAAGGCACCATGGCCGATTTCCCGGCGTCCCGGCCCTCTGGAAGGTTTTGTCTCTCCCACGGAGTAAGAGGGAAAATTGTAGTGGTGCATATAGCGCTTGTTTGTAATATTTTCGTCTAACCCATCCACCCTCTGGATTTCTGATAAGGGTGCTAAGGTAACCACATCGCAAATCTGTGTCTGTCCCCTGGTAAACATAGCGGAGCCGTGGACTCTCGGAATTAAGTCCACCTCTGCGGCTAAGGGACGGATTTCGTGAATGGCACGGCCGTCGGGACGCTTCTGGTCTTTTAAAATCATTTTCCGCACAGTCTTTTTCTGGTACTGGTAAACAGCTTCGTCTAAAACAGAAAGCCACTCTTCGTTTTCTGCAAATGCCTCTGACAATTTTTCCGTAATCTCTCTAATATTCTCTTCACGCACCTGTTTTACGTCGGTGAAAACAGCCTCCTCCATATCCGCCGGAGTTACGATTTTTTTCATCTCTTCAAACATTTCCGGGGGAATGGCACAGCTTTCATAAGTATGCTTTTCTTTTCCTACCTCGGCCACGATTTTATTGATAAATTCAATAATCGTCTGGTTGATATCGTGGGCCATATAGATTGCCTCGAGCATTTTATCTTCCGGAATCTCATTTGCGCCTGCCTCAATCATAATCACTTTCTGGGAAGTGGAGGCTACGGTAAGTTTTAAATCCCCGGTATCCCACTTTGTCTGGGAGGGATTTATAATAAACTCCCCGTTTTCCATTCCCACCTGGGTCATGGCGCAGGGGCCGTCAAAGGGGATGTCGGAAATACAGGTGGAAATCGCAGCGCCAAGCATTGCCACCAACTCCGGGCGGCACTCCGGGTCCACGCTCATTACCATATTATTTAATGTCACGTCATTGCGGTAATCCTTTGGAAACAGAGGGCGCATGGGGCGGTCAATCACCCTGGCAGTCAAAATGGAATTCTCGGATGCCTTTCCCTCCCTCTTGTTAAATCCTCCGGGAATTTTCCCTACGGAATATAATTTTTCCTCAAACTCCACGCTTAATGGGAAGAAATCAATCCCTTCCCTGGGCTTGTCCGACGCCGTTGCCGTGGACAACACCGTTGTCTCGCCATAGTGCATAAACGCACATCCATTTGCCTGTTTGCCCACACGGTCCACATCCACCGTTAGGGTTCTCCCGGCAAGCTCCATTGAAAAACTTTTGTACATAATTTTTATCTCCTTTTTTTGCTTATTATGGCAAAAGCCTCCGAAACTACTGATACAGATACCCAAGGGATACCCATATCAGTGGTCTCGGGCTTTTCTTTTGCCTGTTACAGCAGCCGTTCCAAAACAGAACTGCTGCAAATGTCATGACTTTTTAAACTCACAAAAAGATAGAGCGGAAGGAAACTCCGCCCTATTTTGGAAACACTCATTACTTTCTGATACCTAAGCGCTCAATGAGAGAACGATATCTCTCAATATCGCATTTCTTTAAGTATGCCAGCAGTCCACGTCTCTGACCTACCATTTTAAGCAGTCCTCTTCTGGAGTGATGATCCTTGGGATTTGCTTTTAAATGCTCTGTCAGTTCCTGAATCCTTGCGGTAAGAATCGCAATCTGTACCTCCGGTGAACCTGTGTCCCCCGGTGTTCTGCCATACTCTGCAATGATTGCCTGTTTCTTGTCTTTTGCTATCATGATAAATCCTCCTAATTCTTAATCGCCCTGATAAGAGATACTCAGCGGAAGGTCGGAGTGTCCATCCACCGAATATGGGCTAATTTCACACTTGTTTAGTTTAGCACAGAATCCTTCTGTTGTAAACCATTTATTTTGTAACACTGGCAAATGCCAGAGAATACTAATCTAATACACGCACCACACAGATAGGGGAACGGTAATACGCATTGGAAATCTTAATGCCTGTTCTTCTGGAACTTGCATGGACAATCTGTCCGTTGCCAATGTAAATTGCCACATGGCTGATTCTGCTGCCGCTGCCGTAGAAGAACAAATCTCCCGGCTGCGCCTCGCTGGCATTGATTCTTCTGCCGCACCCTGCCTGGGCTGCGGAGGAATGGGGCAGGTAGATCCCGTATTTTGCAAAAATAGATAAGGTAAATCCGGAACAGTCTGCGCCGTTGGTTAAGCTGGTGCCTCCCCAAACATAGGGATTTCCCACAAACTGACATGCATAGGAGACAAGGTCAACCCTTACGTCCGATACGCCCTGGCCGTATTTCACCTCTGTCATGGTCATGGCTTTTGTCAGCTCGTTGGAGACTTCCACATAGTCTGAACTCACGTATCCCACTTCACTGTCTACGCTGACTTTCAGCCAGTCTCCCTGATCCTCAAGTACTTCCACTTCTTCCCCTACTGCCATTAAGGCCATAATCTCGCATTCCGTATTAGGCTCTTCCCTGACACGCAAAGTCTCCGTATTACAGGTGGCAATGGTGGACATTACTTCCGGGGCATAATCCCTGGCAGCCATGCCGTTTAAAAGAAACTCGCTTTTTACATACCCGGAGACTTCCCCTGATTTAATCTCTGTCCAGTCTCCTTCCACGCCTAAAATCTCGCACCCCGCATTTCCCGGCATCTTTCCTGCCAGCTCGGAATCCTCGCTGGGGCCCTGGCGCACATTTAAATTTCCCTCCACTTTTGCAATTCCCAGATTGGTATATCCACACATCTGGGGAATATTTGCCAGCATAGTGGTGGCGTCCTCCCCCTTGGAAACCTCTGCCATTGCATTGGAGACGTCAATGCACTCCGCAATTTCAGATGAAATGCCTGCATTGACCTTGTTTTCTTCCTCTAAATTTGTGGTAATCGCATCTGAAATGCCTGCGGTTACTCCTGTATCTGCCAAAACCTCTGCGGGTGATGCTGTCATTATAACGCCTGCTGTAAACAAGCTGACTAACCTTAAATATCTGGATCTCATTGATTCCTCCTATGATTCTGTTTGCAGTCCGTGTTTTCTTATTGTTTTGTTCGTTTAGAGTATATCAATGTATCGTTACAATGTCAACATAAATTTGTAATATTCTCGTAATAACTTTTTGCCAATTCTATGTCTTTTTGTATCTGTATTTTTAATTCTTCGATAGAGTGAAACTTCATTTCCCTGCGCAGGGGCTTTAAAAATTCCACTTTCACTGTTCTTCCGTAAATATCTCCCTGAAAATCAAAGAGATGCGTCTCCACTCCCACCGGGTTTTCTCCCCCAAGGGTGGGCTTGATGCCCAGATTGGTAATTCCCCCGAAACTCTTATCCCACAGGATTACCCTGGTCACATATACCCCGAAAGGCGGCAGAATCTTTTCCGGCTGGGGTACCTGGTTTATGGTTGGGTACAAAGAAGTGCTGCCCAGCTTTCTTCCGTGAACCACTTCCCCTTGGATAAAATAGTGGTATCCCAGGAGTTCGTTTGCTTTTTCTATATTCCCCCGGGACAATTCCTCCCGGATATAGGTGCTGCTGATATCCCTTCCCTTATCCTGCATTTTTTCCACAATCCTGGGCTCGTATCCGTAAATTTCCCCTTTTTCTAAAAGAAATTTGTAGTCCCCTCTTCTATTGTGGCCAAAACGGAAATCTTTTCCCGCCACAAGACACTTCATATGAAGCTTCTTTACCAGCATTTCAATAAAATCCTCCGGCTCCATACGCCTAATCTCTGGAGTGAAGGGACACTCAATGAGATAATCGATTCCCAGTTTTTCAAAAAGCTGCACTTTTTCCCCATTGGTGGTGAGAACAAGGCCCTCCTCCCCAGACACTTGCTTTTTTGGGGGAATGTCAAAGGTGAACACCACGGTTTTTAAACCCTGCTTCTTCTGCTGTTTTACACATTCCATTAAAAGCTCATGACCCCTGTGGATTCCGTCAAATTTTCCCAGGGACACCACTGTGGGATCTTCTATATAAAAATCTGTACTTTTTTTCATGTATTTCATAATCTTTTCCAATTTCTGCAATAAATTCTGTATTGTCTGTCCTATATAAACATTTTTCTGGGGCAAAATCTCTTCTTTGTCATATCATATGTAAAAAGCCCGATAAATGTGCCTGCCTCACTGTACATTTTCACACATTCCTCCGGCAGAAATTCCTCTGTTTTCCCCTGGGAGAGCAAATGTAAGGGAATGGGGTTTCCGTTGAGCAGCAAAGGCTCCGCCTCCTTTTTTCCACAGACTTTTCTGTATTCAGGGAACACTTTCTCCAAAGGAATCAGAATATCTTCCAAATTCCTTCCATTTTCATCTTCCCCCTTTAAGACTGCCTCAACCTCCCCTAAAGTAAGAGCGGTGTCTAAAGAAAAACCCCCTGTCCTTGTCCTTGTAAGCTGCTCCATACATCCCCCGCAGCCTGCTGCCTTCCCGATGTCATGACACAGGGTGCGGATATAAGTGCCCTTGGAGCAATGTACTAAAATCTTTACCAGTGGAAGCTTCATTTCCAGGATATCAATGGAAAAAATGGTGATTTTTCTAGGTTTTCTCTCCACTTCCATCCCTTTTCTTGCCAGCTCATATAACCTCTGGCCATTTACCTTTATGGCGGAATACATGGGAGGAATCTGACTGAGATTCCCCACAAAGCTAAGAATGGTTTCCCTTACCTTCTCTTCCTCTAAAGATAAAGCCTGCTCTCTCAACACGTTTCCCCAGATATCCTGGGTGTCAGTTTCAAGCCCCAGATGCAAAAGAGCTTCATACTCTTTGTCATGGTCCGTAAGGTATTCGCACACTTTCGTGGCCTTCCCTATACACACTGGAAGCACCCCCACGGCCTGTGGGTCCAGGGTGCCGGTATGTCCAATTTTTTTCTGTTTTAAAATTCCCCGAAGCTTTGCCACCACATCAAAGGAGGTAAAGCCCGGCTCTTTATAAATATTGATAATTCCGTCCACAAAATACCTGCCTATAACTGTTTTTCTATCTCTGTGACAATTTTTTCAATCATTTTTTCCGGCTCATCCTTTTTTATGGAAAATCCCGCCGCTTTTTTGTGGCCGCCGCCCCCGAATGCCACAGCGATTTTCGCCAGATCCACATCCCCGTTGCACCTGGTGCTGGCCTTAAATGTCCCGTCATCGTTTTCATATAAAAACAAAGCCACTTCCACGCCTTTTGTGATGCGAAGCTGGTTTACAATCCCGTCTAAGTGCTTGGGCAGAACCTGAAAATTTTTCATATCCTCCGCAGTAATGACACTGGCAATGATTTTTCCCTCCCGGTAAAGCTTTGCCTCCAAAAGCGCTTTCCCCAAGATTTTGTTTTGCACAAATGTCTTTGTATAGAATGTCTCGTCCACAATTTTGGTAAAATCAATGCCCGTCTCCATAAGCGCCCCTGCAATTTCCATGGTTTTTGCAGAGGTACAGGAATACTGGAATACTCCCGTGTCGTGTACCATGCCAAGGTAAATGCACTCTGCAATTTCCTTTGTAATGCGCTCTTTGGGCAAAAGCCCATAAATCAGCTCCGAGGTGGAGCTGGCTTCCGGGAAAATATAGTTTTCCTGGGCAAAGCTCTCATTGCTCACATGATGGTCGATACAGACTGTCTTTTTCGCGGTGCGGAAATATTTTACCGCATCCCCCAGACGTCCCTCATCCCCGCAGTCCAAAGCCATAAATAAGTCATACACCTTATCTTTGCCGCAGTGGTGGATAATTTCCCCTGCCTTTTCCAAAAAAAGAAATTTATTGGGAATGGGCTCTAAGTAAAGGTTCACCTCAATGTGGGGGTAGTAGGTTTTAATATAATTGTATACTGCCAGGGTGGAGCCTGCACAGTCGCCGTCGGGTCTTAAATGTCCGGCCACTGCCGCAGATTTCACTCCTGCAAGAATTTCGTCCAGGTTTGTCATACCATTTCCTCTGCAATTTCCCCATGGCTCTCCTCGTCCCTGCGGTTTACCTCGTCAATCTTTTTTGACATGGCCACGCCGTACTCAATGGACTGGTCTAAGACAAAGCGGATTTCCGGGGTATTTCTCAAGTTCAGGTTTTTTGCCAGCTTCATGCGGATATACCCTTCCGCGCTTTTTAACCCCTTCATGGTGTTTAACTGGGCATTTTCATCCCCCAAAACACTGATATACGCCTTGCATGTTTTAAGGTCCGGCGCCACTTCCACAGTGACAACGCTTGTCATGGGATGAATCCTGGGGTCTTTGATTTCCCCCCGGATAATACTGGAAAGTTCCCGAAGGACCTCCCCATTGACCCTAGTATTTTTAATGCTGTTTTTTCTCATATTTTTACTTCCTATCCTGAAATCCTTTTCAAAATTTCATATCCCAAAATCCCTATCTGGGAACTTCTACCATCTTGTAGGCTTCAATCTGGTCAAACTCTGCAATATCGTTAAATCCGTCTATGACAAGACCGCACTCATAGCCAGACCGCACTTCTTTCACATCGTCTTTGAACCGTTTTAAGGATGCCAAATCCCCTTCGAAAATCTGCTCGCCCTCTCTTGTCACACGGACTTTGCAGCCTCTCTCAAAGATGCCGTCTAAAACATAGGAGCCTGCAATATTTCCCACGCCGGATGCCTTAAATATCTGGCGTACTTCCGCATGGCCGATGACTTTCTCCTCAAAGATGGGGTCTAACATGCCCTTCATAGCTGCCTCCACATCTTCAATGGCATTGTAGATAACCTTATATAGCCTTACGTCTACCCCTTCTCGCTCTGCCGTAGCCTTGGCTGTGGCATCCGGGCGCACATTAAACCCAATGATGATGGCGTTGGAGGCGGAGGCTAAGATAACGTCAGACTCATTGATGGCCCCTACCCCGCCGTGGATGGTTTTCACCACCACTTCCTCGTTGGAAAGTTTCTCTAAGCTCTGTTTCACTGCCTCCACAGAGCCCTGTACATCCGCTTTTACAATAATATCAAGCTCTTTTACATTTCCTGACTGAATCTGGCTGAACAGATCGTCTAAGGACATTTTGGCCTTCGTCTCCTCTAAGAGACGCTCTTTGCCCTCAGAGATAAAGGTCTCCGCAAAGCTTCTGGCCTCTTTTTCCGTATCTGTGGATACAAAGACTTCCCCGGCCTTTGGCACACCGCTTAATCCTAAGATTTCCACAGGAGTGGATGGCCCTGCCTCTTTTACCCGCCTTCCGGCGTCATCCATCATGGCACGGACTTTTCCGTAACAGCTTCCGCAGGCTATGGGTTCCCCTACTTTTAAAGTACCTTTCTGCACTAAAATCGTAGCCACGGCACCCCGGCCTTTGTCAAGCTGGGCCTCTATCACAAGTCCCCTAGCGTTTCTGTTGGGGTTTGCCTTTAACTCACACACTTCCGCCGTTAAAAGAATCATTTCCAGAAGGTTATCGATACCTTCCTTTGTGTGGGCGGATACCGGGCAGAAGATGGTGCTGCCCCCCCAGTCTTCGGGAATCAGCTCATACTCGGACAACTCCTGTTTTACCCTTTCAATATTGGCGTTGGGCTTGTCGATTTTGTTTACCGCCACAATAATTTCAATCCCTGCCGCCTTGGCATGGTTGATTGCCTCCACGGTCTGGGGCATAACGCCGTCGTCTGCTGCAACCACAAGAATTGCAATATCCGTGGCATTGGCCCCCCGCATACGCATGGCGGTAAATGCCTCGTGTCCCGGTGTGTCAAGGAATGTGATTTTCTGGTTGTTAATGGACACTACGGAAGCGCCGATGTGCTGGGTAATTCCCCCTGCCTCCCTGTCTGTCACCCTTGTGGAGCGAATGGCATCCAAAAGGGAGGTTTTTCCGTGGTCTACATGGCCCATAACGCAGACTACCGGAGGGCGGAATTTTAAGGTGCTCTCATCCTCTTCTTCCTCTTTTAAGAGTTCTGCAATCACATCCACCTTTTCTTCCGGCTCTGCAATGCAGTTAAACTCCAGGGCAATCTCCTCTGCGGTATCGTAATCCACATCCTGGTTTACCGTCACCATGGTTCCCTTTAAAAACAGCTTTTTCACAATTACGGATGCCTGGATTTTCATTTTATCCGCAAGCTCTTTAATTGTGAGGTGCTCCGGAAGGGTAATGCTCTTAATTGTCTCTTCCTCTTTCTCCTGGGGCTTTGGCTGGGGTTTCTTTTTGCCGCCGTGCTTTTCTAAGTTGATAAAGCGCTCCTGCTTCTTCCCTAACTTATCATGCTCCTGTTTCCGGTTATTATTCTTATTCCGGTTTTCTCCTCTTTCCCTTGTCTCTTTTCCCCTGAGCTCCTCTGCGGGAGAGACGGATTCTTTATTAAATTTATTGATTTCCTGGTCTAATCTGCCTTTAAATTCCTTCGAGCGATTTGAACCGAATCCACGGTTACCTCTATCACCTTGAGAATTATTGGAACCGCCGCGGTTATTCTGATAATTTTTCTGATTGTTTTTATCAAAGTTCCTGCCTCCTCTGTCTCCAAAGCGGCCATTTCCCCGCTCCTGGCCTGATCTCTCTCCCTGACGCTTCTGCCGGTCTCCCCGGCCTCCGTTGTTGTCCTGCTGGGATTTTTTGGGAGGCGGCGTAAGATCCACCCGGCCTAAAATCTTAACTCCCACAGTCTCCGGCTTCTTGATTTTTTCTGCCGGCTTCTCCTCCGGCTTTTCCGCCGGTTTTGCATTTGCCTGCTCCGCTGGTTTTGCCGCTGCCTCCTGGGCTTTTACTGCATTATCTGCGGGCTTTGGAATATTATCCTGC
This sequence comes from Roseburia sp. 1XD42-69, assembly GCF_003612565.1. Lineage (GTDB taxonomy): Bacteria > Bacillota > Clostridia > Lachnospirales > Lachnospiraceae > Roseburia_B. The sequence continues at coordinate 43,507 of NZ_RAZG01000002.1, read as the reverse complement.
TGTTTGACAGGGTTTTCCTGCAATTTTGCGGGATTTTCCGAATGTTTCACCCCTGTTTCCAGGTGTCTTGCCCCGCTTTCCCCGTGTCTTCCGGGATTTTCCTGCCTGGGCCCGTTTCCCCCCTGTTTCATCCCTGCTTTATCCGGCTGGGGACGTCTGTGGGGTTTTGGCCGCCTTGCCCCCTGCTGGCTGTTCTGGGGATTAAAGACAGCTGTGATACTTGATTTCTTTTTTGGCCTATCCGGATGCTCTTTTGCGGCACCTTCCTCTTTTGCCTTTTGTTCTGGCTCTGAATTAACGATAGCTTTGCTCTCCTTTTTCATAAATTTATTTTTCACCATTTCCACCTCGGAATCCTCCATTCCGCTGGCCGGCACCTTTTTTCTATATTGTTCTCAGTTAAAAAACTTATGATGTCTTTTGACTGGATATTCAATTCTTTTGCAAGTTCATGTACTCTGACTTTTGCCATCTACTTACTCCTCCATTATTCAGTTGTTTTATCCGCAAGCTTCTTTTCCACAGATTCGGCAAGCCCTTTATCCGTAACTGCCAGAGATGCCCGGAATTCTTTCCCGATACAGTGCCCTAACTCTTCTCTTGTGGCGTAAACCGCCATGGGAACCTGATAATATTCGCACATACTGCGGACACGTTTTTTTGTATTTTCTGACGCATCATTTGCCACCATCACAAGATAAGCCTCTCCGCTTTTCACCGCATGTTCTGTCTGAAATTCTCCGCTTGCGATACGCTTAGCCCTGGCTGCAATTCCCAATAAAGATAAGACCTTATCTGCTCTCACCAAGTTGTTCCATCTCCTTCTCAAAATCCTGGTAGATTTCCTTTGGAACAGCAGTTTTTAAGGAACGCTCCAATCCTTTGTTTTTCACTGCTTTCTCCAGGCACTCCCTGCGGGGGCACAGATAGGCTCCTCTGCCGTTTTTCTTCCCCGTGGCATCCACTAAGACCTGGTTGTCGGAAGTTTTTATTACCCGGATTAATTCCCTTTTTGCTTTCATTTCCCTGCACCCCACACACTGGCGCATGGGAACTTTCTTATTCGTCATAATGCTCTTCGCCTTCTACCTCTGAAACATCATCTGAGGATTCCTCATACTCCTCTTTTATGGATTCACCGGAAGTGATCTCCCCGCTGCCGGCCTCCTGGTACTGGCCTTCTTCGTAGTCTCCCTCCTGGTACCGGCCCTCTTCATACGATTCTTCCTGATAGCCATCCTCCTCATAGTCTCCCTCTTCGTAGTCCTCGTAATCCTCATCCTCATAATCGTTTTCATAGTCCATAAAGTCTCCGTCTTCCCTGGCCTGGGTTTCGCTCTTTATGTCGATTTTAAAACCGGTTAAACGGGCGGCAAGCCTGGCATTTTGGCCTTCCTTTCCAATGGCCAGGGACAGCTGGTAATCCGGAACTACCACTTTTGCGGTTTTTTCCTCCGCATCTGCAATAACGGAAATCACTTTCGCCGGACTTAAGGCATTTTCAATCAACATTGCCGGGTTTTCATTCCAGTTGATAATGTCGATTTTCTCCCCTCTAAGCTCTCCCACAATGGCATTTACCCTGGCTCCGTTCATACCTACACAGGCTCCCACCGGGTCCACATCCGGGTCATTGGACCACACTGCAATTTTCGTCCTGCTCCCGGCTTCCCTGGCAATGCTTTTAATTTCCACAATCCCTTCTTTCACCTCTGTCACCTCTGACTCAAAGAGACGTTTCACCAGTTCCGGGTGTGTCCTTGACACTAAAATCTTTGGCCCCTTGTTGGTGGATTTCACCTCCAGCACATACAGTTTAATTCGTTCCGTGGGCTGGAATACTTCCTTCCTCACCTGCTCGTTTTCCGCCAGGATTGCATCTACTTTTCCCAGGTTGATGCTCACATTTTTGCCCACATAGCGCTGGACAATCCCTGTCACCACATCCTTCTCTTTACTGTAATACTCATCATACAGTACTTTTCTCTCTTCCTCCCGGATTTTCTGCAGTATTACATTTTTTGCATTCTGGGTGGCAATCCGTCCGAACTCTTTGGATTTTACTTCTATATTTACAATATCCCCAGGCTCGTATTTGGAATCAATCATTCTGGCATTTGCAAGGCTGATTTCCAAAATGGAATCCACAACCTGCTCCACCACGGTTTTTTCCTGGTATACGTGGTATTCACAGGTTTCAGGGTCGATTGTAACTTTTATATTATCCGATTTTCCAAAATGGTTTTTACATGCAGTTATCAGTGAGTTTTCAATGGCGTCCAGCAGTGTCTCTTTGGGAATATTTTTTTCCTGCTCAAGAATTGTAAGGGCCTCCAACAACTCATTATTACTACTCATTTTTTTATCCTCCTAAATATGTTGTGTTTATTATTCTAGGGAATCACTTTAATCAGCGCTTCCCTAAAAATCCAATGCCTGACGAATCAATGCAATATCTTTTTTTTCAAATACAATTTCCCCTGTGTCATTTTCAATGGTAACCGTCTTTTCGTCAAAATCCTTTAAAACCCCGGAAAAGTTTTTTTCATGGCTGATGGGACGGTAAGTGTGGATTTCCACATTTTTCATTTTATTGCGAATATAATCCTTCTCTTTTTTTAAGGGCCTGCCAAGTCCCGGAGAACTCACTTCAAAGACATAGGAATCCTCCACAAAGTCTTCCCTGTCCAAAATCTCATTCATCTCCCTTGCCACCGCCTCGCAGTCGTCTACTGTAATGCCCCCGTCTTTATCAATATATACCCGAAGATACCAGGTACTCCCCTCCTTTACATATTCCACATCCACCAATTCAAAATTCATACGGTTTAGAATCGGCTGTACAAGCTCTTCTGTTTTTTCCTCGTATAACTTTTTTCCCAAAAATTTCTCCTTCCTTTTACACACTTAAACGTAATTTGAGAGTGGACAACGCCCACTCTCAATACAATCATTACTATTACAATAAGTAAATTATAGCACTATTTTCCAGTTATTGCAAGGACTTTTTTGCGCTATCTCCTACCTTTACAAACAAAAAATGCCATAAACCTTAGGAAGGCTTACAGCATCTTCGGGGTTGGGCTGTTATTTAACAGTCAACAGTTCGTAGGGGAATCGAACCCCTGTTTCCGCCGTGAGAGGGCGGCGTCTTAACCGCTTGACCAACGAACCAAGAACCTTAATTACTATAGCATGGATATTCAGATTTTGCAAGTCTTTTTTTAAAATTTTTTGTGTTTTTTTTGCAAATTTCTTCTTTTCCCCTAAAATAAAGGGTTTCAGGGGATATCTCCGCCCAAAAAAAGCCCGGTTTTATCCCCTGTCCAAAGTTTTTGCAATTATTCTTCGTATCCCTTGGGATTATTTTTCTGCCAGTTCCAGGAATCCGCGCACATTTCTTTTATGCCGTACTGCGCCTCCCAGCCCAGCTCTTTCTTCGCCTTAGCCGCATCGGAATAGCATGTGGCGATATCCCCAGGCCTTCTGTCCTTTATGGCATAGGGAATCTTCACCCCTGTGGCCTCCTCAAAGTTCTTTACAATATCAAGGACGCTGTAGCCGGTTCCTGTGCCAAGGTTGTAGATGCCAAGGCCCACATTTTCTTTTATCTTATTTAACGCCTTTACATGGCCCACTGCAAGGTCCACCACATGGATATAATCCCTTACCCCGGTGCCGTCCGGCGTGTCATAGTCGTTGCCAAATACCCCTAACTCTTTTAACTTGCCCACTGCCACTTGGGTAATGTAGGGCATAAGGTTGTTGGGGATTCCGTTGGGATTTTCCCCGATTAAGCCGCTTTTGTGGGCGCCGATAGGATTAAAGTAGCGCAGTAAAATCACATTCCACTCCGGGTCAGCTTTCTGCATATCGCTTAAAATCTGCTCCAGCATAGACTTAGACCAGCCATAGGGATTGGTGCAGGTTCCTTTCGGACATTCCTCCGTAATGGGAATCTGGGCCGGATCCCCGTAAACCGTCGCAGAGGAAGAAAAAATAATGTTTTTACACCCGGCTTTGCGCATTTCATCCACAAGGGTCAGGGTTCCTGTGATATTGTTGTTGTAATATTCCCAGGGTTTTGCCACGGACTCTCCCACTGCCTTTAACCCTGCAAAATGGATGCAGCCCTCAATTTTTTCTTTTTCAAAAACTTTCTTTAAAATATCACGGTCTAAAATATCACCTTTATAAAATGTTACATCTTTGCCGGTAATCTTTTTTACCCTCTCCAGAGATTTCTCACTGGAATTGCACAGGTTGTCTAAAACAACCACCTCGTATCCTGCGTTTAACAGTTCCACACATGTATGGCTGCCGATATAGCCGGCGCCTCCTGTCACTAAAATTGCCATATTTCGTCCTCCTGTTTTCCTATCACTAAATACTATTCTAGTTCTTTTCTTTCATTTAGTCTAGCCCAAGAAAGAAATTTCTTCCATACAGAAATGTATAAAAAACATGTAATTTTGTTGCACAGTAATGCAGCTTTCTATATAATATATTTACCTTATGTTTTTCAGCATCATAAAACCAGTATCTTTTACCCTCAAAGGATTTACAGCTATGGAAAATAATTACAAAAACTCCTATAAAGTGGAGGAAAAAGAACTCGTATCCCTGTCTGTTTACAATGTGGGCTTTCAAAAATGCATCCCCGGCTACCGCTGGGGGCCCGGCATCCGGGACCATTATTTGATTCACTATATTATCTCCGGCCAGGGCATCTATAAGGCCGGGGGAAAATCTTATAATTTAAAGGCCGGGGATTCCTTTTTAGTATATCCCAATACGGAAGTTTCCTATGCGGCGGATATGAAAAATCCCTGGGAATACGCCTGGGTAGGTTTTACGGGAAGCGATGCCTCCATGATTCTAAGGGCCACGGACTTTTCCCAGGACTCCCCGGTCATCCAGGAAAACATTCCGGGAGAATCCATCCGCCGGCAAATCCTTCACATTTATGACGCCAGGGGAAACGGCTTAGAGCACGCTGTGGAAATGACAGGAAGGCTCTACACCATGCTCTCCCTGTTTATGCAAAATTCTTCCCGAAAAAAAAACGCTGACACCGCCAGCAGTTATGTACAAAAAAGTATTGAATTTATCACGGCAAATTACTCCTACAATATCACCGTGGATGATATGGCAGACTATGTAGGAATCAGCAGAAGCCATCTGTTCCGCTCCTTCCAAAACGTTCTGCGCATATCACCAAAAGAGTACCTCACAGCCTTCCGCATGAAACAGGCCGGTTATCTCCTAGAACACTCCAGGCTCTCTGTCACCGCCATCGCCAACTCCGTGGGATTTGACAACAGCCTGTATTTCTCCAAAGTATTTCATCAGATAAAACAGGTATCCCCCAGGGAATACCGGAAAAATTTCCTGGAAAAACAGGAAGCTAACTCGGTTTTTGAAACAGGGGAAGACGCAGTGTCTGCACCGCCAAAGGAATCACCATAACGGCCCACACTGCAGGCTCTGCCCAGATGATGCCCCAATATCCAAACAAAGGGGTGAGCAACTTGGCAAAAACCACTTTTCCCAAAAGCTCTAAGGTACTGGATACCACCGGCGTAATGTGATCCCCGATGCCCTGGAGCATATTCCGAAGCATTGTGATAAAGGCGGGGATAAGATAAAAACAGGTGTCCACCTTTAAATACAACGCCCCTGTCTGTAAAATTTTTGCCCCTTTTGTCCCTGTGATTAAGGAAATCAGCCACGGGGAACACAGATGGGAAAAGACAAAGACCAGGGCACACCACACCAGATTCACCTTTATGGCAAAAACCAGTCCCTTTTTTATTCTGTCATAGGTGCCTGCGCCATAGTTCTGTCCTGCAAATGTTGCCATAGTGGAACCGATGACACTGAAAAGAATCATAAAAATCTCTGTGACCTTCCTGGCCGCAGTGTGGGCCACAATGATGTCCTGTCCCAAGGTGTTAATGGAAGTCTGAAGAGAGACTGTCCCAAATTGCACCAGAGAATTCATACAGGCCATGGAAAAGCCGGCGGAGGCCAGTTCCCCCATATATTCCCTTTCCGGCAGAAGGTCGCCCGGGTAAATGTGAAACATCTCATATTTTTGCATCATATAAACCCAGCATAGGCCGGCGGAGACAACCTGGGCTATGACAGTGGCGTAAGCCGCCCCCTCCACCCCCATATGAAATACTCTGATAAAGCACAAATCCATTACAATGTTTAACACGCTGGAACACACAAGAAACAAAAGCGGCGCCAGGGTGTCTCCCACCGCACGGAGAATACCTGCCCCTGCATTATAGGCAAAAGTTGCCGCCATCCCGCAGATTAAAATGGAGATATAGATTTTTGCATCTTTGTAAAGCCTTGGCACCACATTCATCCACTCCATGAGGGAATCCATAAAAATAAGGGAAAAGAAGGTGAAAGCCAGGGTCATTCCCGCTCCAAGGGTAATAATATTCCCCACATTTTTTTTGATTCCCTGCCTGTTCCCGGAACCAAAATATCTGGCCACCGGGATAGCAAATCCCAGGGCCATTCCATTCATAAATCCAATCATTAAATTTGCCAGAACAGAAACTGCCCCCACAGAAGCCAGGGCGCCTTCTCCCAAAAAACTTCCTACGATTCTGGTGTCAGCCAGAGAGTAAAACAACTGGAACAAGGTTCCAAAAAATACCGGAAGGGCAAATCTAACCATGCCCTTTGGTATGTTTCCCACAGTCAAATCCAAGGTGTGAATTTTTTTCTTCGTTTTATTTTCCATATTTTCTTTCTATTCTAAGTTTTTCCTATGGTTTATTCTAAGTGGAAAGTGTCAACAATCTTCTGCAGATTGCCGATGCTGTCATAGCATGCATCCACCATACTCTGGGTAGTCCCAGTCTTTTCCACCATATCTAAAGTTTTTTCCGCTATCGTAGAAACACTGATGGCAGATTCCCCTATGGTGTTGTTGATGCCGTCCAAAGCCCCGGATATCTCCTCAATCACATCCGCCAGGTGCACAATCCCCTCATTGACCCGGACCATACTGCCCTTAAAGGATTCTGCGTCTTCCCGGTACTGATTTCCCACTTCCTCAAACTCTTTGTAGTCGCTTAACACAGAAGACTCCAAAAACACATTTGTCTCCTCCAGACAGTCAGCCATATTTGCCACCGCCCCGTTTACCTCCCGCACAATATCGCTGATATCTGTAATAGCCTTGGAAGTCTGGTCGGAAAGGCTTCCGATTTCCGCAGCTACCACTGCAAATCCTTTTCCTGCCTCCCCTGCCCGGGCCGCTTCAATGCTGGCATTCAGCGCCAAAAGGCTGGTCTGGGAAGAAATTTCCATAATGGTATTAGACAGCACATTGATCTTATCCACTGCCTTGGATCCCTCAATGGCAGCATCTGCCCTTGCTTTTACGCTTTCATACATATCCACGGTGCGCTGGCTGGAAAGAACGGTTTTCTCCCGGAGTTTTTCTGCCCTCTCCATAATTTCCACAGAGGATTCCGCCCCCTCCGAGGCAAGGCTCCGTATGGAATTTGCCTCCAGGCGCATGGTATTTACATTCTCATTGATATGGGCTGTGGTTGCGGCTGTCTCCTCCATTCCTGCCGCCAATTCCTCACTGGTGGCTGAATTGCTGGCACACATATGGTCCACAGTCTCTGTAATCTCATGTAGCCCGTTTACATTTCCGTTAATAAAATCGCTGGCATTATCAATACTATGTACCATGGTTCGCAAATTTTTCCGCATTCCCCGCACAGCGCTTGCCATCTGGCCGATTTCATCTTTTCTGGCGCAAAGCGCATTGCTCTTAGGATGGTGCTTAAAATTCATGCTGGCGGTATTCTGTATAATCTCCACCAAATATGTAATGGGCACACAGATAAAACGGCTGACAAAATACCCCACTACCATACACACGCACAACCCAGCAAATCCAATCCCTGCCATGACATAAAGCATATTTAAAACAGGCTGCATCAGTTCTTTCTCATCTGCCGCCACCACCACAATCTTGTTGTCCCGGGTGAAGGCATATCCCTCATACTGGCTGGCTCCCCCCCTGCCGGATACAATGGTATCTTCCTTTGGAACGGTTCCAGACTGCAGGGATCCCACAATTTGGGCAATCTCCTGATTTTCCACTGGCTGTCCGATTTTTTCCTGATTGGGATGGTATAATACGGTTCCCTGGGAATCCAAAAGATATGCGTAGGCGGACTTAATATCCCCCACTTCTATCCCGTCCAATATTTCTTTATATTGCTCCGGGCCGTCGTCTTCCTCTATCACCTCATCTATGGCATTTGCCCCAATACGGCTGATACTCAACATATAATTTTTATAAACCCTCTCTAAAATATCCTTGGAGTTTTTTTCCGCACAGGCAACACAGATAATAATGGCAAGCATTACAACTGTAAAAACAAGCAGCAAAATCTTTGCAGGAATTGAATGTACAAATTTTACTTTTTTATTTTCCATTTTTATCCTCCCGTTGATACCACAAAGGACTATTACTCCCGCCAAAGGCTGATGTAATAGTCCTGTTTCCCGCTACGCTACAGATTTTTTCGCAATTTCAGCTAAGGCTGTAAAGCCCTCTGCGTCATTGACAGCCATCTCCGCTAACATTTTACGGTTCATATCCACTCCTGCCAGTTTCAGGCCATGCATAAACTGGCTGTAGGAAATCCCATTCATTCTTGCCGCTGCATTGATACGGGCAATCCAAAGCTGACGGAACTGTCTCTTTTTCTCTTTTCTGCCTGCATAGGAACTTGCAAGGGCCCGCATTACAGACTGTTTTGCAACACGGTACTGTTTGGAACGCGCTCCTCTGTATCCCTTTGCCAGCTTTAATACTCTTTTATGTCTTTTTTTGGCACCTAAACCGCCTTTTACTCTTGCCATTTTTAAATCCTCCTTTTACTGTTTCTCAAATAATTCTTACAGATATGGTAAAATCTTTTTCATTGTCTTTACGTTTGCTGCATCTGTCATAGCTGCTTTTCTGAGATTTCTCTTATTCTTAGTTGTCTTCTTGGTTAAGATATGTCTCTTATAGGCTTTGTTTCTTTTTAATTTTCCTGTTCCTGTCACTTTAAAACGCTTTGCAGCTGCTCTGCTGGTTTTCATTTTTGGCATAATATATTTTCCTCCTTAAAGTTGTTATTTCTTTTCTGTAAGCACCATACTGATGCTCCGTCCTTCTACCTTTGGCGCTTTTTCTATCACTGCCGCATCAGAAAGGCTCTGGGCAAAATCATCTAAGATATGCCTGCTGCTCTGCATGTGAGCCATTTCCCGCCCCCGGAAACGAAGGGTGACTTTGACTTTATTTCCCTTTTCAAGAAACTTTTTGGCAGCATTCATTTTGGTATTCAAATCATTTGATTCGATATTTGGCGACATACGAATTTCCTTGACTTCCACAACCTTCTGCTTTTTCTTAGCTTCCTTTTCTTTCCTGGCTAACTCGTATCTGTATTTACCGTAATCGATAATCTTACATACAGGTGGTTTGGCAGTCGGCGCGATTTTTACCAGGTCCAGTTCCGCTTCCTCCGCTAACTTCATAGCTTCCCTGGCTGACATAATGCCAAGCTGTTCTCCGTTTTCTCCGATCAGACGAATTTCTTTGTCTCTGATCTGTTCGTTAATCATTAATTCGCTAATGGTCTTACACCTCCAAAATTAAAATACTTTACACTCATGCAGGCTTTCCTGCGCTCCTGTGCATAAAAAAAGCGGATAGAAAGACTATCCACAATCAAAATTATCCCACAACGAATCCGCCATGTGAAGTATGAACCGTAAGCCGCCCAATTGCGCTTCGGTGAGAGTGGATACTCTACTTGCTTTTCACAACATGAATACCTTACCACATGAGAAGGGATTCGTCAAGGAGTTTTTGAGGAAAATTTGTATAATTATAAGTTATAACCAGAAAAATTTCTTGAGGAAAATCCATAGATACGTTATACTAAACCTGACAGGAAATAAAAAGGAGACATCATTATGGATACCAGAAAAATAGATTTGCACGTCCACTCCACAGAATCCGACGGCACTTTTACCCCGGAAGAATTAGCTGTGGAGGCAAAAAACCAGGGCTTATCCGCCTTCGCCCTAACCGACCACGACACGGTGGACGGTGTCAAGCAGGCGAGAAAAGCCGCAGAAAAACTGGGTATTGAACTGATTCCCGGTGTGGAACTCTCCACCGAATATAAGAAAAAAGAAGTCCATATCGTAGGGCTATTTTTAGATGAAGACAACCCTGCCCTTTTAAGCCATCTGGCAGAATTCCGGGACAACCGGGACAACCGAAACGAAAAAATGTACCGTCTTCTTCAGCAGGAAGGGTTTGACATTACGGAAAAAGCCTTACGGGAGTGTTTTCCCGATGCAGTATTGACAAGGGCCCATATTGCCCGTTTTCTCATAGATAAAGGGTATGTAAAGGACATTCCCACGGTATTTGAAAAATATATCGGAGAGGGATGCCGCTGTTACGTCCCCAGGGCAAAAGTCACCCCCATGGAGGGTATCCGCCTGATTCACGTTGCCGGGGGAAAAGCCATTATCGCCCACCCCATTTTATATCATATGAGCGACGCCACACTGCGGAATCTGATTTTAGACTGCAAGAAAGAATGTGTGGACGGCATTGAGGCTGTCTATTCCACCTACCAGCCAGGAGATGAACGGTACATCAAAGCCCTGGCCAAAGAATACGGCCTGCTCTTATCCGGCGGCTCTGATTTTCACGGCACAAATAAACCCATGATAAAAATGGGTGTGGGTCTTGGCCACCTTTATGTGCCCTATGAAATTTTGGACAAATTAAGAAACCCAGAGACTGTATCTGCTTTTCAATAAACAATTGTTATATTACAATCGAGTAGGGGAAAAGCCTTTCCCCTATTCTTTCACTCTATTTGATACTCCTTTTAAACCAGGTTCCCCGGCTTTTTCAAGGCACTTGTCCGCCCCTTTAAGAGCTCAAACACTTCCTCCTCCGGCATAGGCTTGGCATAGTAATACCCCTGAACCTGGTCGCATCCAATACTTTGAAGAAGTTCCACCTGTTCCTTTGTCTCCACGCCTTCCGCCAAAATTCCCAGGTTAAGTTTCTCCGCCATTCGCACCATCTGTTCCAAAATCAGCCTTCCTTTGGTAGAAATCACCATATTTTCCATAAACTTCTTGTCCAGCTTAATTACGTCAAAAGGCGTTTCCAAAAGAATATTTAAGGAGGAATACCCGCTTCCAAAATCATCCATCAAAAGGGTATATCCCTCGTCTTTTAACTGCAGCGCTTTCATACTCACCTGCTGGTTATCCGCCGTCTCCGTAATCTCCAGCTCCAGCAGCTCCTTTTTTATGCCGCTGTGGGAAATCAAATCCGAGAGAACCTGGATGCACTCGTCATCCCTTAAATGAACCCTTGAAACATTTACGGAAATTGGGCAGGTTATCCCTGCATCCATGCATCTCTTGATAAAACGGCAGGCCCTTTCCCATATATAATAGTCCACTTTTTTGATATAACCGTTCTCCTCAATAATGGGGATAAACTGGTTTGGAAAAATCATCCCCCGCTCCGGGTGGCGCCAACGCACCAAAGCCTCCGCCCCAATAATCTCATTTTTGGAAATGCTGTATTTCGGCTGAAGGTACATCATAACCTGTTCCCCGGCAATGGCCGTCTCCATGTTTTCCTCTATAAATTTCCTGTTGTAAAGATTATCTTTAAACTGTTCTTTGTAAAAAAGGATATTGGACAACACATTTTCTTTTGCGGCTTTCCTGGCCATTGCCGCCCGGTCTTCCATCTGGCGCAGTTCCACATTTTTATCCTCCACGGTATACACGCCGTAGGACATTTGAAGCCCCACATTCTTAAAACTGCTTATCTCACTGTCAAGCTTCCCGATAAACTCCACCAGTTCCTCCTCTTTTTCATACTCTGTCACCATCATAAACACATCACTTCTCAAATTCACAAAGTACTGTTCTTTATGGCAGTTTTCTCCCAGTTTGTGGAGAATAAAATCAAGGATCTCATCCCCGAACCTCTCCCCATATAAGTCATTGACTATCTTAAATTTCCGGATATCAAACTGGATAAACCCTATCTTCTTTTCAGAGGAAAACAAAAGCTTATTCACATTTCTGCGGAAACGGTGGAGTTTGCTGATCCGTTTCATGGCACTTTGAAATTCCGAACTTTCCAAAACCATGTCCAGATTTATGCCCTCCTGGCTTTTATCCTTTGAAAGCTTAGGCAGCATATCCTCCAAAATCTCAATGCTGGCGCTAAGCGCCCTGGGACATTCCTTTAAAATCAGCCCTTCTTTCCGAATCACTGCCATATCCCCAGGTACGGAGATATCCTTTCCCAGAATATCCCGGCAATTTGTCTTTCCGTCCATGGCCTCTGTAAAACGCTTGATGAATTCATCCGTTTTCTGATTCCCATAGACTTCCAGCTCCCTATCCTGGGAGTCATAAAATCCCAGAGCCATCCCAAGAACCAGAAGGGATGCGGTGATGCAGCCGCAGACTCCCCCCTGGCGCATACCGGCCCCAAAACATGTGCTGATTTTAAAGGCTGTCTTTATATCCAGGGAAAGATCATCTGCAAAAGCTCCAAAGAGGGCCTGGGAACAATGGTATTGCTGGTGCAAAAGCTGTTCTGCCCTTTCCAAATGTGTCATGTGCTCCTCCTTTGCTGCAAGGAAAATGCTTATTCTCCCCTGCCGCTTTCACGTTCTTCATTAAAGATAAACCTGCTGATAACCTCTGCAATGGCATCGTGGTTATTGTCATTTTCTGTTATGTAGTCTGCGGCATCCTTAGCTTCCTGTACTGCGTTTTTCACGGCAATTCCAATATTTGCAGCCCTTATCATGGACACGTCATTTTTCTCATCCCCCACGGCGATGGTATGCTCCAAAGGGATATTTAAAAAGCTGCACAGATATTCAATAGATGCCCCTTTGCTCACCCCTAAAGGACAGTATTCCAGATATTGGTTGCAGGAGAAAAAGGTGCTCATTTTCCCCTCCGTCCAGCCTGCGTTATTTGCCTGGAAATCCTCTAAAATCTTTCTGCTGTTTAAGTTTATAATCAAAACCTTATAAGGTTCCGATTCCAGAGCCATTGCCACGTCCGGCTGCAGCTTATAGGTCATTTTATTGTGCCTGGTATAATAGTCCAGCTCCTTGGTATGCTTTTCCGTAAGGATATCCGTCTTATTGTAAGTCTGGATATAAAGCCCTGCCCGGTGGGCCTTGTCAAAGAGCTGATATACATACTGCACCGGTATGGTTTTCTCATAGAGTATCCTATCTGCGGAACAGTCATACAAAACGGCCCCGTTAAAGGCAATCATATAACATCCCGGAATTGTAAGGCCCAAATCTTTTACCACCATTCTCCCTGTCTCCACAGGGCGCCCCGTGGCAACCACCACATAGTTTCCCGCGGCAAGCGCTCTCTGAATCGCTTCCCTGTTTTTTTGTGAAACCGTCTTATCATCATTTAGCAGTGTGTAATCCAGGTCCACAAAAAGTATCCTGCTGTAATTCATGCTCTTTCCTCCCAATTTTTTTCTCTAGTCCGGCTCCGCCGGGATAAATACCCTGTCCTGATAAATGTTATACTCTTTCTTCTTTTTAACTTTTGCCTCTTTCACAAACTGCTCCTGGGAATTCACAAGCGTTTTCCCCCGCTTGTCTATCTTCTCATACTGCCCCTGGCTGTTTAACACATGGGCCTTTGTATTGTCCATCAGTTCCACTTCCAGAATATGGAACACCTTTTTCTTTATCTCCTCGTTTTCCACAGGGAATATAATCTCTACACGGCGGTCTAAATTCCTGGGCATCCAATCCGCACTTCCCATGTAAATCTCCGGTATCCCATCGTTGAAAAAGTAAAAAATCCTGCTGTGTTCCAAAAAATTTCCCACAATGGAGCGGATGCGGATATTTTCACTGACTTTCGGTATGCCCACCCTAAGGCAGCAGATTCCCCGGACAATCAAATCAATCTGTACCCCTGCAGCGCTTGCCTCATAGAGAGCGGCAATAATTTCTTTATCGCAGAGAGAATTCATCTTTGCAATAATTTTTGCCTCTTTTCCCTCCCTGGCATTTTTTGTCTCCCGCTCAATCAGTTTTAAGAACTTTTTCCGAAGCCAGATCGGGGCTACCACAAGACGGTTCCAGGATAAGGGCTCCGAGTAGCCGGAGAGCATATTAAACACTGCCGTTGCGTCTTCCCCGATAGCCTCGGAGCAGGTAAAGATACCGCAGTCCGTGTACAGCTTTGCCGTGGAATCGTTGTAATTTCCTGTACCCAGATGGACATACCTGCGGATTCCATCGTCCTCCCTGCGCACCACCAGGGCAATTTTGCTGTGGGTTTTTAACCCCACAAGGCCATAGATAACATGGCACCCTGCCTGCTCTAATTTTTTTGCCCACACAATGTTATGCTCCTCGTCAAACCTGGCCTTTAACTCCACCAAAACGGAGACCTGTTTGCCGTTTTCCGCCGCCTGGGCAAGGGATGCGATAATGGGGGAATTTCCGCTGACACGGTAAAGGGTCTGCTTGATGGCCAGCACATCCGGGTCCTTAGCCGCCTGCCTGATAAATTCCACCACCGGGTCAAAACTCTGGTAGGGATGATGCATTAAAATATCTCCGTTCCGTATGGCAGAAAAAATGTCCTCCCCCGGCTCAATCTCCTTCACTCTCTGGGGCACATGCTTTTCATACCGCAAAGAGTCGCAGCCCTCCAGGCCGTAGAGTTTCATTAAAAAGGTCAAATCAATGGGACCGTTTATTTTATACACATCCTCCTCAGAGATATTTAATTCCCGCTTTAAAATTGACAGAAGTTTTTCATCCATCTTGTCCTCAATTTCCAGGCGGATAACTTCTCCCCACTGCCGCATCTTAAGCTGTTTTTGGATTTCTTTTAACAAATCCTCCGCCTCGTCCTCGTCAATGGGTAAGTCCGCATTCCGCATAATCCGGTAAGGGTAAGCGCACACCACCTTACAATTTAAAAAGAGTTTGGAGATATTCCGCTCTATCATCTGCTCCAAAAGAATAAAAGTCCTGCCATCCTCTTTCTTTGATGGAATCTCCACAAACCTTGGAAGCACGGAAGGCACCTGCACCGTGGAAAATTCAATTTCCTTCCTGCCGTGGTCCGGCAGATCCTCCTGTTTCCTGCGGATAAGGGCTGCAATATTTAACGTCTTGTTGCGGATTAACGGAAATGGCCTGGAGGCATCCACCGCCATAGGGGTCAAGACGGGATACACATTGTCCATAAAATATTTGTCCACAAATTCCGCCTGTTTTTGGTTTAAATCTTCATGGGCATGGATAATCTCAATATCCTGTTCCTTTAACAGGGGCAGCAGGGAACGGTTGTAAGTATTGTACTGCATTTCCACAAGCTCCCTTGTGGCGGCGTTAATTGCCTCCAACTGCTCTCCCGCCGTCATACCGGCAATATCCCTTTTCTTGTAACCCGCATGTACCACATCCTTTAAGGACGCCACCCGCACCATAAAAAACTCATCCAGGTTTGAGGATGTGATGCTCACAAATTTGCACCGCTCCAACAAGGGAATTGACTTGTCCCTGGCCTCGTTTAACACTCTGTTGTTAAACTTAATCCAGCTTAATTCCCGGTTCTCATAATATTCCGGATTTGTATAATTCTTTTCTTTTTCCATATTCCACACTCCTATTTATATACCCGTTTTTCCCGGATTACCGGCCGGATTCCAAACACGCTCTCAAAAAATCCTGCCTTTACATAAAACAATCCCCGCTCCAAAATAATATCGTCCACAGAATCAATGGTAATCACAAGCTCTTTTTCCTTTACCACAGCCTTCACATTTTTAAATTTCTGCTTGTGGCTTCTGTCCATGGCATTGCTCACCCTGAGAATCGCCGCAAGCTTTGCAACTATTACATAGCTAACCTGATCCAGCCTGTCTGCCACCGCCTCGTAATCATCTAAGGGATAGGTATTGTATAAAACCGTGGAGGCCACAATCTCCCGCTCTAAGTGGCTTAACCCTATAATCTCCGACTCCATAATAATATTGTAGGCACATTCCGGCCCCCTGGCCATGCTCACATATTTCCCGCAGTCGTGGAGAATGGCCGCCACCTGCAAAAGCAGGCGCTCCCTTCCGGAAAGTCCGTGTACTTTTTTTAAGGCGTCAAAGACCAGCGTCACCATCTGGGTTAAGGCGTCAATATGAGGGGAATAACTCTGATAACGCCTGGAAAGGCTTTTTGCTGCCGATAAAATATCCTCCTCAAAGCTGTGCTCCGGTTTTATAATATGATTTTTCTCCGCATAGTCATAGGCGATTCCCTCGCTGATATTGGCTCCTGGAATCCAGATTTCCTCCGCATTCAGTTCCTCCACAATTCTGGTGTAGAGTACGATATAGGGGATAAGAAGGGGATCCTTGTCATTGGACAAATTCAGTTCCATGGCAATCTGGTCCAGGTTCTTCTTGTAAAACTTCCGCATTGACTTTACAAATTTTTCACTGCTCACTATGTAATCCGACTTCTTTTCCGTCTTTTTCATCAGCTCTGTCACATAGTCCCCCATGATAATCACGTACTTAATCTTCACATTTTTCATATACAGGGATTTAAATACTTCCAGGTCCTTGTTGACAAGCTCCTCAATCTGATCCTCATAGTGGGACAGATAGCCGCTGAAGGTGGAAAACATTTCGTTTAACCGCATGGTTCCAAGCACCAGGTGCTGGGTGGTCACCACTTTTCCCTCCACAAATAAAGTTACCTGCAGGCTCTCCCCGCCAAGGTCCACCACGGCAGCCCCCTGCCTGGTCATCTCGTCAAACTCCTTTCGGAAAGCCACAGATTTATAGCTGATAAAGCGGTGCTCCGAGTTTCCCAAAACCAAGATTTCGATTCCGGTGCGTATCTTCAGCTGGTCTAACACAAACTGCTGGTTTTTAATGTCCCGGAACACTCCACCTGCGTAGGCCACGTAATCATCCACCTTATACTCCCGCATAATTTTCTGGTATTCCCCCAGCACCTTCCCCAGCTCATCCATAAGCTCATAGCCAATCATATCCTTCTGATAGGCGTCTCTTCCCAGTTCCACCCTTGCCCGCACATGGTCAATGACCCGCAGGGGTTTTCTGGGAGAAAGTTCAAAAATTTTTAAACTCACTTCGTAAGAACCGATATAAATTGCTGCAAATGTCGTTATCTTCATATACCCCCCTTTTCCGCCTAACAGCTTTTCCCCAAAAGATAATCCACAAACTGCTGGGCTGTCCTGCCGGAGCGACCCCCGTGGCTGAGTTCCCACTTATTTGCCTCCAAAAGCAGGGCATCTTCTTCCATTTTAATCCCATTTCGCCTTGCAAGCTCCAAGACAATTTTCTGGAACTCTTTCTTGTCCGGTGAGCCAAAATAAATCTGAACCCCGAACCTGGCCACCAGGGACAATTTTTCCTGCACCGTGTCATTGTTGTGAAGGTCATCCTCAAGCTGAGCCTTGTCGGAAAAATTTTCCCGCACAAGGTGCCTGCGGTTTGAGGTGGCATAAATCAAGACATTTTCCGGCTTTTTCTCCAGCCCTCCCTCAATCACGGCCTTTAAGTACTTATATTCAATCTCAAACTCCTCAAAAGAGAGATCGTCCATATAGATAATAAATTTGTAATTCCGGTTTTTAATCTGGGCAATCACATTGTTAAGCCCCTGGAACTGGTGCTTGTAAATCTCAATCATCCGAAGCCCCTGTCCGTAATACTGGTTCACAATGGCTTTGATGCTTGAAGATTTTCCCGTTCCCGCATCCCCGAATAAAAGACAGTTATTGGCTTTTCTCCCCTCCACAAAGGCCCTGGTATTCTCAGTCAATTTCTCCTTGGCAATATCATATCCCACAATGTCGTCAAGGTGCACATGGGCAATATTTGTGATGGGAATAATCTTTGCCCCCCGGAGTTCATTCTCAATGCGGAATGCCTTGTGAAGCCCCAGTTTTCCTACCCCAAACTCCTTATAAAACTGGGTGGCATTCTCTTTAAATTCCTCTATAGTTTCCGATTTCCCAAGGGAGACGCTAAGTTCACAAATTCTGTCTCGGATGCGTTTATTAAACACTTTGCTGCCCTTGTCCACGCCCTCATAATGCATAAGCACATCCGCCCCGGTAACGGAAAATGCCTCCTCTAATTTATGCAGGTCAAAATCAAAAAATTCTTTCATCACCGCAAAATCATGAAGGGCGATATCATTTATGGATCCCTCCACCTTCCCTCTGATTTCACAGGCCATGCTGTAGGCATTCTCATTGTTCACCAACAGAAATGTAAGGAAATTGTGCCACAGGTTTCCCTCAAAACCATGGCTCACGGAAAGTTCCATTAAATCGTGGTAACACTCATAATAAAGGGCCGCCATATCATCTTTATTATAATACTCATTCAAAAAATTTTCCATAAGCCAGGTAAAATTATAGAAAAGTTTTCCCTTCTCAAAATCTTTATATAGAATCAGTTCTTTTGTGCTTCTCATTTTTGTAATGTCCTTTCTAATAATTTCCAAGAATTTTTAACCCTTCTGTCTCCGCCCTTACTTTTTCCAGGGCATCTACCACAGAGGCATCCAAAAGGCTCCCCTCAATATCAATAAAAAAATGGTATTCCCAGGTTTTTCCCTGGATAGGCCTTGACTCTATCTTCGTGAGATTGTGATGGATAAGGTAAGATAATGTACGGTATAACGAACCGCTTTTGTGGGGAATCTCAAAACAAATGCTGATTTTTCCAGCCTTCTTCTGAAAAATCTTTTTCCCCGTCACAATGATAAACCTGGTGGAATTGGAGGTATTGTCGGAAATCCCGGTATCCAGCACCTTAAGGCCGTAAATATCCGCAGTGATGCGGCTGGCAATGGCGGCCTTTTTTATGTTCCCCTCCTCCATGACGGCTTTTGCCGCAACCGCAGTATTTTTCATATCATGCTTTTCCCAGCCCTGGTCTTTTAAATACTTGGAGCACTGCATCAGTGCCTGGGGATGGGAATACACATCTGTGACATCTGAAACTTCCGCCCCGAAAAGCCCTAAAAGGCAGTGGTCAATTTTTATAATCTGCTCCCCCACAATACAGTTGTCATACTCTGCCAGAAGATCAAAATTTTCAATGACTCCCCCGGCGGAAGAATTTTCTATGGGAAGCACGGCGTAATCCGCTTCTCCCCCCGCAATAGCCTCCATGGCATCCCGCCAGGTATCCACATGATAACTTTTTATGCCCCTTCCAAAATATTCCAAAAGCGCCTGCTGGCTGTAGGCTCCCTCCACCCCCTGGAACACCACACAGGCCCCCTCAAAGGAAAGCTGATCTACGGCATGAAACCCAAACACATCCCCCCCGCTTTTGGGGCAGTATTCTGTAAGCTTTTCCGTAAGCCCAACCCTTTCCTGATACAAATCTGAAATTTTTCTGTCAATCTCCTCAATCTCCCGACGGATTTTTTCATACTCTTTCATAAAGTTTCTCTCCCTGAGATATTTTCTTACACCTATCATATAACAATTAACTTTAGATAGCAAGATTCCCTTGCAACTTCCTTTCGGGAAAGTTATAATTAGATATAAATATTTCGATTTTAACGAACAAAGAGAGGTATTGCATATGAAAAAAGCACTAACATTTATTATTCCCATCGTCCTGGTACTTGGTGTGGCAGGATACTTTTTCTATCAGTACAAATCCAAACAGACCATTTTCAACGATTCCTATGTGAACGGAAACATAGGCGGGAATTTGTACAACGACGGGCTGTTCTGCGAATACGGAGACACCATATATTTCAGCAACCCCAATGATGGTTACAAACTTTACTCCATGAATAAAAACGAGACGGAAGTAAAAAAACTTTCCGATGATATTGCCTCATACATAAATGCAGACGAACATTATGTATATTATGTGAGAAACAACCTTGGGGGAGACGGGGAAGGAAATTTCTCCTTCCTGCGTTTTAACACAAACAGCCTGTGCCGGCTCAACAAAAAAAACAAGAAAATCCTTGTGTTAGACTCTGACCC
The DNA here is from genome assembly GCF_003612565.1 of Roseburia sp. 1XD42-69. Lineage (GTDB taxonomy): Bacteria > Bacillota > Clostridia > Lachnospirales > Lachnospiraceae > Roseburia_B. The sequence continues at coordinate 23,338 of NZ_RAZG01000002.1, read as the reverse complement.
CAGCATCTACGCCTCCCTTATCGGAAATTACGTATACTACATCCATTACGACGAGGACAACGCCTCCACCTTTAACCGGGTAAAAATTGACGGGACAGAGAAAGAAATTTTAAATAAAAATCCTTATTACCCCTGCTCCGGCAACGGACAGTATCTCTATTATAACGGACAGGAAAAAGACCACAACATCTACCAGTTAGACACTGCAAACGGCAACAGCCAGATGGTTTATCAGGGAAACTGCTGGAATCCTGTTATGTATAACAATACCATTTATTTTTTGGACTGTGAAAATGATTACCGTCTCTGTTCTCTGGAAATCGGGGACACGGAGCCTTTTGTCCTGGTGGACCAGCGGATTGAAACCTTTAACGTATACGGAAATTATATCTACATACAGACAAACGATTTAAACGGCAATGCCGCCCTGTGCCGGGTGAATATTAACGGAAGCGGTTTAATGATGCTTCGTAACGGAAACCACAGAAATATCCATATCACCTCAAATACTGTTTATTTCCGTGATTTTGACGATGACGAAACCATCTACCGGATGCCTGCCGACGGCAGCGGAACCATTTCCATTTTTAACCCCCACTGATAAATATTCAGCAGCAAATTTCCTTATGTGTCCGTGTTCACATAAAAAACTCCCTGCCTCCAAAGAGACAGGGGATTTTTTTATCCTGCGAAATCAAAAAGGGAGAGCTGGTTGGATTCCGGCAGATCCGCCAGTATCCCTAAATCGCTCATAAGGTCAATGACGGTTTTGCTCACCTTAGTCCGCTGGCGGAAATCATCTTTTGACAGGAATTTTCCCCCCTTGCAGGCCTCTTCCACCGCCTCCGCAGCCTTCTCCCCCAGCCCTTCTATGGAGGATAGGGCCGGCATTAATTTCCCGTCTATAATCTGGAATTGGGAGGCTTTTGCCCGGTAGATATCCATGGGCCAGAACTCAAAGCCCCTGGCGTACATTTCCTGGGCAATGCGCATATCCCGGTAGGTATCCTGCTCTTTTTTGCTCAAGGTATCCTTCCGCTTCTCGTAATCTTTCATGAAATATAAAAGCCGCTCCTGGCCCTGGCACATAAGCTCGTAATTAAAGCCGGTGGCACGGATACTGAAATAGGCGGCATAGTAGGCCAGGGGATAAAACACCTTGCAGTAGGCAATGCGCCAGGCCATCATAACATATGCCGCGGCATGGGCCTTGGGGAACATATACTTGATTTTCCTGCAGGACCAGATATACCAGTCCGGCACCCCGTGGGCTTCCATCTCTTTTACCCACTCCTCTTTTAAGCCCTTCCCTTTCCGCACAGATTCCATAATGGTAAAGGACAATTCGCTGTCAAGGCCCATCTGTATGAGATAAATCATAATATCGTCACGGGTACAGATGGCGGTGGAAATGGTGGCCTTTCCCTCCTCAATTAAGGTCTGGGCATTTCCCAGCCACACATCCGTTCCGTGGGACAGCCCGGAAATACGAATTAAGTCCGAAAACTCCTGGGGCTTGGCATCGATAACCATCTGCATAGCAAAATCCGTCCCAAATTCCGGAATCCCAAGGCATCCCAGCTTACACCCGTTAATCTCCTCCGGCGTCACTCCCAAAGCCTCCGTATTTTTAAACAGAGACATCACCGAAGGGTCGTCCAGGGGAATTTCCACCGGGTCAATCCCTGTTAAGTCCTGGAGCATACGAATCATGGTGGGATCGTCGTGTCCCAGTATGTCCAGTTTTAACAGGTTATGGTCAATGGAGTGGTAATCAAAATGGGTGGTAACTGTGGTGCTTGCCATATCGTTTGCCGGGTGCTGCACCGGGGTAAAAGAATCAATCTCCTCCCCCACCGGGAGAACCACAATCCCCCCGGGGTGCTGCCCTGTAGTGCGCCGCACCCCCACGCATCCCTGGACAATGCGGTTCACCTCACAGTTTCTCTTGTGGATGCCCCGCTCCTCATAATATTTTTTTATGTAGCCGAAAGCCGTTTTATCCGCCAAAGTACCGATAGTCCCTGCCCGGAAAGTCTGTCCGTAGCCGAAAATCACCTCTGTGTAGGCGTGGGCCTTGCTCTGGTATTCCCCGGAAAAATTAAGGTCAATATCCGGCTCCTTGTTCCCTTTGAATCCCAAAAAAGTCTCAAAAGGAATGTCAAACCCCTCCTTGCTTAAGGATTTCCCGCATTTGGGACAAAACTTATCCGGCATATCGCAGCCGCTTCTGCCGCTGAATACTTTCACTTCCTCAGAGTCAAAATCGCTGTAGTGGCAGTTTTTGCAGAGATAGTGGGCGGGAAGGGGATTGACCTCTGTAATTCCCGACATGGTGGCGGCAAGGGAGGAACCCACGGAACCGCGGGAACCCACCAGATACCCGTCCTCATTGGACTTCCACACCAGTTTCTGGGCAATGATATACATCACCGCATAGCCGTTTCCGATAATGGAATTTAACTCCCTCTCCAGCCGCTCCTTCACAATCGGGGGCAAAACTTCCCCGTACATCTCATGGGCCTTCCTGTGGCAGATATCCCTTAAGGTCTGGTCGGAATTTTCAATGACGGGAGGACACTTATCCGGCCGCACCGGGGCGATTTTTTCACACATATCCGCAATTTTATTGGGATTTGTAATTACAATCTCCTCCGCTTTCTCACTTCCCAGATATTCAAATTCCTTTAGCATCTCCTCCGTGGTGCGGAAATATAAAGGTGCCTGGTTGTCCGCATCTTTAAAGCCTTTCCCCGCCATAATAATCCGGCGGTACACCTCATCCTCCGGATTTAAAAAGTGCACGTCGCAGGTTCCCACCACAAGCTTATGAAACTGCTCCCCCAGCTCTACGATTTTCCGGTTAAATTCCTTAATATCTTCTATGCTCTCCGCCGGCTCTTTTTCACTTTCAATCATAAACTGGTTGTTCCCCAAGGGCTGGATTTCCAGATAATCGTAAAACTCCACAAGCCTGGCAATTTCCTCCCTGGGCCTGCCGTTTACCACCGCCCGATACAGCTCTCCCGCCTCACAGGCGCTGCCGATTACAAGTCCTTCCCGGTGTTTTACAAACTCACTCTTTGGGATTCTGGGACGTTTGTTATAGTATGTCAAATGGGACAGGGAAATCAGACGGTAGAGGTTAATTCTACCCACATCGTTTGTGGCAAGGATAATGGCATGGTTTGTGGGCATTTTCCCAATGGCTTTTGCATCCGCATTTCCCTTTCCCTGAAGCGCATTTAAATCCTCAATCCCCCTCTCCTTTAACATCTTTATAAACTTAACAAATATTTCAGCGGTACATCCGGCATCGTCCACCGCCCTGTGGTGGTTTTCAAGGGAAACCCCAAGGGCCTTTGCCACCGTATCCAGCTTAAATCTGTTTAACCCCGGTAAGAGCATCCTGGCAAGAGCCACCGTATCCAGTATGGTAAAATCTTTTTGAATCCCAAGCTCCCTGCAGTTATGCTTGATAAAACTCATGTCAAAATCCGCATTGTGGGCCACCATCACAGCGTCCCCGCAAAATTCCATAAACCGTGGAAGCACAACTTCCACAGGCTCCTCATGGATTACCATATCGTCGTTAATTCCTGTGAGATTTTCAATTTCAAAAGGAATAGGCACGCCGGGATTTACAAAGGCGGAAAAACGTTCCGTCAAAAGGCCTTTCTCCACTTTTACCGCCCCAATTTCAATGATTTTATTTACATTGGGGCTAAATCCTGTAGTCTCCAAGTCAAAGACCACATAGGTGTCAGCAAGACCCTGTCCCTTTTCGTTTTCCACCATGGATTTTAAATCGTCCACAAGATAAGCTTCCACCCCGTAAATTATCTTAAAATCTTCCTCCGGGGAAACTGCGTGGAAGGCATCGGGAAATGCCTGTACATCCCCGTGATCCGTAATAGCCAGGGCTTTATGCCCCCAGGATTTGGCGCATTTAATAATATCCTTCACATCAGAAACCCCGTCCATGTCGCTCATTTTTGTATGGCAGTGGAGTTCCACCCGCTTTACAGGGCTTAAATCCCTCCGCCCGCTTCTAAAATCCCCGATTTTTTTTATGCCGAAAATGGAGCCAAGGGTCAGCTCCCCGTCAAATTTGTCAATGGTGGTAACTCCTTTGATTTTTAGGAAAGCCCCCTTTTTTACCCCATCCAAAAGTTCAGGAAGCCTGTCGTTTGCTGTAAAAATCTTTAGGACAATGGTATCGGTAAAATCTGTGACGGAGAGAATCACAATGGTTTTATCATTCCGTATCTCCCTCTTATCCAGCTCAATCACCTGGCCCCGGATAGTTACCTCCCCCATCTCCCCCATAATATTTTCAATGGGGATGACCTCATCCTCAAAATCCCTGCCGTAAACCACGTCCGGGTTATCCGATTTTTTCATCTGGTAAGAATGACCCTTTCCCTTAAACTCTTTCTTCCCGAAACTCTTCCCTGAATCCTTTTGGTTTTCCGGCTGTTTTTCTCTTGGGGCCTTTTTTTGATTCTCTCCCAAATCTTTCGGCTCTTCCCCGGCTAAGTCCTGGGCCTTTTTGTGTTCCATGGCCCGCTCCAAAACATGTTTCACTTCCTGGTGAATCACAAAATCCGCATTTTTGATACGATTGCTCTTTTTCGCCTCAGCAAAATCCAAGTCGATTTTAAAATCCAGGCCGCAGCGCTCGCACACAATTTTTTCCAGAATCCGTATCAGTTCCTCAGATTTCTCCCTGGCGATAATGGTGTCCTCCAGGGTAAGCTCCATGCGGTTTTCCTCCGGAAATTCGGACTTTGCGCTGTGATACACATTGTAAAGCAGAAGGCTGTACTCCTTTATCTCTTCCTCTATGCTTCCCTTATAAATATCCATAAGCTTTCTGGCGGTGTACTGCTCCGAAAGACGGAATTTTTCTATAATTTTAATTTCCATATGCTGGCTGGGAAACAACTGTTTCTTTATCTGTTTTTCCAGTGCAAAAATATTGCTTTTATGTATCAGCCGCGGGCCGGAAAGATAAATGCGAATCCATGTTTTAGAAGGATTCGCACTTACCTTGGTAATCTCCATCTCCGACAGTAAATTTTTCATTTCCTCATTTACAGTAAGAGTTGGGAACACATCAAAAAAGAATTTTGCCATTTCTATTCACCCCAATGCAGTAATTCTTCCCGAAGGGCGGGCAAAAGCTCCTCCTCCGGCAGTTTTTTGTAAATTTCCCCGTGTTTTATCAAAAGCCCTTCCCCAATGCCTCCGGCAATGCCGATATCTGCTTCCTTTGCCTCCCCGGGACCGTTTACCACACATCCCATCACTGCCACCTTAAGGTCTAAGGGAATGTCTGCCACCATATTTTCCACGGCGTTGGCAAGTGCAATGAGATTGATTTTCGTTCTGCCGCAGGTGGGGCAGGATACTACTTCTATGCCCCCTTTGCGAAGCCCTAAGGTGTGCAGTATCAGCTTGGCGGACTTGATTTCTTCCAAGGGATCCCCCGTAAGGGATACCCGGATGGTGTCCCCGATACCCTGATTTAAAATAAGGGAAAGGCCCACAGCGGATTTAATGTTTCCGCTGATAATGGTGCCCGCCTCCGTAATGCCCACATGGAGGGGATATGTGGTTTTCTCCGCTATCATTTCATGGGCCCGGACACACATCATCACATCTGAGGATTTGATGCTTATCACCAGATTGTCATATCCCATATCCTCAATCATTTTCACTTTGCCAAGGGCGGACTCCACCAGGCCTTCCGGGGTAACGCCGTGATATTTTTCCACCAGATCTTTTTCCAATGAGCCGCTGTTTACCCCAACCCTGATAGGGATATTTCTGTCTTTCGCCTCTTTTACCACCGCCAAAAGACGCTCTTTTGCCCCGATATTTCCGGGATTGATGCGGATTTTATCTGCCCCGTGCTCCATAGCTGCGATGGCAAGGCGGTAATCAAAATGGATATCTGCTACCAGGGGAATCTTTATGTGCTTCTTTATCTCCGTAAGAGCCTTCGCCGCCTCCATATCAGGCACTGCACAGCGGATAATATCGCAGCCTGCCCCTTCAAGTTTTTGAATCTGTTCCACAGTGGCAGATACGTCTTCTGTTTTCGTATTGGTCATAGACTGGATTAAAACCGGGTTTCCCCCGCCAATCACTTTATTTCCGATTTTTATTTCCTTTGTAGCTTCTCTGGCCATAATTTCCCCCTTTTACCGAATCAGGTTTCGGATATCGTTAAACATTACAAATACCATCAGGCCCATCAAAAGCACAATTCCCACAAAATGAACCATGCCCTCTTTTTCCGGGTCCACCTTTTTTCCCCGGACAGCTTCAATGATGAGAAATACCAGGCGTCCGCCGTCTAAGGCAGGAAGGGGCAGAAGATTCATCACCCCTAAGTTTGCGCTTAAGAGTATGGCAAAGTTTAACATATTTAAAAAGACATAGAAATACCCGTCCGTAAGACTTTCATCATAGGTGTCCCCAATGGTTTTTACAATTCCCACAGGCCCTGACATCTGGTTTACTCCCACCTGGCCTGTCACTAACATTTTAAGGCTTTGCAGGGTAGTCCAAATCCAGTATTTCATTTCGTACACGCCATGGAGCACCGTCTGTCCCAGGCTGCCTTTTTCCCTGGCGTAAGTCCCGGTTAAACCCATTAAATATCTGCCGGACTCTTCGTCAAATTTAGGTGTAATCACCGTCTTAAATTTTTCCCCGTCCCGCTCATAGGTGACATCCAGCGCTTCCCCCTCATGGAACATGGTGTACATGCTTACCTCCCGGTAAAAATGGATGGAGGTGTGATTGATTTTTGTAATCATATCCCCTGCCTTAAGCCCTGCTTCCTGGGCGGGATACCCTTCCATCACATCAAGAACTTCCGGCCTGTCATATCCTGCAAAGGCCAATAAGATCACTGCAAACACAAAGGCCATAATAAAATTGAACACAGGCCCTGCCGCAACCACGCTGATTCTGGCCCAAACAGATTTTGCCCCAAAGGACCTGACATCCTGGCTGTCGGAATCCTCCCCCTCCATCATACATGCTCCCCCAAAGGGCAGCAGTTTGATGGAATATTTCGTCTCCCCTTTTGTAATTCCCACCAGCGTGGGCCCCATGCCAAGGCAGAACTCATTGACACGGATTCCAGCCCTCTTGGCAAACAGGAAATGTCCCAGCTCATGAAACAAAATAATAATACTGAACAATATAATTGCAATTACAAATTTCAAATTACCACCTGCTCTCTATAAATTCATACGTGGCAGATTCCGTCTCAAGAATCTGTTCCACATCTGGCTCTTTCACAAACCCAATGCTCTCCATGGACTCTCCGATAATCTCCGTAATGGCAGGATAGGAAATCTTTCGATCCAAAAACATGGCAACCGCCCGCTCATTTGCCGCGTTAAACACCGTGGGGATATTGCCTCCCCGCCTCATGGCATCATAAGCTAAGGACAGGCCGGAGAAAGTTTCCATATCCGGCGCCTCAAAGGTGAGGCTTCCCAGGGCAAAAAGGTCTAATTTTTCCCCGCTTAAGGGCCGCCTTAAGGGATAATACAGGGCATACTGGATGGGCAGGCGCATATCCCTTGTACCAAGCTGGGCGATAACGCTTCCGTCCTCATATTCCACTGCGGAATGAATCACGCTCTGGGGATGCACTACCACCTGTATCTGGTCAAGCGCCACCCCGAAAAGCCACTTTGCCTCCATCACCTCAAGGCCCTTATTCACCAGAGTGGAGGAATCGATGGTTATCTTTTTCCCCATCTCCCAGTTGGGGTGCTTTAAGGCATCCTCCACCTGTATGTTTTGTAAATCTTTTCTCTTTTTTCCCCGGAAGGGGCCGCCGGAAGCCGTCAGCAGTATTTTTTTAATGGGATTGCCCTTCTGCCCCTGCAGGCACTGAAAAATAGCGCTGTGCTCACTGTCCACCGGAAGTATGGGCACCCGGTACTCTTTTGCCAGGGGCATAATCACATGTCCCGCCGTAACCAAAGTCTCTTTGTTTGCCAGGGCGATGGCTTTTTTGGCCTTTATGGCCTCTATGGCGGGCCTTATACCCACCATGCCCACAATGGCAGTGACTAAAATTTCAGCATTTTTCTCTGTGGCCACTGCAATCAGCCCATCCATGCCCCAAAGTACCTTTATATCCAAATCTCTGATATTTTCTCTTAAATCCTTGGCCTTTTTTTCTTCCCAGACACTTACCAGCCCAGGACGAAATTCCCGGATTTGCTTTTCCAAAAGGGAAATATTCCCCCCTGCCGCAAGGGCCGTCACCTGAATATCCCCCTGTTCCCTTACAATCTCCAAGGTCTGGGTGCCTATGGAGCCTGTGGAGCCTAATATCGCTATTTTCTTCATGTTATCCTCTCTTACACCGGTGTGCCCGGAATGAACATTATGGTTACACAAAATAAACTGCCAGATAGTAAATGATAGGCGCAGTAAATATCACACTGTCAAAGCGGTCTAATATTCCTCCGTGCCCCGGAATCAAATTGCCGTAATCCTTTATCTCATAATTCCGCTTTATGGCGGAGGCCGTCAAATCCCCCACCATGGAAATCAAAGCTCCCACACCGGAAATAGCAGACAAAATTACCGCCTCATTTAAAGTTACATCCATGGCACTGCGGAAAATCCACACATAGAGAAAAGTCAGAAGAACGCTTCCAACGACTCCTCCAACAGCTCCCTCCACAGACTTTTTGGGGCTTAATTTAGGCGACATCTTATGTTTTCCAAATAGTACTCCCACACAGTAGGCGCAGGTATCACATCCCCAGGAGCACAGGAATACAAGCCATACAATGTAGGCTCCCCGCTCCAGCATACGAATCTGATACACATAGGAAAGCATCACCGCCACGTAAAATACGCCGAAAAATACAGCCAAGACCTGCTCCGTTTTATATTTGGGGTAAGTAAATACATAGCAGAACATGAGAAGAATTAAAAATCCCATAGCAAAAACCATGGCATCCCCTGAAAAATGAAACAGAAGATTCCCATAAAACACCAGGGCCATTCCATATCCCACTGCTCCCGCCATACTTTTTTCCATATGAAAAATCCGGTAAAGTTCAAACAGCCCAATCAGTGATATCGCCACTGTAACAGCCCATAAAAAATTTCCTCCTGCAATAAGGAAAAACAGCGCCAGGGCAATTAACACAATTCCGCTTAGTAATCTTGTCTTAAACATTGCTTCCCTCTTCTTTCAATCCGCCATATCTCCTGTCTCTGGAACTATATGCCTCCACAGCCTGCCTTAATTCCTTTTCGTGGAAATCTGGCCAGGGCGTATCGGTAAAATAAAATTCGCTGTAAGCAAGCTGCCATAAAAGATAATTTGACAGCCGCATCTCCCCGCTGGTGCGGATAAGCAAATCCGGGTCGGGAATGTCTGCGGTATCCAGATAGGAGGCAAATTTTTCCTCGCTGATATCCTCCACTCCAAATTTTCCCGCAATGACATCCTCCGTCATCTTTTTCATACCCCGGACCATCTCGTCCCTGCTCCCATAATTAATGGCAATAGTAAGACATAAACCGTCATATTCCCTGGAATTTTCCTCCAGGGCCTTAATATTGTTTCGGAACTTCTCATCCAAACGGGACAAATCCCCAATCACCCGCACCCGCATATTGTTCTTCTTTGCAATTTTCTGACAGTTATTTAAGTAGGATTTCAAAAGGTTCATAATGGCTTCCACCTCACTGTCAGGACGACTCCAGTTTTCCGTGGAAAAGGCGTAAAAAGTAAGGTAGCGGATGCCTAAGTCATAAGCTGCCCGGCATACCCCTTCCACGTTTTTTGCCCCCATGGTATGGCCGTAATTTCTGGGCATCCCCTTGCTCTTTGCCCAGCGGCCGTTGCCGTCCAGTATAATTGCTACATGATTTGGTATTTTTAACATTGCCATACTCCTTTAGTTGTGCAGAAAAAGGGACACACATATGAAGTGTACCCCTTCTAGCCGGATTCTTATACAGTGAGAATTTCTTTTGATTTCGCCTCTACTGCTTTATCCACCTGCGCAATATACTTATCTGTCATCTTCTGCGCTTTCTCTTCTAACTCCTTAATCTCATCCTCGGAAATATCCCCTTTGGCCAGCTTCTTAAAAGAGTCATTGGCATCCCGGCGGATATTTCGGATAGCAACTTTTGCATTCTCACCCTTTTTCTTGATATCCTTGGCAAGTTCCTTCCTTCGCTCCTCTGTGAGTTCCGGAAATGCAAGGCGGATAACTTTTCCGTCATTGGTGGGATTGATGCCCAGGTCTGATGTGAGGATTGCCCTCTCGATTTCTTTAACCATAGATGCCTCCCAGGGCTGAATCTGTATCATTCTGGGTTCCGGCACATTTACGTTGGCTACGGACTGAATCGGCGTAGGCGTGCCGTAATAATCCACCTTAATCTTGTCTAAAACATGGGGGTTTGCCCTCCCTGCACGGATGCTTGCAAATTCCTCCTCCATATTCCGAAAGGATTTCTGCATTTTCGTATCGAATGGCTCTAATCTTGCGTCCATAATTTCCCCTCCTAATAATGTAGCGCTTCCTAAACCGTAACCACGGTTCCGTTAAATTTACCGGAAATCGCTTTTACCACACTGTTTTCTTCATTCAGCGCAAATACATACATGGGCAGTTTATTCTCCATGCAAAGAATCGACGCTGTCATATCCACCACTGCCAGCTTTTTATCAATCACTTCCTGAATCGTTAAGCTGTCATAGCGCACTGCAGCAGGATTTATCTTGGGGTCGCTGTCATATACCCCGTCAATGGCTTTTGCCAAAAGAAGGGCGTCCGCTTCAATTTCAACAGCCCGAAGCACAGCAGCCGTATCCGTAGAAAAATATGGATGGCCGGTTCCTCCGGCAAAGAATACCACCATATTGTGGTGAAAATACTTATTTGCCCGATCTTTGGAAAAAGGCTTTGTCATAGTTCCGCAGGTAAAAGGCGACAGTATCTGTGTCTTCATTCCCACAGAGCGGAAAATTTCAGACACATAGATACTATTCATTACAGTTGCCAGCATTCCAATCTGGTCCGCCTTGGTGCGGTCAATAGTCTCACTGGTACGTCCTCTCCAGAAATTGCCTCCGCCGATTACAATGCCCACCTGCACGCCCTGGTCCACAATCTGTTTTACCTGATTTGCAACCTTAACCACAGTGGGTTCGTCGAACCCCATTTTCTTCTCCCCTGCTAACGCCTCTCCGCTTAGCTTTAATAAAACCCTCTTCATAAATTAAGCGCCTTTCTTGTCGTCAAAAAGCCCCTGCACATCAATATCTGCATAGCACTGAGAACAGAAACCTTCTATTACTGCACCGTTGTTAATCTGGACGGAACGGGATTTAATATTTCCCATAACAACTGCAGAAGTGTCAACCACAACTGGTCCCTGTACGTCAATATCCCCTTTAATGGCACCTGCAATCACTGCGGAAGCCGCCGTGATATTTCCGATAACAACAGAGCCAATACCGATTTTTACAGTTCCTGTGCTGTTTACTTCACCTTCCACTTTTGCCGCATCCGCAAAAAATTCGGAGGAATTGCTGTTTCCTTCCAAAACACCTGTAATGGTGAGCTTTCCGTTACATGTTACATTTCCGCCGATTCTTCCTCTTACGTCCACAGAACCGTTTGCATTGATATCACCTCTGATATTGGTTCCCTCTGTAATTACTGTTGTTTCATCTGAAATTGCATTGGGGTCTACCCCTGGTACCTGCTGTTCCTCAGTTGCTAATGTCATTGTCTCTTCGTTCATTGGTTTTTTCTCCTCCATTACTTTGGTTTCTTCCACAATTTTCTCCTCTTTAACTTCCGCTTTTGGTGCCTCAGTAACAGCCTTTTTCACCTCCGGCTTTGGTTCCGGGACAGGCTCTGCCTTTGGCGCCGGTTCCGGCTGGCTTACTTCTTTTTTCATAAACTCTTTCTCAAGCTCAGCCACTTGCTGCTGTTTCACCACGGCCTGGGACACCGGCTTATCCGCCACGTGCTCCAGCAGGCCGTTTAATTTGGAAAGTTCAGACTCAGTATCCATCTCGTCGTCTAAAGTATTGACAACCATATCGTCCCCTTCCAGGCCATCTTCTTTTGGCTCATTATCTTCTCCCGGCATCAGTTCATTCACCGCCTGGGAAAAATCATCTTTAAATTCCTTAAAAAAGCCCATTTCCATTCCTCCATTTTTTCATAGTTTACTGCTCTCCCACACTGGATGCCGCAATGTGCTGGACAACAGTTGTATTCTCATCTATAGGTAAAATCTCAGCTCCCATGCCCTGCAGCGACTCTATCATCGGTGCCAGTGCTTCTACGGTAGTGTGCTTTGTCTCCGCATCATGCATAAGAACGACGGATGTTTTATATTTTACCACATCATCCATTACATTAGAAACCAATTCTTTAGGCGTATAAGCCTGTGATGTAGCATCTCCACTGGAAACATTCCAGTCAAAATATGTAATTCCCTGGCTGTTTAAATAACGGATAAATTTTGTCATCTCCGTATTGCTCACATGGTTGCTGCTTCCTCCCGGGAATCTGTAAAAAAGACATTCCTGTCCCGTAACCTCAAAAAGATAATTCTGTATACGGGAAAAATCACTCTCAAAAGTGTCCTCCGTCTCATACAAAACACTGTATTTATGGGAGTAGGAGTGCATGCCTAAAGTATGCCCTTCCTCCACAATTCTCTTATATAAAGCCCTTGACTTTTCATCCTCTTTCCCGATAACAAAAAATGTGGCCTTCAAATTGTACTGTTTTAAAATATCCAAAATCTGTTCCGTGTTGCTGCTGGGCCCGTCATCAAAAGTAAGATACACCTTATGGGTATCCCCCTCCTTTGCCAGGTTTTCCTGCTGATTCACGGCCGGAGGAATTGCATAGGTCTCCTCCCACATCTGGCTCTCCGTACTGTTTTCCAAATCAAAATAAGCGCTCTCATCCACATTGCTTGGATTTTTCTTGGACTCCTCCTCTAACTGCCCGCTGACGGTAAAATTATCTAAAAGATAATCTAATTTTTCCTCCAGTGAATTTACCCGAAGTGTCAGCGTTATGCACAAATATGCCGAAGCTACCAGCCAAATACCAAATATCCCTATTATGCCATTCCTAATCCTGCTGATTCTCTGACGTCTCTTACGATCTCGCTTCAGCCCCTTTGTAGAATTATCTTCCATAAACGACCTCCCCGGCCTGACTGATTCTCGCTTAATGCAAAATTAAGCTAACCCATTATAGCATACTTTTTGCAATTTTAAAAGAATTATTCTTCATCTTCTTCCAAAATCCATTCCGTGCTTTCCGTTCCCTCTATGAAAAACTCATCGCTTCCATAGTACTCTTCCTGGGAAACCTCCTCTAACTCCGAGGATTCATAGAGGAAATCCAACACTTTCTCCCTGACCAAAATCAGCTCTAATTCTGTCCTGCTGTAATCCTCTTCAAATTCTTCCAAAGTTTCATAACCATACTCTGCGCTAAGATTTTCAGCCTCCTTTTCAAAATCTTTCTCTGAAATCTCCAGTTTTTCCTTTTTCGCAATAGCCTGAATCACCATGGTCTCATTCACTGCATCTAAAACTGCCTCCTCCAGGTTCTCCGCCCCGTAATAATCCTGTATCACTTCATCGATTTCCAGGCCGAACATCTGGGCGGTGCCCTCACAAATTTCTCTGGTATCCTGATAAGTATAATCGTAAAGCGCCTGGGGATATCCTTCTATCTTTGCATTTTCCACTGCCTGGGCCAAAGCGCTGCTTCCCGCCTCATCCTCAGAAGCCTGCTGGGCCTCCACAATCAATTCTTCCCTGATTGCCTCCTCGTATTCCTCAATACTGCTGTACTCCGTGTTTTTTGCCACAAATTCATCTGTGTACTCCGGCTGTATCACCTGGCTGACAGATTGTAATGTAACTTTAAAATCCGCCGTTTTCCCTTTCAGTTCATCAAAATAATCCTCCGGAAAGGTCATTTGGAAAGATACGTCTTCCCCTTTTTTTAAGCCTATGACATTTTTTTCAAAATCATCAAAAAACTCTCCCTGGCCCAGAATAAATTCGTAACCGGAAGCGCTTCCCCCTTCAAACTCTTTTCCATCTATCGTTCCCGTAAAATCAATTTTTACATAGTCACCGCTTTTTGCCGCATCCTCCGTTTCACGGTACTCTGTGGCTTCATCCATCAAATCATAAATATACATCTGCATATCTTCATCGGAGACATAGGGAAGGGGATACTGTACCTTAAGCTTCTTATAGTCCCCGAGCTTTACATAGTCCGCCGGGTCATAATTTAGCGCCTCGCTAAAATCAGCCTCCGTACTGCTTATTGCCTCCTCCGTGGCACTGCTGTCTTTTCCGCAGCCTGTCAACAGAGAAGCACAGCACACAAATGCCGCCAGGTTTAAATAACATTTTTTCATATAATTCCTCACTATTTTTGATTATTTTCCATTTTTTCACACATTGCAGATTTTGTCAAAAACACTCCACCATGGATAATAACACATATGCAAATTGAAAATCAATAGCTTATTTACATTTTTCATTAGTCACCCTGCACAAAAATATGCATATTTTATTACTATAATAAAAAAAGGAGACGAAAAATGAATCGTTGTATGCAGCCAAGGAATGGCGCCATGCCATGTCCCGGCCCTATGCCGTATATGCAGCCGCAGAATTGCCCCGGTCAAGTTTTGGCAATGGCATATGTGCCCATGCAGAGTTTCCAGGCGCTCTATGAACCCTGCGAAGCTTTGAAAAACGGAACAATATTTTCCGAGTTAAACAAACCCTTCTTAGGATGGAAAGGGGGATGCAGATGTTAAATCAGAATATGAACCAGGAAAAGATGCTCCAGTGGATTAACGAAGTCAGCTTTGCCGTGACAGATGTCTTACTTTATCTGGATACCCATCCCGATGATGTGGACGCCATGAATTATTTTAACCACTATAATATGGAGCGGGAAAAAGCCCTTAATCTTTATGCCTCCCAGTACACTCCCCTTGTTTTAAGCAACACGGAAGCCTGTAACCATTGGAATTGGGTTACTGACCCATGGCCTTGGGAAGGAGGGTGCAAATAATGTGGAATTACGAAAAAAGATTGGAATATCCCATTAACATAAAAGAGACAAATCCGAAAATTGCCAAATTTATTATGAGCCAGTATGGGGGGCCGTATTGCACCAGCCTATTTTTTGAAAAAAATAAACCCCGGAAAAAATCCAGGGTTTATTCCTTATATCTGGCCTGTAAAATGTTTTTCTAAAAGTCTTGCAATTTCTTTTACATCGATAGGTTTTGCCACATGGGCATCCATGCCGCAGTCCAGACAGCGCTTCACATCCTCGGAGAAAGCGTCTGCCGTCATGGCAATAATGGGGAGATTGGAATCTTCCCGCTCCATGGAACGAATCTCTGTGGTAGCCTCATACCCATTCATCACTGGCATTCGGATATCCATAAGGATTCCGTCATAAAATCCCAAGGGGGATTCTCTAAACTTATCCACGCAGATTTTACCATTTTCCGCCCATTCCAGTTCAAGTCCCAGCTCCTGCAAAAGCTCAGAGGCAACTTCCCAGTTCAGCTCATTATCCTCCGCCAGCAGAATCTTTTTCCCCTGAAGATGGAGGCTCATGATGTCCTCCTCCTCTTCTGTCTCCGTCTCGAAATGTTCTGTATAAGGTTTCAGCCCGTAGTACAGCGTTGACTTAAACAGCGGTTTGGATATAAATCCTGTAATTCCTGCACTTCTGGCATCATGCTCGATTTCACTCCAGTCATAGGCGGAAATCAACAAAATGGGAACATTATCCCCCAGCTGCTTGCGGAGTTCTTTTGCCGTATCGATTCCGTCCATTCCCGGAAGTTTCCAGTCCAAAAGAATAAACTGGTAATCCTCATTTTTTTGATGACGCTCATGAACCATTCTCACTGCGCTTTCCCCGTCCATAGTCCACTCCGCAGATAT
The DNA here is from genome assembly GCF_003612565.1 of Roseburia sp. 1XD42-69. Taxonomy (GTDB): domain Bacteria; phylum Bacillota; class Clostridia; order Lachnospirales; family Lachnospiraceae; genus Roseburia_B. The sequence continues at coordinate 7,290 of NZ_RAZG01000002.1, read as the reverse complement.
GCCGATGGACTCCAGGGACTGTATCACGCTCTCACATAACTGTCTGTTGTCATCCACCACCAGCATATCGCAGTTGGGGAGAAGCATATCCTTTTCCTTTTCTTTTGCTATTTCAAAATCCAGGGTAATATTAAATTCGGTCCCCTCACCCTGTTTGCTCTTTACCTCTATGGAGCCGCCCATGGCATCCACAATATATTTGGTAATGGCCATTCCAAGCCCTGTCCCCTCTGTTTTGTGGACGCGTTTCCTGTCCTCCCGGGTAAAGGATTCAAATATCTCTGCCTGAAACTCCTCCGACATGCCGATTCCGTTATCCTTAACCTGGAGATTGATACGGATATAGTCGCTTCCCTTGGGAGACGGCTCCTCATACATGGCCACATGGATAAATCCCTCTTCCGGCGTAAATTTCACCGCATTGGAAATCAAATTTAAAATAACCTGGTTTAAGCGCACACCGTCACAGCAGACGTCCTCAGCAGAGATATCATGTATAAACACGTTAAAATGCTGTTTTTTTGACTTTATCTGGGGCTGCACAATGCTCACAATACTGTCCATAACTTCCCGCAGGGATACCAGTTCCACATTCAGGGTCATCTTGCCGCTCTCGATTTTAGACATATCCAAAACATCGTTAATCAAACCCAAAAGATGTCTGCTGGACAGCGTGATTTTTTTCAGACAATTATGTACCTGCTGGGGATTGTCTATATTTGCAACGGCGATAGCCGTCATACCCACAATGGCGTTCATAGGCGTTCGGATATCATGGCTCATATTGGAAAGGAATTCACTCTTTGATCTGCTGGCATGTTCCGCAAGCCTTTTAGACTCCTCAAGCGCCTCCATCTGTTCCTTACTCATCTGGAAATACCGGAAAAAGATAAGCAGGAGGGCCAGCAGGATAATCCCGCAGCTTCCCAGTGCCATATAACTCCACTGACGGCTTAAATTGTCCACCGCCTCATTTAACATTCCATAGGGCATCACTGTGATAAGATACCACTCGCATCTTGGAAGGCTGCTGCAAAACAACTGGGTTCTCTCACCATTTACTTCAAATTCCGCAGAATAATTTTCCCGTTTTGCAATAGCATTCTTAAATTCTTCCGTGTAATCCTGGGCATTCTTTCCGTCCGCAGTTTTAAAAACAGACTCCATCTGCTCAAAATAATTGTCATGGTACTCATCAAACTGCCGGATAACAAAGCTTCCATCCTTGCGGATTAAAAAAGAACTGATTAAACTGTCCTCCTCGTCAAGCGAAAGGGTATCCAAAATATAATCTACGGAAATTTCTGCCAAAAGGGCGATGCAGCGCTTGCCTCCTGCTAATTGAAACTTCCCCGGCACTCCCAAAAGCACCACCCGGTTTCCATTCTCATCCGTTCCCACAGAAACCCTGTTTTCCCCTTTCTTCATGGAATCCAGAAAAGTATCGGGATTGATTGGTTCCACTCCCCCCCCGTAAATCATATCAAAGGTACCGTCATCAAAGTAGAAAGCCAGAGAATCAAAGTCTCTCACCTTAGCCCCGTATGCCAAATCCTGGCGCAGGTCCTCATCCTCCAAATATCCTGAAGGGATACTCATCTCCAGGGCTGATATCTGGGAAAGGCGCAGGTCAATGGTTGTCTCAAAGTGCTTTGCAATTCTCTCGTTCATTCCCGCCATATAGGTCTTTCCCACCTCATCTATGGTGTTGGAACTAAGCTTATTCATATAATTGGCCAGAAAAGCAAAAATTGAGATACAGAGAATAACCACCAAAATCAGACTTACCGTTAAAAAACGGTTTATCTTACTCTTCATTCCCCCTCACCCCGCTTTCCGGTAAAATCTGACAGCCCCAAATGTACAGGCTTAAACATGCAAACTCTCATATGCCATCTCCTTTATGTATAGTATCGTGCAGAGTGCACGGAAATTTCCAATAATTATAAATTATACATGAAACTCCAAATAAATCAATATTTAAGATAGCTTTTATTTGGAAATTCTTGTAAAAAATATATTTTTTTTGTCAAAAGCTACGGGAAAGACACGCTGCCGAAACTTCAGAAATCTATGATGGTTCCCCCCACTCCTTTTTCTATTAACTGCCTCCCCAGCCTGCCCCAAATTTCCTGGCTCTCCATATCCTTCTGCCCCTCCATATTTTCTGGCTCCCCGCCGGACACAGACACAAAATAGCTAAAAGTCATTTTTTTTTCCTTCTTCCTCTCCACAAAGGCCTCCGCGTATGTTTTCCTCAATCTCTTCATATATATTACAGGGAGTTGATAACATGACAAATAAAACAGTAAAAACCGGCGCCGCCTATATCCGGGTATCCACAGACAGACAGGAAGAGCTTTCCCCGGACGCCCAGAAACGCCTCATCCTGGAATATGCAGAAAAAAACCATATTCTGATTCCCCCGGAAAATATCTATTTTGAAAAGGGCATATCCGGCAGGTCCGTATCAAAACGTCCTGCCTTCCAGACCATGATCGCCCGGGCAAAATCAAAAGACCACCCCTTTGATGTTATCCTGGTATGGAAATTCAGCCGTTTTGCCAGAAACCAGGAGGAATCCATCGTCTACAAATCCATGCTCCAAAAAGACCATGTGGAAGTGGTAAGCATCTCGGAACCTGTCATAGAAGGGCCTTTTGGCTCCCTGATTGAGCGAATCATCGAGTGGATGGACGAATACTACTCCATCCGCCTCTCCGGGGAAGTCCTGCGGGGCATGTCGGAAAAAGCCCTGCGGGGCGGCTACCAGTCTGTCCCCCCCTACGGCTACACTTTTACAGGAAGTTTCCCCCCGGAGATAAACCCTGCCCAGGCTGCCGTTGTCCAATGCATTTACAGAGACTATTTATCGGGGAAAACCTGCACAGACATTGCCCGGAAATGTAACGCCCTGGGACTTTGCACTGCAAAGGGAAATCCTTTCCAGCCCAGAACCATAAAATATATTCTGGAAAACCCTTTCTACTGCGGAAAAATACGTTGGAATTATACAAAGCATGGGGGAGAACGCAAAAATCCCCAAGAATGGATTATCTCAGAGGGAAGACATAAACCCCTTATTTCAGAATCGGACTGGGCAAAAGCCCAGTCACTGTTACAGAAAAAGAATATTCCCGGCGGGCCAAGGGATATCACTTCCTGCAGGCACTGGCTCTCTGGTATTCTAAAATGCTCTTCCTGCGGCGCCTCTCTGGGATATAATTCAAAGGGGGGATATTTTCAGTGCTGGAAATATGGGAAAGCCATGTGCAGCATTTCCCATTCTGTCAGTGTAAATATTATAGAATCAAATGTAATTGCAGGCTTAAAGGCATCTGTATTTTCCCCTGATTTAAAATACAAAATAGATACAAAAACCAGACTGGATTTTCAACAGGATGACCTTTTACTGCTCCGGCAACAATATCAGAAACTTTCCACAAAAGAACAGAGGATTCAGAAAGCCTATGAAAAAGGCATTGACACTTTAGATGAATACGCTGAAAAGAAAGCCAGAATAGCAGAGGAAAAACAAGCTTTGGAAAAAAACATCCGCACTCTCACTTTTTGTCAGAACCCCTGTGATTATCAACTGGAAAAAATTTATAATTTGCACTCCGCCGCAGAACTACTCTCCCGCCCAGATATCGACTATGAAAAAAAAGGCTCTGTTCTCCGCAGTGTGGTGAAAAAGATTGTCTATGACAAAAAACGGGAGCACCTGGATTTTTTCTTTTTTCTGGATTAAAAGAAATAACCGGAATACAATACGTTTCTGCAATCGGGAGGGCCGGATGGAGAAATCGCTGCCTCCATGCGCTATCTCTCCCAGAGATATTCCATGCCTTACCGGGAAGTTGCAGGTCTGCTTACAGATTTAGGTAGAGAAGCCCCTGAAATGTTCCATCTCAGGGGCTTGCGCTTTTTTTAGCGGTCTACCCTGCGGACAGTTCACGCTTTTTGCAACCGTGTAGCTCCATTTGAGGGGGAGCAGGTTCAAATACACGTCAATATGGTCTTTATCATTCACAACCATTTTATCTAAAATTTCTTTGTAAAAATCATCTTCATATTCCACACCGTTTATAAGCTCATTCATCGCTTCTGTAATTTCAGCGACAAGCTCTTGCTGTTTTTCAATCATCTCCCTCTGTTTGTCTATGCTGTCTATCACGGATTGCAGTTCAGCAATCTCATTCTCACATTTTGCCCTTGCTGCTGAAAATTCATCTCTGGTAATATCGCCAGATGTATAAAGGTCAATGAGATTTGTGCGTTTTTGTTCAATGGCTTTTATCTGTGATTTTAGTTTCTCACTATCTGTACCTGCGGTATCCATTGCGATAATAGACTTGATAATAGCAAGCAAATTGTTAGTGATTTTCTCCTTATTATACTTTAAGCTGCTCGTGACAAGGTACATGATGTGGATTGCATCTTCGTTGCGTATACTAAGTCCACTGCATCCAACTTGATTCCCTGCTTTGTCCACATGAGGGCTTCCATGTCTTGCAGCTTCAAGACACCGCCACGCCTTATAGCGGCTCCCATTTTTTCGGGTTTTATATCTCGCCACATAACTTGAACCGCAGCATCCGCATTTGATTTTCCCAGAAAATGGATAACGGTTGCTGTGTTTCGCTTTGCCCTCCTGTGAAAGCGACTTTTCATCCAAAATGCGGTTTGCCTTATCGAAAAGCTCACGGGAGATAATCGGCTCATGATGGTCTTTGATAATTACAAATTCCTCTTGCCCTCGGTTATACTTCTTTTCATGGGATAAAAAGTCTGGCGTATAGGTTTTCTTCTGCACCAAATCACCGCAGTATTTTTCATTGCGGATAACACGGAGAATAACTGTATTCTGCCATTCCTTTACCCGCATGGGCTTAATGCCCTCCTCCCGAAGCTCACGGGCAATCACATGAGTTCCTTTCCCCTCATTTACAAACTTATGGAAGATAAGACGGACAACTTTTGCCCCATCCTCGTTAATATACATTTTGCCATCTTTCACATCGTAGCCAAGCATACTCCGCCCAAACACAACTCCCTGCTCCATCTGGCGTTTCTGCCCCCATTTCACACGCTCGGAAGTCTTACGGCTTTCCTCCTGTGCAATCGAGGACATAATGGCAAGGCGAAGCTCGGCATCGCCGTCTAAAGTGTTGATGTTATCATTCATAAAGATAACACCCACGCCGTGCTTTTTGAGGTCACGGGTATAGAATATACTATCAAGGGTATTCCTCGCAAAACGGGAGATTTCTTTTGTTACAATCAAATCAAAATCACCGTTCTTTGCACACGCAATCATGCGGTTAAATTCTTTCCGTTTTTTTGTATTCGTACCAGAGATGCCTTCATCTGCGAACACTTCATAAAGCTCCCAATCGGGATTACGTTCTATATATTGTCTGAAATAACGCTGCTGGCTTTCAAATGAATTTGCCTGGTCTTCGTTGTCCGTAGACACACGGCAGTATGCGGCAACCTTTCTCTTTGTGTGCTGTATCTTCCTTTCTTGATTTAGGGTTTCGTATTTATCTATTGACATAAGAATATCTCCTTTCCCGACAATCCCTTGCCGTATTTTCAGTATAGTTAATTGAAAATGGTATGTCGAATGTGCAAATTTGTAATTCTCACACTTGACTATGTAAAAACGTCAAGCGGTTATGCCTGACGTTGCTTTTTTCTAATTTAGACGATATTGTTTTTCAAGCTCAAGCAAACAGCGTTCCCGCTGTGATGCGGTCAACAGATTCCGTTTTTCTAATGATAAAAGGATTGACCTTTGAAAATTCATAAGAAATGCTGCGTGTTCCTGCTCATTTAATTCTGGAACAGGCTCGCCAACATACCTAAATTCTCTATGCTCCAACAGGCAACACCTCCCTCATTCTCAATGTATGAGCGAATGATTGTACCATATAACGAGGGAGCTAATCCTTTTTTTGAACGCTGTCATCATGCAGCGGACAACATTCATGAGCAGGTAAAGAAGCCGAGAGCCTGCCCTGCTTCATCGGGCAATGCGAATATCCGTTTAATCCAATACTGATTGCCAATGCTTTGTCCATTGCAGGAAGAAAACGCTTGTCAAGAGTTCCCATATACTCCCGCAAACGTCGCTTATCAATCGTCCGTATCTGTTCAAGCAGGATGATAGAGTCCCTGTCAAGCCCCTCAACATCCTTTACTTCGGTATGTGTCGGCAATTTTGCCTTTGTCTGCGCCTTGCCCGTGATAGCGGCAATAATGACCGTCGGGCTATGCCTGTTGCCCATATTATTGGAAATGATAAGTACGGGTCGTGTGCCGCCCTGCTCCGAACCGACAACGGGATTAAGCTCTGCGTAGTAGATGTCGCCACGCCTGATTGTTCTTTCCATATTCTTTATAACCTCCATCAGTATTTAGGCAGGAAACCCTGCCTATGTAACAGCCAGACACACGGAAGTATTTAAGGTCGGGAGAGTATAAAACAAACTCTGTTTCCATTGACCACCTTGTATCTGGCTTTATGATAGAAAGCATTTTCTATTTGTCCCCGACACCCCGAAAATGCTGATGCGTGATAACGCAAGGGAAGTCACCAAACGGTCAGCAGCGAACTGACGCCACGGGAATTGCACCCCAACTGTCGGTCTGACAGAGCCGCCCCCATTGCCTGCGGCGGACTGGTTACCGCTCGGACTGTGGCTGGACGGGAGTATCATTGTCCTCTTTGTGTGTCTTGGCGAAATCGGGAGCTGCCCGATATTTTGAGTCGGTAATTTATCCGCTCACTGCTTTTCGGCAGGTCATGGCGTACCGCTGCACACGCTTATGCTTATTACAGCCACAAAGAGAATGTATTTGGTGAATGGGTATTCGGTTGTCAAAGAGCCGTCCCGTTTTTGCCATAAAGGAAAACAGGTGAAAGAGCTTTTAAGCCCCTTCACCTGTTTGCTCACTCAACTGCCACAACACAAGGCAATTATTTCATAAATTTTTTTATCGCCTTTAATGCCGCTTTTATGGAACACTGGACAGCTTGATATTTGCAGCCCTCCAACTTCGCAATCTGCTCATAGGTCAGCTCCCCGAAAAAGTACAGCTTCAGCCTGCGTCGCTGTACTTCGGGAAGTTCGGAAACCGCCCTATGTAGCTGCTCATATTCGATACTCTCCGAAACAATATCCTCAATCCGTTCTGCCTTATAAAAAGCTCGGTCATTCAGCGTTTCATCGGTCAGCTCGGAGTGTTCAATGTGCCTGCTCACCCTGTTCAGATGGGATATGT
>NZ_RAZG01000029.1 GCF_003612565.1 Roseburia sp. 1XD42-69 | reverse complement strand
GTTATATTATCTCTGTATTAGAAAAAAGCAGAGATGAAAAACTAAAATCTCCCAGCATCAATTCATCAAATGCACATATGCCGCAAGAACTAAAAAATGAAACAATAAAAAGGCAAATGGATATTTTATTTGAAAGCACAGAATTAATGAACAATTCAAACAGCCTGGGTACGGTGATTAACCGAATCAAAATGGCCTGTGACACGATTGACAAGCTGAATGTTTATACATATGAAGAACTCGTTGCCGCCGGTTATAGGCCAAGAGAACCTCTGTCAAATACAAAGGACTATATTCAGAAAAATAAGATTGCAATTATCAACCAGGCTATCGAACGCAACATAACGCATGAACTCGAAGGATTAAAAACTGCAAACGGAAAACTAAACAAACTGGATAAATTGTACTTGGAAATGAAAGACAACAAATCTCTCAGTTCTGAAAACCTCTCTTTTTTAGAAGAACTGCACCGTAAAACCCTGGAAAGCCTGACTGCCAGCCAGCTTAGCACTGTACCGTCCGAAGTATTAGATTTAATATGGTTTGGGGATGGCATACACAAAAACTATAATCCGCCTGCAAAAGAGGAACAATATGCCTTAGGTGTTGTAATAACCTATACATCCCTTGATTACGGAGAACCAAGCGCTATTTTAATGAACTTGCCTGTAAATGCACCTGCCCCGAATACAATGGTTGAAAGCCCGCCATACTTTCCTTCCTATAGAGAGCTTTCTCCTGAACAGAGATGGAAATACTGGCAGTTTCTTTCCAACCCATTTTCTTCACAAAATGATGTGGGGTATGCCTTTCTTTTTTATTATGGATTAGAGAGGCATTTGTTTTCCGGAAAACTGGATCAGGCTTTTGAAATGATAATAAAGCTGCGTTCCTGTTATAGAAACCCGTCCTTTCAAAATTACACGGCTCAAGCATTATTCCTAACCTGTGTTATAAAGAAAAGAAATGACTTGGCCAGGAAGCTGGTGGAGTCTTGCGAAAAAGACAGTGATTCAACTTTTCCTGTTAATTACCTGTTAGTATTAAAACACAAGTTCGACATGGCTCTTACAGCATCCGACATAATCAAAAACCACCAGTATTTCGGCTTCGCCAACAGCAGATACATTAAAAATGAGCCAGAATTATTCCATAAAGTTCTTTCCGGCTTTTTACGCCAGAACTATAATGCGGATTCGATAAATTTAAACGAATATTTCCCCATAGATATTGACGCCCTGCCTTTGGAACAAAGGGAAATGTTCGCAAACAGTTCACTGGGCCATTACAAAGCGTCCGCTCCCATTTATAACAATAAAAAACTTTATAAAAAGGTGTCATCCCTGCTCTATGATACTCACGAAACCGTAAAAAGGAACCTGCGCTATGGAAATAATGTCGAATCAAAAGATATAGAATACTTTAAAGACACTGAAAACTTATTTAGAAAGAATTCATTTAAGAATATGACTGGACACGACTTTGAAAAATACTGTGCCCGTTTGCTATCTTTAAATGGTTTTACATCAATAAGTGTCACCAGAGATAGCGGAGATCAGGGAATCGACATTATCGCATACAAAGGAAATGTAAAATATGGAATCCAGTGCAAATTATATTCCAGCCGTGTAGGAAATTCTGCTGTACAGGAAGCTTATTCAGGAAAGGATTTTTATAAATGCCAAATAGGGGCAGTTCTTACAAATAATGATTTTACCGATTCTGCCAAGGAATTGGCGGATTCCTTGGCAGTTCTTTTATGGGATGGTAATTTTCTGAATCAGCTACAACAGCACGTATAAATCATTTTATTACACAGATAAATAAGTCAATCTTTTTTGACTTTCAATAAAATTATATTTAGGAGGAAAACAAATGAGTTTAATCAAATGCCCGGAATGCGGGAAAGAAATTTCAGACAAAGCAGCTACATGTCCAAATTGCGGTATGCCATTAAGGAGAGAAGACCGTGGAACCTACGATGTCATAATCACAAGAGAAAAGCAATGGTTTCTCGTAAATCCAAAAATAAAAATTATTGTGGATTCTGCGGATGAGTACAGTATAGAAAATAACAGCAGCATAACCATCCCCTTAACCACCGGTACACATACTTTACTATTTTCTTCAGGAGCGAGAAAAACCCAGACAGACATAGATGTGACCGAAAACATGAACATAGGAGTTAAATTCAATAGAACTTCTGGAGAAATCGAGGTCAGCGGCTATAAAACCTCATCACAGACCAATACTCCAAATATGTCTATTAGTGTTGGAGGCGGTTTATTTAAGAATATTGATTAATTCCTCATGTCGTCTAACAAATGCAATTTTGATTGTGGCCATTTTAGATTATGTCAACCATAAAAAATAGCCGTCCTTAAATCTTGGCCGATTGGACAGCTACTTTTAACGTCTTAATTCGCCATAGCAAGTGAGGTGCATTCACCTTCCGGCTGTCTTGTTAAGTATATTATTGCAACTTTTCAAGATAATTATTTAGTACAATTCTGCATCAGTGATACTAAAAGATTGGAGTAAACCATGCCAGCCTACAAATACACCCTAAAAAATGGTAAAACCATGTGGTATGCTGCCTTTAATTATACGGACTGGACCGGACAAAATAAACATACCTGTAAAAGAGGATTCAAAACACAGCGAGAGGCAAAAGAGTATGAACGGTCATTTCTGGATCAGGAAAAAAACACCAGCGACATACTCTTTTCCTCCCTTGTGGAAAATTATCTGGAAGACATGGAACACCGTCTGAAGCCTACCACAATGGAGAATAAGCGGTTTATCATTGAAGGCAAGTTGCTTCCTTACTTCGGAAGGTTGAAAGTATGTGATATTGACACCATCAAAATCCGGAAATGGCAGAATGAATTGATTTCCTACCGGGATGAAAACGGAAAACCATTCTCCCAAACGTACCTAAAAACGGTCAACAATCAGCTTTCAGCGCTGATGAATTATGCTGTGTCCCATTACCAGCTTCCATCCAACCCCTGTAAGGCAGCCGGGAGCATGGGAAAGAGCAAAGCGGATGAAATGCATATCTGGACGCAGGAACAATATGAGCAGTTTTCCGGCGCCATCCAGAAATCATCCGTAAAACTGGCTTTTGATATACTGTTTTATACCGGAATGCGGTCTGGGGAGCTGCTGGCGCTCACCCCTGCAGATATTCTTCCCACAAAGCGGATAGATATCAATAAGAATTTTGCAAAAGTCAAAGGAGAAGAACTATTCCTGGACCCTAAGACACCCAAGGCAAAGAGATGTATTTCCATTCCGGATTTTCTATATGACGATATACACGAATATATATCAAAACTCTACGGGATTGGAAAGGGAGACCGAATCTTCTATTTTACAAAATCCGCTCTGGAAAAGGAAATTAAGCGGGCATCTGAAAAGGCAGGACTACAGCCGATAAGGGTACATGACCTGCGGCACAGTCATGCAAGCATGCTGATAGAACTTGGCTTTTCCCCATTAGAGATAGCTGACCGCCTGGGGCATGAATCAGTAAAGACAACCCTTGACACTTATTCCCACCTGTACCCGGACAAGGACCAGAAGCTGGCCGACAGGCTGAACCAGTTCCGCAGGACACCGCCGCCATCAAAAGAATTTACTTGAAACCATGTACAGATTATGGTATATTGAACATAAAGAAAGACACCTGCTGGTAACAGATGCCTTTCAGGAACTCACTCCAAAGGTGGAGCTTCCCAAGCGGATTATTTACCTCTCAATGAGAGGTGCCCGTCCTGGTTGCGACAGGGCGGGCATTATTTTTTTCGCTTGTGTTCCTTATCTCTGTCGAGAAAGGCAAGCAACGCTATAACAAAGCTACCAAAGGCAATCAGCAAGCCGATTATCCCTATAAATATCAAAATGATATCCGCAGCGGTCATTGGCGCCACCTCCCTTCCTATGTATTCCGGCAAGCCGGTCATTGGCCCGGGAGGCTACCACCCCTGTCATGGGTTCCATACTGGAATACTACCACAGTTCGACAGGAATTTCAATCATATTCTCTTTTCGTGGAATATGTGGAAAGTGTTTCAAAATCAATCTCAAAACAATCTCACGGATAAAAAAGAAAGACTGAAAAGTGCTGATTTTACGCACTTTTCAGTCCAAATGTCCGTTATTCGAACTCAATCGTCCCCGGCGGTTTACTTGTCAAATCATAAAATACTCGATTAACCCCTTTCACCTCATTAATTATCCTCCCCATAACCTTTTGCATCACCTCAAAGGGAATTTCCGCCGCATCTGCCGTCATAAAATCCACAGTATTCACTGCCCGCAAAGCCACAGCATAATCATATGTCCTCTCATCCCCCATCACTCCCACAGATCGCATATTTGTCAACGCTGCAAAGTACTGTCCAATATCCTGACTCAATCCCGCATTAACAACCTCTTCTCTAAAAATCGCATCTGCGTCCTGAACAATTCTCACCTTATTGGCAGTCACTTCGCCAATAATACGAATTCCAAGCCCAGGCCCGGGGAATGGCTGGCGGAACACAAGATTTTCGGGTAGTCCCAATTCAAGTCCTGCTTTCCTCACCTCATCCTTAAAAAGATTCCGAAGAGGTTCAATAATCTCTTTAAAATCTACATAGTCCGGCAATCCCCCTACATTATGATGCGACTTGATGACAGCCGACTCTCCTCCAAGTCCGCTCTCCACCACATCAGGATAAATCGTACCCTGCACCAAAAAATCCACGGCACCAATTTTCTTTGCCTCCTCCTCAAACACCCGTATAAATTCTTCTCCAATAATCTTGCGCTTCATTTCCGGCTCAGTAATCCCTGACAGTTTGTTGTAAAAGCGCTCTTGAGCATTCACCCGGATAAAATTTAGTTCATAAATCCCCTGGGTTCCAAATACCGCTTCCACCTCATCCCCTTCATTTTTACGAAGAAGGCCGTGATCAACAAAAACACAGGTAAGCTGACTGCCAATGGCTTTTGCCAGTATAACAGCTGCCACGGACGAATCCACTCCGCCAGAAAGTGCACAGAGCACCTTGCCATCCCCCACTTTTTCACGAATTTCACGGATAGAATTTTCCACAAAAGAATCCATTCTCCAGGTGCCCCTGCAACCGCAGATATTTCTTACAAAATTGTAAAGAATCTTCGTTCCTTCTTCTGTGTGCAGCACCTCTGGATGGAACTGGATAATGTACAAATTTTCATCTCGATTTTCTGCTGCCGCCACCGGACAGTCTTTCGTATGAGCAACAATTTCAAATCCCGGTGCCGCCTTTGAAATATAATCGTTATGGCTCATCCAACAGAGAGTTTTTTCCAAAACATCCTTAAACAGCGGTGATTTCACATCCACAGTAACTTCTGTTTTCCCATATTCCCGCACAGGCGCCTTTTCCACAGTACCCCCAAGCACATGCATCATTAGCTGCGCCCCGTAGCACAACCCAAGCACTGGAATACCCAACTCAAATAATTCCTTTCTATAAGTTGGAGAATCAACCCCGTAACAGCTATTTGGCCCTCCGGTTAAAATAATACCTTTGGGATTCATCGCTTTTATCTGCTCCAAATCCGTGCGGTAGGAATAAATTTCACAGTATACATTGCACTCCCTGACACGCCTTGCAACCAACTGGTTGTACTGACCACCAAAGTCAATAACAATTACCTTTTCCTGATCCATGAACAGTTTCCTCCTATTGTCTTTCACTAATTTATTATTATAAAATAGGTTTCAAGAGTTTACAAGGACAACTTGTCATTAAATTGAATCCCCTTATTTCCCCAGTGGAAAAAAATGAAATATAACACCCAAAAGTTTTTTTCAAAAGCCTGTCAACACAAGGCAATTTTTTAAAATAAATAGAAAGATCACTGTCAATAATAGTTATCTTCTCTTCTTTGTAAATCATAAACACCATTCAATACGGTTTTTAAAGCAATATCAAAACTATCATATGTAAACATAGGATTTCCAAATCCACTATAGCTTCCAATAGAAAAAATCTGCATAACTTCAAACAAGCCCTTATGTTGGGAAACAAAATCACGATAGGAATAACATACCTCTATATTTGTTTCCCTATTCTTCAGCTAATGATTTTTAGTTTACATTAGTCAATACCTCTCTCATCTGTCATATTAGTCTCTGTTTCTATAATCGTTTTCTTATCTAATTCTGCTTTCATAATCGCTTCTCTTTACAAAATGAGTATACGTTACTTTGTTACACTTTGTAAATTTTTAAATGACGGCTCCTCATAAGCCTGATGTTTTTCTGCGCTAAATAATTCCAATTCTAAGATAAGATTCTCATTCTTTTCATGATTGCTAACACTTCATTGTTTAGTAAATACATTATCATAAGAAAATCACTTTTCCTCATCAGATAAACATATATTAATGAAAAATATATTAACAGATTGTTTGTTATCTTAGTAAATTAAATTTCCACACGAGGAGTGACGTAGGCGATCGTTGAGTTCCGACGCAAGTATCTGTAAATTTCAATCCACACTCCCACACAGGGAGTGACTATTCCAGTACCCACAACACAACAAAACACGCCAAAATTTCAATCCACACTCCCACACAGGGAGTGACAGTTGATTACTTTGGACTGCACTTTAATTTTGATATTTCAATCCACACTCCCACACAGGGAGTGACAATGCGCTTGGCTCTATATTTGGATGGCAGTTTATTTCAATCCACACTCCCACACAGGGAGTGACTTCCGTTGCAAAGATCTCGTCAAAATGCACAATCTGTATTTCAATCCACACTCCCACACAGGGAGTGACTTGCAGAACTGCGAACAACACAGTCAGACCAAGGATTTCAATCCACACTCCCACACAGGGAGTGACGGTTGTGCCGTAGGTGTCAGCGCACACGCAACCTATTTCAATCCACACTCCCACACAGGGAGTGACGGTTGTGCCGTAGGTGTCAGCGCACACGCAACCTATTTCAATCCACACTCCCACACAGGGAGTGACTATGATTTTGATACTTGCGAATGGACGGAAGAAATTTCAATCCACACTCCCACACAGGGAGTGACGCTTCTTTTCAATGCATGCCCCAAATCTAAATATGATTTCAATCCACACTCCCACACAGGGAGTGACCCTTTGTCCGGCGCATTTCCCAAATATCATGCATATTTCAATCCACACTCCCACACAGGGAGTGACTATCTCTATTCTCTAATCTCTGTGTAACGTTGTGGATTTCAATCCACACTCCCACACAGGGAGTGACCGAGACAGGCAAGGCAAGCTTTTCCGTGAGTAAAATTTCAATCCACACTCCCACACAGGGAGTGACAATGCCACAATATCCTACCAGAAGGTCAATACGATTTCAATCCACACTCCCACACAGGGAGTGACTAAATCCGCTCCAAGTCCTGCTCTATGGTTGTGTTATTTCAATCCACACTCCCACACAGGGAGTGACGGATGGGGAGGAGAAAGAGGACATTCTGTAATGATTTCAATCCACACTCCCACACAGGGAGTGACGACGACAAAGCCGGAATCCGGATACCGGGAGGAAGAATTTCAATCCACACTCCCACACAGGGAGTGACAAAAGAAGGAGGGAAAGAAAAAATGCAAATCACAAATTTCAATCCACACTCCCACACAGGGAGTGACGACCTTATCCGGGAGAGACAGGAAATTATGCTAAATTTCAATCCACACTCCCACACAGGGAGTGACTGTTGCGGGCTATCTTATAGGATGGCTGACAGGGATTTCAATCCACACTCCCACACAGGGAGTGACCCGGTGCAGAGCTGGCGGAATAAAAAGGAGGAAAAATTTCAATCCACACTCCCACACAGGGAGTGACCGGGTCAAATAAAGACTTTTTCATTAGATTACCATAAATTTCAATCCACACTCCCACACAGGGAGTGACGAATGTGAATAATACTTCCTCTAATTCTAATTGATTTCAATCCACACTCCCACACAGGGAGTGACCAGAAAAGCTGAAAACAAGCGTGAAGATATTGACATTTCAATCCACACTCCCACACAGGGAGTGACTTGTTCACGGCGGTTTCTGGGATTACAACGCTCAATTTCAATCCACACTCCCACACAGGGAGTGACGAAATCCCTTGGGGATAACGGTGGTGAGGATTCAATTTCAATCCACACTCCCACACAGGGAGTGACAGCAAAATTGCCTAATCTTTCAGCAATCTTGCGTTCTAATTTATTGAATTCCAACAAACCCGCCGACTCATATGCCTGGTTTATTAAAATTATTATACTATTTCCATAAAAAATCTGGTGCGAACCCCCCTGGAAAATAATGTTCACTTCTGGTTCGCACAGCTTATATCATTAGTGTTCCTTCCGCATCATAGGACTCTTTAACCCCAAAATGCTCAACCTTGTGCTGATACTTATTGCCCAGATTATAAAACCGCAGGCTGTCTTCCTTTTCATCAATAATAGACATTAATTTATCCTTAACCGTAAGCAGTTGTGAGGAGTCCAGAATACACTCAAATACTGAATTTTGAACTCTTTGCCCATAGTTTACGCATTCCTTTGCAACCTTTCTCAGCCGCTTTCTTCCCGCAGCGCTCTGGGTGGAAACATCATATGTAATCAGTACTAACAATTCCATCACCTACTTCCATAAAAAGGGTGGGTATTCCTCCAAATCCCCCCGGATGGTTCGTGCCAGCAGCAACGCCTGTATATAAGGAACCAGTCCCCACTCCATTTTTTCCTTCAGGAAAGGATGGGTGAGTGTTTCTTTTTTACGGTTCTGCCAACTGTGAAAGAAAACCTTTCTGCCCTCCTCATTTAATAAGACTGCCTGATCTTTTTGCTTTTCAAAATGTACTGCCTGAATTGCTTTCGTATTAATCAGAGTCAGCATAAACCGGTCAGCCAGAATGGGACGCAGTTCCTCCATCATATCAAGGGCAAGTGAGGTACGCCCCGGCCTATCCCCATGCATAAATCCCACATAGGGGTCAAGTCCCACGCTGTAAAGCGCATTGGCACATTCCCCCGCCAAAATGGTATAGGCGAAAGACAAAAGTGCATTTACCGGGTCAAGAGGCGGCCTCCGGTTTCTCCCGGTAAAAGAAAAATCTTCTTTTTGATTCAGGATTAAATCATGAAAAACAGAAAAATATTGTTCCGCCGCCTTTCCTTCCACCCCCCGCAGTTCATCTAAGGCGGATACCTCCTGAACTCTGTTTAAGGACTCGTACAAAACATTTGAAATCTGTTTCAGTTTTTCTGCATCTACACGGTATGCATGGTCCCGCAGCGTCCGCTCTATACTCCATCTTTTATTGTATATTTTTCCCGTAATCATATTTTTGGCATATGCAGTGCTTCTCTCCCCGTCATCTGAAATTCGGTACTGTTCCTTTCTCAAAAGCACATTCCCATATTCTTCCCCCACTGTCCTGGCAAGAAATTTCCCTCTGGGAGAAAAAAAGCTCATACCAACCTGTCTGTGGGCACATGCTCCCATCAGGGCAGGGGATGCGCCTTTATAGGTAAAACACACAACATTTTCCAATGTGTGCAGGGGAAACCTGCCCAGGACTTTCTCCCCGTTTTGTATCACAATATTTTCCCCCTCCAGGGTGAGATAACAGCTTTCTGTCATCACATATAAGGTGTTTAACAATTTTCGCATTTTTCCTCCCGGTGTAATTTACAGCCTTAAGAACCATTACGAAATAACATGGCGACTTTGTGACGGTACTTTACTCTCCGCCATAAATATTTTTCTCAATATACTTTCTCACATCCCCGCTTTTCTGCAGTTTAGGCAGACACAGATTTTCCAGAGAACAGGATTTACACTGCTTGGAGGGCTTGGCGCCTGGGGTATGTCCCCGCCGAAACATTTCATGCATTTTATCTGCCGTTCTTTCTACCTCACTGCGGAGTTCAGAAGTAAACTCCACCTGATGCCTTCTTCTGTTTTCACCATAATACAGAAATCCTTCCGGGATATCCATCTGGAACATTTCTTCCAGACACACTGCCTGTGCGCAGAGCTGTAATTCATCTGCATTATTTTCTTTCACCGTCCCCCGTTTATATTCCACCGGGACAATGTTCCACTTTCCCTCATACCCAAACAAATCTATGCCATTTTCATCCTGGTGAAATTCAACCACATCGCATTGTCCGCTAAGGCCCAGACTGCGGGAAGAAATCCTTAGTCCTCTCACAGTCAAAAGATTCCCCCGCTTTTCAAAAGCACTTTCATCATGTGCCTTTTTATGCATGATTTCACCGGCGGTTGTCCTGTAATTTTCGGCCCACTGCTGCTCAATATGTATCATGGCCCACTGTCTTTTACAGAAAGCAAAATGCTGAATGCCGGAGAGCATCAGATAATCTTCTTCTGCGTACATGTTTAAATCCCTTCAATTTCTTCCAGTTCCAGATCCGGCAGAGAATCCACCCTTATCTCATAATCCGAAAATTCCTTTGGGTCCTCCGTTTTTGCTTCGATATTTACCAATCTGTGGACTTTTGCAGAAGAATACTGTCCCATAGGGCAGTTGTGCTTCCACCAGTATACCCTGCAGACTTCCATGCTTCCATCCGGCCTTGCGGAGGAACAGTCATTCACAAAAAGCGTCCTGAGCGCCTCCTTGATTTTTTCCGCATCCTCATCGCTAAATCCTGTCTTTTGGGCAAGCTGATGGTTGATACTGCCTTTTATAACGTATAAAGCGGAATGTATGCTGTGCTTCATTCCCATGGTGTCCGAAGATTTCTTCTCCTTTGTCTCGCTGTTTACGCTTTTTGTAATCTGCATACTTTCCACAGACACAGGCAGGACGCTGAATGCAGAGTGTACGGACACAGGCCCCCGCACCCCCACCGATACACTGTCATCTCTAAAGGCAAATACCTGCCCAAAACTGCGCACGTCAATCCAGGTCTCGCAGGCTGCTTTTGCATACTCCACTTTATCTTTCGCCTTTAAGGCTTTTTGCATTCTTTCATTTTTTTGGGCTCTGTCAGCAAGGCTCCTGCATTCATCGATGCAGCGATCCTCACTTTGCACAAACAGATTTTCCCCCATATCCTGCAGTCTGTTCCTGATTTTCCGTTTAATGCACACATCGGATATTTCCCCATATCCCTCGTATGTCTCCCGGGGCCTGTTTCCATTTAATGGGTCTCCGTTGGGATTTGCATTTTGTACCATTACCAAAGCTTCAAAATCAATTTTGTTTGTAAATTCACTCACTGTTCATTCTCCTTTGCTTTAAAATTTTGTAACTCACTTTTCATATATTCCATCTGCAGGTAATATCCCGGCAGATACATCTCAGACAATGGCCTGTTGTCAAATCCCTTGTCCGCCAAATGAGTCATAATTTCCCCTGCCCACTCTTCAAACTTTTTCAGTTCATAATCCTTTAATTTTTTCTCATAGGAAATCAGGTTCTGCTTTATGGTTTTCAATGTTTTTGCCGGCCTGCTGCTGTAGGCATTCCAGTACCGTTTCGCATTTGTGGTGCGCTGCTCTTTTACCTTTCCATCTTCACCATACTCAAACATAGCCCGTCGCTCCAGATAATCGTATACCGCCAAAAGCCTTCCAAATAAAACACTGCGGTTGTCCAGATTCTCCTCCAAAAAGTGCTCCATTGTTTTTCCTCCCTTCTCATAATTAAACCGAATCATTGCACATGTTACACATAACACTTGATTATACCAAACCTTTTCATCCATAGACTGAGGCATGGACGATCTCCTTACAGCCGATCGAATCATATCCTCAGGAATCTTCACATTTTTTGTGATGCATGGCAGAAGGCGGTAAACAGAAGCCTTGATTAGCTTACTGTCCCCATACAGCCCCATTGTCCTCTGTGTTCCAAAAGCTGCAAGGGCCATATCTCTCGGGGAGGGGGATGCATCACATAACAGGCTCTTTCTCTCCCCCCCTGCCCCGGCAATATGAATAAAGCGCTTCCACTTACAGTGTTCCTGCCAGTAAAGCAGGGCATTTATAAATTGAGTGCCCCCCATCTCATCATAGTACACCACAGAAAGCCGTCCTGTAGTGGCAGCGTCAAGGGCAAGCACTGCCACCTTGTCATTCTGCTTAATTTTTCCGGCATATCCCATAACCGCAAGGTTAAACTGCTGTGCAAAGATTTTCCCCGTATCATTTTTCTTTCCGCTCTCCGGAACGTTAAGAAGAAGGCTGTTTAAATCAAACTCATCTACTCCCTCATAGGCATTGACGGAATCCCTCATCATATCGGGAAGCTTCATATCCCTGTTGGCCATAAAACAGACAATTGTGGAATCGTCTCTGGTGTATCCCTGTTTTTGAATCAGCCACTTCAGGGCATTATGGGCTTTTTGTGACGCTACATATCCCAGGGACACTGCCTGGGCCTTTGCGGTAAATCTTCCCCGGTAAGTAAATCCTGATTTGTCATTTCCGGAAATTAGCTTTGCTTTATCACCGCTGTTGCGTATTTTGGAAGGATGCTTATCCGTACAGGGTTTTATCTCCCCGGAAAGATAACATAAGCTGACCTCTCCCCCTTTTTTTTCATAATAACTGCCGTATCTCTCATAAAGTTCCCGATTTTTCCACACCTGGGGAATATCGTTCCCATAAACGGTAAACCTTACATTTGCCCCGGTCTGCCCCAAACCATGAATTTTTATGGTGTCCGTAAGCCTGCCCCCGTCAAGTTCCAGGGTTTTTTCCCTCACCAGATCCTGTATCAAACATCCCTTCTCCAGATACTTTCGTATCGCCGCAACCATGGGATGGGAATATTCTGACTCTGCCCAGTCTCTAAGGTTGTCCATATAGGATTCATAGTACTCCTCTTTTTTATCTCCGGTATACCTGGAATAATCCCCGGCAAGATAACACAGCTTATCACACAGCGCATGTGGGAAATTGCCATGTCCTCTGGATGCAGAATCCTCCGTCACGGGAATAATCGTCACCGCATCTGATCCCTTCTCCAGTTTTTTAGAATTGAGAAAATTCCCTTCCCCGTCAATGGCAACTTCTATCTGGGCATTAAAGGTGGAATGGGACAGGGGCAATAGCACCGGCTGGCCGTTCTTTACCACGCCGGCTAAATTCTCATTTAATTCATATACATGAACCAAAGTGTTCAGCAGTGCCAAAAACATCACCTCCCTCAAATTCACCAAGGCCGGTAAAATTCTCCCCAAAAGTAAAGTTTTTTTCCTTTGCCTTGTGCAGTACCCGACGAATCTCACATTCCTCGGGACGGGGAAAATGTATCACTCCGTCTTTCATTCTGGCATTCCACAAACGGACAGTCATTTTTCCCTTTTCCTCCTCTCTCACCGCTTCATCGGGGTAGGTAATTCCATGGACCATAATCCCAAAGGAGAGGTCCATATCATCATACGCCCCTTTTCCTTGATGAAACCCACAGGGTTCCACGTATCCCTGACATTCTCTTGCCCCTAAAAAAATATCTCTTCTCCCTCCCCTTTCCAACATTCTCCTGGCAATGTCATAATGCTTATTTTCATTTCTGTCCTGGGCCAAATCTTTCCTGTTTTCATTCCACTCAAAGTGTGCCTTTACCCTGTACTCCACCTTCCGCAAATAGGTGTAAAAGGACAAATCATTTCCCCCGGTATATTTTATAGGGCGGATTCCCTTGGACTCCGTCTGTATGGGGTTCATAATACGGCACTCGTCTATTACCCATACAATTGTAGGCTTCCAGTAAATGGATTCCGTAATTCCTTTCAGCGCCTGATATGTCGGTATCTGGTAGCTGAACTTTTCTCCCCCTGTCTTCGATATGGGGTCTGTAAAAAGGGCATATTCCCCAAATACACTGTACTCTATGATATTGGGCTTTTCCATTTTTAAACCTTCCTCTCTGTAAAATATTTAAAAGATAAGGGGTTCCCACTCCCCCGTAATCCCTTTCTCCTCCGAATAGGCCCCCGGAGCGGCAGCCATGTAAAGCTCCGGCGTTTTCTCGCTGACAGGCTGTATCAGCCCCTGGTATTTTTCCAGCAAGTTTTGCCGTACACTTACAGTATATCTCTGTGCCAAGCGTATACACTCCTTTATTTCTGAAAAATCAGAAGCCTCCTGAATCCTCTCGATAATCTCCTCCCCCTTTCCATAGGGCACAATAACCCCAAAGGAATAGTCGTCTATGACCTGGTATGCCTGTCCCGCCGTTTTATACGCCTGGTTCATAAAATTCTTTTTCTCCTCCAGCCTAAATCCCCTTGACAAAAGTTCCACAATACTTGTATCCATGTTTATTAAAGGAAAATCCATTTCGTCTGAGGCTTTTGCATATAATTTCTTATAATACAAATCCATCCACCGGGGCATCAAAAGACTGTCCTGCCGGGGGCTTTTCCTATACTCATAAAAAACTTCCTCCGTCACATCCCTGCTTTGAAGAAGCTCTCCCATATTTCCGGTGTTTTCCCCCTCCAATGCAATCACATGGACCCTTCCGTTTTCCATCTCGCCGTTTCTGTTGCACCGCCCTGCGCTTTGTGCCAGGCTGTCAAGCCCTGCCAAAGACCGGTAAACACATGCAAAAGATATATCCACCCCCGCCTCTATCAGGTTGGTACTTACAACCACAATCCCCTCCCGGCCCTTATGAAGTTTTTTCTTTATCCCATCGATCTTATCGCTTCTGTGCTGGGCACAGAGATTTGTGGTGAGATACTCTGCATCTATATTTTTTTCTCTCAAAATATCATACAATTTTCCCACTGCCGATTTTGTATTTAAAATCACAAGGATGGAAGGATATTTTAAGGTCTGTCCTGCAATTTCATCTCCCAGGCTCTCTAAGGTGTATTTCTTCCCCCTCTGGGGAATATGTATTTTAACCCGGTCAAATACCCTAAACCATTGGCTGGCATTTGAAATCATATATTTAGGCTGGCTGTAGCACACCGGGCGCTCCGCCGCCTCTAAGGCAGGCTGGGTTGCGGTACATAAAATAACATTTGTGCGGCACACTGCATGTAAAAAGTTAATCATATAATTAAATGTGTGGACACACTTTAAGGGCATAGACTGGACTTCGTCTATCATGACAACAGCATTTGCCAGCCTGTGCATACGCCGTACCGACTCGCTTTTATTGGAAAATAAGGTATTCATAAACTGCACAAATGTGGTGCAGATAAAGGGGCTTTCCCAGTTAATCTCCAGCCGGGATATCCTGCTGCTGTGGTAATCCTCATCCTCATCCTCTTTCTCCCTGTCCCTTACAACGGAGGAGTGATGCTCCAAAACCCATTCTTCCCTCCCCACTGCCTCCCGGAACACTTTGGCGTTTTGCTCCGTGATGCTGATATAGGGGGATACATAAATAATGCGCTCCGTCTCCGGATGATTCTTAGCGTATTCCAGGGCATATGCCAGTCCGCTTAAAGTTTTCCCCCCTCCCGTGGGAATGGGCAGGCAATAAATTCCGACGGGATATTTGGCAAATTCCCTGCACTCCTCCTTAAGCATATTCCGCCCGGATATAATCTCCTTTTCCTTCTCTGTCAAAGAGGCAAAATCTATGGAATCCCCTAACTTCCTCATATAGTCCTCATAATTGCAAAAAGCCTCCTGGAATACCTCTCCCGCATTGCTATAAACCTGCTTTTCCAGGGTATCCACATCACCCATAAAATCTGCTGTTGCCTCCCAGTCCGCATCAATTAGCACAGACAAAAGAAGCCTCTGAAGGCAGGAAAAAAGAAAGAAACTGCAGTCCTCAAAAGCTTCCCTGGGATTTCCTCTTTTCAAAAACTCCGGTTTCAGTTTTTTAAGCACCCCGTTTAACCTATCCCAAACCAGTGCAAATTCCTGTAATGCCTCTTCAAATATCTTTTCCGCCTCATACTGAAATAGATAATCTCTCAGGGCATTCATCCGCGCTTCCTCATAATCCTCCACCTGGCTTACTTTTTTGAAAAACACATCCCTCTGCTCTGGGTCCACGCAGTCAAACATGCCGTGGTGGGCGGCCACGGCATAGGAAATCATCTCCGCTAAAATCCGGGCGATCCCGTCTTTTTCATGGTACATATCATAAATATATTTTGCCCCGGTAGATGCATGGGGAATAGTACCCCTTAACCTTTGCTTTTCTCTTTCATCCGATGATATATAGTTCTCAAATTTCTGCTTATTCTTCCCCATATCATGGAGAATCCCGCACAGGGACATAACCTGTGATAAGCCAATCCTTTTTCCCTTTTCCCCGCATAAATATGCCGTCTTTTTTGTATGCTCCTCCACAGATTCTTTCCTGCCGGAACCGTCTTCTGCAATGTGGGCTGTCAACAAAACCACTCTCCTCAAAAATATAGTATTTTAGTATATCATGAAAATACAACCGTAAATCTGTGAATGGTAAAATTATATCATTTTCTGTCAAAAATAACAAAATTTTGGGATATTTCATTATACACAAAAAGCAGGAAAAGAAATCTGCATTTCTTTCCCTGCTTGCTGCCGCCATCCGATCCAAAACCACTTTTTACAGGTGTTGCTGATGGAGATATTTTTCCCTTGTAGCCAGACCTCCCCGGATATGTCTCTCTGATTTATTCACATCCAGAACTTTTCTTGCTTTCTGGGCAAGGGACGGATTAATCTGGGTAAGGCGTTCTGTTACGTCTTTATGTACCGTACTCTTGCTAATCCCAAACTTTTTTGCAGTCTGTCTCACCGTTGCATTGTTTTCAACAATATATTTGGCGATATCCATCGCTCTCTCCTCTATATAGCTTTTCACAAAAAAACCCCTGCGATACTTGTTTTTACATTGTATGCAGAGGTCTATTTTGTTATTCACATTTTCTTAAGCATATAAATCCAGCTCTTTTACAAGTCCTTCCCGGACTGCCAATGCAGCGTCTCCCAAAAGCACGCCTCCTTTTTCTTCCACACATGTTCCGTCCGCATACAACATGCGGATTTTCTTCCATTGATAAGCTCCCGGAATGACTTTTTCAACATTTAAAAATCATAGACAACTTTTACCCTGTCTAAAAGGGTACACACAACCTTTCTGTCCTCCGGCATTAGATACCGTGGAATTACAGGGCGAAGCTCACAGGCAAGTTTTCTCTTTGCCATGAAAAACGGCGCTTTCCAAACATCATAATATGCCACATTTGGAGGAATTCCGCCGCAGCCCCGCTAAGCCTTGCCACAAAGCCTCTTCCCCACAAACTCCGGTTCTCATTGGCACCGCCGCTCCTTACTACACCCTTCCTCATAATAGCAGAAAAGGGACTTTGTAATATCCTCAATAAAACTGCTCAATTCTTCAGGCATTACAACCGGCCTTTTATAACATTTCATCTCTTTTATCAGAAAACAATAAAATTTGTAAAGCCGGTAAAACTCATCGTCCCGATACCGTCATAGTCAAACAGACTGTAAGTTCCCGAAATAATTAACGGGATAATGGTAAATCCCAGGAATAAAAGCAAAGCCGGCAACTTATAAAAACATAACACTGTCAAATAGATTTTCCTAATTCTTCTGCTTCATTAAGCTGCCCTGTTTTACTTAAAATTGCTCCTGCGTCCATATTTCCACCCGCATATACAATGCCGATATTCTTCCAGCCTAAGTGAGCGGTCAAGCCCTCATAAAAAGCCCTGACAGGGGCAAAATTGCTTTCTGTGTCACCTTCAGCAGCCATAAGTAAAATGCAATCCTTTTTGGGATTTTCATAGTTGGGGTTCATTTCTGCTACGGCAAACAAGCGGTCAAAAGCGCATTTTAACTGACCGCTGATTCCCCAGTAATACATAGGGGAAGCCAGTACCACAAGATCGGCTTGCATATACGCCGGATAGATTTTTGACATATCATCTTTTTGAACACAAGGACATTCTTCATCTTTTCCGCCGTTACAACAGCCTAAACAGCCGTGGATATTCATTTTTTGCAAATCAAAGCAAGTTACCTCATGCCCGGCTGCTTCCGCTCCTTTCGTAAAACTTTTAATCAGTTCTTTTGTGTTCCCGTTACTGCGGGGGCTTCCGTTCAAAATACAAATTTTTTTGCTCATATACTGTACACCTCCAAAGATTATGCTATAATTATCGCAGCACATACAAACAAAATAAAGTACGCACATTCATGTTAGATACTAACCTAAAGGAGAGTATAAAACGTATATGATTAAAGATTATATTGACAAATCTAATTTTGAGGATACTGGATTCAGTTATACCTTATCGCTGATTAGTGGAAAATATAAAATGGTAATCCTGTATTGTCTGATGGAGTTTCAAGTTGTACGATACAACGAACTGAAACGCTATATAAAATCAATCTCACATAAAACGCTTAGTAATTCGTTAAAGGAATTGGAAAAAGATAAACTTGTTATCCGCAATGAATACCCTCAAATTCCTCCAAAAGTAGAATATCGTTTATCTCCAAAAGGGCAATCTCTCATGGAAATATTAGACCAATTATGTATATGGGGTGAAAAATATAAAAACCTCTCTTAAATATCATGTAGGAATGAGAGATATTCCGTAGCAGTCGGCATTGGTGGGAAAATCTAAACTTTTGGATTTTTCCACAATGCTTGTCTTTTGGTCTTCGCTTTCTTTGGTTCGGACTAATGTGGCGCTGGCGGGCTGTCTCTTGTTTCGGTTGCTTGCTTCTTTACCGTACATGAGCAGATGGGCGGGGCTGTCAACAGCAGGCACAGCCCGTTCATCTTGCCCGTTGACTGCCCCGGCTGGATTTGATATCTACTTGACAAACCAGAAGTTGTCGCTGTGCGGGTTATTCTTTTCTAAATAAATTAGATATTTTCCAGTACCTGCCGCTTTGCCGATACATCCCAAAAGATATCTTCTCCGATATACTGATATGTCATACATCACCATTCCTTTCTTTTTAAGGAAAGTATAGCGGAGAAAGGGAGTTTTCTAAATCGAAATATTTTGCTTTATAGGTAATAATTTTTACTATTTACCGATGTTTCCATGCCGACCGGGAAAACAGAATCAAAATAGGGAATATTTCCAGACGCCCCGCCAGCATATCCACAATCAGCACAATCTTTGAAAAAATGCTGTAAGCCCCAAAATTGCAGGTAGGCCCCACGGCCTCAAGTCCTGGCCCGATATTGTTAAAGCAGGCCATCACCGCAGAAAAATTTGTGGTAACAGAAAAATTGTCAATTGAGATTAATATAAAACTAAATAAAAAAATGAAGGTATATGCAGCCAGGTAGGCATTGGTATTGTCCAGAATCTTTTCCGCCACTGGCTGTCCATTAATCCTCACCACCTGCACTTTCTGGGGATGGAGGACTTTCTGTACATTTCTTCTTAAATTTTTCATTACCAGAAGAATACGGATGCACTTAAATCCGCCGCCGGTGCTGCCGGCGCAGGCCCCTACCACCATAAGGCACAAAAGAATGGTTTTGGAAAAATTCGGCCACAAATCAAAATCCGTGGTGGCAAACCCTGTGGTAGTCACCACGCTTACCACCTGAAACGCCGCATGGCGGACAGTTTCCCCCAGTGTGGAATAATATCCTTTCAGATTCCACACAATCAAGGCAATGCTGCCCAGTACCATGCCGAAATACAACCGAAGCTCTTCGTCCTTAAAGACATTGTAAAACTTCTTTAAAATCAAAAGATAATAACAGGTAAAGTTCACCCCGAAGAGAAACATAAACACCGTGCACACATTCTGCAGATAGGGACTGTAACTGGCAATACTGTCATTGCGCACCCCGAACCCTCCTGTACCGGCGGTTCCCAGTGCCGTACACACGGATTCAAAAGGGGACATGCCCCCAAGGAGCAGAAATACTACATCTAAAAGTGTAAGTACTATGTACAACATATACAAAATCCTTGCCGTGGTCTTCATCTTGAGCACCAGTTTCCCCACATTAGGCCCCGGGCTCTCCGCCCGAAGGAGGTGCATGGTAAATCCCTGTTTACTGTCCGCTGTGGAAGCCACAGCCAAAAGAAATACCAGCACCCCCATTCCCCCTACCCAGTGGGTAAAGCTCCGCCAGTACAAAATGCTTTTGGACAGGCTTTCCACCTCCGGGAGAATGGATGCCCCTGTGGTGGTAAAACCTGATACCGTCTCAAATAACGCATCAATAAAGCGGGGAATTTCCCCGGAAAAATAAAAAGGAAGGGAGCCCAAAAGGCTCATAAAAATCCAGCTTAAGCCCACGCACACAAGACCTTCCTTGGCATGAAAACCTTTCCCCGCCCCACGGCACAACTGCAAAAGCCCCACGGCGAGGAGAACTGTCACTCCAATTCCCAATATAAACCCCTTTACCGCATCGTCTTCCTTACAATACGCTCCAATTAACAGGGCCGGCAGCATAAAAGCGGCCTCCACAAGCAAAATCCGCCCCATAAACCTGCCCATCATTTTATAATTCATTGCTATCTCCTGCCATAAATATCATTTACTCAAAAATATCATTTATCTGATAGATTACCTGCCCGCTGGTTACAATAATCACCGTATCCCCTTTGCTGAAATAAGAATCACCATTGGGCAGCTCCGGTGTCTGGGACCTTAAAATACCTGCCACCCGGACATTAGCTTTAATCCGAAGGTTCTTTAAGGGCTCATTGCAGTGCATGGTGGACTCATCTACCACAAACTCCGCCGCCTCCGCCTGGCCGTCCGCAATGGAGTGAACCGCCAGTGCCGCCCCCGACTGATTTTCCACTGCCCTGACGTAGCGCACAATGGTGTTACAGCACAGCTCTTTAGGGCTGATAATACTTCCCAAATCCAGGCTGTCTAAAATACCGTTGCTGTTGGTGCGTCCCAGTTTCGTTATAATCTGAGGCACTTTGCACTTGCTGCCGTACAGGGAAATAATCATGTTCAGTTCGTCTAATCCCGTCATGGTAATCAGTGCATCGCAGGTGGAAATTCCCTCGCTCTCCAAAACCTGCTCGTCGCTGGCATCCCCCTGTACAATACAGGCGGAGGGCAGAAGCGCCGCCAAAATTTCACATTTATCCCTGTCCTTCTCAATAATCTGAACTGTTATCCCGCTTTTTTGCAAAAGCTTTGCCAGATAAATACTCACTCTGCCGCCGCCGCAGATAATAATCCGCTTTGCCTTATGGGTGATAATTCCCAGGTTCTTTAAGAGTTTTGTTAAATTTTCAATAGAGGCGGTGACAAAAATATGATCCCCCTCCCTTAAGACAAAATTACCATCGGGAGTAACTGCTTTTCCCTCCCGCACCACAACGCACACAAGAATCTGGCATTTTACCACGCTGTCCAAATCATTTAAAGTCACATTGCAAAGCCTGCTCCCCGGCATAACCTTAAGTTCCACCAGCTCCATTCGGCCCTTGGCAAATGTCTCCCGCTTTAAAAACCCCGGATATTTTAAGAGACGTTCAACCTCCACCGCCGCCTGCCTTTCTGGGTTTACTGTCATGGACAGGGCAAATGCCTGGCGCATTTTATAAATCTGCCCGGTATATTCCGGATTCCGAATTCTTGCAATAGTATGTAATCTGGGATTTAACCCGTGGGCGGTAAGGCAGCACAAAAGATTTACCTCATCTGCACTTGTAGCGGCAATAAGCAAATCCGCAGTCTCCACCCCCGCCTCTTTTAAAACCTCCATGGATGCACAATTCCCCTGAACTGCCATAATGTCAAACCGCTCGGAACTGCTGTCTAACCGGTTGGGATTTACATCCACCAGCGTCAAATCATATTCTTCCGCAGAGAGCTGCCGGACTAATGTAGCCCCCACTTTGCCGTCCCCCGCAATAATAATTTTCATGGTAAAACCCTCCGTCAAATATAGAAATAGCCTATACCCATTATAACATCATATGACAAAAAAACAACAAATCAGACACCTGATTCCAAGAAAAGATTTGTGAAAAACGGAAAATTTTTCATTTCTCCAGGGCATCTACAATTTCCCTGCAGACTTCCTTCGTTGATTTCCCGTCTGTCACAATCACAATATCCGCTGCCTTTTCATATTTCTCCCGGCGCTTCTCCATTAATTCCCCGATATATCCCACATTCATATTTCCATTTAACACAGGGCGGCTGGTGGTGTTTTTCACCCGATCATACACCGTCTGAGGAGTGGCAGACAAAAGCACCACCCTCCCACTGTCCTTCATATGGCCGATATTTTCCCGGCGCAAAACCACCCCTCCCCCGCAGGAGACAATAACTTTGTTCTTTTCTTTAAGCTCCACCAAAAGCCCGCTCTCTATATCCCGGAAATAATCCTCCCCGTATTTCTCAAAAATATCTGAGATAGGCATCCCCTGTCTCTCCACAATCATATCATCCATTTCCATGCATTCCATGGAAAGCATCTTTTTTAATTCTTTGGAAACCGTGCTTTTTCCCGTTCCCATAAAGCCAATGAGAAAAATATTCCCCTGTATCATAAGACTCTCCTTTTTTGTTATTCTCCAAACAGTATCTTTTTCACGCCCTCCACCGGCATATCCATCCCGGTATAAAGCTTAAACGCAGCCACGCCCTGCCACAAAAGCATCCCCTGGCCGCCGATGCATTTACATCCCTTTTCTTTTGCCTCCCGCAAAAGCCTTGTCTCTATGGGGTTATACACCACATCGCACACCACTAAATCTTTGTGGAAAGCAGAACTGTCTTTCACCACGGTTTCATTTTCCATAGGCTTCATGCCCACAATGGTGGCATTCACAAAAATATCGCTCTCCGCCATTTCTTCCTTCATCTTCTCTGCATCTTCAATGTCGTATACAGCTACTTCGCATGCCGGGCAGGCCGCTTTTATCTTATCCGCCGTCTCTAATGTCCTTCCCCAAAAGGCGTCTTTCCTGTTGAAAATAGAAATGGCCCCCGCACCGTCTAAAGCGCACTGCACCTGCACTGCGGTGGCTGCCCCGCCTCCTCCGGCAATGGTAATTTTTTTGCCTTTTACCTGTGTCCCGTGGTCTTTCAAATTATCCACAAAACCTGTTCCGTCTGTAATATGCCCCACCAGCTTTCCATCTTCATTTACAATGGTATTTACTGCGCCGATAATCTCTGCCGCCGGGGACAATTCATCCATGTACTGAACCACTTCCGTTTTACAGGGCATGGTCACATTACACCCCCGCATATGAAAAGTTTTTATTGCCTGTATGGCATGTTTCACCTCCTCTATGGGCACGTCAAAGGCAAGGTAGGCGTAGTCAAGGCCAAGTTCCCTAAAGCTGTAATTATACATTGCCGGGGAGCCGGAATGGCTCACCGGGGAGCCAATCAGCCCCAACAATCCCGTACTTCCAGTTATCCGCTTCTCCATTTTTGTATCCTCCTGTTTATTCTTTTTTAATAATCTTTAAAAATAATTCCATCTTTATTCAAACTGTGAACACATTTGTTCTATATACTATATTCATATCAAAGGAGTTGTAAAGTTCTGCGGGGCTTGGTCGGCTCCGACAAAAAGCTATCCCTGGCAACAGGGTTTACAATATTTGAAACTCTTTCTCTCCCTTATGTTTCTGCTTTTGACAGAAACATACACAGCAGGCATGGTTTGTACGGACTGTACATCCCATGCCTGCTGTTTTTTACAACTTGGAAACCTGCCTGTAAAAATACTAGAGGAAAATATATTTGCAAACAAATAATACGGCCAAGACATACATAAGGGGCGTAATTTTTTTCCCTTTCCCGCAGACTAAGTTAATGATTACATAGGAAATCACTCCCATGGCAATCCCCTCGGAAATGGAGTACAAAAGAGGCATAGCCAAAAGGCAAAGGTAAGCGGGGATGCTCTCTGTCAAATCCTCAAAATCAATTTTTACAATGGAAGTCACCATTAAAAATCCCACAAAGATTAAAGCCGGAGCTGTTGCAAATCCCGGTACTGCAGTGAAAATCGGGGCAAAAAAGATTGCCGCCAAAAACAAAAGTCCCGTAACCACAGAGGCAAGCCCTGTCCTGGCCCCCTCCCCTACCCCTGCGGAGCTCTCTACGAAGGTGGTTGTGGTGGAGGTACCCAATACGGCGCCTGCGGAAGTTGCAATGGCATCCGCCAAAAGGGCGGGCCTGATTCTTGGAAGTTTCTCATCCTGATCTAGCATTCCGGCTTTTGAGGATACGCCGATTAATGTACCAATGGTGTCAAACATATCCACAAACAAAAAGGAAAGTAAAATCACAATAAAGTTAAATATATTTACATTGGAAAAATCAGCTTTAAAACACTGGCCAAAGGTGGTGCCTAAAGCCGAAAAATCCGTGAGGGCCATAGAGGGGTACAGGGAATAAAATCCGTTCTCCGGGTCTGCCCTGTAAATTCCTGCCGCCTGAGAGAGCATTCCCAGCACCCAGGTGGAAAGGATTCCGATCAAAATAGAGCCCTTTACCCCTTTAATATAGAGGATTGCAGTAAGCATAAGGCCCACTAAGGCAAGTACGGCACAAATTCCTTCCGTATGCCAGTTTTCTGCAAAAGCCACATAACTTACCAGAGTGGAAGGATTTGCCACAACAATATGGGCCCCCTGGAGTCCGATGAAGGCAATAAAAAGTCCGATACCTGCGCTGACGCCTTTTTTTAAGGTACTGGGAATGGCATCAAAAATTGCCTCTCTCACACTGGTAAGGGATAAGACAATAAAAATAATGCCCTCCACAAATACGGCAAGCAAAGCAATCTGCCAGGAATACCCCATTGCCCCGCACACCGTGTAGGCAAAGTATGCGTTTAACCCCATTCCGGGAGCTAAGGCAAAAGGATAATTTGCCATGAGGGCCATCGCCATAGTTCCCACAAAGGATGCCAGGCAGGTAGCCATAAGCACTGCATCCCGGTTCATCCCCGTATCTCCAAGCATGGTGGGATTTACCGCCAGGATATAGGCCATAGCCATAAATGTGGTAATTCCCGCAATCACTTCTGTCCTCACAGTAGTGTGATTTTCATTTAACTTAAAAAACTTTTCAAGCATAGTTTCTCTCCTTTTCTTCTTAATTTCCCTCATAAGTTATGATGGATGCCACATCATATCCGGAAAGCTTGTCCCTTCCCTTAAGCCCTGCAAGTTCCATAAGGAAAATAATTTTTGCAACTTCTCCTCCAAGTTCTTCCACCAGACGGATGCAGGCTTCAATAGTCCCCCCTGTGGCAATCAGGTCATCCACTAAAATCACCCTCTGCCCGGGTTTGATGGAGTCTTTGTGCATCTCAATTTCTGCACAGCCGTACTCCAAATCATAGGATGCGGAAATTGTCTCACAGGGAAGTTTTCCTTTTTTCCGGATAGGCACGAAGGGTTTCCCCAGGGCATAGGCGATGGGCACGCCAAAAATAAACCCTCTGGACTCTGTACCTGCAATTACGTCAAACTCCAGGCCGTCTAACAGGCCAATCATAGAATCTATGGCCAGCTTCAATCCGTCTGCGTCTCCCAAAACGCTGGTGATATCCCGGAAAATAATACCCTTCTCGGGAAAATCCGGTATGCTTCTTACGTATTCCTCAATCTTTTTCATCCTCTGTTCCTCCTGTTTCATATTTATTTTACTTTTACAAAAGTACCTATATTTTCATACTCCGGCTCCACCACAATTTCCCCTTCGCTGTTCATGCAGCCGTAAGCTCCCTCTGCCTCCACAATGGCAAGACCCGACTCCCCGAAAGTGCTGGCATACTGGTATGTAAAGCTTCCGATTTCCTCTCCCTTTTGGTTTACATAGCCCCATCCCATGTCACTGCTCACTGCAGCCAGGCCGTTTTTTGAAAAGTCGCTCACATATCCATAACGGATGGGCACGACTTTCTCACCCTTTTCATTGATATAGCCGTAACGGTCCTCCAGGCACACAGCCGCCAGAAAGTTCCCGTCTCCCGCATCTGCAAATTTTCCCGCATTAGTATATTCAAAGGGGATAACTTTTTTCCCATTTTTGTCAATGTATCCGTATTTCCCCCCTGTAAACACAGCCGCCAGGCCATTTTCTGAAAAAGAGGAGGCCCCGTCATAAATAAAGTCAATTATCGTCCTGCCATCCTTATCAATATAGCCCCATTTATTGTCCTTCTGTGCCAAAGCCAGGCCGTTTTCCCCTAAATCATCCAGATATTGATATTCCACGGGCACAGCCTCGCTTCCATCTTCCCGAATCATCCCAAAATACTCACCTTCCATGACGACGGCCAGCCCCTCTTTTGTAAATGCCTTTGCCATGGTATAACGGGCCGGAATCACTTCTTCTCCCTCTTTGGACAGATAGCCGTACTTGTCTCCTTTTTGGTAAACTGCCAAGCCGTTTTCCCCAAAGGTAAAAATCCCCTCATACTTTGGCTCTATCACCACATTTCCCTGGGTGTCAATGGCTCCGAACTTTCCCTGCTCCTCAATAACCGCATAACCATGGGAAAAGCCGTAACTCCTGTCGAATTGGGGGGCTATAACCATTTCCCCGTCTGTACTAATATATCCATATTTGCCATCTTTTAACACGTAGGCCAGGCCGTTTTCCGAAAAATTTCCTGCGTCCTCATATAAAAAATCAATCACTTTTTTTCCTGTGCCGTCTATGTATCCAAATTTCTCCTGCTTCTGCACCAGCGCATAATAATCTTTTGCTTCAGCTTTATGTTTCTCCCCGCAGCCGGCAAGTCCACATATTACAGCCAACATCAAAATTCTTGCTGCAATCTGCCATCTTTTCATAGGTTCCTCTTTTCTACTTTGTCTGTGCGCTAATATGAGATAATCTCATAGCCCTCCTCTGTTACCAGCACCTGCACTTCCCACTGGGCGGAAGGCTTGCCGTCCTCCGTGTACACGGTCCAGTTGTTCTTATCGTCCACGTATATCTCCACTTTCCCCATATTTATCATAGGCTCAATGGTAAACATCATTCCGGGCACCATAAGCATTTCTGTTCCCTGCCGGCTGTTATAGCTTACCCAAGGATCCTCATGAAATTCCACCCCAACCCCATGGCCGCCAATCTCCCGGACTACTGTGTACCCATGGGCATAGGCATAATCATGAACCGCCTGTCCCATATCCCCCAGAAATCCCCAGGGTTTTACTTTTTTTAATCCCTCTCCAATACATTCCCTGGCAACCTGCACCAGTTTCTGCTTTTCCGTGCTTACCTCCCCGATACAAAACATTCTGGAGGAATCGGAATAATATCCCATTAAATTCGTGGACACGTCCACATTGACAATATCCCCTTCTTTTAAAATCACATCCTCCGAGGGGATCCCATGGCAGACTTCATCATTTAAGGACGTACAAACGCTTTTGGGGAATCCCTGGTAATTTAGAGGCGCCGGTATCCCTCCCATAGCGGTAGTTCTCTCATAGACCAGCCGGTCAATCTCCTCTGTGCTCATGCCCGCATGGATTTTCTCTGCAATTTCATCCAAAACCGCAATATTAATTTTAGCGCTTTCCTTAATCCCGTGAATCTGATCCGGGGTTTTAATCAAATCGTGTGTGGGGACAATGTGTCCTGCACCCTGTATCATTGCTATTTTCTCGTCAAATGCCTGATGGCAGATTTTATATTTTTTCCCGCTGTGGCACCAGCATGGGTCGTTTCTTCCTATTTTTCCAGCCATATTCCTTGTCTGTTTCCTTTCTATAAATTGTATCTATTGTTTATGGTCTAAAATTATATTTCCAAAATCAATATGGTCAATCATTTCTTCCTTCTTTATAACATCATGTTCTTTTAACATGTCCTGATAGGCATCACCTGTTAAGTCATACTCACTGCCATCCTTTCCCTTTTCCAGTGCAAATTGCTGCTGCATTTTCTGTGCCAGGGCCATTTTAAAGAGAGCCTCCTCCACTTCCTCTTTGGATATGGCCAGCTTTTCTCTCTGATCCTCCTCCAAATCACTCCAAAAATCCAACTGTTCATTGGCCAGGTATTCCTGCTCCTCCTCATTTAAGGAAAGGCCTATTTCCTGTGCCATGCCATAAAAAATGACATCATGAATGGCCAGATCAATGGCTGCATCTCTGGCCGTAATTTTTAAAAATCCCCCGTTGGTATGGGTATTCCAATATTTTTTTGTGTCGCTGTCATAGACAAGGGCCTGCTGCTGCACCAGTTTTTCCTCGTGGACAGCATAAATCCCAAAATCCTTTAGGGTGATGGGGGTTTCATCCACTGTGGCAATCACTTTGTCCAAATTTTCTGCGTAAACCACTTTTTCCCATTTTCTTGTCCTGTTTTTTGCTGCCGCCCCGGCAAGGACAAGGGACACTGCCACAACTGCCAAAAAAATTCCTATATTCTTTTTTTTCTTTGGCATTACAGCACTCTCCTTACACATACAATCGTCCGGTAAGTGGCAGAGGATGTGGTAATTCCCACTGCGGTACTCTGGGCATGGACAATCCTTCCTCCCCCCATATAAATGGCCACATGGCCGCTGTAGCATATTAAATCTCCGGGCTGTGCATTTGCGTAACTCACCGCCTGGCCGCATCCCTGGAGGGCAGCGGAACTGTGGGGCAGGGAAATGCCAAATTTTGCGAAGACACTCATTACAAATCCAGAACAGTCAGCGCCGTTTGTCAGGCTAGTCCCCCCCCAGACATAAGGATTCCCCACAAACTGGCAGGCATAATTTACCACGTCACTCCCGGATACCCCGGTGGAATAGGAGGGATTCTGTCCGCCTCCGCCCCCGGTACTTCCGGTACTGTCACCGGAGCTTCCTCCCGAAGTTTCCTGTCCGTCCTCCGAGCTGCTACCGCCCTGTTCATTTCCTGTGCCTGCATTTCCGGAATTTCCGGAATTATTTGAAGCACTATTTTGGCTGGCAGCCGCCTGCCTCGCTGCCTTTGCCTTTTCTTCCGCCTCCCTGGCTTTTCTCTCTTCCTCTTTGATTATGGCATTCTGCTCTGCAATGGTCTGCTTATATGCAGCCGCTGCCGCCTGGGCTGAGGCAAGCTGGTTGTCATAACTTCCCATCTGTGAGCGTTTTTCCGCCAAAACGTTTTCCAGAGACTGCTGCTGCAGGGCATATTCCTCCTGCATAGCCTCCATTTCTGCCTTCTCTGTCTCCACTGTGGTCTTTAATTCCGCCACCTGCTTTACCGTAGCCTGATACTGGGTCAAAAGCCTCCTGTCATAATTGTAAATCTCTGAGACATATTCCACCCGGTTTAAAAATTCCGACATATCCTCTGAGCCAAGGATGGCTTCCACCATGGCCCCGTCTCCCCGCTCATACATAAACTGGATTCTCTTTTTCATGGCCTCATACTGTTTCTTCTCCGAAACCTGGGCATCCTTAAGCTCCACAGTCACCTCATCTAACTGCTGGCTTTTCGCATCCAGTTCATCCTCCAAAATCCCCATATTTACTAAAAGATTTACCAGTTCCGCATCCTTTGCGTCAATCTCCCCCTGGAGCTGGGACTGTTTCCGTTCTATAGCTTCTATCTCGTTATTGGCATTGTCAAGGTTTTGTTCCGCCTTCGCCTTCTCATCTTTAGCCTTTGACATATTTCCCGCCAAAACATTCTGGCTTCCTGTAAAACCCAGAACCGCCGCCAGCATCAGGGCCGCTGCTTTTCTATGTACACTGTTATTTTTCATGCCATCATCCTTTTTATTTAGGCTTTTGTAATCACCGTTTCCGCACCTTTTGTATTATATCATTAACACTGTTCCATTTCAACCGTGATACAGGAAAAAAGGGCATCCACGATGCCCCTTTGCCTCACTAATTATCCTTCCAGCCTGCTCTGCAAATCCTCAGCTAAAGTATAAATGGCGTCAAAAACCTCTTTGCATCTGGCCACTTCTTTTACGGTGATTTCAGAATTTTCCAATCCCTCATTGGAAGAGGACGCAATCTCCTGGCTGGCAGCGGACAGATGGGAAACGCTGTCAAAAATCACATTGGAAGAATCCACAGTCTGGGTCATAATACCGCTCATTGTGTTAATTTTTTCCACAAGAATTCCCACCTTATTTTCCACTTCCGTAAACTTCCCGTTGGTATCCTCAA
Organism: Roseburia sp. 1XD42-69; assembly: GCF_003612565.1. GTDB lineage: Bacteria > Bacillota > Clostridia > Lachnospirales > Lachnospiraceae > Roseburia_B. Next base: position 14,420 of record NZ_RAZG01000029.1, on the reverse strand, counting down.
TAATCAGATTCTGTTTCTTCACAGAATCTATGGCGTTGACGATGCTTTCACTTGCCTGTACCGCCCCGGTATTTAACTCCTTTATAATATTTGTAATATTATTGGACGCCTGCTGGGTATCTTCCGAAAGTTTCCGAATTTCCTCCGCCACAACAGAAAATCCCCTCCCCGCAGTTCCCGCCCTTGCCGCTTCAATAGATGCATTGAGGGCAAGAAGATTTGTCTGGCTGGAAATGTTTAAAATGGTATCCACGAAGCTCCCCACCTCATGTACTTTATCTGTCAGCTCTTCTATGGTTCCCTCCACCATATTACTTGCCGTTGCAACGCTGTCCGCCTGGGTGCGCAGTTCCCCAACTAAAGCGACCCCATCCCCCACGGACAATTCCACATTGTGGGATTCCTCTATCATCGTGTCGGCAACCGTCATGCCCTCCTCGGCATATTCCCTGATATTCTGGCACATCACCGCCTGCTGCTGTATGGCCTGGGCAGTGCTCTCCGTACTGTCCGCAATATTGCTCATGGAAAAGTTGCTGGTGGAGAGGCTTTCCTCTAAAGTATTCATCATCTCCATGGCGTCATGGAAATGCCGGATAACATTTTCCGCAATCATAAGCCCTGCTTTCCGGTTTTCTTCCGCCGCCTCCATAGCATTTTGGATTACATCCATATTTTCCTGGTCAAACTCTTTTAAAAGCTTCGTCCCACGTACAGAAACAAATGCCGCCAGGAAGGAGACAAATACACTCACCATCATAGTGGCCCCCTGCTCCTGGGAAAAGAGGCTGGCATTTATAATCACATGCATCACATTTACCGCTAAGATAATTCCGTTTCCTATGACAATCAGCCGCAGGTTCAAATATGTAACAGCAGCAAATAATACGGGAAAAATATAGGAAAAATTATCCTCCCTTGTACCCACTGTCCGCAAAATTCCATACACGAAGACTGCCGATGCCAGAATTCCGTAAGCACATAGTTTTGTGTCACGCTTTACAACATAAAGCCCTATACACACTGCAATCCCCAAGACCGCCGCCGCCAGCTGCACGTAAGTCCTTATTGTCACCCCTTTTCCGCTAGACACAAAAGCCAGTAATGTGATACTCACATAGGCCAGTATAATGATAACCGCTGGAAAAACAGTTCTGTTTGCTCTCCTGTATTGCGTCTCTGTCATAGTTTTCCTCTCTTTCCCGTACCCTCATGCCGCATTCACGGCATATTACGCTCTGTACCTTAACCGAAAAATTTCTGTAAATATTATAGCACTTTCTTGCTGTTTTTCACAGAAATTATTCAACTTTTTTTACAATTAATAATTTCTCCCCTGGTTTTACCACTGGCTGTGCCAGACGGTTGGTCTCCATAAGATTTCCCACTGTGGTGTGATGCTCCTTGGCAATACAGAATAATTTGTCCCCAGGCCGCACAATATATCCCACAATTCCAGGACTTTGCTGCAGCGCTTTTAAATCCAGCTCTTCCTGGGAAATATTGGTGATTAACTGCCTCTCCTGTTTCTGGAAAGCCAGTAGATTTAATGTGACGGCAGCTTTCACCTCAATCATTCTGCTGTCCAAAAGAACGGTTGTCACCTGGTCTATCTCCCCGTGAAGCCAAATCTGCATCTCCCCCTGGGATTTTGGCATCTCTATCATCTGCTGGAAAGGTATGTAAGCTTTCTTTGCGCCCAAAGGCATGGAATCGTCCGATGTCATATAAAGGATTTCCACGGTAAGGGTTCCCTCCGCCAGCACCCCGTCCTCTGTAATATTCGTCTGCTCAATATTCAGGGTCTCCTCATTGACGCAGATCTGAAGGATATCCTCATCCCCCTCTAAAAGTTCTATTTTATCTGCTATTTTGCATTTTACCTCGTTTTTCATCCACAGTTTATGGAAAACAGCCGTCTTAAATTCCGGCTTTATCTGTTTATCCAGGGCATAGATATCTGAAATCATCTCAATGGACTCTTCCCGCCACAATCCGATTTCCAACTGGACAACCATCTCCAGCATAAGATTCCTCTCCTCCCCGTCTTCGTCCGGGCGGATTTCCATACTCCACTGTTCCAGGGATGGTTTCACCCAGTAAATCTGCTCTGTCTCGCAGGAACTGCACTCAACCCCTCCGTGGATTGGTACGGTGGTCTCAAACCACTGAAGTCCCGCTTCCTCCTCGGCACCTGCATAGAGCACATAAATCAGCGCTTCCCCTGTCACTTCAATCTCACCGTTTTTCGGCTTGCTGTTCATTCCCCTAAGCTCCACGCTGCTCCAGAGAATTTCTTCCATATTTGGCTTATTGGAAGAAAGGGACAGTTCTTTGCGAATCCTAAGAGTGTCTTTCTTGTCTGTGATAAGCTCCAATGCCTCTAAGGTTTCCTTTAACATCTCGCAGGAATTCTCTTCCTTGATACCGGTGAGAATTTTTTCTTCCCCGGATACTTTTGCTGCCGCCGTAAACTCCACCAGAGAGCGGATGCTCAGTTTTCTGGAATTTATTACGCTGACAGAGATATCCTCAATTTTTCCCTCCACTTTCACCGGGTTGTGCTCCTCCACCCCGTCAATAGCCAGGCTTTCCTGGAAAGGTATCTCGCCCTGAAGCTGGTTTAGCTTCTTATTGTCCAAATCCGTCCTGTACAAAATAGAAAAGGAAAGGACGCCCTTCAGCCACACATGGCCGCTGCTCACATGGGTCTCCTCAAAACGAATAGTTCCCCTCTCCCGTATCACCTTTGTCAAGTCCGGCTTATAATCCGGAAGATTATAATCATCATCCAGCGTAATCTGGCTGAATGCTCTTCCCACTTCCTGATTTCCATGCAGTTTTTTATTCTCTAATTCCACTAAAAAAGCCCCCTGTTCTGAATTTATACATCTTATTCAAAACAGCGGGCTTTTATGCTTTTCACTAACAAAGTTTCATTCGTATATCTCTGGTAATAATATCCGTATAGCTAAAAGATAGTAACTGGGGTGGGTTATCCCCGTTCTGGTCACTGACCAAAATTGTAAACACACTGGGATATGCGTCTACGATTACGCCTTCCTGAACATCAATTTTGTTTCTTCCACGGTCAAGCTGAATCATAACCTTGCTTCCACATTGCTGGTGTACGGATGCACGCACTTTGTTGATGTCTGACTGCTGCATAGTAGTTCCTCCCTTTCTTCCGGCACTGATGGTAAGTCTACTTGTCTAGTATAACACTGCACCGCAATGATGTCAAAAAGGACATAAGTACTATATTTTGTATCAACCTTATTCAAAAATTACATTTTTATCCATATTCTGTATTTTTAATACTACATATGGATAGCTGGGGACTGCATTTTTTATCTCATCTTTGGCAGGTCCTACTAAATTAGACTGGAATACCAAAGCATTTTTTGTCAAAAATACATCAGTGACCTGTATACTGTACCCCCCTGTCTCCTGTTCCCCATATCCCCGGACGATATAAACAAAATCGTCATTTTCAAAGACCATTTTTAAATCCGCCGCCTTTTTTTCCTCTATTTTTGCCATGAGCTCCTCCGGGATATCGTTTTCCTCCACAATACAGTAATCCACATCCTGCACTCTGCTCTCATCTGTCTTTTCCACTCCACAACCGGCAATGAACATCATTATGTAAAAAAACGCTAGAATAATTCCTGGATGAAAATATTTATTTATATCAATTTTCATTCTCCATACCGCCTTTCTTTTCCTTTCCCTGAATTTACATTTTTTACATAATATTCAAAAAACCCGGTTGTAATTCCTCTTTACAGTTAGTATAATAGGAATGATTTTACCAAAATAGGAGGATAAACGCCATGATAAGATTAATTGCCGTTGCCCTATTTGTACTGCTCTTTTTAATCTGCAGCATCCCTATATGGGGCGTGGAATGGCTGATTGCCAAAAAACATCCCTACGCCGCAGACATTTCCCAGCTGCGTATGGTGCAGTGGGCATTTAAAGTAGTTTTGTTCTTAAGCGGCACCCGGATAACTGTGGAGGGTGAAGAAAATGTCCCCAAAGAGGAAGCGGTGCTTTATATAGGAAACCACCGGGGATTTTTCGACACGGTAGTGACATACCAAAGATGCCCCGGACTAACTGGATATGTAGCTAAGGACTCCATTGAACACGTTCCTCTTTTGTCCATGTGGATGAAGCGCCTTCACTGCCAGTTTTTAAACCGGGATGACAAAAAAGCTGGGTTAAAGACCATTCTCTCTTGTATTGAACAGATAAAAAACGGCGTTTCCATCTGCATTTTCCCGGAGGGAACCAGGTGCGAAAGCGAAGACGACACGGAAATGCTACCCTTTAAGGAAGGAAGTTTCAAAATTGCAGAAAAGACAGGATGCGCCATTGTTCCCATGGCCCTCACCGGTTCCGCAGATGTGTTTGAGAGACAGTTTCCCTTTATCAAATCTGCTTCCGTAACCTTAACATACGGCAAACCTATCTACCCAAAAACTTTAGACAAAGACCAGCAGAAACATCTGGGCAGCCATACCCAGGAAATTATTTTGGAAATGTTAAAAAATCAACAGAAAACGATTGGACAAAAATCTTCCGATTAATAAAAGCGCCCATAGCCAGGCGCTTTTTCTACATTTTTAGGGAAGGGATGATGAAATCAGCGCTTCCTTAGAGCCTCTATAATTTTAGGATATTCCATAAAATGGGACGCCTTTACCAGTATGGTGTCCCCTTCCTTTACCTCCTGTAAAAGTGCGGGAATCAAATCCTCTTTAGAAGAAAAATGCTCCACTGTGCACCTGGGATTTCCCTTCGCCTCCCTGGCCATTTCCCGGGACAGCTCCCCCGCACAGAAGAGGTGATCGATATTTTTTTCCGAGAGGTAAGTTCCCACCTGGGCATGCAGTTCTTTTTCCTCTTTTCCCAGCTCCCCCATGTCTCCAAGCACTGCAATTTTTCTTCCCGGCGCTTTGGAAAGCACATCAATGGAGGCTTTCATGGAAACAGGATTTGCATTATAGCAGTCGTCAATCAAGGTCATGCCTTTAACCTGTATCAGGTTACTCCTTCCCCCGATGGTTTCCACACTCTGGATTCCCCGGCAGATTTCCTCTATATCCATGCCAAGCTCATGCCCCACGCAGGCGGCAGCCAATGCATTGTAGATATTGTGCTCTCCGGGAATGGGAATCGTCACTTCCCTCACCTCGCCGTAAAGATGCAGATGGATGCGGATGCCCAAAAGCCCTAAGTCCGTCACATCTGTGGCATAGGCAGCGTCTCCCTCCCTGCCGTAAAATACCGGGGAGGAGCCCTTTACCTCTTTTATGGTATTTAATTTATCGTCAAGGCCATTTAAAATTACCCGTCCATTTTCCCTCATATGCTGGAAACATTCTGTCTTTGCCTTTAAAATCCCATCCCTGGTCTTTAAATTTTCCAAATGGCAAAGACCGATGTTGGTAAGCACACAGATATCCGGATTTGACATGGAAGCTAAAGTGTGCATCTCCCCAAAATCGGAAATGCCCATCTCCAAAACCCCCACTTCGTGTTCTTTCTTAAGGCCGAAAATTGTTAAGGGCAGACCGATATGGTTATTAAAATTTCCCGCAGTTTTATGCACTTTATAGCGCTCTTTCAACACGGAGGCAATCATTTCCTTTGTGCTGGTTTTCCCCACACTCCCGGTAATCCCCACCACTTTAAGCCCCAGATAGTTCCGGTAAAATGCCGCAATCCTCTGCATGGCTTCTAAAGCGGATTCCACTAAAATATAATTCCCCGGATTTCCCGAAAGTACATTTTCCGACAGGGATGCCAACGCCCCCGCCTCTAAAACCTGGGGAATATATTTATGACCGTCGGTTTTTTCCCCTTTCAGGGGCACAAAAAGATTACCCGGCACTATTTTCCTGCTGTCTGTCACAATACCTGTGACCTCTCTTTTTAAATCTTCTCTACTGCCAAAATACTGTCCCTGACAGCATTCTAAAATTTGTTCCAACGTAATATTTTCCATGGTTACTCCTGTTTGTTCAGCGATATCTCAATGAGTTTCTCACAGAGCTGTCTGTAATTGATTCCCACCACGGCCGCTTCCTGGGGAATCAGGCTGGTCTCTGTCATCCCAGGCAGGGTGTTTGCCTCCAGGCAAAAAATCTCCCCCGCCTCATTTAAGAGAAAATCCATTCTGGAATAGGTGTCAAGCCCCAGAATCCTTGCGGCTTCTTCGGCATAGTGCTGCATTTCCACCGCCACAGACTTAGGAATATCCGCCGGGCAGGTCTCCACGGTGCTTCCCGCCTGGTATTTATTTTTATAATCGTAAAAACCCTCCACCGGAGCCATCTCAATAACAGGAAGGGCTTTCCCTTCAATCACAGCCACAGAAAACTCCCTTCCCTTTATGTAATCTTCAATAAGAATCGCATCCTCCCAGAGAAAAGCTTCCTCTAAAGCCTTTTTGTACTCCTCTTTATCCCTTACAATAGAAACGCCGATACTGGAACCGCCGCAGCAGGGCTTTACCACACAGGGCAGCCGAAGTCCCGTCAGTTCAAAGTTATCCTCCCGGTTCTTTTTCGTCATCTTAATGCCCTTTGGCGTAGGTACGCCCCCCACTTCAAAAAATATTTTCGTTATCTCCTTATCCATGGCGATGGCGCTGCTTAAATAATTGCTTCCAGTATAGCGGATGCCAAAAAGGTCAAAAGCCGCCTGAAGCTTCCCGTTCTCCCCGTTTTCCCCGTGAAGGGCTAAAAATACAATGTCCGCCATGCGGCAGATTGCAATCACATTGGGCCCGAAATAGCAGCTTGACTTGTCTTTCCGCATAGCTTTTACCGCCGCCAAATCCGGGGCCGTCTCTTTGATTCCCTCTGTCTTTACACTGGCTTCCTCTGTCTGTTCAAAAATGTCCGACACATCTTCTTCCCTGTCATGATAGCCCATAAAAACATCCAGAAGCAGCACTCTGTGGCCGTTCTCCCTAAGAGCTTTTGCAATCATTCCACCGGAACGCAGGGACACGTCCCTCTCTGCGCTGGTTCCCCCTGCTAAAACTACGATATCCATATATTCTCCATCCTTTTTCACATTTTTTCTTGAACTTTTTAGAGTATAACACATTTTATTCCCCTGGGCAATGAACCATGACTAACTGCCCTCCCCAAGCATACGGATTTTCTCCACGATATACATATATGCCCCGCAGTATTCCTCATAAATATCCTCTGTAGCCCTTCGGAATTCCTCTTTTTCCTCCTGGGAAAGCTCCGTCACCACCGTCCCCTCCCCAATCACTTTCTCCATAGATTCCTTTTCCCGCTTTTTCCACAGTTCCCGCTCATACAGAGCCGACTCCCTGGCACATGCGAGAATTATCTCACGGTCTTTCTCGTCAAGTTTCTCCCAGGTATGTTTGGAACAAAGCTGTATTTCAGGAATTCTGGTATGCTCGTCCACAGTAAAATATTTTGCCACTTCATTATGATTCATAGACTCGTAGGAAGGCCAGTTATTTTCCGCTCCGTCCACCTTTCTCCTCTGAAGGCTTGAGTACACTTCCTCATAGCTGATTGGCGCCGCCTGTGCCCCAAGCATCTCCACCATATCCACCATCATATCCGCCTGCTGTACACGGATTAGCATCCCTTCCATATCTTTCGGGGAGGTGATGGGCCGCAGATTATTGTAAAAACACCTTGCCCCGGCATCATACCAGGAAAGCCCAACAAGTTCATAGCCCTTCACCCGCTCCATAAATTCATCTCCGATTTCTCCTTCCAAAACCCGCCACATATGGTCAGAATTTTCATAGAGATAGGGAAGCTGGAGCACATTCATACCATCATCCATGGCGGAAAGCTGGGACAGGGAAACACGGGCAAAATCTATTCCCCCGTGCTGCATCTGCCATATCACTTCCCCCTCCTGGCCTAACCCTCCGTCTGCTGTCACCAGGATTTTAATCCTGCCCTCCGTCTGTTCTTCCACCAACTGGGCAAATCGGTAGGCCCCCATGGTGGTGGGATAATCCTCCCCCTGATTCTCCCCATAGGAAAAAACATACTCCGGCCCCGTTCTCTCAAATACATGGTCCCCCACTATCATATACCCTGCCAAGGCCAGTAAAAAAACAACTGCCGGAAGGGCGTTTTTTATCCTGTTATGCATCATTTTCCATCCTGCTTTTTATTCTGTAATACCTTAAAACGGTAGTCGCTTGGGGTACAGCCCGTCATGCGCTTAAATACTTTGGCAAAATAATTGGAATCCCGGTATCCCACGCTGCTGCTCACATCTTTAATGTTCACCATAGTATCTTCCAAAAGTTCCTTGGCTTTTTCCACCCGAAATTCTGAGAGATACATAATAAAACTTTTCTGAAAACACTGCTTAAAAATCTTGCAGAAATATGCGTCGGAATAGTCCATCATCCCCGCCACATCCTGAAGGGATACATCTTCCCTATAATGTGCTTCAATATAAGACCTGATTTTTTCCGCCGCCACACGGATACGTGTAATTTCCTGGCCTTCTTCTGCAAAATGCTCCGGCGGTGACTTTTCTTCCCATTCTTTTGCGGATTTTCCCTGAAATGCCTGGTCTGCAAGCTGCATGGCCTCCTCTATCACCGCCTGGAGCTCCCCATCCTCCGCAGGTTTTAAAATGTAGTCCAGGGCCTTTACGGAAATCGCCCGCTTTGCATAGCTAAACTCATCAAATGCAGTTAAAAATATAATGCTTACATCCCTGCTTTCCCCCCGGATAATTTCTGCGGCTTTCAAGCCGTTAATTCCCGGCATTTCAATGTCCAAAAGAGCGATATCCAAACCCTCTCTGCGAAATATTTCCACTGCCTCCCTGCCGTTTGCCGCCTGAAAAACTTCAAGCTGGCCGGGGAAATATTTCTGCAGCTTTTTTGTCACTACCATTCTCTCAATAGGCTCGTCATCTGCCACCAAAACCCGATACATATTCTTCTCCTCCTGCCCCAATCCCGCTTAGGGGAATTTTAATCCGAATCACTGTCCCTGCATTTTTTTTGCTGAATATTAAAAGTTCACCGCCCTGATACATGGATGTAATTCTCTTATAAATATTTCCAAGGCCGATTCCTTTATTCTCACCGGAATTTAATTTGTTTCTCAGCGCACAAAGTTCCTCCTGCTCCATCCCAATTCCGTTGTCCCCCACTGTGATAAAAATCACTTCTTCCTTTTCCCAGATTCGGATGCGTATTTTCCCCCCCTCTTCCTTCTTGGATAATCCATGGATAATCCCATTCTCCACCAGGGGCTGAAATGTATACACCGGAATCATGACCTGCTCCGGATTCACCAACCAGCAAAATTCATAGGAGATCCTTCCTCCAAACCGCATCTCCTGCAAATACATATAATCCTGCACCACCTTAATTTCCTGAACCAGAGGCACCAGAGGATCCGTGGTTTTTAAATTATAGCGGAAAATAGAGCTTAATGCCACAATCATTTTTTCTGTAGTAAAAGCTTCCTCCAGATTTGCCATACCCCCGATTACATTTAAAGTATTAAAGAGAAAATGGGGATTTATCTGATTTTTTAAAAGTTCCATCCGTGTAAGTTCCAAATGCTTTTCCAGACTCAGCCGCTCCAACTCCTCCTGATGGAGCAAATCCAGGGTTTTGCGTTTTTCCTCCAATGCCTGAATATAGCCCCCAGTAGCATACTTCATTTTGTTAAAGGCGTGTACCAGCTCCCCCAGCTCATCCTGGCTGTTGGTTTTAATATCCTCCCCGGAAAAATCATTGGCTCCAATTCTCTTGGATGCCTTTGCCAGTTCCAGAATAGGCTCCGTAATACCTTTTTTCATAAGCTCCGTCTGCTGAACTACCCCGATGAGCAGGATACCTCCAAGGATTACCATAAATACGGGAATTCGCATAAGCCCCGGAACCTTCTCCCGGTATATGTCATTCCCGTCATGAAGGGTATCACTCATAAGCTCCCTGGCATATTTCTGCAGATACTCCTGCATATCATAGATTTCATAAAGACTGGTGACATACTGGGTGCCATATCCTTTCATGAAAAAAAAGGCATCTCTTTTCTCCTGGTATACCTCGTAAAAATTTTGAATCGACCAGGTTTTATTATACCGTTTTTCCCCGATGCTTCCATAATCATACGGCAGGGCCTCCACGGCCTTCCAAGTATTTTCCATAGCCTTATCCAGTTCTTTTTCCGTGTTTTTCTCACGGTTTTTCACAAATTCTGCAAAAAGCTGTGTCTCCTCCTGAACGCACTGCAGCAGAGTGCCGCTCTCTAAGTTTTCCTCCAGGATCTTGTTAAAATCAAAGACGGAAAAACGCACCACCCAGATATCAAATAATACAACCATAAGAAACAGGAAAAAAATTAACTTTGTAAAAAAAGAACTTTTCTGTTCAATGCTTAACGCCTGCCATCTTGCTGCTATTTTCTGTTTCAATTCTCCGCTCCAATCCCTGAACTAAAAAGGGCGTCTCAAAACAGAATCCTCCTGTCCGAGCCACCCTTTTCCTTTAATTTTTTATTTGCGCCCTCAAATATTCCAAAAATTCTTCCCACTGTTCCTTAAGGGTACGCTCCATAAGGATATAACCATGATTCCTGTCCGTATATACTGCCAGCATATCCCGTTGTTTCACCACGTGGTTGACTTTTTTCCAGGGAATCTTTTCTTCGGTTCCCCCGGCAAATACCCGGATTCCCACCTCGTCAAATTCCAGTTCCAAATCCTTTGGGATATCCTCTACCTGCCTGACACAGCGCAGATAAATACACAGGGGCTGAATCACAGGAAACAAAACACATCCAAAGAGAATCAAGCCAATCCAGATATCTTTGCCGCTGTCCCAAAAATGAAACAACAGGCCAAACATAGCTGCGGTAAACACAATATTACAGACGCCCGCTATGGCGTGGTAGGTTTTATACATGGACAATTTCCAAAAATCCAGAGCTTTCACTTCACTTTTAAAACGGTATTTCATGGAATATCCTCTCTTTAAATTTCTAAATAATTAACCCAGCAGATTTGGCAAAAACATACTGATTTCCGGTATAAATGTGAGCAGGAGCAATACCACTACCATACACAGATAGAAAGGAAGGGTTGCTTTTACCACCCGCTCCATTTTTACTTTACCCACGGCAGATCCGATAAAGAGAACCGCCCCAACCGGAGGTGTCAAAAGTCCGATACCACAGTTTAATACAATCATAATACCAAACTGAATGGGGTCGATGCCGATAGATGTTGCGATAGGCAGCAAAATTGGTGTTGCAATTAATATAATAGGTGACATATCCATAATACAGCCAAGGAACAAAAGAATCAAGTCCAATAAAAGGGCAATGACGATTGGGTTCCTGCTGATACCGATAATGGCATTTGCAGCCAAATCGGGCACATGTAATGTAGTCAGGCAATATCCAAAGATACTGGATGTAGAAATCAAAATCAATACGATGGACAATGTATCGATACAGGATTCCAGAGCTTTCCAGACACCTTTCCAGTCCAGTCCTTTATAGATAAACACGCTGACAATCAAGCTGTAGATAACTGCGATAGCTGCGGATTCCGTTGCGGTAAACCATCCGCCTACCACGCCCACTACCACGATTATCACTGCCGCCAGCGCCCAGAAGGACACTAAAAACTGTTTTCCAAGATTTTTAAGGGAAAACTTTGCTCCCTTGGGATAGTTCCGTTTTTTAGAGATGATAAAGGAACCAATCATCAGGGAAATTGCAAGGAGCGCCCCGGGTATGTAACCGGCTAAAAACAGACTTCCCACGGATACCCCTCCGGCAGCCATGGCATAAATTACCATGTTGTGGCTGGGTGGAACAAGAAGTCCTTCACAGGAAGAAGTAATGGTTACTGCGGTGGAAAAGTCGTCGTCATATCCCTGCTCCACCATCATGGGAATCAAAATACTCCCCAGGGATGCAGTATCCGCAGATGCAGAACCGGAAATACCGCCGAAGAAATAGGATGCCACAATATTTACCATTGCCATGCCCCCGGTCATCCAGCCCACACAGGCATCCGCCAGGGCAATCAACTTATCCGATATACCTCCTGAGCCCATAAGCACACCCATAGTTATAAAAAAAGGAACCGCCATTAAACTGAAAGAACTGATTCCTTTCACCATCTGCTGACAGATAGTGGTTAAGGGAAGCCCCTGGGATAAAAGGCAGAAGAGAGAGGACAAAGCCACTGCATAGGCAATGGGAAACCTTAAAATAATCATAACAAGAAAGCTAATCAAAAGAATAGCAATCGCCGTACTGTTTACTGTCATTTGCCTGTTCCCTCCTTTACAAATATACTCTTTATGTGGTTGTAAATAGCTTCAAGCTCAAACACTACCATGGCAACTCCCGCTAAAGGTATGGGGAAATACTGCCAGAACTTGGAAAGTGTGGGCATACTTACATAATATCCCTTAGAGCCTATGGATGTGGCATATTTCCACCCCACTGTAATCATAACAATAGCTAAAACAAAAACGCACAAATCTGCCAAAATATCTAAAAATTTAATCAAAGCCTTAGGAAGATAAACATCCAAAGCCGTCATCCGAATATGAGCCCCTCTGCGGATTGCCAGGGCTGCAGACAACACAGCCATATAGGCCATCAGTGTAAGCACTACCTCCTCACTCCATGCCGGGTCCGGCACAAAAGAGACATACCGTCCAATTACCGCCATACTGGTAATCAAAATGTCCGCCACCAAGAGAAGTTTGCAGATAAACAGCACAATCTTGTAAACCACATCATATGCCGGGCGGATTTTATCCATTGTCTCAAAAAATTTAGGCATACCATCCCTCCTTATATTATAAGAGGGCACAAAGAGCACTTATCTCTCTGTGCCCAAAAGCACTTACCAAATATCCTGGCACGCCTTATTTCATGTCAACAATTTTCTGGTACAGTTCTGCATTGTCTTTTGTGGAGTCCTCAATTACTTTCTTGCAGGCTTCCTGCCATTTTGTAATATCGGAAACCTCAACCACGTTTACTCCCTGGCCCTTAAGCTCTTCCAACACTTCGTTCTCTGCCTTCTCGGAAATCTCATGACAGAAATTGGAAGCGTATTCGCTTGCCTCTGTAATCCATCCCTGCTGCTCCTCTGTCAAGCTGTCCCACGCCTGATCTGTAATAATAACCTGAACTGCTCCAAGTGTATGTCCGTCTAAAATTAAGTTCGGCGCAACTTCCTGGAATGCATTAGACTTGTAGTTTGCAATGGGCTGCTCTGCTGCGTCTACCACGCCTGTCTGCAGTGCGGAATATAACTCGCCGAAAGATACTACCGTGGGAGATGCTCCCAATCCTTCCACCAGACCATTCATAATGGGGTCATTGGACACACGGATTTTCATGCCGGATAAATCTTCCATATCAGCAACTTCTTTAACCGTAAAGAAATGGCGGAAACCTTCCTCACCATAGAACAAACCTCTCACCCCGGTTCCGTTCTCATGGGGCTCCATTAAGATTTCTTCTGCCAAATCTGACTCTGCAAATTTCCAGAAGTGGTCACGGCTTACAAATGTAAAAGGTACGGAAAGCAGAGAAGATTTCTGTCCGCCGTAATTTGTCAGTGCGAATGCAGAAATACGGGACATCTGAATAGTACCCCCGCCTCCAAGCATAGAATCCAAAACATCCTGCTCAGCGCCAAGCACGCCGCTGGCCTGAAGGTCTATCTGAATCTGTCCGCCAGAGAGTTCTTCCACTTTATCCTTAAAAGCGGTATCCATCTGACCAACAATGGTGTCTAAAGGATTTACCTCTGCAAAAGTAAGGACAACTTCTGCCTCTCCCGCAGTAGCAGTAGCAGCGTCATCTGCTTTATCTTCTGTTGCATCATCTGTCTTCTCATCTGCCGGGGCATCTGTTTTTGTATCGGTTTTTGCATCACTTGCTGGTTCCTCCGGTGCGGACAAACCGCAGGCTGTCATCGATACCGTCATGGCTGCACATAAAAGTGCGGATAATAGTTTCTTTTTCATATAAATATCCTCCTTCATTCTTCTGCACAATCAGACAGGCAATATCCCATAAGATTTTGTGTGTTTTGACTGTGCTCCTCTTGATATTTATATTATACACTGTCAGCTTGTACAAAAGAAACAAGACATTTTTCACAGTTACCGTAAATTTTTGTCATTTTTAGAGATGAATATCTCTTTTCTTCTATCTGCAAAAGCGCTTCCTCCACCGTCTCCTTCAGGGTTTCATCATCACGTCATTCCTATGACAGAAAAGAGAAGCAGCCCCAAAAAACGCTTGAAAATCAGCCGGTAGTGTAAATAAGTTTGTGTTTTTGGAAATAAATGGCTCCTTTTTGGTAAGAATTAGGATATGCAAATT
>NZ_RAZG01000028.1 GCF_003612565.1 Roseburia sp. 1XD42-69 | reverse complement strand
TTAAGATGAGATATCCCCCGCAAAAGCGGGTAAGACCCCTTGAAGACGACAAGGTAGATAGGGCAGGGGTGGAAGTGTGGCAACACATGGAGCTGACTGTTACTAATCGGTCGAGGGCTTGACCAAGGAAGACAGAATCAATCGGGTATCTGTATGAAGTTTTGATGGTATATATCAGCTTTTTGGCCCAATGGCTCAGTTGGTTAGAGCGCCGCCCTGTCACGGCGGAGGTCGCGGGTTCGAGTCCCGCTTGGGTCGTTATGGGATCTTAGCTCAGCTGGGAGAGCATCTGCCTTACAAGCAGAGGGTCATAGGTTCGAGCCCTATAGGTCCCATTTTGTTAAAGGGAGAGTAAGTCTCAGGTTTGCGATGATGAAACAGAATTTGTGCCGATGTGGCTCAATTGGCAGAGCAGCTGATTTGTAATCAGCAGGTTATCGGTTCGAGTCCGATCATCGGCTTAAAAAGAAAATATTGTATGATATAGAACTTTGGTTCTTTATTATAAATGGGCAGATTCCCGAGTGGCCAAAGGGGACAGACTGTAAATCTGCTGCAAATTGCTTCGGTGGTTCGAATCCACCTCTGCCCATTCTTCCAATGCAGTTTTGCAAAGGAAGTTAATTTTAAATTTAATATCGCGGGGTGGAGCAGTCTGGAAGCTCGTCGGGCTCATAACCCGAAGGTCATAGGTTCAAATCCTGTCCCCGCAACTCATGCCCAGTTAGCTCAGTTGGTAGAGCAGAGGACTGAAAATCCTCGTGTCTCTGGTTCGATTCCGGAACTGGGCATTCTCAAAAAAATTTGAGTATGGGATATTAGCTCAGTCGGTAGAGCACTTGACTTTTAATCAAGTTGTCCGGGGTTCGAATCCCCGATGTCTCATGAGTGAAATTAGCGGAATTCCTTACGGATAGAGGGGTTTCGCTATTTTTGTATATTGCATGCATAGGAGAATTTTTATGAAGATAAAAGGCGTAATATTTGATATGGACGGCTTAATGTTGGACACAGAAAAGTTGTACAATCGGTTTTGGCGTGAGGCCGCTGCGGAATTTGGATATACAATGACCTATGAACATGCTCTTGTGATCCGAAGTATGAATCCTGTTATCTGTTCCGAAACCTTAAAACAGCTTTTGGGAAAAGATTTTCCCTATGAAGAGGCAAAAACCCTTAGAAGAAAACTTATGAAAGAATATGTGAAAATACATGGGGTGGAAAAGAAAAAGGGATTAGACGAGCTGCTACAGTTCTTAAAGCGGAACAAAATGAAAACAGCTGTGGCGACTTCCAGCAATAGAAGCCGTACAGAGTGGTATCTCACCAGTGTTGGGGTATGGGAATATTTTGATGAAATTATCTGTGGGGACATGGTGGGGAAGGGAAAACCGGAACCGGATATTTATTTGACTGCAGCAAAGCATCTGGAGCTTTTTCCTGATGAGTGCATTGCACTGGAGGATGCCCCTGCGGGGATATTGTCAGCATACAGAGCCGGCTGCCATCCTGTTTTTATACCGGATTTGGATGAGGGGGATATTGACACAAGGGAGATTGCGGAGTATATTGCAGGAAATTTGTCAGATGTCATTGATTTCATAAAGAAAGAGGGGTAGGAAATGCAGCCATTATTTGATTTGCATACTCATACTATTGCCAGTGGGCATGCTTACAGTACATTAAAGGAAAACATTGAGGAGGCGGCAAAGATAGGCCTGAAAGCTCTAGGCATCAGCGAACATGCGGAAAGGATGCCGGGAACTGCCCACAGAATGTATTTTATGAATTTTAAAGTGATACCGAAAGAAATAAATGGTGTTTTAATTTATAATGGAATTGAGGCGAATATCTATGGGGAGAAGGGGGAAATCGATGTTCATCCTTCGATTATAGATCGTTTGGATTATATTATCGCAAGTATGCATACACCCTGCATTGACAATTTGGGTGAGGCAGGAAATACAAAGGCAATTCTTGGGGCTATTGAGAATCCTAAAGTTACCATAATTGGACATCCAGATGATTCCCGTTACCCCTTAAATATGGATGAAATTGCAGCAGCGGCGGCAGAATGCCACATTGCGCTGGAAGTCAATAACAGCTCTATGCACCCTTTAAATTTCAGAGAAAATGCCAGGGAAAATATATTGGAAATGCTGGATTTGGCCAAGAAATATAAAACAAATATAATTCTTGGCACAGACAGTCATATCTGTTATGAGGTTGGCAGGTTTGACAGGGCTCTGGAAGTTTTAGAGGAAGCAGATTTTCCAGAGGAGCTGGTGGTTAATTTTGATATGGAGCGTCTCTCATTGGTATTAAATAAAATAGAAGAAAAGTGAAACAGGAGGGAAAAGATTATGGGTCAAAGGATGCCGAGTTGGAATGAAAAGTCAACTTTGGACAAAATATTACAGATTGTCCAGATATTGCTGTCTGCAGCGGTAATTGTTTTATGCGTTTTACAGATGACTGGGGTTTGGAGCGGGGCAATTCATATTATTGAGCCTTTAATGGCAGTGGTTATGCTGATTATGTCCTGGCAGTACAGAACTTATAATAAATTGATGAGTATGTTTTGCCTGGCAGTGGCAGTTTTTGTTACTTCGGTAGCGGTGAAAATATTTTTTTTCTGAAAAGGTTGGATTTAAAAGAGGAGTGCAGGTTAGCACTCCTCTTTTAATATGTTTGTGTTGCGAAAGACGCATAGCACAAATCCTACATAGACGGCATTGAGCAGAATATTAATTCCCCCGTAGGCTAAGAAGGGAACAGAAATCGTGTAGTATTCCCCATACCCCAGGTTGCTGAATGTATAGGCCAGTACCCGCACCAAAATGCTGATTCCGCAGGCGCTTCCCAGGAGCATCCCAAGACGGTTGTGCTGGTGGAGAGCGCTTTTTAAAGTTAGGATACAGAACAGGATAAGAAGCAGTATCACCATAAGGCCGGGAATTATTCCAAACCAGGAAAAAGCAGAGGTAAGCATAAAGTTAGAGTAAAGTTCACCTGGGTTAATGTAGTCAGGTAGAGTACTGCCGCCAAACAAGGAATAGTGCGGAATGTTTTCTCTTAAATGGTTTACAAGGTAATATCCTTCTCCCTCCAATTGAGAGCCTGTAAAAAACAAAAACATGTTTTTTAATCTTGCAGTGTAATATGGCGGCAGCCAGGGAAGGAGAATCAGGGACAGGACAGGCGTAAACATAAGAAATCCTGCCGCATATAGCTTTTTGCTTGGGAGGCCAAAAATTCCTTTCTTTATGGATAAAAACAAAATAAATATAATAATTATATAACATTCTATGGCGGCACTGGAAAAGGTAACATTCCCAGGGAAAATTATTTTTGCAAGGAAAATTGCCAGTGTCAAGGATTCACAGATGAAAATTCCCCAAATCTCTTTGTTTTTAAAGTGGTAGAGCAATCCTGCGAAAATCAGGGGGTATACCATCCATAGAGAGTAATTGTATGACCAGTAGGAATGATATTCCACAATAACAAATCCTCCTGCAGCCACAAACAAAAAGTAAATTCCGTAAAAAATAAGAATAAACTTAACAAACAGGTTATAATTAAAGTATAACATGCCTAGTATAATTCCAAGTCCTAGGATATTAAAAAGAATTGTTTTACCCAGGTAATGGAAGGAGGATGCAATCCAGACATTTTGCGCATTTGGGGTGTGATAGCCCAGATCCACATGGGAAAATATGATTCCCTGCATTAAAATGCCAAAAATCGTCAGAATAATTGCCAGGGTAAAGAGCCGAAGCGGAAATTTTGGACGATGAATCTGATTTAGTGCCTGTCCTGCTGCCACAGGATCTCCCATCTGGCGGATGGCTTCTTCCAGTGCAGCTTTTTCTTCCATACCTTCCGCCTCATAACTTTCTTTCTGTTCTTCAATATGATTTTCAAACTCCTGGCGCACAAGGTCTTTTGCTTTTTTGTTTTTTATCTGATTTTCTAATATAATCATATATTCTTCGTAGGTCATAGGGCACCTCCTGAGAAATGCAGCACGTTTGTCACTGCTGTCTGATAGGTTTCCCATTCCCTCTTTTTTTCTTTTACCTGCTTTCGGCCGGAAGCTGTAAGGTGATAATATTTGCGTTTTTTTCCGGAAGAATCATCCTGGTAAGAGGTAAGAAACTCTTTTTCTTCCAGAGAATGGAGTAAAGGGTATAAAGAACCCGCTTTCAGTTCAAATACGTTGTCAGATTTTTTACGAAGGGTTTCAATCATTTCATAGCCGTACATATCTTTATCTTCCAAAAGGCGCAGCAGCATAATGTTCAGGCTTCCCTGAATTAAATTTTTGTCAATTCCCATGGTATCTCCTTTCTTTGTCTAAAAAGGCAACATAAACTTAAAATATATAGACTGTCTATATTTGCAATTATATATAGGCAACCTATATATGTCAAGATTTTTTTGTATATTGCATTCTTTTTTTGCATATGATAATATAAGAAATATCAATTCCCAGAGGGAGTAATCGGCACAATTTTTAAATGTGTAGTAATTATCGACATAATGGTGGAGACACCCGGTAATACTATAGACGATGAGACTCATGGGCAGCATCTAGCTGCCTGTGAGTCTTTTTTGCACCCGGCAGTTATAGGGTGGATTTTCCCCTGGAAATTAGGAAAATACAAAAGGAGAGAAATATGAGTATTGCAGAATTATTTATTTTGGCGGTTGGGTTGTCTATGGATGCATTTGCAGTATCTGTATGCAAAGGTTTATCTTTGGGAAATATAAAGGTAAAGCACATGTGCATTGCAGGGGTGTGGTTTGGGGGATTTCAGGCATTGATGCCCCTAATCGGCTATTTTCTGGGAAGTTTTTTTGCAGATATGATTACAAAATATGCACACTGGATTGCTTTTCTGCTTCTCTTGTTCCTTGGGGGAAGCATGGTAAAAGAAGCTTTTACCGGGGAGGGGGATGTGGATGCTGCCATGGATGGAAAGAGCATGTTTCTTTTGGCGGTGGCAACCAGCATTGACGCTCTGGCGGTGGGAGTTACCTTTGCCTTTTTAAAAGTTGCAATTATTCCCGCCGTATCTTTTATTGGTCTTGTGACCTTTGTGTGCTCTGGGGCGGGGGTGAAGATGGGAAGTATTTTTGGGGCAAAATACCAGGCAAAGGCCCAGGTCTGCGGGGGAATCATTCTTATTGCTATCGGTGTCAAAATCCTTTTGGGAGGACTTTCCATATTGTAATTCCATTATTTGCAGAAAAGTGGTAGAATGGAGCAAGAAAAAAAGGGGGAGGAGAAACTATATGATTAAGAATATTATATTTGATATGGGAAATGTGTTGTTAGATTACAATCCCGATGTAATTTTAGACCAGGTCTGTGACACACAGGAAGAAAAGCAGATAATCAAAAAGGAATTGTTTGCGGGGCCGGAATGGGCCATGGGGGACAGAGGTGACATTACCAATGCAGAGCGTTTTGACCTAGTAAAAAAACGCGTTCCTGAAAAATTACATGAAAAATTAAGAAAATGCGTGGAAAACTGGGACGTGTGTATGCTTCCGGTGAAGGGAGCCGGGGAGTTTATGGCATATGTAAAGGAAAAAGGATACGGACTTTACGTGCTCTCCAATGCGGCCATAGAGTTTTTCCAGTACTTTCCAAGGCAGATTGATATGGATTTTTTTGATGGGATTGTGGTATCCGCTGAGGTACATATGTTAAAGCCGGAGATTGAGATTTACCGTTATCTGTTGGAATCCCATCATCTAAAACCTCAGGAATGTCTGTTTATTGATGACAGGGAAGACAATGTAAAAGGGGCGGAGAAAGCAGGTTTAAAAGGCTTTGTATTTAAAGAGGATTTTGACAAGGTGAAAGAAGAACTGGAATCATAGGAAAAGGAGACGGGAATGGACAAGCTCTATTATGGGGCGGCATATTATTTGGAATATATGCCGGTGCAGCGGCTGGATAAAGATATAGCTATGATGAAAAAGGCCGGGATAAACCTGGCGCGGATTGGGGAATCCACCTGGAGTACATATGAACCTCAGGAAGGGATATTTGATTTTTCTCAGTTGGAACAAGTTTTGGATGCAATGGAGGAAGCGGGAATTTCCGTTATAGTGGGAACGCCTACTTATGCGGTTCCTTCCTGGATGGTGAAATCCCATCCGGATGTGCTGGCCTTGACCAAAGAGGGCAGGGGGATTTATGGGCACAGACAGATTATGGATATCACCCATCCGGTGTATTTATTTTATAGTGAAAGGATCATCCGGGAAATGATGAAGCGCACAGCACACAGAAAATGTGTGATTGGCTATCAGTTGGACAATGAGACAAAATATTATGGGACTGCGGGAGAAAATGTTCAGAGACGATTTGTAAAGTATCTCCGTGTAAAGTTTAAAGACGATTTAAATGCTTTGAACAGAGAATTTGGCCTGGATTACTGGAGCAACCGTCTGGATGCCTGGGAGGATTTTCCTGATGTGAGGGGGACGGTAAACGGAAGCCTTGGGGCGGAGTTTGAAAAGTTTCAGCGCGCTCTTGTGTCGGAATTTCTCTCCTGGCAGGCAGGGATAGTGGGGGAGTACAAAAGGGAAGAACAGTTTATCACCCACAATCTTGATTTTGACTGGCGGGGACATTCTTATGGGGTTCAGCCCAATGCAGATCACTATGACATCGCAAAATGCCTGACGATTGCAGGAGCGGATATCTATCATCCCACCCAGGATGAACTTACAGGAAAAGAGATTGCATTTGGGGGAGATTTGATTCGTTCCTTAAAGGGGGACAACTATTTGATTTTAGAGACTCAGGCCCAGGGTTTCCCTTGTTGGACGCCTTACAAAGGGCAGCTTAGGCTTCAGGCATTCAGCCATATTGCGTCCGGGGCAAATGCAGTGGAGTACTGGCATTGGCATTCTATACACAATTCCCTGGAAACATACTGGAAAGGGCTTTTGAGCCACGACCTGGAAGAAAATGAAACATATATAGAAGCCTGCAGAGTGGGGGCTGAGTTTGAAAAGTATGGCAAATTTTTAGTAAATTTGAAAAAGAAGAATGATGTGGCTATTCTTGTAAGTAATGAAGCGTTAACTGCACTGGAATGGTTTGGCATAGAGGCAGCAGCCGCCTCCAATGAGGGTATAAAATATAATGATGTTCTTCGGTGGGTATATGATACATTGTATGAGCATAATGTGGAATGTGATTTTGTCTGGGAGGAATCCCAGAACCTCAATGAGTATAAAATGATTGTCGTACCTGTCCTGTATGCAGCAGATGAAAGGGTACTGAAAAAATTAAATGATTATATAAATAATGGAGGAGTCCTAGTGGCTACCTTTAAAAGCGGGTTTGCCAATGAAAATGTGAAAGTGTACCACAGTGTACAGCCCCATATCATCCATCAGGCCCTTGGGGTGACATACCATCAGTTTACTTTTCCCAAAAATGTAGTATTATCCGGGGATATTACCTGTGGAGCGGAAAATTTTTATGCTGAAAAATTCATGGAGCTTTTAATTCCGGAGGAGGATACTCAGGTGTTGGCATCTTATGGGCATTATAACTGGAAAGATTACGCTGCCGTTACCAGGCATCCCTTTGGAGAGGGATTTGGATATTACCTTGGATGTATGACGGATAAAAGGGTTTTGTGGAAAGTTTTCGACATGGCTTTAAAGGATGCCGGGCTTGATGTACCAAAGGCAGAGTTTCCCTTGATTTTGCGAAAAGGCAGGAATGAGGAGGGGAAGGCTTTCTGGTTTTACCTGAACTATTCACCGGAAGTACAAAGGGCAGTTCATGAGGGAATCCTTGCCAGGGACATATTTACAAAAGAGCAGGTAGATGGGGGAGGTACTTTTGAGGTAAAAGGCTGGGATCTTCGCATATTGGCGGAAAGTTAAGGGTTAAAGTGGGCCTAAAAGAATAACTGGACAAATCCGGTGATTTACATTATTATAGAAGTAGGAATATATATTTATTGGCGGGTTGGTAATGTGCAGGTCTGATATATGGAAAATGACAGGAGGGTAAAAGATGAAGAGCAGCAGAATTAGTTTTGAAGTTGACGTGGAGCAATATGAAGTGGGAAAAAATATGGAAGATGGTTTTGAGCTCTGGTCCGATGTTGTGACAAAAGGCTGGATTGTCACAGATTTTTTGGTTAAGATAACAAGAGAGGATGGCTCTATTGTGTGCCCGTATATTGTACACCGCAGAGGCAGGACATTTATTGGAAACGGAGATTATGTTATAACGGAGGCCGATGGAAGCAAGCATGTGTGCGGGGCGGATAAAGTTTGGAACCGTTATGCAAAACCGGATAATGCATAAAAACAAATTATATTGAAAATCATGATATAATACTAACAGTTTATATGAAATTTGGAGGTGAAAGGATGTTCATATTTTCTTGCTAATGATTTCAGGCAGACAAATTGTGATTTCGACAGTAACTACTGTCCATTTTGTTGTGCCTGTAAGCAGGAAAGTATGAATTCTTTTCCCTTATAACAAGGAATGCATAGCGTTTCTTTGTCTTTCGGGCTGCAGGAATTTACTTTCCTGCGGCTATTTTTATGCGCAGACCCGCATATGGAAATTTGCCGCAGACGCGGCATGCGGGCCACACGGCGAGTAGGGGAAAACCATCCCTACTCGATTGCACACGCCAAAGCAAAGGAGGACAAAGAAATGGCACAGATAAAAGTATCGAATTTAACTTTTGCCTATGAGGGCAGTTATGATAATGTATTTGAAAATGTAAGTTTTGTCATAGATACAGATTGGAGGCTGGGATTTACAGGGAGAAACGGAAGGGGAAAAACTACTTTTTTAAAATTACTTTTAGGGCAGTTTCCCTATCAGGGTAAGATAACCCACAGTTCCTGTTTTGATTATTTTCCCTTTCACACGGGGGATAAGACAAGAAATGGGATAGATATTGTAGATGAGATATACCCGGATTATGATTACTGGAAGATTTCCAGGGAGTTATCCATTCTTAAGGTGGATGATTCTGTGTTATTCCGGCCCTTTGATACTCTTTCCAACGGGGAACAGACGAAAGTGATGCTTTCCGTTCTGTTTTCCAGGGACAATTATTTCCTTTTAATTGACGAGCCCACAAACCATTTAGATGAAGAGGCAAGGGATTTGGTAGCAAATTATCTGAAAAGCAAAAAAGGGTTTATTTTAGTATCCCATGACAGGGCTTTCCTGGACACCTGTACTGACCACATTTTATCCATTAATAAAAATAATATTGAGATAGAGCAGGGAAATTTTTCTTCCTGGATGGAAAATAAAAGCCGCCGTGACGCCTTTGAGGTTTCGGAGAATGACAGGTTAAAGAAAGAAATCCATAAATTACAGGAGACGGCGGCGGAGAAGGCTAAGTGGGCGGATAAGGTGGAAAAGACAAAATACCATACCAGAATTGCCGGCCTGCGGGTGGACAGAGGTTATATAGGTCATAAGTCAGCAAAGATGATGGCAAAGGCAAAGGCCGGGGAGGCACGGGCGGAAAAGAAGATTGCAGAAAAGTCAAAGCTGCTTAAAAATATAGAAAGGGCGGATGACCTGAAAATAAGTCCCCTGGAGTACCATTCCAACGTTTATGCCGAGCTTAAAAATGTGTCTCTGTTTTATGACAACCGAAAGATATGCGGGAATGTTGCCTTTGACATAAAACGAGGCGACAGGGTGGCGTTAAAGGGATGCAATGGATGCGGGAAGTCCAGTGTTATTAAATTACTCCTGGGGGAGAAGATTGCATATGAGGGGGAATATAAAGTGGGCAGCGGGCTGGTTATCTCCTATGTTTCCCAGGACACTTCTTTTCTGGGGGGAAACCTTAAGGATTTTGCTGTAAAAGAAGGAGTAGAGGAAAGTTTGTTTAAAGCAGTGCTTAGAAAACTGGATTTTTCCAGGGAAATGTTTGACAAGGATATGAGAGAGTACAGCGAGGGGCAGAAGAAAAAAGTCCTGCTTGCAAAAAGTCTCTGCGAAAAGGCGCATCTTTATATTTGGGATGAACCCTTAAATTATATTGATATTTTTTCAAGGATGCAGTTGGAAAACCTGATTTTAAAATGGCAGCCCACCCTTTTGTTTGTGGAGCATGACAAAACATTTTGTGAAAAGACGGCCACAAAGGTTGTGCAGGTCTTAAAAGAGAACTTTTAGAGCAGCCGGAGGTTTAACGGCGGAGATTTTATGTGAAATGAAGAAAAATCACTGGATAAAAGCAATTTCCAGTGATTTTTCTTCAATTGTCGGAAGATGCGTCATTTTTTTCCGTCTGCTCTTTTTTTAATGCTTCAAGTCCAAGCCGAATGAGCTCAACTGTCGCCTGAGAACGCGTTTGATAACGATGTTCGTAGCGGAAGTCTTCAATTCTCTGGAATAGTTCATCATCCACAGAAACCGTATATCTTGGTCTGTTTGTAGCCATATGCATCACCTCATTTGTGATTATACCGGAGTAATGCTAGGATGTAAAGGCAACTAAAGCTGAAAAACAAAAGGTTTCTGGTAATTTAAGAAGAAAAACCCATTGGAAAATTTTACATTTTTATTGACAGTGGTTCACTGAACTCTTATAATGAATAATGCAAATAGTGATTCACTGAACCTTGAGAGGAGGGGAGAGTATGGCTGAAAATCCAAAACGCTATTCTGTTTCTGTGTCCAACGCTATGAAAGAAGAATTAGATGTTTTAAAATCTTCTAAATATGCAAATGTGACAATGAATCATATGCTCTGTGATTTAATTCTTCTAGGGTTAAATACAACAGAAAATCGGAGCAGATCCAGAGGAAGTGCAAAGTAAGTGTACAGTGGTGGATTGCCACCACTCGGATAGGTCAGCCCATATCCCTAGATAATAGATTATACAGTTAAGTTTTTTATTTTAATAAGGCAGCCAGACAAAATTGTTTTTCTCATGTGGGCCGGTGCATTGTCACCGGCCCTTCCTTAAAATATTCTTTCATATTCCTTAAAAGGATACAAAATGGCACAAGGCAGCTAAAAAGTTTTGATTTATTGTTGACAGTGGTTCACTGAACCGTTATAATGATACATGCAGAGTGATTCACTGAATCACAGTATGGAAAGAAATGCCATACAAAAAGGATAAAAAAGAGAAAAATAGGAGGACATGAAAATGACAGAACTGAAAGTAAAGTTCACAAAAGGTTTTGTGAAACGTGCAGCGGCAGTTGCTATGGCAGTATGTTTGGGAACTACATTGCTTCCGGCAAATTTTGCTGTTTACGCTTCAACGGGAAATGGGGAAGCAGCAGTAACCAGCGGAAGCGGAGACATAACCAGCGGCGGCGGGGACAATACGCCAGGCGGAACTACCAGTGGAAATGAAAAGCCAGGTGACAATACACCTAACACAGTGGCAGTTACAGGTGTGACAGTGGCGCCGACAGCGGTTACTTTGGACAAAATCGGAGCAACTGCAACATTAACGGCTACCGTAGCTCCGGCTAATGCAACAAACAAAAATGTTACATGGGCAACTTCCAATGATAAGGTTGCAACGGTAGCAAATGGTACAGTGACAGCAACCGGTGACGGGGAAGCAACCATCACAGTTACCACACAGGATGGCAATAAGACAGCCACTGCAACGGTAACAGTGAAAACGACGAAGGATGAGCAGCCAGTAGATAAGAAAGTTTCAAAAGTAGCTATTACATTAAACGGCCAGACTGTAAAAGGTACTTTAAAAGCAAAAGTGGGAAAAACCTACAGCTTTAAAGCTACGGTAACACCAAAGGATGCAAAAGACAAAAAAGTGAAATGGTCAACATCCAATAAGAAAATTGCAACTGTTGACAGCAAGGGCAAAGTAAAAATTAAAAAGGCTGGAAAAGCAACAATTACTGCAAAAACCAGTAATGGAAAAACAGCAAAAGTTACTTTAAATGCAAGCAAGAAAGCCGTTAAGGTTACAAAGCTGGCAATCAAGGGCAATAAAACCATGAAGGTGAAAAAAAGCCAGACATTGAAAGTAACTGTTACACCCGCAACTGCTGACAATCAGAAAGTGACCTGGAAAACTTCTAATAAGAAAATTGCAACCGTTAATTCCAAAGGTAAAGTTTCCGCTAAGAAAAAAGGAACTGTCAAAATTACCGCTACGGCAAAGGACGGAAGCAAAAAGAAAGCAACGGTAAAAATTAAAGTGAAATAATCTGTAAGATGCAGTAATCTCACAGATAAAAAAGCAGGAGTATATAGAATGAAACTCTTTATGACTCCTGCTTTTTTGCTGTTGTAAAATGAAAAAAGCGAAGGATGAAAAAGCGGATGATGAAAAAGGAAATAGACAACCTGGCGGACTGGCTGGGACAGCAAGTGACAAGCTTTTATATTCTTGTAATGTGCGTATTTTTTCCGGTGTTTTATACCAATAAAATGTTCAGCCTTACGTGGGATAAAAAGCATTTTTTTTTATTTTTTACATTTATCTATACATGTTTTTTATTTCCGGTTTTTGGAAAGAAAATTTGGGATTCCCGAAAGGAAAAATTGTGCATCAAAAAAGTGGATATTATTTTTGCCCTGATACTGTTATTATCAGTTTTCCTGTCCACGGTTCTTGCCTTAGACAGGAAGGAAGCTTTTTGGGAGATGTGCAGCAGAACCCTGTGCGGCATATGTTTTTTGGGTTTTATACTGATTTATTTTGGCATCCGGTGTTACGGTACATTTGACAGCACAGTAATATGGGGCTGGCTTTTGGGCAGCGCAGTGATTTATCTCTTTGGGATTTTGTGCGCCTGCAAAATTAATTTTATGTACATACAGACCGGGTGTGAGTCCCCGGATATTCTTTTGACCCCTTTGGGGAATACAAATTTTAATGCGTGTTTTGTATCTCTGATGCTGCCCCTTGTAATGGTAATGTTTATGCTTTGCAGGGAGCGTTTTTCCCAGGTGGTTTACGGCATCAATTTGTATATGGGATTTTTATTTGTATTTTTTATCAAGACAGAAAGCGCATTGTTTGCTGTGGCAGCAGGGATTTTTATACTGGGGTATTTTGCCCTGGGAGATACCCGATGGTTAATGCGCTACATAGAATTATTGGGAATTTATCTGGGAGCAAAAGTCACCATTTGCCTGCTTTTGCATTTGTGGAGAGAACACCTCTATCCTTTTGATGGAATCGGGGCGTTTGTGCTGAGTGATGTATGGATTTTAGCTGAAGTGGTTTGCTTTGGAATTTTTGCAGTGTTTTTCATGTGGAAAAAAGAAGTTATTGTGGAATGTTTTTTAAAAGTAAGATATACTGTTGTAGGAGTATTGTTGGTTTTGGGGGTGATTGGCGCACTGGTTCTTGTATGGATAAATGTCAGAAGGGCAAGTTTGCCGGAGAGTTCTTTTTTCAGGCATTTTATCCTTACGGATGAGACCTTTAACCACAGGGGATTTATATGGAAAGGAACAGTGAAATCCTTAAAAGAAGAACCGATTTGGCGGATCTTTTTTGGAAATGGGCAAAACTGTTATAAGGATTTTATGACGGAATCTTTCAGGGAAGAATCTATGGCATATCTTGGATCAAATCTTCGCGATCCTCACAATGAGTTGATGCAGGTACTGGTGGATATGGGACTCCTTGGTGTTTTGGGATATTTTGGACTGCTAATAGCTACCCTTATTCAGGCATTTCGTACGTGGAAAAAGAATGAGGTGCAGATTGCGGTGATTGTGACATTGTGCGTATATTTGATTCAGGGTCTTGTAAACGGGTATTCCATTTATCATCTGCCGCTGCTCTTTCTATTTTTAGGGCTGGCGAATGGGGGGATGACACGAACAAAATAATTCCTTATTAGAAAAAAAACTGTAGCGAGATATGATGTGGAAAAAAAGCATATATTGAGTATGCAGATGGAACGAGGCAGTATGTTTGATAGAAAACCCATGATACTTGTTCTGGCAGGACCGAATGGCTCAGGAAAGAGCACAATTACTTAATATTTTGAAAAATACGAAAACACAAAGAAGATATATCTATTTTTCCAAATGAGTTATGGTCAGAGGATGAAATACTGGAACTGATAGAAGAAGCGGAGCATTAGACGGCCGCTTCTGTTTTTCTTTGTAGGAAATAATATTTGAGGAGGAATTTTATGTATATAGCAGATTTACACTGCGATACCCTGTCAGCGCTGCGTGCAAAAAAACGGCAGGGAAATGTCGTAACCCTAATGGATAACGATTTACAGTTAGATGTGCGCAAAATGGAAACAGGCAATTACATTTTGCAGAATTTTGCTGTTTTTGTGGACTGGGGGGAGGAAGAGGACGCTTACGCCTGTGCAAAAGAGCAGATTGAGATTTTTATAAAAGAGATAAATCAGTGTGGGGGACGGATTCGCCAGGCCCGCACATTTCAGGAGATGGAGGAAAACAAAAAGAACGGGATTTTGTCGGCTGTTCTGACCTTGGAGGAGGGGGAAATCTGCCAGGGGGATTTAAATAAACTGGAGAAGATGTACCGCCTGGGGGCAAGGATGATGACCCTTACCTGGAATTATGAAAACTCCCTTGCATCGCCTGCAGCCTGTGATGACAGGAGAGTAAGTGTCAGGGAGGGGAAGGGCATAACGGAGACGGGGATTGCTTTTCTGGAAAAAATGGAGGAGCTGGGGATAATTGTGGACGTGTCCCATCTTTCGGATGAGGGAATTTCAGATGTGCTAAAATACAGCAAGAAAAGGATTGCGGCAAGTCATTCCAATGCCAGAGAAATTTGCAGGCATCCCAGGAACCTTACAGATGGGCAGATTCGTAAGATTGCGGACCAGGGTGGTATTATCGGAATTAATTATTATGGGACTTTTCTTACGGAAGAAAAGACAAATGGAGTGTATTTCAGCAGGGTGAAAGATATTGTCAGGCATATCCGCCACATGGCGGATGTGGGAGGAATCGGCTGCATCGGCCTTGGTTCCGACTTTGACGGTATGGACGATAATCTGGAGTTAAAAGATGCTTCTAAGGCAGAGCTTTTGTGGGATGCTTTGAAAAAATCTGGGTTTCGGGAAAGTGAAATTGAGGCAGTGTGTTACAAAAATGTGTGGGAGTTTTACAGAGAGATGCTATAAGGGGACATCTTTGCATATATTGAAAGAAAAATGCAAAGGAGTTATGGATGAGGGTAGGAATCGTCAGGGTGCCTTCTGCCTTTCTTATGGAAAAAGATTTGAAAAGCCCGGCTGACCAGATTTTTATGGGCTGGGCAGTGGGGATTTTGGGGGAGGAGGGGGAGTATTATCAGATTGTAACTCATTATGGGTATCCAGGATATGTGAAAAGGGATGCGGTGAAAATTACCATAGAAGAAAAATTAAGGCAGAGGGACAGGTGCGGCAGACAGATGATGGTGGCGGCGCCTTTTGCGGATGTGCTGGCAGAGACAAAAGTGCAGGGGGATAGGCTTGTGACTCTGGACAAGGGAAGTTATGTGGAATGTATAACGTATTCCGGGAAAGGGGAGGATGTACGGGGAAAAACATATGAGGGATATCTGCGGGTTCGGACAGCATCGGGAATCACAGGTTTTGTCCCTGAAATTGCAGTGATGCGGCGTCCTGACGATGACGGGTATCTCTATCTGGGCAGAAAACCGGGGTATTTTCTTGGCCCAAATGTCCCGGAGGCCCAGTTTCGGGAAAAGGTGGTTTTGTTTGCCGCCAGCTACTTAAACACGCCCTACCGCTGGGCGGGAAAGAGCCAGCAGGGAATTGACTGTTCCGGGCTGACCTTTATGTGTTATCTCTTTGGGGGAGTAATCATTTACAGGGATGCAAAAATTCATCCGGGCTATCCGGTAAAAAGCATTTCTTTTGACAAGCTTAAAAAGGGGGATTTGCTGTATTTCCCAGGACATATTGGAATCTATATCGGGGAAGGGCGCTACATACACGCCACGGGCAATATAAACAGTTTTGCCTGTGTCATCAGCAGTTTTTTGGAGGAGGACAGACTTTACAGGGAGGATTTGCGGAAAAGCCTGTATGCTGCGGGGAGTATTTTTTGATGGCTGTGATTGTTATTGGAGCGGGGGTATGTATTGTAAAAAATCTGGAAAAGAACCAATTTGCAGAAACCGGAAACCCGAAGCAGTTCAAGGATGGATGTTGTGATATCCTACGGAGGTTTTGAGCATATTGTAGAACTTAAAATATGGCATGGCAAAAGTACCGGGAAAAAGGGTTGGAGAAGCTTAAAAGTTACCTTGACAGCAGAAGCTGTACAAAGGGATACTTAATCAGCTTTAGTTTTCATAAAAATAAGGAATATGCGGAGAAAGTCAAAGTGAAGTGTTTGAAATTGTTGTGTAAAATAAAAACACCGGGCAGAGGAAAGTTATCTCTGCCCGGTGCAATTAATTTCCTTTACTGCTTAAGGGATTACTCCTCTCCGTAAAAAAGGGGTTATTGTCCGGCGCTGCTTTGTCATCTTCATTATAAAACCCCTCCTGTTTTACCGCCGCAGGGGAGGAATTTCCGGGAATTGCGTCCCGGATGCCGTTTGTGACAGTATTTTTGATATCCGCCTCTTTTGCCTGGCTCACATGGTCTGTGGCATAGTTTAAATTTACATTTTTTTCCATAATAAATCCTTTCTGAAAATCGTTGATAGGATATAGTCTGGAAAAAAATTGAAAAACTATGCACAAGGAAAGATAATTTTATAAAAATTCATTACATTACTTCCTTTCTATTTTTTTGATATGTAGTATCTAAAAGTATAGTGTAAGGAGAGAAGCATATGAAATGTGCAAGCAATTATAATTGTCCCGTAGTTCCACCGAAAGTTGAGTATTCTTAAGTAATTTTGGAAAAAGTATAATGAATTATACGCATAATTGCGTACAGAGGTTAAAAGCAGCCTGGCAGCAGTATTTGAAACAGAGAAAAATATGTTTTTTATTTTCGTATCCTATGTTACAATAGAAACAGGCTTTGCTTACAGCCCATTTCGGGCCGGCACAGCCAATATTACTATAAAAAAACGGAGAAAAAGCGGTATGGGAAAAAAACAGGTTGTAGAGGGAAAAAGGAACAGAAAGTGCAGGCATATCGGACGGAAGGTTGGCAATGTTGTAGTAATCATGCTGTCGCTTTCTATCATTTTGGCAGTGGTGGTCTGTGTCACCATGTTTAATAAGCTGGTGAGAAGTATGCAGACCAATGTTTGTACAAGCGGTACCAATATGCTGCAGCATGAATTGGAACGGATATCGGAGGATGAAGATATTAACCAGGTTCTGGATGGGCTAAAAGAGCGTATGGGCTGTGAGTTCACAATTTTTCAGGGGGACACCAGGGCTTACAGTACAGTGACCCAAAACGGACAGCGGGTAGTGGGAACAAAGCTTGCTTCCAATTTGTGCGACATTGTACTTACCCAGGGGCAGTCCTATGTAGGCCAGGCGGATATCCTGGGAGAATCCTACTTGTGCTCTTATGTGCCCACAAAGAATGAGAGCGGTGAGATTGACGGCTTGATTTTTGCCGGGATATCCGTAACGGATGCGGAGACGGCAACTGGCAGAATTATCAATTATGCTATGGCGATTAGTGCGGCTGTGATTATTTTGTGCATCATCTTCTTAACATTTTACATAAAGAAAACGGTTTCCATTCCTCTGGGAAAAATCACTCAGGCGGCCATGGAGATGGAGCAGGGTGAGCTTGGGCTGGCTGAGGGAACGGAAGTTTCCATCGGTATCCGCTCAAAAGATGAAATTGGTATGCTTGGGGAAATATTTGAGGATACCATCCGCCGTCTCAGGTCTTACATAGGGGAAATAGCAGACGTGCTTGAAGCCATTGCTGAAGGGGATTTGACGAAGGAGGCCAATCAGGACTATATGGGGGATTTCCATACGATAAAGAAGTCCCTGGACAGTATTTTAGGCGCATTAAACCAGACAATGGGACAGATTGCGGCCAGCGCCGGGCACGTATCCAACGGTTCCGACCAGGTGTCTGCCAGTGCCCAGACTCTGGCCCAGGGGGCTACTGAGCAGGCCAGCGCCGTCACTGAAATCTCAACCACCATTACGGGAATTTCAGAGGATGCAAAGCGGACTGCGGAAGCGGCGGAAGAGGTTGGACACTTTGTCAATCAGGCCGGTGCACAGCTTGGTATCAGTATGGAGAACGTGAGGGAGCTGAGCGTGTCCATGGAAAATATTTCCAATGATTCCAAGGAGATTAGCACCATTATTGCCACTATAGAAAATATTGCTTTTCAGATTAACATTCTTGCATTAAATGCGGCTGTGGAGGCTGCCAGAGCCGGTGCCGCCGGCAAAGGCTTTGCCGTCGTGGCAGAAGAAATCAGCAGTCTGGCGGCTAAGTCCGATGAGGCTGCCAAGGCTACAAAGGAGCTGATTGAAAATTCCGTTGCCTCCATTACCGAAGGCGGCAAGGTTATGAACAGGGTTACAGAGGCCCTGGAGCAGACCGGAAAACTGGCTGGAAATGTGACGGTGAAGATGGAACAGGTTGTGGCGGCAGTGGAGAACCAGACTCAGGCCATGGAGCAGGTGGCTACCGGGGTGGAACAGATTTCCGCAGTAGTTGAGAATAACTCTGCCACAAGCCAGGAGTGTGCGGCGGCCAGCCAGGAGATGTCCTCCCAGTCCGGCTTGTTAAAGGAACTGATCTATGCCTTCCGGCTTAAAAACTCCCGCCGTTAGAATGGTGCTGCAGTGAGCTCCTTAAAAAATCTTAAAAAACATATTGACAAATATATCCAGTGCATATATACTTTGCTTATCAAATAATTTGACTATCAAAATATTTTCTGGTCAAATGTAAAAAAATGAAAAAGGTAAAAAGGAGAAAATCACATGTTGGAAAAATTGAAAACTATTATCGCAGAGCAGTTAAACGTTTCAGAGGATGAAGTAAAGGCAGAGAGCAACTTCAAAGACGACCTGGGTGCAGATTCCCTGGATTTATTTGAGCTTGTTATGAGCCTTGAGGAAGAGTACGGCGTGGAGATTCCCTCAGAGGACTTAGAGAAAATTTTAACTGTAAACGATGTTATTGAGTATTTGAAAACAAAAGGCGTAGAGGCATAAAATCATGAAAACCAAGATTACAGAGTTACTTGGAATTGAATATCCTATCATTCAGGGAGGCATGGCCTGGGTTGCGGAATATCATCTGGCAGCCGCCGTATCGGAAGCCGGGGGCTTAGGGATTATCGGAGCGGCCAGCGCACCTCCCGAAGTGGTGAGGGAGCAGATACAGAAAGTAAAAGAGCTTACGGATAAGCCCTTTGGCGTCAATGTAATGCTGATGAACCCCAATGCCCCGGAAGTTGCCCAGGTGGTAGTGGAAGAGGGGGTTAAGGTAGTGACAACCGGTGCGGGAAATCCCGGAAAGTTCATTGATATGTGGAAAGAAGCCGGTGTGAAGGTAATTCCCGTGGTGGCAAGCGTAGCTATGGCAAAGATGATGGAGCGGGGCGGCGCCGATGCCGTTGTGGCGGAAGGAACGGAGTCCGGCGGACATATCGGAAGCGCAACCACTATGACACTGGTTCCCCAGGTGGTGGACGCTGTAAAAATTCCTGTCATTGCAGCAGGAGGAATCGGCGACGGGAGAGGCCTTGCGGCGGCTTTCATGTTAGGCGCCGAAGCAGTTCAGATGGGAACAAGATTTGTAGTGGCAAAAGAATCCATTGTACATCCCAATTACAAAGAGCGCATCATTAAGGCAAAGGACATCGACTCTGAGGTGACAGGGAGAAGCACAGGGCATCCCATCCGGGTACTTAGAAACCAGATGACAAGAGAGTACTTAAAAATGGAAGAGGAGGGTGTAGGATTAGAAGAGTTAGAGCGCCTTACCTTAGGTTCCTTAAGAAGCGCCGTTATGGATGGTGATGTGGTAAAGGGAAGCCTGATGGCAGGACAGATTGCGGGCCTTGTGAGCAAGGAGCAGACCTGTAAAGAAATGATAGAAGAAATCGTGGCACAGGCAGAAAGTTTATTAGGACAGAGACAGCCATAGACTGTTAAGAGATAGGAGATGTTGGCATGGGTAAGCTGGTATTTATGTTCCCTGGACAGGGGTCACAGTACGTAGGAATGGGCAAGGAATTTTATGATACAATTCCGGCCTGCAAAAAAGTGTATGATTTAGCATCAGAGGCCTCCGGTTTGGATATTCCGGGGCTTTGTTTTGAGGAAAATGACAAAATTAATATTACGGAATATACACAAATTGCAATGCTGGCCACGGAAGCGGCTATTTTAACTGCATTAAAAGAAGAGGGCATCACCCCGGATGTAACGGCGGGCTTAAGCCTGGGAGAATACGGTGCATTGATAGCGTCAAATGTTATGGATATGAAAGACGCTTTTTCCGTTGTGAGAAAAAGAGGAATTTATATGCAAAAAGCAGTTCCCACAGGGGGGGCCATGAGCGCAGTTTTGGGCCTTGATGCGGAAGTTATCGAGGGAGTCTGTGAAAAAACGGAAGGAATCGTTTCCATTGCAAACTACAATTGTCCCGGACAGATTGTGATTACCGGAGAAAAGGCTGCTGTGGACGCAGCAGGGGAAGCACTAAAAGCAGCAGGGGCAAAGCGCATTGTGCCTTTAAAGGTCAGCGGGCCCTTCCACTCCCAAATGTTATCCGGCGCAGGGGAAAAACTGGGGGAAGCATTAAAGGATGTAAAAATAGCGGATGAGTTTATCCCCTACCTTGCCAACGTCACCGCAGATTATGTCACAAAAGCCTCCGATGTAAAGCCATTGCTCACAAAACAGGTAGCATCCTCTGTGCGCTGGCAGCAGACGGTGGAGCGCCTCATTGCAGACGGCGCAGACGAGTTTTTGGAAATCGGGCCGGGAAAAACCCTTACCGGATTTATGCGTAAAATTAACCGGGATGTGAAAGTAAATAATATTGATAAGCTGGAGGACTTCAAAAATTATGTTGGAAAATAAAGTTGCCCTGGTAACAGGCGCCAGCCGGGGAATCGGAAAAGAGATTGCTTTATCTTTGGCAAAAGAGGGAGCTGCAGTAATTTTAAATTATAACGGCTCTAAGGAAAAAGCGGAGAGCGCAGCGGAGGAAATCCGTGCTGCCGGGGGAAAAGCAGAGACTTACCAGTGCAATGTATCTGACTTTGAAGCCTGCGGCGCAATGATACAGGATTTAATCAAACAATACGGCAAAATTGATATTCTTGTAAACAATGCAGGAATTACAAGAGACGGGCTTTTAATGAAAATGTCCGAGGAAGATTTTGATGCGGTGCTTGGCACAAACTTAAAAGGCGCATTTAATACCATCCGCCATATGTCCAGGTATTTCTTAAAACAGAAATGCGGAAAGATTATAAATATCTCTTCCGTTTCCGGAATTTTGGGAAATGCGGGACAGGCAAATTACAGCGCCAGCAAAGCGGGAGTCATCGGCCTTACGAAAAGCGTGGCAAGAGAGCTTGCCAGCCGTGGAATCAATGTAAACGCCATTGCCCCGGGTTTTATTGCCACAGATATGGTGGAGGCTATGACAGAAGATGCGAAGGCCAAAATGACAGATGCCATTCCTTTAAAACGCATCGGGACCACAAAAGATATTGCCAATATGGCGGTGTTTTTAGCGTCGGATGCATCGGATTACATTACCGGACAGGTGTTTGCCGTGGACGGCGGAATGAGCATATAGGATATGAAATATCGGAGGAAATGAAAAAATGAGTAAGAGAGTTGTTGTAACAGGAATGGGTGCGATTACTCCTATCGGGCTTTCCGTAGAAGAATTTTGGCAGTCCGCAAAGGAAGGAAAAATCGGCTTTGGGCCAATCACACATTTTGACGCATCAGAATATAAGTGCCATATTGCAGCGGAAGTAAAAGACTTTGACGCAAAAAAATTTATGGATTTTAAAGCGGCAAAGAGAATGGAACTTTTCAGCCAGTATGCGGTAGCTGCGGCAAAAGAGGCCATAGAGGATGCAGGGCTTGATATGGAAAAAGAAGACCCTTACCGGGTGGGAGTTTCCGTTGGCTCCGGCACAGGAAGCATCCAGTCCATGGAAGCAAATCATTCTAAAATTTTAGAGAAAGGGCCGAACCGTGTAAACCCTCTTATGGTGCCTATGATGATTAGCAACATGGCGGCAGGAAACGTTTCCATCCAGTTCGGGCTGAAAGGAAAAAGCTTAAATGTGGTGACGGCATGTGCCACAGGCACAAACAGCATCGGCGAGGCATTCCGTACCATTCAGTACGGGGATGCGGACGTAATGGTTGCCGGGGGTTCCGAGGCCAGCGTAACCCCGGTGGGCATTGCGGGATTTGCAGCCCTTACCGCCCTGTCCACCGTGGACGACCCGGAAAAATGTTCGCTTCCCTTTGACAAAAACAGAAGCGGGTTTGTCATGGGCGAAGGTGCAGCCATTGTTGTGCTGGAAGAGTTAGAGCACGCAAAAAACAGAGGGGCAAAAATTTACGCAGAAGTTTTGGGATACGGATGCACCTCAGACGCATATCATATTACATCCCCGGAGGAGAGCGGTGAGGGCGCTGCAAAAGCCATGTTATACGCAGTAAAAGACGGGGGGATAAAGCCGGAGGATATTGATTATATCAACGCCCACGGCACAGGCACCCACCACAATGACCTCTTTGAGACAAGGGCCATTAAACTTGCTTTTGGAGACCATGCAAAAGACCTTAAAATCAACTCCACCAAATCTATGGTAGGGCATCTCCTGGGGGCTGCAGGAGCCATTGAATTTGTCACCTGTGTCAAGGAGTTAGAGGAGGGGTATCTCCACCAGACCGTGGGATATACCACCCAGGATGAAGAGATAGACTTAGATTACTGTAAAGAGCCTGCCAGGGGAGATTACAAATATGCCCTGAGCAATTCCCTGGGATTCGGGGGGCATAATGCGACGCTTTTACTGGCAAAATACGAGGGGTAGAATATGTCATTATACAGTACAAAACAGATTATGGAAATCATTCCCCACAGACAGCCTTTTCTGCTGATCGACACCATTGAGGAAGTGGAGGAAGGCAAGCGGGCAGTGGGAAAAAAATGTGTCAGCTACAACGAGCCGTTTTTTGCCGGACACTTTCCAGGTGAGCCGGTGATGCCCGGGGTTTTGATTATTGAGGCCATGGCCCAGGTAGGGGCCGTAGCCATTTTAAGCAGGCCGGAAAATAAGGGAAAGACGGCATATTTTGCAGGAATTAACAATGCCAAGTTTAAAAACAAGGTACTGCCCGGGGACGTGTTGGAACTGGAGCTTGAGATTATCAAGGAAAAAGGCCCAATCGGAATCGGAAAAGGGACTGCGAGAGTAAACGGTAAACTTGCAGCGTCCGCAGAACTCACATTTGCAATCGGAGGCGAAAATTAAAATGGCACCTTTATTTAAAAAGAAAAATGCGACTAACACAAAGGGAAATGAGACAAAATCCACAGAGGGTAAGTCAGACAAAGACATAATGGTCTGCCCCGCCTGTAAAAAAGAACTTGTAAAGTCAGATGTAAAAGAAAATAAATATGTCTGCTATGCCTGCGGCAATTATTTCCGTGTGCGGACATCCAACAGAATTAAGATGGTGGCGGATGCCAAAAGCTTTTCTCCCTGGTTTGAGGAGCTTGAGACCAAAAATCCCCTGGATTTTCCGGAGTATGAGGAAAAACTTGCGGCAACCCAGGAAAAGACCGGGCTTCACGAGGGAGTTACCATCGGAGCGGCGAAAATCTACGGGGAGGATGCAGTGGTAGGTGTCTGTGACGCCAGGTTTTTAATGGGCAGCATGGGCCATGTAGTGGGAGAAAAAATTGCTTCCGCCGTAGAGCGGGCCACAGAAGAAAATCTTCCGGTGATTTTATTCTGCTGTTCCGGCGGCGCAAGGATGCAGGAGGGAATTATCTCCCTGATGCAGATGGCAAAGACATCTGCGGCCTTAAAGAAACATTCCGACGCAGGGCTTTTGTATATTCCTGTCCTCACAGACCCCACCACCGGGGGGGTGACGGCAAGTTTTGCCATGTTGGGAGATATTATTTTAGCAGAGCCGGGAGCATTAATCGGTTTTGCCGGCCCCAGGGTAATTGAGCAGACCATCGGGCAGAAACTGCCAGAGGGATTTCAGAGGGCGGAGTTCCAGTTAGAGCACGGATTTGTAGACGCTATTGTGGAGCGTAAAGATTTAAAGAAGACTTTATATAAAATATTGAAATTGCATCGCAGCCAGGAGGGATTTGCCAATTTTACCCCGGCAACGGACTTTGAGTATGCCCCCAGCGAACTGATGAAAGAGAGAAGTGCAAAGAGCAGAAGCCTTACCGCCTGGGAAAAAGTGAAGGCGGCAAGAAAAACTGACAGACCTGCGTCTGTGGATTATATGGATGAAATTTTTAACGATTTTATAGAGTTCCACGGGGACAGGTATTTCAGGGATGACCCGGCAGTGGTAGGAGGAATCGCATACCTTGACGGCCAGCCCGTAACGGTAATTGGCGTCCACAAGGGAAAAGATATGAAGGACTGCATGCTTCACAATTACGGCATGCCCTCGCCGGAAGGATACAGAAAAGCCCTGCGCCTAATGAAACAGGCGGAAAAATTCGGGCGGCCCATTATTACTTTTGTAAATACTTCCGGGGCATTCTGCGGCATGGAAGCGGAAGAAGGAGGACAGGGGGAAGCCATTGCAAGGAACCTCTATGAGATGTCTGCGGTGAAAGTGCCCATTCTCACCCTTATGATTGGAGAAGGGGGAAGCGGCGGCGCACTGGCTCTTGCCGTGGGCAACGAGGTGTGGATGATGGAAAATGCCACCTACTCTGTCCTATCTCCCGAAGGATTCGCATCTATCCTGTGGAAAGATGGGAAACGGGCAAAAGAGGCAGCAGAGGTGATGAAAATTACTGCCCAGGATCTGCTTCATTTAAACGTGGTGGAAAAAGTAATTCCCGAGTACGGCGGGGCGGATGATAAGGCCCTCCACGACATTGCTATGTTTATGAAGTGTAATATGCGGGAGTTTTTAGAGAAATATAAAGGAAAAAGCGGTCAGGAGATAGCAGAGGAACGGTATCAGCGGTTCCGGAGTTTTTAGGGTGAGGAGAATGAGATGAAAACCAGGATATGTGGTACGGGCAGTGCGCTTCCGAAGCGGATTGTCACCAACGATGATTTGAGTAAAATTATGGACACCTCCGATGAGTGGATTAAAAGCCGTACCGGAATCGGCGCAAGGCATATCGCCACGGAGGAAACTCTTACTGATTTGGCTTTTCATGCATCCCTTCAGGCTTTGGAGGAAGCAGGGGCTTTACCGGAGGAGCTTGATATGATTCTGGCGGCAACCCTCTCTCCCGACAACGTGTTTCCCAGCCTTTCCTGCGAACTTCAGCGGGAGCTTGGGGCAGTGAATGCAGTGGCTTTTGATATCAATGCCGCATGTTCCGGTTTCCTTTTCGCCCTGCAGACCGCGGACGCCTATATAAAAAGCGGCAGGTATAAAAATATTCTTGTAGTGGGGGGGGAGATTCTCTCCAAGATGATGGACTGGAATGATAGAAGCACCTGTGTGCTCTTTGGAGACGGGGCCGGGGCTGCTTTGGTAAAGGTGGACAGTGACTTTGGCATCCTTGGGATTTCCCAGGGCTCTGATGGGGCCAAGGGCCAGGCCCTTACCTGTGAAAACAGAAGAATCAACAATCCCTATATGAAAAATTCCACGGATTTATCTTACACCAATATGAACGGACAGGAAGTGTACAAATTTGCGGTGCGCACTGTGCCCAAAGCGATTTTGGAGGCTTTGGGGGAGGCAGGGCTTACTGTTTCAGATATTGATTTGTTTATTCTTCACCAGGCAAACATCCGTATTATCGAATCTGTGGCAAAGCGCCTTAAGGTCCCCATGGAAAAATTTCCCACGAATTTACAGGAGTGCGGTAATATTTCCGCGGGAAGCGTACCTGTTCTTCTGGATGAAATTAACAGAGCGGGAAGGATAAAAAAAGGAGATAAAATTGTGCTTGCCGGATTTGGGGGAGGCTTAACCTGGGGAGCGGCAGTGTTAGAATGGTAAAATGTTTTATGGAGGAAAAAATGGAGGCAGAAAGGTTGTCCGGTGCCGATGAAGTGCTGAATGAATTGTTGGTAAAACTTTTTAAAGACATTGTGGAAATCGAAGAGAAATGTCTGATTACCAGAGAGTTTAAAGACATCAGCGTCAACGATATGCATGTGATAGAAGCCATTGGTATCAAAGAGCCGAAAAGCATGTCTACAGTGGCAAAGCTCTTAAACGTGACAACCGGCACCCTCACTAAGGCCATGGACGGTTTGGTGGAAAAGCGCTATGCCTTAAGGGAGCGGGGAAAGAAGGATAAGCGGGTGGTCTTTGTGTCCCTGACGGAGAAAGGGAAAAGGGCATACCGACACCACGAAGGATTTCACCGCAGGATGATAGAGAATGCAAAAGAAGGGTTAAACGAGCAGGAGACAACGGTGCTTGTGTACTCACTGGCAAAACTGAATGATTATTTCCATAAAATATACGAGGAGTCTTAAGAGGGCTTCTCGTTTTATTTTGCCATATTGTGGAAAGGGCAGACTGTGACAAAAAGTGGTTTTTCCGGCACAGAAAAACATTGAAATTGTTTTCTCAAAATGGTATCATAAGAAATAAGTTATCTTTAAAGGGAGGCCAAACATGACAGTGTTAATCTGGCTTATTATAATGATTATATTTCTGATTGCAGAGGCTGTTACCGTAGGGCTTGCCACAATCTGGTTTGCAGCAGGGGCATTGGCGGCAATGGGGGTCTGTGCCCTGGGATTTGGAACCTTTGCGCAGTTTGTGGTATTTTTTATTGTCTCTATGGTACTTCTGATTTTTACCCGACCTTTTGCTATCAAATATATAAACCCGAATAAAATCCGTACCAATTACGAGGATGTGGTGGATAAAACAGTGAAAATTACTGGGAGAGTGGACAATATCAATGGAACAGGCACTGCGGTGCTAAACGGTCAGGAGTGGACGGCCCGCAGCAAGAGGGAGGATGAGATTTTAGAAGAGGGGGAGTTAGCCAGAGTGGTGGAAGTTACTGGGGTGAAGCTGATTGTGGTTAAAATATCTCCAGAGGAAAGGGAATCATAGTTATTTTAGCGCCTTATGAATAATTGGTATTTTGAAAGGAGAAAGGCATTACAATGGGAGAAAAAATAACGCTAGTGAACAATAGGAAGAAAAAGGGTCTGCAGCTTGTGAGCAAAGTTGTTTTGATTGTAGCAATCCCTATGCTGCTCATTGTGGCACTGGGATGTCTCATCGGTGCCAGCGAGATCCGAAATGTGGGGGAAAATATTATCAAAGACGAGTTGGCAACAGCATCCTACGCATTTACAAGGCAGATGGATTTGTTGGCGGAGGGAGATTACAGGTACGAGAACGGGGTGCTCTACAAAGGGGATTTAAATATTACCGAGAATTATCACCTGCTGGATGAGTTCAACGAGAATACCACGGTGGAGCTTACCATTATACTGGGGGATAACCGCTGTGCAACCACCATGGAGGATGCCGACGGCAACAATATGAAAGACCAGCCTATCTCCGAAGGCATATACTCACTGCTTCAGCAGGGGGAAAGCGTGTATAATGCCAATCTAAAAATTGGGAATCGGGAATATATGACCTACTATGTGCCCATGAGAGATTCCAGCGGGAAGATATACGGCAGTATGTTTACCGGATACAGCAAAAACAAAATGTCTGCAATGACGAGAAATGCCGTGATAAAGCTGATTGCGGCTCTCTGTGCTATTGCTGCCATCTCTATGGTTTTAATTCTTGTGATGGTGCGCACCATCGGCAAAGTCCTCGGACAGACGGTAAACCATATGGAGGTTGTGGCTGAGGGCGGATTAAATGTGAAAGTCCATGAAAAATTGATGACCAGGGGAGACGAGCTGGGTGCAGTTGCCCGCTCTATGCAGAATCTGGTTACATCTCTTACGGATATCATTAAAAATATCATTACCACAGCCTCGGAGTTGGATGGATTTTCCAGTGAGTTTCAGAGCTCTTTTGACAACATCCGCAATTCCATTGACAATGTAAATCAGGCGGTGAATGAGATTGCCAACGGGGCTACCCAGCAGGCAGGGGACGTACAGCATGCGAATACGGCAGTCATAGAGATGGGTTCCGCCATTGACGCCACCTCAGAAAATGTTTCCAAACTTTCAGAGAGCGCCCAGAAGATGACGGATTACAACCGCTCTGCAAATTCCAATTTGGAAGAACTTTTGGAAATCAGCAAGAGAACCAACTCGGCGGTGGACGAAGTGCAGCATCAGACGGACGAGACAAATCAGTCGGCCCTGGAGATTCAGGAGGCTACAAATCTGATTGCGGACATTGCAAACCAGACCAACCTTCTTTCTTTAA
Source organism: Roseburia sp. 1XD42-69 (assembly GCF_003612565.1). Taxonomy (GTDB): domain Bacteria; phylum Bacillota; class Clostridia; order Lachnospirales; family Lachnospiraceae; genus Roseburia_B. The sequence goes on along the minus strand of NZ_RAZG01000028.1, from coordinate 18,767 downwards.
ATGCCAGCATTGAGGCGGCAAGAGCAGGGGAGCAGGGGAAAGGCTTTGCAGTTGTGGCCACAGAGATTCGTACTCTGGCAGACCAGAGCCGGGGCTCTGCGGAAAAGATTGCCGACGCAGTAAATCTTTTGATTGGAAATTCCAACCGCAGCGTTGCCACTATGGGAACGATGATGGAGATTATTGAAGAGCAGAATGAAAAATTGGAAGATACCTTGAATATGTTCCATGAGTTAAATGATGAGATTAAGATTGTAAAAATGGCTGTTGAGAATATTTCTGGCCAGGTGGATGGCCTTGGAAAACTGAAAGCAAATGTCTTGGATGTGCTGGAAGGGCTTTCTGCTATTTCAGAGCAGTATGCCGCAAGTACGGAAGAAACCTCAGCATCTATGATTGAGCTTAATGAGGTTGTGGACAAATGTACCACAGAGACCCAGGGATTGATCGTCTTATCAGGAGAACTTAAGGATAATACCACGAAATTCACCTTAGATTCCATTAAGGAGACAGTGGCGGAGAAGATTCATATTCCCGAACTAGGCGAAGAGGAGACTGAGGATGTTCAGCTAAAGCCCCAGGACAGTGCAGGGAAAGAGGAATAAGAAATACATACAGAGTGCATATATAGAGAGGGATTCCCGTTTGCCGGGGATTCCTCTTTCCTAAAGTAGCAGGCTGTAGTAAAATAAGAAGAAAAATGGAGAAATTTGTCACATGAAGTTAGGTATTACCATGGAAGGCGGCGCAAGCAGGACGGTGTTTTCCTGCGGTGTCACAGATTGTTTTTTAGAAGAAAATATTATGCCGGATTATTTTATCGGCGTGTCGGCGGGAATTGCCTTTGGCATGTCCTATCTGTCAGGGCAGAAGGGCAGAAACCGTATTTTGGCTGAGGAATATATGTCAGACAAGCGATATATGGGTATGAAATATCTTTTTGATAAAGGGAAAAAGACATTTTATAATATACCCTTTGTATTTGGGGAACTTCCCAATGAGATTCTTCCCTTTGATTTTCAGGCTTTTAAAGATTATCCCGGGGAGGTGGAGGCAGGCGTTACCAATATCCATACGGGAAAGGCAGAGTATCTTACAGTTCCCAGGGATGATGATTCTTTTCAGGCAATTGTGGCCAGTTGTGCCCTTCCGGTGCTGTTCCAGCCGGTGAAAGTGGGGAAGCACTATTATATGGACGGAGCTTTAGCGGATTCCGTTCCTTTTTTGCGGGCTGTAGAAAAGGGATGTGATAAAAATATTGTGATTCTTACCAGGGAGAAAGGGTATCGAAAGAAGCCTGGCCACTCTTTAAAAATGGTATCAAGGATTTACCAGAGCTATCCCAATTTGGTAGATGCCTTAAAGCACCGGGCGGAAAACTATAACCTTTGCATGAGAGAGTTGTGGGCTAGGGAAAAGGCGGGAGAAGTGTTTATTATTGCACCGGATTCCACCCTGGGAGTGGGCAGGACGGAGTCAGACCCGGAAAAACTTCATGCTCTGTATGAGGAGGGGTATTATAAGGCAAAGGAGAGTATATGCGCCTTAAAAAAGTACCTGGAAAAATAAGAAAAAATAATTGACTTTTAAGAATTTATTCATGGAAAAGACATAGAGATTCGCTATATATATTTTAGAAGACAAAGGATAGATTTTGAGGGCGTAGTGTATGGAGACAAAAAGGAAGGTACAGCAGGGGTATAATAATGCCAAATATTGGCAGATTTGCTTTTTTTCATTGAATAATGCGGCGACAAACCTCTATCTTGCCCTGATGGGGTATGTATCATATTATGCCAATTCCATTGCAGGTTTCAGTGTGGTTTTGGTGTCCTGCATTTTAACAGGAATGAATGTGTTTGACGCCATTACGGACCCCGTAGTGGGATTTATGTTAGACCGCTCGAAAGGCAGGTTTGGAAAATTCCGTCCCTTTATGCTTTTGGGAAACCTGATCATGGCGGTGAGCGCAGTATTTTTGCATTTTATGACCCACGAGATAAACCGGTATATGAGAATTCCTTTTTTTGTGGCAGCCTATGGCCTTTTTGTGCTGGGGTACACATTCCAGACAGTGGTGGCAAAATCGGGACAGGCGATTCTTACCAATAATCCAAAGCAGAGGCCGGTTTCCACTTATTTTGATTCCCTGTTTGTCATGGCGGCCTTCGGGGGAACGGCTGTGTTTGTGGCAAATTATCTTGTGCCCAAATATGGAGGATTTACAAATGAAGCCCTGTTTAAAGAATATGTGGTTTGGGTGGTTTTGTGTTCCCTTGTCTGCACCGTTCTGGCTATGATTGGAATTGCGTCAAAGGATAAGGTCTCTCTTCTGAAAAAACAGAGCAGCATACAGAAAGTTCAGATTCGGGATTACTGGGATATTATCCGCCACAACAAACCCATACGGATTTTGATTCTGGCGGCATGTATGAATAAATTTGCCTCCACCGTATATGCCCACACCACTGTGGGGGTTATGGTTTTTGGTATTTTAATGAATAACTATGCCATTGCAGGGCTCATCGGTATTGTGACGGCTGTGCCCACCATGTTTGTCATCAGCGCAGGCATCCGGGTTGCCCAGAGCATGGGGCAGAAGCGTTCCCTTATGTTGTTTACAGCCCTGGGAATTTTCTTCCAGGTGGTTATGACAGGGGTGTTGATGCAGGAAAATATCAATGCCGTTAGCTTTAACCCCCGGCATATCAACGGTATTACCATAGGGTTTGTCCTGGTGTATATCTTGTTAAACGGTTGTAAATCCATTACAAATAACATGGTGGTGCCAATGATTGCAGACTGTTCCGATTATGAGAGATACCGCAGCGGCAGATTTGTGCCTGGGCTTATGGGGGCGTTGTTTTCCTTTGTAGATAAAGTGTTTGCCGCTTTGGGAACGGCGTTTGTGGGGCTTGTAATGCTTGTGATGGGGTATAACAGGCGGTTTCCCCAGATTGGGGATGAACTCACAGGGGAACTTAAGGGCACTACATTGTTTTTATACTGCGGCCTGCCCATCATTTGCTGGCTCTTATCCCTGTTTTTTATGAAGTTCTATGAATTAGACAAAAGAAAAATGTTTGAAGTATCCAAAAAATTAAGGAGAGAAAAATAAAATGAAGATTGTATTTTTGGACGCAAAGACGATTGGTGAGGATTTGGATTTAAAAGGGTTTGATGAGCTGGGGGAGGTGGTTAAATATGATTTTTCCCCGGATGAGGAAATTTTGGAGAGGGTAAGGGATGCGGACGTAATTGTTACGAACAAAGCCAACATAAGTGAAAAGACGGTTTCAGGTGCAGAGAAGTTAAAAGTTGTCTGCGTTACCGCCACAGGGACAAACAATTTAGATAAACCTTATTTGGAAAAGCGGGGGATTATCTGGCACAATGTGGCGGGATATTCCACGGAGTCCGTGGCTCAGCACACATTTGCCATGTTGTTTTACCTGCTGGAAAAACTTAGGTATTACGATGACTATGTAAAAGAGGAACGGTATGTAAATGATAAGATTTTTACTCATTTTGAGAAGACCTTCTGGCAGATTTCAGGAAAGACTTGGGGGATTGCAGGGCTTGGGGAAATTGGAAGGAGGGTGGCACAAATCGCCGAAGCTTTCGGATGCCGTGTAATTTACTACTCTACCTCCGGGAAAAACCATAACAGTACTTATGAGGAGGTGGATTTTGACACACTTCTTGCCCAGTCCGATATTTTGTCGGTACATGCCCCTTTAAATGAGGAGACTAAGGGGCTTTTCAACGAGGCGGCTTTTGAAAAGATGAAGCCGGAGGCAATCTTTTTAAATCTTGGCCGGGGGCCCATTGTAAATGAGGGGGATCTGGCGGGGGCTTTAAGCCAGGGAAAAATAGCAGGCGCAGGGCTGGATGTGCTGTCCGCAGAGCCCATGGCAAGAGACAATCCTTTAAGGCTGATAAAGGACAGTGAAAAACTGCTGATTACTCCCCATATTGCCTGGGCAGGGCTGGAGGCCCGCACAAGGCTTATGGAGATTGTATTGCAGCAGATAAAGGAATCTTTAGAGAAGATATCAAAAAATTAGATTAAAATTTTATAATTTATCACTTGCCAGTCCACTGTGGTAACTCTTGTCTCCCAGGTGGCGTACCATAACCTTGAGGGCTGCCCTCTGCTCCTCCTTGGTGCGCTCTCTTCCAAAGAAATAGGCGATATCTCTTAGGATGCGCTGATAATCCTTTTCGGCTTCCTCGAAGAGTTCGGTAAAACTCTGATGGGATATGGCGGACTCGTCCCAGGGATTCACCCACGGGTGGTGCTTTAAGTTTAAGGGGTCAGTGTGATATATAATGGTATCGCTGGGTATCAGGGAAGACAACATCCCATATCCGGGGCAGATGGACTCTATCCGGCGCACCAGTATTTTTTTATATCCTGTAGAATCGTATAACAGCCTGCACCCCTGGCGGATGGCATGGATGGAAGATTTTACGATTCCCGGGGAGATTTTTAATGCAGGATACGCCTTTTTACATGCAAAATAAACTGTTTTTGATACAATTTCTTCTTGTTCTTTGGACAGTGAGATGCACTCCGCCCCGTGAAATTCGCTGGGAACTTTTTCCTGATATTCCCACAGAAGGGTAGTGTCTATATCTGTCTCCAAACCGATATGATGTCCCAGATAGCCTTTTTCTGTTGGGTGATAACCTGTTCTGCCATAGACATAAGGGTGGCATATGCTGTCCAAAAGGTAGTGGCCGATAAAGCCGAAGACGTAGGTCTGGGCAATCTTCTTCTGTCTTTTGGATTCAAAAATTTCAGGGCTTTTTAAGAGATACCACAGAAATTTCTGCGTGTTTGTAGTGTGGGCCAAGGAGCCTGGGATCCCGCCTTTCCAGAAAAAGAAAGGGAAGAAGTAAAAGAATATGTCCGGACCCTGAAGCCCCAAGGAAAATACCGTGTGATATCTCTGAATGGTCTGTTTTACCTCTGAGGGGTGTAATTTTTGATAAGTTTGCTGTCCGAATAGATAGTGTGTGGTAAAACCGGGCATAAAAAACCTCCTTTGAAGGGCAATAAATTCCATAAGTTTAGCGTACAAAGGCATTATAACATATTTTTAACAAAATGTATCCATTTTATCACAGGTAAAACTGACTTATGATTTCATATGTTTTTTCAAAAATTTGTTCACAGGGCCGATTGATTTTTAGTAATTTTCTGTGCTATACTTCCTAAGTGTGAGCAGAAACGATAGGATTTAAAACGAAGAAATACAGAATAAATACATAGGAAGTGATTTTATCAGTAAAGGACAGAAACAAATATTAAAGTGGGGATTTGTACTGCTGATTGTGGCTGTGATTGTGTACACATTCAGGGAGCAGGCGGGACCCATCCTCCATGAACTTAAAAATACCAGTATGTGGGTCGTGGCGGTTATATGCCTTTCTTCATTGGTCTATGAGTGTATGGAGGGGGCAGTCACCATGGGGTTTGCAAGGGAGTATCGGCCGGAGTTTTCCTATACTTTCGGTGTGGAGAGCGCATTTTTTTGCAGTTTTTACCGGGTGGCCACGCTGGGCAGCGGTGCAGGGATTGCGGCGGTATACTATTTTAATGAAAAGGGGATTCCTGTATCTAAGGGAACGGGGATGTATATGATTGAATACGTGCTGCACAAACTGAGCATTGCTATATTCAGCGTAATATTTTTTGCCCTAAGCTTTGGCTTTATGATGGAGTATTTTGGTGAATACTCCCACTTGCTTGCGGTGGGATATATCCTTACGGTTTGTATTTCGGGAGTGATGGTTTTTGCCTGTTATTCCACAAAACTGCACAAATGGATTTTCCTTGTTTTGGATAAAATAAACAGAAAGCATAAATTTGACGGGCAGATAAGGGAGCTGAGGGAACAGTGTGTTGTTTTGGAGGAGGCATCGGCTTTTTTGTTAAGTAAGCCGCTCCTTATTATAAGGACAATTTTCATGGATTTGGTGAAGCTGGCTTTTTGGTATGGAATCCCCTATGTTGTTTTTTATAAGACGGGAGAAATCACACTGCCCCAGACCCTGGCGGTTACGTCTCTGTCTGTGATGCTTGCGGCGGTGCTTCCCTCCCCGGCAGGAATCGGTTCCACAGAATTTGTGTTTACTCTGCTCTTTGCGGCGGTTGCAGGAACCGGAGCGGCAGGCTCAGCCTCTCTTTTATATCGGTTTGCAACATTTGTATTTCCCTTTTTGGTGGGAATGATTATTGTGATAAGGCGAAGAATTGGAATGAGAAAATGAAGATTACGGTAAATATAACAAAGAAAAAAATTTTGTTTACAGGAATTGTAACTTTAATTTCATTGCTGGCCCATTTTTTTGCGGGAATTTCTATTTTTAATATGTGCCTGTTTCCCGCTCTATATTTTGGGGCAGAGGTATTGGAAATAGAGCTGAAAGAGAAATGGAACTGGGCGGTAATCGTGCCGGTTTTCGCCCTGAGCAGTTTTGTAACTACCTGGACGGTGCAGTATCTTCTGTTAGAAGAAGATTTGAGGGAAAGAATTTCCGATGAAAAGTTTTTATTAAATATGTTCTGCTGTCTGTTTTGTTACATGTTTGTCCAGACAATTACAAATAATACGGCAAGAACATGCGTGATTACACATCTTATCCTGCTGGTTTTTGCCGGGGCAAACTACTTTGTGTATGCTTTTCGGGGGAATGAAATTACCTTCGGGGATATTAAGTCCCTTTCTACAGGCTTAAGCGTGGCTTCCAATTATAAGTTTTCCTTAAATGCCCAGGCTATGAATGCGATTTTGCTTACTGTGGTGTGGCTTGCAGGGATAAAAAAGATTCAGATTCAGTTTAAAAAAGAGTGGATAGTCCGCATTCTCTCCGCCTCTGTGGCAGTGTTTGCATTTGTGTATGTAGGGCTTCAATCTGTGAACACAGTGACGGAAACCTGGGAGAAAAAGGGGACATACCGAAATGGATATTTGTTAAATTTTGCTTTAAGTATCAGGGATTCCTTTGTAGAAAAGCCGGAACATTATTCTGCTGAGGCAGTGAAAGCGATAGAGGAGGGATATTCTAAGGCAGAGGATACCGGGAACGTGTCAGAGAAACCTGTCATAATTGCAATAATGGATGAGTCTTTTGCGGATTTAGGGGCTATGGGAAATTTAAAGACAAACCAGGAAGTAATGCCCTTTATCAGTTCTTTAAAGGAAAATGCCATTTATGGAAAAGCCCTCGCCTCTGTGTACGGGGCGAAAACCCCAAATTCGGAGTGGGAGTTTATGACGGGAAACAGTATGGCTTGGCTGCCCTCCGGTTCCGTGGCATATCAGCAGTATCTCACAGAGGAAAATGCCTATTCCATTGTGGGTACTTTAAAAGGCCAGGGGTATACCTGCGTGGCTATGCATCCTTATTATGACACGGGATGGAGCAGGGATGCGGTATATCCCTTGCTGGGCTTTGACGAAATGTACTTTCTTGACGATTTTGACCAGTCCAATCTTATGCGGAAATATGTTTCCGATGAGGTGATGTTTGATAAAATTATTGAGAGATATGAGGCTTTGCCGGAGGATGAAAACCTGTTTTTAATGGGAGTTACGATGCAAAACCATGGGGGATATACAGACAGCTATGAAAACTTTGTCACAGATGTTTACAGCACCAATATTCCCTATGCCGATGTGAACCAGTACCTTACCCTGGCACATCAGACAGATTTGGCGGTGGAGAAACTTGTCGCATATTTTGAGAAGGCCCAAAGGCCTGTGGTGATCTGCTTTTTCGGGGACCATCAGCCAAGTTTAAACTCCCGTTTTTACCGCCTGCTAAACGGGAAAGGACTCTCCGGGTTAACTTTGGCAGAACTGGAAGAATTGTACGAGGTTCCCTTTTTTATCTGGACAAATTTCCCCAGTGAAAGCCGCCATGTGGAGCATACCAGTTTAAATTTTCTCTCCACCATGCTCTTAGAGCAGGCGGGAATCCCTCTCCCGCCCTATCATCAGTTTTTATCGGATTTGATGGAGGAAATTCCCGCTATGAACGGCAGGGCTTATTATTCCCAGAGCGCAGGGCGTTATTATCACTATGAGGACGCCTTTGGAGAGGATAAGGTTTGGCTGGAAAAATATCAGATTTTACAGTATAACGGTTTGTTTCAGAAAAAAGAAAAAAGTGATTTATTTTTTGGAGGCAAGAATGGATAAAAGAATAAAAATCGGGGCCGGAGTTTTGCTGGCTGTATTTGCCCTTGGATTGGCAGTATTTGCCTACAGAGGAGGAGAGGGAAGAGGAGTGGAAATTTATGAATTAACGATTCCGGAAAGGGAGGGAAACATATTTCGCTTTGCCCTGGATATGGGAACCATGACTTATATTCAGGAGGCGGAAATCGACGGACAGACCTTTACTTTTGACTCCGGAAGCTTTTCGATAGACGAAAAGGGGTTTCAGCTTTATTCTGAGACGGATGATGTGAATTCCCTTCATTTTGTGAAAAACGGGGAGTACATTTTTCCGGAGCAGTACCTGTGCCAGGGGGAAATACCTTCGGGAAATACTTTTGAAGCCCTGTGTAATTATGAGTCCCAGGGAGCGGAGGGCGAAATTGCTTTCCATGAGGACGGGACGTACGAGGAGAGCTCTTCGGATGGGGAAGTGAGAAAAGGGACATATAAGAGGGAGGGGGATTTGATTCACCGTACCCAGGAAGACGGCAGTGCAGACCTGGATTTTTATGTATATGGGAATCAGATTACCAATTCTTTTTACAAAAAAGTGAAATAGTCAAATAATATTTGATTGACAGGTATATCCACGTGTGATATGGTTAATAAATAAAAAGAATAGCAAATCTTCAGGGCAGGGTGAGATTCCCTACCGGCGGTAAAGCCCGCGAGCCGTAAGGAACCAAGAAGGTTCCGAGGCATGATTTGGTGAGATTCCAAAGCCGACAGTATAGTCTGGATGAGAGAAGATAAAATATATGATACGGTATCGGTATCATTGGTTTTATGCCCTGAAACTTTTGTTCAGGGTTTTCTTTGTATACACAGGAGGGTAATATGGCACCGGAAGATTATATGAGAATTGCCATAAATGAGGCATTAAAAGGGGAGGGGTGGACAAATCCCAATCCCATGGTGGGAGCCGTGATTGTGAAAGACGGCAGGATATTAAGTAAGGATTACCATCACAAATGCGGGGAATACCATGCAGAGCGCAATGCCATTTTAAATTGCGGGGAGGATATGCGGGGAGCGGAAATTTACGTGACTTTGGAGCCCTGCTGTCATTACGGAAAGACCCCTCCCTGTACGGAGATTATTATTCAAAGCGGAATACGGAAGGTATATGTGGGCTCTATGGACAAAAACCCCCTGGTTGCAGGAAAAGGGGTGGAGATGCTTAAGGCTCATGGAATTGAAGTGGTGACCGGGGTTTTGGAAGAGGAGTGCAGAGCCATCAATCAGGTGTTTTTCCACTATATGGATAATAAGACGCCCTATGTGGTAATGAAATATGCCATGACTGCCGACGGGAAAATCGCCACGGTAACAGGGGCTTCCAAATGGATTACCGGGGAGGCTTCCCGTGAGAGGGTTCAGAGAAGCAGGCATAAGTATATGGGGATTATGGTTGGGCTTGGAACGGTGCTTGCGGATAACCCCAGCCTTACCTGCCGGATAGCGGGAGGGAGAAATCCCATTCGGATTATCTGTGATACCCGCCTTAGGACGCCTTTGGATTCCCAGGTGGTGCAGACGGCAAAGAATGTAAGGACGATAATTGCCACCTGTGTTACGGAGAAAGGGCAAATCCGTGCATTTGAAGATATGGGATGCCAGGTGGTAGTTACAGGGGAATACGAGGGACATGTGGATTTGCGGGAGCTTATGAGAATACTTGGAGGGAGAGGAATTGACAGCATCCTTTTAGAGGGGGGCGGCAGTTTAAATGCCAGTGCACTGTCTCAGGGGATTGTGCAGAAAGTGGAAAGTTATATTGCGCCTAAACTTTTTGGCGGAGCCTTGGCAAAAAGCCCGGTGGCAGGAGATGGGGTGTCGGAACCTGACCTGGCGTATCTCTTGAAAAATCCCATAATCAGCCGGATCGAAGAAGACATTTTAATTGAGTGGGAGGTGGCGGATTGTTCACAGGAATCATAGAAGAAATGGGCAGTATGGTGCGGGTGGAATCGGGAAGTACTTCCGGGAAAATACAGTTAAAGGCGCATAAGGTGCTGGAAGGCACAAAAATAGGGGACAGCATTGCGGTGAACGGCGTGTGCCTTACCGTGGTGGAACTTCACGGCAATGGATTTACGGCGGATGTGATGCCGGAGACTTTAAAGCGCAGCAATTTAGGACAGTTAGCCCCGGGAAGCCGGGTGAATCTGGAACGTGCCATGGCAATGGACGGAAGATTTGGCGGGCATATCGTGTCCGGGCATATTGACGGGACAGGAAAGATAAAAAAAGTCTGGCGGGAACAGAACGCCGTGTGGTACACGGTGGATACCCCAAAAGAGGTAATGCGGTATATTGTGGAGAAGGGTTCCATTGCCATTGACGGAACATCCCTTACCGTGGCCCTTGTGACGGAAAACAGTTTTTCCGTGTCCATCATTCCCCACACCCTGGGGGAGACTGTTTTGGGGGAAAAGAAAGCGGGGGATACGGTGAATCTGGAAAATGATATTATTGGAAAATATGTGGAGAAGCTTATGCAGCCCAAAGAGCCGGAGAAGGGGAAAAGCACTTTGACAAAAGACTTATTGTTCGGGGCAGGATTTTAAAAGTTAAAGAAAGATATAATATGTAAAAATCAGGAGGAATGGATATGTTTCAGTACAGCAGCATTGAGGAAGCGGTTGAGGAGCTTCGCAATGGAAAAGTAATTTTGGTGACGGATGACGAGGACAGGGAAAATGAGGGGGACTTTATCTGTGCTGCGGAGTTTGCAACTACAGAGAATGTAAATTTTATGGCCATGCATGGGAAAGGGCTGATCTGTATGCCCATGGGGGAGAAATTGGTGAAAAAACTTATGCTGCCCCAGATGGTAACGGAGAATACAGACAATCATGAGACGGCATTTACCGTGTCTATTGACGCCATGGAGACTACCACGGGCATCTCCGCCGCAGAGCGGGGGCTTACCGCCAGAAAATGTGTGGAGGATACTGCAAGGCCGGAGGACTTTAGGCGGCCCGGGCATATGTTTCCCCTTCTGGCCAAGAAAAACGGGGTGTTGGAGCGTAACGGCCACACGGAAGCCACCATTGATTTTATGCGGCTGGCAGGTTTAAAAGAGTGCGGCCTTTGCTGTGAGATTATGCGGGATGACGGCACCATGATGCGCACGCCGGAACTGCAAAGCCTGGCAGAAAAATTTCAGATTAAAATGGTGACGATCCGTGCGCTGCAGGAGTACAGAAAAATCCACGAGAAGTTAATTGAGTGTGAGGCAAAGGTAAAAATGCCCACCAAGTACGGAGAATTTACAGCCTACGGATACATCAACAAATTAAACGGGGAACATCATGTGGCCCTGGTAAAAGGAGAAATCGGGGACGGGGAGAATGTTTTGTGCCGTGTCCACTCCGAGTGCATGACAGGGGATACCTTCGGCTCTCTGCGCTGCGACTGCGGAGAGCAGCTTACCTCTGCCTTAAAGCAGATTGAGGCGGAGGGAAGAGGAATTCTTTTGTATCTGCGCCAGGAGGGCCGGGGAATTGGGCTGATTAATAAATTAAAGGCTTATGAACTCCAGGAACAGGGTATGGATACGGTGGAGGCAAATCTAGCCCTGGGATTTGACGAGGACTTGCGGGAGTATTATATTGGTTCCCAGATACTTCGGGATCTGGGGGCAAAGAGCTTAAGGCTTCTCACCAATAACCCTCAGAAAATTGAGGGGCTCTCCGAGTTTGGATTAAGCATAGCGGAGCGTGTGCCCATTCAGATGGAACTTACGCCCTTCGATGCCTATTACATGAAGACAAAGCAGAAAAAGATGGGGCATATGCTGAATTATAGATAAAAATTAAAATACAATTATATAAAACAAGGAAAAGTAAAGGAGAATGATTATGAACACATTTGAAGGAAAAATTGTAGCAGGTGATGTGAAAATTGGAATTGTTGTAGCAAGATTTAATGATTTTATTACATCCAGGCTTTTAGGAGGAGCCATTGATGGTCTGCAGCGCCACAATGTAAATGAGGATAACATTGACGTGGCCTGGGTGCCCGGGGCTTTTGAGATTCCCTTAATCGCATCAAAAATGGCAAAGAGCGGAAAATATGATGCAGTGCTCTGCCTTGGGGCGGTGATTCGGGGAGCCACGTCCCATTATGACTATGTGTGCAGTGAAGTGTCAAAGGGAATTGCACAGGTATCTTTAAACGCAGAGATTCCTGTTATGTTTGGCATCTTAACCACAGATAATATTGAGCAGGCTATTGAGCGGGCGGGAAGCAAAGCGGGAAATAAGGGATTTGAGTGCGCAACAGGGGCAATCGAGATGATTAACCTGATTCGTGAAATTGATAAATAAGGAGGTCTGTGTATGGAAAAACCTGTATTAGTAGTTATGGCGGCAGGTATGGGAAGCCGTTACGGCGGATTAAAGCAGATGGACCCTATGGATGACTATGGCCATGTGATTTTGGATTTCTCTGTGTACGATGCCATGCTGGCAGGATTTGAAAAAGTTATATTTATAATTAAGAAAGAGAATGAATCCTTATTTAAAGAACGTATAGGAAATCGCATGAGCAAAAAGATTCAGGTGGAGTACGTGTATCAGGAACTTGATAATCTGCCGGAAGGCTTTAAGGTTCCTGAGGGAAGGGAAAAGCCTTTTGGAACGGGCCATGCTGTGCTCTCCTGCAAAGATAAAGTCCATGGGCCTTTTGCGGTGATTAATGCAGACGATTTTTATGGCAGAGGCGCTTTTCAAATGATTTATGACTATCTTGATTCAAATGAGGAAAAAGATATGTACCAGTTTGCCATGGTGGGATATCTTCTTAAGAATACCCTTACGGAAAATGGACATGTGGCCAGAGGTGTGTGCCAGGTGGATGACCAGGGATTTTTGACAGATATTCATGAGAGAACCCGTATTGAAAAACATGGGGATTCCCCGGCGTATACGGAAGACGAGGGTAAGACATGGGAGAAGCTTCCGGACGGGACTATCGTTTCCATGAATCTTTGGGGATTTTCAGCGGGGATGATGGGAGAGCTTGAGAAGGGATTTCCGGTGTTCTTACAGGATAACCTGAAAAAAAATCCTTTGAAATGTGAGTTTTTCCTTCCCTTTGCCGTGGAGGAGCTTATGGAAGAGGGGAAGGCCAAGGTTAAGGTGCTGAAATCCGAGGACCGCTGGTACGGCGTTACCTATCAGGAAGATAAAGGGATTGTAATGCAGGCAATTTCAGATTTTAAGAAGAAAGGGGTTTATCCCTGCCAGCTGTGGGAAGATTAAGAGAATTGGGGGATATTTTATGGAGAAGGAAAAAATTTTACAGCAGTTTCAGTTAAAATTTCCGGCGGTATCGGCAGAGCCCTATGGACAGGGACATATCAATCAGACTTTTTTGGCGAAAACCTCCGGAAAAGAGCGGTATATCTTACAGGGGATAAATAAAAATGTATTTCCCCATCCGGAAGAGCTGATGGAGAATATTGTTAAAGTTACTTTATATTTAAAGGATATGATTGGAAAAAACGGGGGAAATCCAGAAAGAGAGACTTTGACCCCTGTGCCGGCATTAGATGGAAAAAGTTATTTTAAGGATGAAGAGGGGAACTACTGGAGAGTATATGTATTTATCGAGGATGCAGTCACTTTAAATGCTGCAGATCAGCTCTCGGATTTTTATGAGAGCGGCATTGCCTTTGGGCGTTTTCAGTCTATGCTTCGGGATTTTCCGGCGGAGACACTGCACTGGGTTATCCCTGATTTCCACAATACCGCAAAGCGGTTTCGGATTTTTGAAAAAACAGTAGAGCAGGATATTTGCGGTAGAGTAGAGGAAGTTAAAAAAGAAATTGACTTTATCTGCCAGCGAAGGGAAGAGATGTCCCTTTTGGATGATATGTTAAAGAGAGGGGAGCTGCCCCTTCGTGTCACCCATAATGATACGAAACTGAATAATGTAATGCTGGATGGCCAGAGCCATAAGGCACTTTGTGTCATCGATTTAGACACGGTGATGCCTGGGCTTTCCGTTCATGATTTTGGAGATGCTATCCGCTTTGGAGCTAATACAGCGGCAGAAGATGAACAGGATTTGGATAAGGTATCCCTTTCCCTTAAGCTCTATGAGGCGTACAAAAAAGGGTTTTTAGAAGGGTGCCAGGGGAGTCTTACGGAAAATGAAATTCGTATGCTTCCCATGGGGGCTAAGATGATGACCTTAGAGTGCGGGATGCGTTTTTTAACGGATTATCTTTCCGGTGATACTTACTTTAAGGTGACGAGGGAGAAACATAATGTAGACCGTTGCCGCTGTCAACTTGCTTTAGTGGCAGATATAGAACGGAAGTGGAAGGAAATATAAAAATAAAATGCCTGTGCATATTTTTCTAATTCTTACAGATACTAACAAAACAAAAGAAATCATGATTAAATAAGTAAATTTTACGAGACAATGGAAGAATACGGAGGAATCAGAAAATGAAGGCGACAGGAATTGTGCGAAGAATAGACGATTTGGGAAGAGTCGTTGTTCCAAAGGAAATCAGGAGGACACTTAGAATCCGGGAGGGGGACCCGCTTGAGATTTTTACAGACCGTCAGGGAGAGATTATTTTGAAAAAATATTCTCCCATCGGGGAGCTCTCACAGTTTGCCGGGCAGTATGCGGAGAGCTTGGCCCAGACCACAGGAAATCTTGTTTGCATTACCGACAGAGACCATGTAGTGGCAGTGGCGGGCAACGGAAAGAAAGAGTTTGACGGAAAGCCAATTAGTAAGCAGATGGAAAATATTATTGAGAACAGGGAAGACCGGGTGGCAAGCAAAGAAGATGACGCTTTTGTAAAAGTTACCCTGGATGATGCGGGGGAATTTCATTCCCAGGCCATTGCTACTATAATCTGTGAAGGGGACGCGATTGGAGCGGTGGTGCTTTATAATAAAGATGATAAGCGCTCCATGGGAGATACGGAGCGGAAACTGGCGGTGACAGCGGCGGGATTCTTGGGAAAACAGATGGAGCAGTAGGCGAAGGGAGCAGGGGAAAACCTCTGCTCTGTTTTTTATGCACAGAAATTATCTTGTATAATATGTCTAAAACGTGTAAAATAGTTTCTATATCAGAAAATTGAAATGATATAAAGGAGAGCTATGGCGCGAAAGAAGAAAAAGAAAAAATACCGTTTATTTTGGTTTTTTGTTTGGATGCAGTTTTTGCTGATGATACTTGTGGTAGGCGGCGTGGCATATTACTACTACGGCGGATACGGAAAGCAGATAGCAGATATGAAAGATGAGGCGGTGCAGTTTGTACGCTCCTCCAATGAAAATACTTTCCGCTCGTCACAAACCAGCGTGGTATTCGACAAAAACGGGGAAAAAATTACAACCCTGAAAGGGGAAAAGGATGTGTATTATCTGGACTATGAGCAGATGCCGGTGGATGTGGGAGCCGCCATTGTGAGCATAGAGGATAAAAAATTTTACCAGCATAAGGGAATTGACTATAAGGCGATTATAAGGGCAATTAAGGCAATGATTGAAAACGGGGAAGTGACCCAGGGAGGGAGCACGATCACCCAGCAGCTCTCCCGTACTGTGTTTCTAAACCAGGATAAAACCTGGGAGAGAAAGGTGGAGGAGATGTTTATTGCCACAGAGCTGGAAAAGAAATACAATAAAAATCAAATTCTGGAGTTTTACATTAATAATATTTATTTTGGCAATGGATATTATGGAATTCAGGCGGCAAGCATCGGTTATTTTAATAAGGAAGTTTCTCAGTTGGATTTGTCCCAAATTGCATTTTTATGCGCTATTCCAAATAATCCTACTTTGTATGACCCCTTGACAAATATTGAAAATACCCTGGGGAGAAGAGACAGGATTTTAAAAAATATGTATGAGGATGGTAAGATTTCAGAGAGCGCCATGTATCTGGCAAAAGCGGAAGAAATTGAACTGAAACGTCCGGAGACAGAAAAAAATAATTATGTGGAAACTTACACCTACTATTGCGCCATCCGGCTATTGATGGAACAGGACGGATTTACTTTCCGCACGGAGTTTAACTCCAAAGAGGATAAGGAAGCATATCAGAAAAACTACAGCAATATGTATGAGCAGTGCCAGAAACGGCTGTACACTGCGGGATACCGGATTTATACTTCCATGGATTTGGAAGCCCAGACACAGCTTCAACAGGCGATTGATGATAAACTGAAAGATTTTACAGAGGTAAATGAAGAGGGGGTTTACAAACTCCAGGGCGCCGGCGTTTGCATTGACAATGAAACGGGTTATGTGTGCGCCATTGTGGGGGGCAGAAGCCAGGACTTTGACGGATATACTTTGAACCGGGCATACCAGAGTTACCGTCAGCCGGGAAGCGCCATTAAGCCCTTAATTGTATATACCCCTATATTGGAGCGCGGGTATACGCCGGATTCCATTGTGGTGGACCAGGCTATCGAGGATGGCCCTTCCAATGCGGACGGGGTGTACAGCGGGGAAATGACTCTGCGCACTGCCCTGGCAAAATCCAAAAACTCGGTGGCGTGGCAGCTTTTTGAGGAGGTTACCCCAAAGGTAGGACTTTCCTATTTAAAGGCAATGAATTTTTCCAAACTGGCAGTGGAGGACGAGCGTCTTACCTCATCTCTTGGGGGATTGACCAACGGTGCATCTCCCGTGGAGATGGCGGCAGCTTATGCCACATTGGAAAATGACGGGGATTACCGGATGCCTACCTGTATTGTGAAAATTACCGATGCCCAGGGAAATGTAGTGGTTTCCACCACCCAGGAGGCTGAGAAGATATATAAGACAACGGCGGCCCGTATGGTAACGAATATGATGCAGACGGTGATACAGGAGGGAACCGGCCGGGGGTTGGGGGTGAGCAATATGCCCTCCGCAGGAAAAACAGGAACCACCAACGATAACAAAGACGGCTGGTTTGCAGGGTATACCCCGTATTATACCGCCAGTATTTGGGTGGGGTTTGATATGCCGGAAAAACTGCCGGGACTCACAGGCTCCAGCTATCCCGGAGAAATCTGGCATACTTTTATGGAAAACCGGCATCAGGGTCTGGCACCGGTGGAATTTCTTCCCTACGTCCAGGCGGACACATATGAAAAGGAACTGGATTTACAGCGGGAAACCCAGGAACAGGGGGAGGATTCCCCGGAAAGCCCGGACAATGGGGATGGAGATGTTCTACAAGAGAATTCTTCCCCAGGGGACGGGGAGCTGCAAGATGGCTAGTGTAACGTCTCCAAATTAACCCGACTTTATATTTGGAAGACGTTAAGCTAGGGTATTTCGTATAGAATTGTTGAAAGTGCCTGTAATCAACGCAGGCTGGAAAAATAAGGAAGGATAGGAGATTGAAAGCATGAAAAAGTATGGATTTGGCGTGGACATTGGGGGAACTACCTGTAAAATTGGTTTGTTTGAAACCACAGGTGTACTGGTGGAAAAGTGGGAGATTCCAACCCGCAAGGAGAACAGCGGAGAAAATGTGCTTCCCGACGTGGCCGTTTCTATTGAGAAAAAGATGGAAGAGAAAAAAATTGGCAAGGAGGATTTGCAGGGAATCGGAATCGGCGTTCCCGGCCCTGTAACCTCACAGGGGGTTGTCCAGTGCTGTGTCAATCTGGGCTGGGGCCAGGTAAATGTGGCAGAGGTTATGGAAAAACGTATGGGATGTAAAATCAAGGTGGGAAATGATGCCAATGTGGCAGCCCTGGGAGAAATGTGGCAGGGAGGTGGAAAAGGCCATCGGAATGTAGTTATGGTAACTCTGGGAACAGGAGTTGGCGGCGGCATTATTGTAGATGGAAAAATCGTGGCGGGAAGCCACGGGGCCGGAGGGGAAATCGGACATATCATGGTGGACGAGACGGAAACAGAAACCTGCGGCTGCGGAAAACGGGGCTGTCTGGAACAGTATGCTTCTGCCACAGGAGTGGTTCGTCTGGCAAAGAGGGCCCTTGCATCCACACAGGAGGAGACAGCGTTAAAAAAATTCCAGCATATCTCTGCAAAGAATGTATTTGACGAGGCTAAAGCGGGGGATAAAGTTGCCGGAGAAGTGGTAGAAACGATGGCAAATATTTTGGGAACCGCCCTGGCAGGGATTGCCTGTGTGGTAGACCCGGAAGTGTTTGTTATCGGAGGCGGTGTCTCAAAGGCGGGAAGTATTGTTACAGACAGGGTAAAAAAATATTATTCCGAAAAAACATTCCATGCCTGTAAAGAGGCTGAATTCGCTCTGGCTAAGTTGGGAAACGACGCTGGAATGTACGGGTGCGTGCAGATGATATTAGAGTAGAGCCCTATCTTTATCGGGTTTGTAGAAGGGGCTATCTGATTTGAGATAGCCTCTTTTTCATAGAATAATAGATTTAGGTTACAAAAGTGATATCAAAAGCAGTTATATTATTTCTCTCTTATTTTGGTTATATTATTAACTCAAACTTCGCATTTGAATAAGCGCAGATGCACCTTGAAAATTCAATAAAAACTGGCAATAAAATAGCAT
>NZ_RAZG01000282.1 GCF_003612565.1 Roseburia sp. 1XD42-69 | reverse complement strand
AAATACTCTTACATATCTAATTCTTATCAGGAAAGTCTAAAGTTCATAGACACAAGATTTTTTACAGCCTCTTGGGAAACTGAGTCGCTGTTTTTTTATTTTAAAGATTAACTGTTTTTGTATTTATATTTATGCATTGAGAGGTTCCATACAATTTTTTTGATTTGTCATGTCGTAACTTGCGAAATCCTACACCGTTTCTACCCTTTGGCTACACCGACTCTACCTTTGCATTTTTTATAATTTTCTCCTAATGACAAGCTGTCAGGGGAAAGCAGAATTATATGTCTGTGCATCCCCAGAAAGGGGATTCCATGAACATGGCAAGGGCAGGGACAGGTATCATGCCGCCTATCACAAAACAGCATATGTTTCTTTTACATACCGTAGTCCTTAAGGGGATTGCGGTATTTTTCTATTCGACATATTCCTGGTGTTAGTATATAAGTGTGGACAGAAAAAGTTGAACAACCTATACTATCAAGTGAAAGAGCAAAGGAGA
>NZ_RAZG01000027.1 GCF_003612565.1 Roseburia sp. 1XD42-69 | reverse complement strand
CTAAGCAGCAAGGAAGTGGAGGTAGTAACGATTATGATGAGTTTATTTGATGACGA
Organism: Roseburia sp. 1XD42-69; assembly: GCF_003612565.1. GTDB lineage: Bacteria > Bacillota > Clostridia > Lachnospirales > Lachnospiraceae > Roseburia_B. Next base: position 50,940 of record NZ_RAZG01000027.1, on the reverse strand, counting down.
GCAGATTATGAGAACATATGCAAAAGATATGGAAAGAGAAACAACAAAAAGAAACGTGATAACAATGATAGAAAGAGGACGTATTAAAGTGGAAGAAGTTTCTGCCTTTTTCCCCGAATTGACATCAGATGATGTAGAAGAAATCGAAAGAGCGGTTATGCAACTGGCATAATCAACAACTTAATATCAAAATAACAGTGTAAAGGCGCATGGAACAGTAAATTGTAAACCATGCGTTTTTTTTGCGCCCAAAAGGAGGAACATGAGCGACAACATTCAGACCAACACCACAGGGCGATTAACGCTCTGTCTGCAACAGAAAATCGACAAGACAAGGTATTTAGTCGAGGTACACTTCTCTGATACAAGTACCCAATGCGCAGAGGACAAGCTAAAGCGTGTCATTCTCCACGACTTAGAGCATGGGAAACAGGGTAGACCGAGAAAAAGTGATGAAAATGATGAATACATCCTTGAAAGCAGCAACAGGCAAGACAGCAAGACCGCCCTTTTCGTCATTATCAGCGACACCGATGACACCTTTAACTTTGTTGCGAGTATTCTCTACACACAATTATTCAACCTTTTATGCGACAAGGCAGATGATGAATACGGCGGGCGGCTTGAAAAATGCCAAAAATGGGCGCAAAAAAAGGAAACCTTTTGTTGATTTCCTGTCTTAGTGTGCTGTCCTATGTAGCGGCGGTTATTCGTTTTGGAGTATGGCTGTTCATCAAAACGGAACTTGAACAGGGCAGCGACAAGCCGCTTTTTTATGCTGTCCTCGGTATCCCTGTCGATATGCCCGTTTTCAATGGCAGCGATTCGGATACGCTTGATGTAATGCCGTAAAACCTCGTCTACGGCTTCCGGCTCTCCGCTGGTCGCCCGGACAATGGTTTCATACGGAATGAGTTTAGGATTCCCCACGCAAAAGCACCTCCGTTTTCCTTTGCGAGTACTCTCGGAAACTCGCAACCTTTGAAAACACCGGGTTTCCAATACACTCCATTGTTTCTTCACCTCCACTTTTCAGTGGATTTTTAACATATTTTCTATATTGGACCTGGAGCCGGTTATGGAATACCTTTCCCCTTTCTCCCACATAGGGTGATATCTATATCTGGTTTACAGTTTTAGTTTTATTGTTCAGAGGGGCGGCAGCACTTTTTGCTGTCGCCCCTTGATTACCAACCAGCAAGGGCAGATGAGCTGTCAACGGTGGGCGCAGCCCATTTAGTTGCCGTTGACTGGCTCGGCTGGATTTGCTAAATGATTAGTTATTGAGTGCTTCCCCAAAGCCATTCTATATCGGGAAAGAACAAATGCAGAATAAAGCCTAAAATAACTATTCCCAACAAAATGACACCAGCATAACAAAAGATTTTTATTAATTTTCTGGACTTGTTTTTTACATTTTCAACGTCTAAATAAATTGACGCCACTTTCTCATCAGTTAAATTTTTATTGCGTACATCTTGAACATCAATATCTTTTACCAACTCATCTAAAGTCATATCAAAGTAGTCACTTAACATAACTAATCTTTGAAAATCCGGGTAAGATTGCCCAGATTCCCACTTAGAGATAGTTTGTCTTGAAACCTGAAGTTCCATTCCTAATTCCTCTTGCGATAAACCTTTCATTTTTCTAATAGACATAAGTTTTTCATTAAATTTCACTTATAAAATCCTCCTTGCGTTTCTTGTATCAAGTATATAGTTTTCGTATTTTACTGGCAAGCAAGAAGTGTTGGCAATTTGTCAATTTGCTGTAACATCTCAAAATTTAAGTTTTTTGCAAGTATATGTAAACTGGTCAAAACATAAGTGTAAATATTTGTTGGCACACATATATTCGGAATAGTTAGGCTGCCGTCTATTTTTTATCTGTGTTACTTTATGGCACATGAGCATTATGGACAGATATGATGCCATAAAAGAATGGTGTGACGGTTACCGTTTCAGTAATCTGGACATCTATTGTCCCTGGGACGTGATAAGCTACTGCCATGCACTTAGAATGACGCCCTCCGTAAAACCGCAGAATTACTGGGTAAACACCAGCAGTAACAACATCATCAAGCAATTTGCGGGCAGGGCAACATCCGCTGCGAGAAATGAATTGGAACTTCTGCTAAAGGGCTGCAGCATAAAAAAGCGGCATAAATCCATATGCTTATGTGCAGTGTCCCCTTACCTCTCACTCAAATACTGCATTATCCCCATATGTATCGCCCACGCCACCTTATTCTGGTATTCCTCTGTGCATAACTTTTCCGCTTCTTCCCAATTAGAGAGGAATCCGCATTCCACAATTACCGTTGGAGTAGGAGTTTTTTTCAGCATATAATAGCTGTCATTGGCCTTTTCCACCCTCTGTTTCCCCGGGTCAAGACGGGCTGTCATACTGCTCTGTATTTTTTTGGCCAGAGCTTCTCCCTCTGGTGACTGCTTATAATAAAACACCTGGGCGCCGTTTACATACTCCTCCGGATAGCTGTTCTGGTGGATGCTCACAGTAAACACAGGCATTGCCTCTGTAATAATATTGCACCGTTTATGCATATCTTCCACTTTCATATTTCTGGAACCAGGCTGATATAAACCCTCCGAAGTGGTTCTGGTCATAACCACCTCATACCCCTGGCTTTCAAGGAGCACTTTCAGCTTTTGTGCAATGGAAAGGTTAATATCTTTTTCCAGGGCTTTATTAATGCCGATTTTCCCAGGGTCATCCCCTCCGTGTCCGGCGTCTATCACAATACAGTTTTGATTTATAGCCTTTGCATCCGCCCCAGTAAAGACCACAGCTTCCCTTCTGGTAAGAAGTGCAACAGATAGCAGTATGATAATAGCCATAACTAATTCTATTTTTTTCTTCAAATCCCTGCTCCACAGATTCTTTACTCTACCATATGAGGTGTTGGCATGTTCTCATACCTGAAATTTTTATAGATTCTGCCGCTGATTTATGCTAAAATGTCAAATAGAAGTCCTGACAGGAATTTTTACGGATGTCGGTCTCAAAAGAAATTGCGAACATAAAGGGAGAATATAAAAACCATGAATTTTTTAGATACATTCCTGAAAGATTATGAAAGAGAAGACTACGAAGACATTCTTGAAATAGCGGAAGCAATCTCCGCTAATCATGAAGATGTGATAACACACTTACAATCCGCCCTGGATAATCCAAAAGAATACTTTCAGAAAAATGCACACCGTTTCCATGAACGGAACATTGATTTGGAAAATGGGGAATTAGAAGATGAGATTGATTTGGATGACCTTTTTTTCCTTGCAATGGTGGATGAGCTTCATGACTACGGCTATCTCTATGAAGTAGACTGGAAATGCAGTTTAGAGGATTTCCTCTGGTCACTGGAGCAGCTTAAAAACTACGCCATGATTTCCCATATCTTACCTGATTTAGACTTGGATAAAAACTTTAATGTGGATATGTGGATTGAAACAATAAACGATGCCCTGGGAGGAAATGCCTATATCTGCTACGTGGATATAGATTCCGACAGTTTTCCACTTATTATTGCAAGCCCTGAAACCTATCGCTTAATCGGCGAAAACGATTCTTGACAAAAACCTGTATAAAACCCCTTTCCGGCCCAAAAGACAGGCGGCCGGAAAGGAACATCTCAGTGTCGGTAATGATTCCCCCTATCCTCCAGAAAATCCCAGTAATTCCTCATGCTATACTCATAATAAGCCACAGCCTCTCTCTGCTTTAAAAGGGCCATGTCCGAAATCTGCTTTTTAAACATCTGCATAAAATTCCTTCTGTCATTTAACCCCATATCTCCTGTTTCCATGGGAAGAGAAGACAATCCCCCGTTTTTCTCCACCCCAGTATAAGCTTCCAATGCCCGCATTTCCACCAAAGTAGCATTATTTGGATTGATATCTTTTATATGAATCCTCTGCTCAAATTCTTCTCCATTCTCATCCACCCCTTTGGCAACCATCACAGGATTTTCCTCCGTGGAATCCTCGGCCCACTTAATATAAAAAGAAAGCCCCGTACCATTTCCCCCGGAATACAGCATATCCTCATCCTCCATATACACTGTATACACATTTGGGCCGTTGCTAATCTTAGATTTTTCGGATGATTTCTCCGGCAGCCCCATAGAACGGTCCGGCAGCTTTACGCTTTTGGTAATTTCCCTGTCACCCATTTTAGAAGTTATCACAAGCACCCTGGAACCATCCGGTTTTACGATAATATCTTCCTTTGTTTCAGTCTTCTCCTGGTCTTCCTCTTCCCCTTTCTTCTGTGCCTCCTCCGGCGAAACCTCCAATCTTTTTTCCTCATTCTCTTCCGGTATTTTTGCCTGAAAACCTGGAAAATCCCCCTGTCCCTCTGGCTTTTGCCCTTTTCTAGGTACACCTGAAAATCCATAATTCTCAAATCTATAATTCCCGATTCCCAAAACACTCATTTTTTGTATCCTCCTGTCTGAAAATTAATGTTCCTTATATAAATAATACGAATTATGACATAAAAAAGTTTCACAATAGATAAAATATTTCTCGCTGAATCTTACCAGATGTGCTACAATGTATCAGACACACAATCCTATGACAATTTCTAAAATTGTGAGACAAATAAGCAGGCAGGACAAACAGACCTATGAAAATTGTAATTTGTGATGACAACATTGAAGACCTGATTAAAATAGAAAAACTGATAAATCAGTATATAAAGCTCTATCCAAACCTTGAAATCCTAACAGAAAAGTATTCAGACCCACGAAAGCTTTACAACCGGATATGTGAAAAAGACCTGGCAGATATCTACCTCTTAGATATGATTATGTCAGAAAAGACTGGAATCGACCTTGGCAGACAGCTTTTAAAATCCAGCTCAGATAGTATAATTATCTATATTACCTCCTCTACTGATTTTGCGCTGGATGCCTATTCCCTCCACGCAGTGAGATATCTCTTAAAGCCCCTTCGTGAAACAGATTTGTTTGAAGCTTTAGACTATGCACTCTCCTCCAGAGAAATAAAAAAGGGGCCGGTTTTTCTGATCAAAACCAGAGAAGGGTTGGTATCAGCCCCCCATTCCAAAATAGAGTACGTGGAAAATGTGTCCCGCACTTTGGAGATACATCTCACAGATAAAGAAATTATTAAAAGTATTTTTATCCGAAAGTCTTTTGATGAAGAGATAGAGGAACTTCTGTGGGACAAAAACTTCCTTCAGGTTCACAAATCCTTTGTGATTAACCTAAAGTATGTAAAAAAACTGCTGCCTAATTCTGTAGTTATGGAAAGCGGCATTACGATTCCTGTGAGCAAAAAGAGAACCGCAGAAGTAAAAAAAGAATATCTTTTATTCTATTCCGAACAGTACAGGTAGGAGAGACATGGACTATTTTAAAAATATTTCATATATGTTAAGCCATATTTTTTTAATGCTATTTATCTATTTTTTTGTCATTCACCGTTTTTCCAAAGGAAAAACAAAGGCAATTTGTTTTACTTCTTTTTTCTTGCTGACAATTACAGATATTATAAAATTGAACTTTTTTCCGGACAGCGGCTTATGTTATGTGCTTGTAACTCTTTTCCAGATATTTGTCACGCAGTTTACAGGCATTATCATATCCCGGACAAGAGATACAAGAGCCCTTTTTATGACATTAAGCGCCTCCAACTATGTGATTGCCGGAAGTATTGCAACATCTATTTTTCATATATATACAAACAATGCTCCCTTGTCTTTGATAGGAGGCTTTTTTATCCATGCAGGTATTTTAGTTTTCCTGTACTTCAGAATCCGTGAAATCTGCCTGAAAGGATACGAGAGGAAATTAATGAAGAGCTGGTGGGAACTTTGTCTCATTCCGGTTTTCTTTTACTGCGGATTTTCCTTTCTGTCTTTCTTTCCCCATACACTGTATGAACAGCCCCAAAATATTCCCGGCACCATAATATTTATTATTACCATGTTTGTCTCCTATGTAGTGGTACTTCGGTATCTGGAAAGTGAATCAAACAGTGCCGGTATATACTGGAAAAATTTAATATTTGAGTCCCATATTAAAGGATTGGAAAAACAGTACCATCTGGTAGAGCAGTCTGAATTGAACTTAAAAATACTCCGGCACGATATGAGGCATTATTCCAGCATGATTGACTCTCTGCTGGCCCAGGGGGAATACGGCCAAATAAAAAAAATTACAGAGCATATTCATGAAGTGGCTGACGATAACAAAGTAATCAGATACTGCAGCAATATTATATTAAATTCCATTATGTCAGAAATGTCTGGAAGGGCCCGGTCTTTTGGTGTTGAAATGCGCTGCGATATCATACTGCCTAAAAAACTTCCTGTAAAGGACTATGAATTTGCCTCCGTTATTGCCAATCTCCTGGAAAATGCTATTATCCATGTAAAGGACCTGAAAGAAGATAAAAGATATGTAGATGTAAAAATCCACTGTGAAAAAGACCATTTATTGGTTGAAATAAAAAATCCCTGTGAAAAAGAAATCATTTTTGACCCTGTTACCGGACTGCCCAGGAGCAAAAAAGGGGGATACCATGGCCTGGGTATGCAGAGCGTTTCGTCCTTCTCCCACAAAATAGGAGGAAATATCGGCTGCTTTTGTGAAGGGGGAATTTTTAAAATTCTTCTCTTTGCGAAATTTTAGTATCATATGCGAAATATTAGGACTTCGGAAATCTTAAAACCTATTATAATTGTCATATATTATAAGAAGAAAGGGAAGCCATGCAAAAAGTCTTTATTAAATATACTTTTATGATTATGACAGCAGCTATATTTCTCATACTTTCCATCAATTTCTTATTCAGCATGCACATGCTGGAAACCCAGCAGTTTGGCTCCTTCCACGCCAAGATAGAACAGATGATACATACCCTGGAAAACAACCAGGAAGAACTTTCTCTCTTAAAGGACAGCCTGGATGAAGATTACCTTACAAGGGCAAGGGCCGCCGCATATGTGCTGGACAGACAGCCGGAAGTCTCCCTGGACGTATCGGAAATGCAGTATCTTGCGAATTTACTCAACGTAGATGAATTACATGTCATTGATGAAAATGGCATTATTGTGGCTGCCTCCGTTTCCAAATATGTGGGCATTGATATGGCGGACCATAAACAGACAAAAGCCTTTCTTGCCCTTTTAGACACCGATGACAAAGATGCCTATTTAATTCAGGATGCCCAGCCCAATGCAGCGGAAGGGAAAATTCGGCAATACGTGGGTGTTTCCAGAAAAGCCGTAAAGGGAATTGTCCAGGTAGGCTTTACCCCTACCAGACAGTTAAGCGCACAGTCGCGAAATACTTATGAGTATATATTTTCTAAATTTCCTACAGACATTGGAGAAGAACTTTTTGTGGTGGATGCCACTACCGGAGAAATGTTAGGCCACTCAGACGGCCTTTCTAAAGAGTTTGACGGGGAATGTTATGAGCTTCATGAACTTTTAGACTGCACAAAAGGGGCATATAAAACAGGAAACGGCACATCTATGTATGTATTGAGCAGGCTCTATGAAGGAGTACTCCTGTGTGCTGCCCTCCCCAAGCATACCCTTTACCAGAAATTGTGGGGAAATATTCTTGCCACCTTTTTCTATCTCATTTTTATAGAAGCTGCGGTTATCCTTCTTTTAAATTATCTGGTGAAGCAAAAAGTCATCCAGGGAATACATAATATAATAAAAAATCTTTACGCCATTACAAAGGGAAATTTAGATACTACTGTAACTGTAGGGGGAAACCGGGAATTTGAAGAACTCAGCAAGGGAATTAACACAATGGTAAAAAGCATTGTCAGTCTTTCTGACCGCATCTCTGCCATAATTGAAATCAGCGGTATTCCCCTGGCGGCATTTGAATATGAAAAGGGAGTTCAGCATGTTTTTGTGACATCTGGCCTTTCCGGTCTTTTGGAATTGCCGGAGAAAGAGGCTTACCGACTTTACCAAAATGCCTCCCTTTTTGACCAGTATATAAAAGATATCATGAAAAATCCCATCGATGGGGAAAAGGAAATATTTAAAATAGGTGATTCCAGATATATTCATATCCATATGTCACAGTCACAGGAGGGATATCTTGGCATTATAGCTGATGTGACAAAAGATGTAACGGAAAAGCAGCAGATGCAGTACGAGAATACCCATGACCCCCTTACCGGATTATACAAATTCGGACATTTTAAAGAATTATCTGAAAAAATTTTACATCAAATGCCTGATGAAAAACTCTGCGCCTTTGTTATGATGGATTTAGACCATTTTAAATCCATAAACGACACATACGGCCATGACATGGGAGACGCTTATCTCCAGGGATTTGCCCAAGTTTTAAAATCTATGCCCCAGGAACATATTCTCTCAGCCAGGCGTTCCGGTGATGAATTTTGTATGATGATTTACTACTGTGACCAGAAAAACCAGATTCTTACCTATTTAAATTCCTTTTATTCCACGTTAAAGGAGCATAGCATAAAACTTTCCGAGACAGAATCCAAAGTAATAAGCGCTTCCAGCGGATTCGCCTGGACCAGTGATGCAAAAAGCAGTATCTCCCAACTGCTGAGCCATGCGGATGAAGCCCTCTATACAGTAAAAAAGAATACAAAAGGACGCTATGCGGAATATGAATTTGAAACATAGAATATCTAAGCCCTGCCTCTTGGCAGGGTGTTTCTTTTAGCTGTGGTTTCTTGACAAAAATATATAACTGTTGTATTATTACAGTCGTACAAATAAGAGGATGGAGGAAACTATGAAACTGGAACTAACAAATATTGAAAAAAGCTTCGGTGAAAAAGAAGTCTTAAAAGGCATCTCTTTTTTCGCCGTCAGCGGGGAGGCTTTTGGCCTTTTGGGGCGCAACGGCGCCGGAAAGACTACCACAATCCGTATTTTAATGGATGTCTTTCCCGCAGAAAAGGGAAATGTTTTAATAGACGGCGCCCCGATTAACTACAATGAAATTAAAATCGGCTATCTCCCGGAAGAACGGGGGCTTTATCCCAAAAAGAAAATTATTGACCAGTTGGTATATTTTGCAGCACTTCACGGAATGAAATCCAAAGAAGCGGTAAAAGCGGCAGATTACTGGCTTGAGAGGCTGGACATGACGCAGTACCGCAATAAGCGGCTGGACACCCTTTCCAAAGGAAACCAGCAGAAAATACAGCTGATTACCGCCCTTGCCCACAACCCGGAAATCGTAATTTTAGACGAGCCTTTTTCCGGCCTGGATCCTGTAAATGCCATGCTTTTAAAAGATGTGGTAAAAGAAGAGATTGCAAAGGGAAAAATTGTGCTCTTTTCCAGCCATCAAATGAGCTATATTGAAGAATTCTGCAGTAATATCGCTATTATCAACCAGGGGGAAATTGTTTTAAAAGGCAACCTCCACGATATTAAACACAATTATACCAGAGATAAACTCATTCTTCGCTCTGACCGGGAATACGAGATTTTATCTGACTTAAAAGACATAAGCAGCAGAACCGAGACAGGGGAAGTGCTGATTCAACTGGATTCCCCTGACAGAAAAAGGGAAATGATGCAGTACCTAACGGAAAAATATGACATAGACGAACTAAAAGTTTTTGAGCCTTCTTTAAATGACATATTTGTGGAATACACCGGGGGCGAAGAAAAAGGAGGGGAAAAAGAATGAATCAATTTGGAACCATATTGAAATTTGAACTATTAAGCTATTTAAAAAATAAGACTTTTCTTGGAATAACCATTTTTCTGGTTGTAGTTATTGCCGCTGTAATGTTTTTCCCGCGGGTTTCAGGAATTATTATAGGCGGTAAGGATAAAGATTCCTCCGGACAGGAAATTGTGGTGCAGGACGAGGAATCTCCTGTTATGGCAATTCTTGCCAAAGACCCAGTACAGACAAAACTGGTATATGATGCCTTTTCCGCTTCTTTTCCTGACTACAGAATCCTTCTCCCAACAGACGGGCTTTCTGATGTAAAGGAGCAGATTATTTCAGGAGAAATAGAATGTGCTTTTGTAATGGAAAATCTTACCTCCTATACCTATTATGTAAATAATCTCAACATGTATGACGGAAACACAGCCATTGCAGATGAAACCCTTCAAAACCTCTGCCGCATAGATGCCCTGTCACAGGCAGGAATTTCCCAAGAAACAGCAGCAGAGATTCTCTCCCTTCAGATCAACCATGAAACAGAGAACCTTGGAGTTGACCAGGCACAGAATTATTTTTACACTTATATCATGATTATGGTTTTATATATGGCAATTCTTCTCTATGGACAGATGGTTGCCACAAATGTTGCAACAGAAAAAAGTTCCCGTGCTATGGAACTTTTGATTACCAGCGCAAAGCCGGCCAGCATGATGTTTGGCAAAGTAATTGCTTCCTGCCTGGCAGGAATTATCCAGCTTGTAGCTGTTTTTGGCTCTGCATACTTGTTTTACAATATAAATAAATCCACGTGGGGAAATAATCCTATTATCACTTCCCTCTTTGATATGCCCCTTTACCTTTTGGTATATATGCTCATATTCTTTGTGCTGGGATTTTTTGTATATGCATTCCTCTACGGTGCCATAGGCTCCACAGCCTCCAAAGTGGAAGATATCAACACTTCGGTAATGCCTTTAACTTTCTTATTTATTGCAGCGTTTTTTGCAGTGATATTCTCCATGTCCTCAGGAAATGTGGATAATATGGTGATGAAGGTATGTTCTTATATACCCTTTACTTCCCCTATGGCAATGTTTACCAGAATTGCCATGAGCACGGTTCCCTTTTATGAAGTGGCAATTTCTATTGTCATCCTGATTTTATCTGTCTTTGGCATTGGAATCATTTCTGCTAAAATTTACCGGGTAGGGGTTTTGCTCTACGGAACAACACCGAAATTCCGTGCCATCATAAAAGCAGTGAGAAAAGCGTAAAGCTTTTCCCACTGCCTTTTTTCTGACTTAATTCATATACTTTATCACCGTATCCCAGAAGCTGCTGTGTTCAAATCCAAGTTTCCAGAACGCCATTCCTGCCAGCCCGTTTTCCGAAGCTGCCTGAAGTCTTAACTCCATTGATGCCAAATCTTCCAGCCATATTTTATAAGTATCATTTTCATTTAAGTATTCTGCATAGTACTGTCCGCAGTCCTCCAGCCACACAGGCTCCACACCGTTGGCCTCCACCATGCGCCACGCCTCCTGCATCCCCACTGCCTTAGAGCTTAAATCATAGGGAACATAATCTTCCGAGGCCGCCTCCACGTCATCTGAGGCCGCTTTTGGGGTTTCAATCCAGACTCTAGTGTAAAGGGGCGCAGCCAGGATAATCTGCTCCGCCGGAACCTCCTTTAAGGTATCTGCAATTCCCTGGGTTACAAATCCTATGGAAGCCACGGAACCCTCATCTCCTCCGGCGTAATGCTCATCATACCCCATAATAATCACGTAATCTGCAAAATTCCCCTGCTCTTTCCTGTTATAAAACATGCTGTATTCCGTGGGCACATAATTGTCCACTGACAGGACAATTCCATTGTTCTCACATTTTAAGGAAAGCTCCCGGATAAACTGGACATATCCATCCCCTGCCTCTTGGCTTAGGGCCTCAAAATCTACATTAATCCCGTCGAAATCAAACTGAATCGCCGCCGCTATCAACTGATTCACCAAATGTGTACGCTTAGAGGTATAATTTAAAACCTCAGCGGAATCCACCTCATCATTTTCCAGGTTGCTCACCAATGCCCAAACTTCCACTCCCTGATTGTGACAGTACTGCACATACTCTGAACTTGCGATATTCACAAGATTTCCCTCATTGTCATTTAAATAAAACCAGGTGGGGCAAATTACGTTTAGGCCTTTGGTATTGGAAAGAACATCCGCCACAGTGCTGTTTGCATCTTCTGTAGTAACCTGATGCCATGCCATATTTATCTTTTTATCCTTTAAGATATGGGAAAAAGTTTCTGTCATCGGGGTATGTTCAAAAGTCTTTACCTCTTCTTTTCCAAGACGTTTCTTTCTAATATAGCCAATCACGCCTTCATTTGTCGCTACCTTATCCCAGTCCTCACCCTTCTCTAAAACAGTAAGCTCCGTCTCCTTGAAAACTTCTGTTAAAATCGGACTTTTAATTCCTCCACGGTAGCGTATCTGGGTATCCTTTTTCACGAAAACCCCTGGTTCATCCTCCCATTTTGTCCTTACCACCACCCGGTTTGGCTCTTCAAAGAACTCATAATCCAAATCCGTGTATTTTTTTACGTAATCCATGGCGATGTAAGCTGTATTGGCATCTGCATAAACAATGGTATAATTTTCTGATTTCTTGTCCTTTGTAACAAAATACTCCTTGCTGTCCGCCGCCGCAGATACCACATCCTCAGGAGTGGTATAGAGAAGAAGATTTTCATTGTAATCCCAGTAAAAACGGCTGTTAAATACATCCCGAACTGTTTCATAACTTAAGTAAACTATGCCTTCCCTGATAACCGCTTTTTGAGAAATGACCTCATGATTTAACACAATGGCTGCCTGGGACTCCTCCGTAAGCCCGTAATATTCCCACAAATCCTGCTGTTCCTTAGACGGGGTATATTTATCAATTAACTTCCCAATTACCAGCACAAGTATAATGACAAGTATTACTGACACTGCCAAAATAATTGACTGCTTTACTCTTTTTGCATCCATTTAGACTGTATCCTCCTCTGTAATTCCGTAACTGCACAGAATTGAATGAGCTGTTACACACCATTCCACATATGCAGTATCAGTATATCATAACTAAATTTTTCCCGCTACAAAAAAAGAAAAAAACCGGAAATAGCTTCGCTCCATTCCCGGTTCCTTCATCTTTTTTCTTTTTATGTATGACTCGAAACGGCATCGAGGAACCCCGATTCGATTCTATTGTGTATGACATAATCCTGTTAATAGTTACAAATTAAATTCCCTGTGGGAATCAGTTATTTTTTACTTTATCAAAATGAAGTTCCTTTAACACCCCCTGTTCATAAATATAATCCCGCATATAGGCCTCGCTTTCATTGACAAAAATGGCATCGGCAATGCGGCCGGAATTACTGAGGTTTCCTTCCATCCACAATGTAATCCCTCTCTTTTCAATTTCCTGAAGTTCTACAAATAGCTGCATTTTTCTTTCATTCTCCATTGCTTGCTCCTATTTTCCAAAAGAAGGCAACCCTTTTTTGTGAAAAACTACCTTTTTCTTTTGGTTAAATTCAGACTAAATTTCTTCTTCACCGGGGCATTTTCCCCCAGGAGCTGATTCATCATGGAAAAGGATTTTCCGGATATCGCAAATGCATTGCAAATACCGGTAATCTCCATAATGTGGATATGGAATGCTTCTTCTATTTGGCTTTTTTCCTTTGGGGAAGCAAAGGCACTGGCAAACAGGGGCATAACTTTCCCCCACTCTTCCTCCGCTAACTCCCGCACCAGCTTTTCCGCAGTAAATTTTTGCCAGGGGCTAATATTTAACAGGAATATTTTCCGGTCGCATCTTAAAATCTCTTCCCGGAAAAAAAGATACTTTTCTCCAAAATCAAATATCAGTCTCTTGTAATCCCTGTTTAACAAAATTGGAATATCTTCTCTCTTTACATTAGGGTAAAAATGTACCCCTTTTTCTGTGAAATATCCTGATTTCCCCGGCGTTTTCCAGCGGGTCAGCTCTCCCTGGCCTCCGGCTTCAATATATGCGCTTTTTTCCAAAAGTCCAGATGATGCGTAGTTTGCCAAAGATACGGCCAAATGGGTTGTGCCGCTCCCCCTTGTGCTCCCTGCAATGCCAACGGTTCTTATATGTGTTTCTTTTGTAATCATCACCACCTTCTCTCTGCAGAAGCATCCCAAAAAACCTGTCTTTTTCTTTTCCGGCCTTAAAAGGGTCCTTGTCCAAGGGAAAACAGTACACCGGTTTACAAAATTCCTTTGCATACTGCCTGGCCTGTCTCTTGTCCCCGTAATTGGAAATAAGAATCAGGTCGATTTCTTCAGAAAGGGAATTTACGCTGGTTTTTGCAGAATCTCTTTCCCATTCTCTGCTTCCTGCTACCAGCAAAAACAAATCCCCTTTCTCCTCCCTGGCTCTCTCAAGGTTATTTCCCCAATCCTTCACCGAAACGCTCTCCTCTTTCACGGAAATCTCTACCCCCTCCCCATACAATGGCAGTCCCAAAAAATCTCCCCTTCGGTAAAGCCCGTTACACTCTGCGAAATGTTTTCCTGATTTTACAGTTTTACGCATATCATTGCTGGGATTCTTTTCCTCATAAACCGCCGGAACGTGATGGGAATTGAGATATTGTGTGAGAGAGACAGCAATATGAGTGACGCCTGTTCCTGGTCTGCTGCCTGCAACTATAATTGTTTTTAAGAGATGCTTTTGATTCACCGGATTTTTTTCTGATTGCATATTTTCTTTTGCCCTCCTAAGAGCTTTCTGAAATTCCTCTATCGAATGATAGCGCTGGCTCTCCATGGGATGCGTGGCTTTTTGAGAAATACACAAAAGACTTAGGGACTTTTCATTCCCCGCCAAAACCAACTGGCCTAACAGCTTGCCCAGACTGTAAATGTCTGTGCCCACATTAATTTTGGCAAGCTCTCTTTTTTCCGGAGCTGTATACTCCGGCGTCCCGTAATTTTGAAATCTGCACCCTGTCTCATTTAGATAGGTAGCAATGCCAAAGTCAATTAGCTTTACACCTTTTTTCCCCAGAATTACATGTTCCGCCTTTAAATCCTGATAAATTACCGGAACCGGGGCTATATGGTGAAGATAGCTTAAGACCTCAGATATCTCCCATATTGTCTCATAAATAAAACTTTGGGTAAGAAACGATGATTGAAGCATAAGCGCTTCTAAAGATTCACCCTCCACATACTCCTCTATGATATAGTAAAAATTTTCATCTTCCTCTACATCATAAACAATGGGAATCCGTGGATGTTTCAGATGATTCAGAAGTTTTGCCTCCCGAATCTGCCAGGAGGTGTCCGTATTTTTTGAAATACACTTTACTGCACGGTACTCTCCTAACTGTCGATGCCTGACCAAAAAAATTTTACTTTGACTTCCTCTCCCAATTTCCGAGAGAAACTGATAACGGTCAGACCAGATAAATGTTTGAATTTTTTGTCGCTCCTTCCATAATTTCTCGGAAAAAGCATCTCTTATTCTTTTTATAGCATAATTATTACTTATTGACAACCATTTTTTTCTATTTTTTATAAAATTTATATATTTTTAATTGACATCTGCACTTTACATCAGATACGCATTTGTTTATAATAAGCATATGATTGCTGCATATCTTATATTGAGCAAAGATACATAAAAAGCAATTATTCCTTGAAAACTTTGAATGTAAAATAGACAGGAAGTGAAAAAATGAAAATTGAAAAGATTAGCGATAATCAAATTCGCTGCACCTTGACACCGGAAGATTTGGCGGACCGCCATTTAAAATTAAGTGAACTTGCCTATGGTTCCGAAAAAGCTAAAATGCTGTTTCATGATATGATGCAGCAGGCAAACTATGAATTTGGTTTTGAAGCGGATGATATTCCATTGATGATTGAAGCTATCCCTGTGTCACCGGAATCTATTATTCTACTGGTCACTAAGGTGGAATATCCTGACGAACTGGACACCCGTTTTTCTAAATTTTCCGATTCATCAGAAGAATATGACAGTTTATCTGAGGAGGAAGACGAAGTTTCAGGAGAGAGCGCAGACGATATATTAGGTCTGTTCCGTGAAATGGCTAAACAGCATCAGGAGCAGGAGTCCGACAAAAAAGAAGAATCTAAGGATTTTGTCCCCTTAAAAGACACCCTTACCGTTGAAAAAAAGGATGACTCAAAGGACGTTACAAAAGACTTAAGTGTGCCCGCCGATTTGACAAAACTTTTTGTATTCTACAAACTGGAGGATATTACCAGACTGGCCCGTGTCTTAGACGGTTTCTACAGCGGGGAGAATACACTGTTTAAAGATGATAAAAAGCATTGCTATTATCTCGTGATTCATAAGAGCAACGCCACACCGGAGACATTTAATAAACTTTGTAATATTCTCTCAGAATATGCCCGCCAGAAAACTGTCACTGCCGCCACGGAGGCGTATATGTACGAGCATCATCCGGTTATCTGCAAGGTTCGGGCTCTCCAGACTTTTGCACAGCTCTAATTTGCCAAAAAAGCATTTTTCTCACATAAAAAAGATACCTTATGTTTCAAAATGAAACTATAAGGTATCTTTTTACCGCTTTTAATGTTGATAACCGGATTAATTTGCAGCTAAATCTTTTGCAAGAAAATCATTGATTTCTTTTACCAGCGCATCAGCTTCAATTCCGTGAACCATTGCAGCTTCCTCAATGGTTTCCATCTGAGATGAAGGGCATCCAAGGCAATGCATACCTATATTTAAAAGAATGGGTGCAATGTTCTCATCAATCTGAAGTAATTCTCCGATCATGGTGGATTTCGTTACCTGTGTCATCGTGTATTCCTCCTTTTTCTTTAAATTGTAACTGTTCAGGGAAACCAAACGGTTACCTATGTTTACTTTTTCCGCAAACCATCTGATCTATACCAAAGACTTTCAGGTTTGCCTCCGCAAATATTATAATATGACTGTTTTCATTATGCAATCTTTTCCTTTCAATGTTTTTGGAAAAATACCTCCCAGGTACTTGTATTTACCCACTTTTTGTATTAGAATACTTTTAAGTCAAAGTGGCTTAAATCTTGAACTACATAAGGAGGAATTGACCAATGGCATACGTGATTACTGATTCTTGCGTAAACTGTGGAACTTGTGAAGGAGAATGCCCAGTAGGCGCTATCTCTGCAGGAGACGGCAAATTTCAGATTGACGCTGGCGCATGTGTAGATTGCGGAACCTGTGCTGGTGCATGTCCTACAGGAGCAATCGAACAGGGCTAATTCTTATAACACTTTTTAAGGTGTTATCCACAGCCTTCATCGAGAGATGACCATGAAAAAGAAGTCATTTTACAAAATCAACTTGTAAAATGACTTCTTTTTTGTATTGTTTTCTGTTCTGCTACGTGGTTGCCTCCTTTTTCGCAAAGATTTTGTGGGATTCCTTTTTCTTTCCCACCTTCACTTTTTTGCTATGTAATTCACGGATGGCTGCATCCAGTTTGCGATAACGCTCCTCCTCCTGCTCATCCTGCTCCCGCATGAGGTAATTCATTTCTTTTAATACGCGGTCACCGACATTTTCTCCCACTTCTCTTCCCAATGCCTGGTTGTTTTCCGCAAGGGCATCTTTTACGATTCCTGTCATAAGAATCCGAAACTGGGCCATTTTATCTTCTGGGGAAAATGTTTTTTCCACCGGTTTTCTCACATTCACTGTCTCTGCCAGCTCTCCGGAAGTTAGCCTTGCTGCCTCCTCCGGCTTCATGCCGGCATTTTGTATCACCATTTTAATTGCTTTTAACTGATACCCCTGTTCTTTTAACTCTTTAATCTTTAGGAACTGCTGTATGTTTTCTTTTGTATAATAACGATGCCCCATCTCATTTCTGGGAATATTTAATTCTAACTCCTCTTCCCAGTAACGTAAGACATGTGCTTCCACATTTACCAGGCTTGCGGCATCTGAAATCATATAGCGTACCTTGTCCAATAAGTCTTCCTCCTTTTTTTGTTTAATCTTTATTATATGCTTTATTATAGTGGAATATGAAGCGCTGTGCAATGTTTTCCCATCGGGTGCTTTCGACAGGGAACCTCCGATTCCCCGCAGCAATTCCATGTTTCTTATGCGAAAAAAGCTGCCAAAGGCAGCTTTTATGGAATCTTTATCGAAAATCCCCGAAATGTTTTTATCTTTACTTTTCCATGTTGGCAAACTTTGTATACTGAGGCAGCCATACTAGATTTATAGTTCCAATAGGGCCGTTTCTCTGTTTTGCAATAATAATTTCCGCTATATTCTTTAAATCCGTATCTTTATTATAATAGTCATCCCGATAAATAAACATTACCACATCCGCATCCTGCTCGATAGCTCCGGACTCACGGAGGTCGGAGAGCATAGGACGGTGGTCAGGACGCTGTTCCACGGCGCGGCTGAGCTGTGACAAGGCAATTACCGGAACATTCAGCTCCCTTGCCAGTCCTTTTAGAGAACGGGATATCTCGGAAATCTCCTGCTGCCTGGATTCTGACCTGCCGTTTCCGCTCATTAACTGCAGATAGTCAATGATTATCAGCTTTAAATCATGTTCCAGCTTAAATTTCCTGCATTTGCTCCGAAGTTCCGATATGGAAATCCCCGGGGTATCATCTATAATCAGATGGGAATTTCCAATGACTCCCGCCCCTTCAATTAATTTTTCCCAGTCCGTATCCGCCAGGTTTCCGGATCGCAATACCTGGGCATCCACCCTGGATTCCAGGGAAAAGAGACGATTGACAAGCTGCTCTTTGGACATCTCCAGACTAAATACGGCTGTGGCCATATCCTCATGGAATGCCACATACTGGGCTATGTTTAACACAAAAGCCGTCTTACCCATGGAAGGACGGGCCGCCACCAGAATAAAATCCGAGGGCTGGAGACCGGACATTTTATAATCCAAGTCCACAAACCCCGTGGGGATGCCTGTTACATTCCCCTGGGTCTTAGAGGCAAGCTCAATCTTTTCCAAAGCATTTAAAACAATCTCTTTTATGGGAACATAATCCCCTCCGCTGCGGTTCTGCAAAAGACCAAACACGTTTCTCTCTGTGTCCGCCAAAATATCCTCAAGCTCTCCCGTATCCGCATAACACTGATTTTCAATTTCCTCCGTTATTTTAATAAGCCTTCTCAATACTGCCTTATCCTTTACAATCTGGGCATAATACTTCACATTGGCGGATGTGGGGATGGCTGTCAATAAATCCCGGATAAATTCTAGGCTGCTCACCTCTGAGGGCACATTCATAGAGCGCAGCTTGTTCTGCAGAGTAACCAAATCCACCGGCTGGCCTGCATTGTACAATTCCACCATTGCCTGAAATAACAGCCCGTACTGCTGATGGTAAAAATCCTCCTGGGACAGCATTTCCATTACTGTGACAATGGCATCTTTATCCATAATCATGGAACCAATCACCGACTGTTCTGCTTCCAGGCTGTTTGGCATAATTCGTTTTATCAGTGCTTCTTCCATGAAAAGTACCTCCCTATTCTGCGCTTACATGCACCCGCAGAATACCAGTTACCTTAGAATGAAGACGAATAGGCACCTCGTGCATCCCCAGGGAGCGGATGGGCTCTTCCAACTGCATTTTTTTCTTGTCCACATCAAGATCCAACTGTTTTTTTGCCGCTGCAGCAATTTCTTTTGTGGAAACGGATCCAAAGGTTTTATCCCCCTCCCCCGTCTTTATTTTTACTTCCACTTTTAAATCTTCCAGTTTTTTTGCCAGGGCTGTAGCGGCCTCAAAATTCTCTTCCTCCACTTTCTGGGCATGTTTATTCTGAAGTTTTAAATCATTGAGATTCTTATTATTTGCCTCAACCGCCTGCTTTTTGGGAAACAGGACATTTCTGGCATATGCGTCACTGGCGTTTACGATTTCTCCCTTTTTTCCAAGGGACTTTACATCCTGCAATAAAATTACTTTCATCCTTCTATATCTCCTTCTTCTAACATTTTGTCCAAAACGTCACAGACTGCCCGTTTTGCCTCGTTTAAAGTATATCCTGACAACTGTGCCCCCGCCACGTTCAAATGGCCTCCGCCTCCTAAGCGTTCCATAATAAGCTGCACGTTTACCTCGTCAATGGACCGGGAGCTGATATAAATTTTTTCCTGATATTCTGTCAATACAAATGATGCTTTAATTCCTACAATATTTAGCAGTTCGTCTGCAGCCTGGGCCCCTACAATAGTAGGGCTCTCCATTTTTCCAGGGCATACGGAAATGGCAAAGGAACCTCTGTAAACTTCTGCATGACGGACAATCTCCGCCCTTGCCTTGTAGGCATCCATATCATTCCGAAGCATTTTCCGAACCCTTGTCACCTCTGCACCGCATCTCCTCAAATACGCTGCAGCCTCAAAAGTCCTGACCCCCGTTTTTGTCATAAAATTGTTTGTGTCAATTAAAATTCCTGCATAAATACAATCCGCTTCACTGGGCTCCAATTTTATATTTTCCGTAAAGTACTGCAATACCTCTGCAATCATCTCACAGGCAGAGGAAGCATAAGGCTCAATATAAGACAACACCGGATTTTGTATGACTTCGCTGCTCTGTCTGTGATGGTCAAATACCACTACTGCCAGCCCTTTATTTAACAACTGGGGACATTCCGTATAATTTGGCCGGTTGGTATCCACCACCATTACTAAAGTATTTTTATTTACAATTTCAAGTGCCCGCTCACTATTGATAAACATATCCTCCGGATAACCCTTGTCCGGGGTAAAACACTCTTTTATGGGACGGAGGGAAGAGGTCACGGTATTTAAAACTATCTGTGCTTTCTTTCCCAGCACCCTGGCTGCACAGTAAATCCCCACTGCCGCCCCGAATGCATCTGCATCGCTGATACTGTGTCCCATAATAATTACATTTTCCCGGCTCTCCAAGGTTTCCCTTAATGCGTGAGCCTTTACCCTGGCCTTTACCCTGGTGCTCTTTTCCACTGTCTGGGATTTTCCTCCGTAATAAGAAATTCTGTCATACTCTTTTACCACCGCCTGGTCCCCGCCCCGGCCCAAGGCCAAATCAATGGCCATACGGGAAAATTCATAATTATTCTTATAGCTGTCCCCGTTCATTCCCACGCCGATACTTAAGGTTACGGACATTTCGTTGCCCACCTTTACGGTTTTTACATCCTCAAGAATGCTAAACTTATCCTCTTCCAGAAATTCCATAAATTTATATTTAAATACAATAAAATATTTGTCTTTTTCAATTTTGCGGACCAATGCGTCCATCTCGTTAAAATATTTGTTTATTTTTCTGTCAATCAATGCAATTAACAGTGAGCGCTTTACATCCTCAATGCTGTCTAAAGCCTCGTCATAATTATCAATGTAGAGCAGTGCCGACACCAGTTTTTGTTCCCTGTTCTCCTGAATGTACTGGCTGAGTTCCGTCTCATCAAAAAGATAAAAAGCAATGAGATAGGCGCTGTCCTCCTTTTTTTCTGTCACTTCTATAATGCTGCTCTGTTCCACCATACTCTCAAAATAAAGTCTGGTAGTCTCTGCACGAAACACCTTATCTTCCCAATGGATATAAAAATTAGATTCCCCTTCTCCCTTTTGCAGCTCTTCCTTGGAAATACTGTGAAAAATGCTGAATATGGTTTTGTGATATCCCTTATCTTTCCCGGTGACTTCCCCGAATTTATTGTTCATCCATAAGATTTTCCCGTTAATATCTAAAAGTGCATAGGGGATTTCAAATTCATTTAACAATTTTTTCTGCACTGTAGAATATTGCGTGGCAAAATTTATCACTTCTTTCACCAGCACCGGCTGATTCCTTAAAAAAGAAGCAAACATACAAACCACATATACCACCAGGAAACCGGAAACCATTACGCCAGCCTCCTGGTTTACAAAGTAAATAGGTATATTTAAGATGACAAGCAAAATTGTTAAAAATATAGGCAAAATCAAATAATTCCTCAGTCTGCCCGTTAATTTCAAATTGTGTTTCATAATTTCTCCCTTATATTATAGATGCAGCACACGTTCCTTAATCTCCTGAGTTCTTCCCTGGTTCCAGAACTGGGTCCCGATGTAACCGCAGGTCCGCCGGGCCACACTCATGGTATTCTGGTCATGATTTTTGCAATTTGGGCATTCCCAAATCAATTTGCCGCTCTCATCTGCCACGATTTGCATTTCCCCATCATAACCGCATAAGCTGCAGTAATCGCTTTTCGTATTCAGCTCCGCATACATAATATTCTGATAAATATGCTGCATTACCGTAAGTACCGCCGGAATGTTATTTTTCATATCCGGAACTTCCACATAGCTGATAGCCCCGCCGGGAGAAAGGGGTTGAAACTGGCTCTCAAAATTTAACTTATGGAATGCATCTATCTCCTCCGTCACATGGACATGATAGGAGTTTGTAATATAATTTTTATCTGTTACACCCTCAATAATGCCAAAACGCATCTGGAGATTCTTGGCAAATTTGTAAGTAGTAGACTCCAAAGGAGTGCCATACACGGAAAAATCAATATGTTCTTTCGCTTTCCACCTGGCACATGCTTCATTTAAATGCTGCATGACTTCCAGGGCAAAAGGGGTCGCCGCCGGGTCCGTATGGCTCTTTCCTGTCATATAACGGACACATTCACACAGACCTGCATATCCCAGGGAAATAGTGGAATATCCATTATATAAAAGCTTATCGATAGTTTCCCCTTTCTTTAGCCGGCCAAGGGCACCATTTTGCCAGAGAATCGGTGCAATATCTGACTTTGTTCCTTTCAGTCTTAAATTTCTTGCCATCAGTGCCTTATAGCACAAATTTAACCGCTCGTCAAAAATTTTCCAGAATTCATCAAAATCACCCTGGGAAGAACAGGCAACATCCACCAAGTTAATGGTGCAGACACCCTGATTAAATCTTCCATAAAATTTTGGTTTTCCCTCTTCATCGTGATACACTGTTAGAAAAGATCGGCAGCCCATACAGGTATATACATTGCCGTCCTTTAACTCTCTCATAACTTTTGCAGAGATATAGTCCGGCACCATCCGTAAAGCGGTACATTTTGCAGCCAACTCTGTCACATCCCAGTAGGGACTTTCCTTTGTGATATTGTCTTCATCCAGCACATAGATAAGCTTTGGAAATGCCGGTGTAATGTAAATACCCTGCTCATTTTTCACCCCTAAAATTCTCTGGTTTAAAAGAGCCCTTATCACCATAGCTAAATCTTCCCTGTCCTGTCCTTCCGGCGCCTCATCCAAATACATAAACACCGTGATAAAAGGAGCCTGTCCGTTTGTAGTCATAAGAGTAACCACCTGATACTGAATGGTCTGCACTCCCTTTTCTATATCTTTTTCCACTCTTTCCTCTGCAACGCGGTAAATCTGTTCTTCATCTGCCTGAATCCCTGCTTTCTCAAAGTCCAGTCTCACTTCCCTGCGGAATTTTGCCCTGGAAGAAGCCACAAATTTAGACAAGTGATAGGCGCTGATGGACTGTCCCCCATACTGGCTGGAAGCCACCTGAGCGATAATCTGGGATGCCACAATACATGCCACAGAAAAAGAATTCGGCCTGTCTATTTTGGTCTCGCTGATAACTGTACCATTTTGGAGCATATCGTCTAAATTCACCAGACAGCAGTTGTGGATATGCTGGGCAAAATAATCTGCGTCATGAAAATGGATCAAACCTTTTTCATGGGCTTCCCATACTTCCGGGGGAAGAAGAAAACGCTTTGTAATATCTTTGCTGACTTCTCCTGC
This sequence comes from Roseburia sp. 1XD42-69, assembly GCF_003612565.1. Lineage (GTDB taxonomy): Bacteria > Bacillota > Clostridia > Lachnospirales > Lachnospiraceae > Roseburia_B. Next base: position 27,382 of record NZ_RAZG01000027.1, on the reverse strand, counting down.
CATATAATCACGCTGAGTAGAGGCCAATAAAGGATTTTTATTGGAATTTTCCTGTTTAATATCTTCATTCTGACTCTCAATAATAGTCATAATCTGCCTGTCTGTTGTATTCGACTGACGCACAAGCTGACGCCTGTACCGGTATGTGATGTAAGCTCTTGCCACATGGAAAGCCCCCACTTCCATGATTCTCTCTTCCACCGCATCCTGGATTTCTTCTACCCCCATGGCACGGATGGAGTCCTGACATACCTTTTCCACCTTGTCAGCAATCTGCTGAATCTGTTCCGTAGTCAGTCGGTGGGTGGTTTCCACTTCCTTGTTGGCCTTGTGGACAGCCGCTATAATTTTGGTAATATCGAAAATAACTTCCTCTCCGCTTCTCTTTATGATTTTCAATTTTACTGCCTCCCATAATAATGCTGCGGGCAAAATAAGCCCGATACATAAAATACGTTTACGTCTATTGTACCACGTACACTATGAAAATAGCAATATAAATAAAAAAAAGAATCGACCATTTGTTCGATGGCCGATTCTCTGTTTTTGTATTAATCTGTCACGTATGGCATCAATGCAACGTGGCGCGCTCTCTTAATTGCAACTGTGAGAGCTCTCTGATGTTTTGCACAGTTTCCTGTGATTCTCCTGGGAAGGATTTTACCTCTCTCAGATACATATCTCTTTAATTTATTGGTATCTTTGTAGTCGATTACATTATCTTTTCCGCAAAATACACATACTTTTTTTCTTCTGTGCATAGGTCTTCTCTTAAAAGAACCGCTGTCTTTACCTTCTTTATTAAAAGCCATTGATTTTACCTCCTGTCAAATATATGCCTGTACAAAATATACAGTTTCCATTTAGTTGAATGGTAACTCTTCATCAATTCCATCGGGAATGTTCATGAAGCCGTCTCCTGCTGCCGCTGTGGGTGACGGTCTGTCAGCGGGAATAAAACCTCCGCCGTTTTGCTCACTGGCTGCTTTGCTCTCCGCAAATTCCTGCTCCTCCACTACAACATCTGTAGTATAAACTTTCTGTCCATCCTTATTGGTATAGCTTCCTGTCTGGATTCTGCCGGTGATTGCTATTTTTATTCCTTTGCGCAGATATTTTTCTGCAAACTCGCCCTGACGTCCAAAAGCAACGCATCCAATAAAATCCGCCGTGTTTGTGTCGCCGTCCCGGCGAAATCTCCTGTCCACTGCTAAAGTGTACCTTGCGATTGCCGTGGCCTGCTCCCCCTGGGAGTAACGGATTTCCGGGTCTCTTGTCAGACGTCCTATCAGAATTACCTTATTCATATATCTTCCTCTTTTCTATTTACGCCTCGTCTTTTTTAACGCATAAGAAACGAAGAACATTATCCATAATACGAACATTCTGTTCAATCTGTGCCGGAACAGATGGTTCTGCCTCAAACTGGATGAAATAGTAGAAGCCTTCTCTCATCTTCTGAACTTCATAGGCTAATCTCTTTTTGCCCCAGTCCTCAACTTCTGTTACAGTTCCCCCGAAGCGGGTGATATACTCTTTTGCTTTTTCCACTGTAGCAGTTCTGGCATCATCTTCGATTTTTGCATTAACAACAAGTGCTAATTCATATTTGTTCATGCTGTTGTACCTCCTTTTGGTCTCTGGCCCTCTCCCCCGGCATATCTACACTGCCGTCAAATAGAAAGAGCAAGGAATTTGTAGTTTTTCACAAGTAGTTACTTTACCACAAATTCCTTGCCAAATCAAGCCTTTTTTCGTATTTCCTTTGTGTTTTTTTCCACAAGCTTCCTGGATACCATAATTTGATGCCCGCAGCCAAGGCATTTTAGCCGAAAATCTGCCCCTACCCGTAAAATCTCCCACTCACTGCTGCCACAGGGATGCTTTTTCTTTAATTTTACAATATCTCCTAATTCAAACTGCATATGTTTCCTTTCTTAAAATATGATTATAATATAATCTGAGAAAATACTTCTCCGATACCTCCCTCTATTTTCAGGTTGGAACGGGTGTCCATTGGAGTAACGGATTTATTAATCAACACCAGCTTATTTCCCCTGTAGTAATCGATAAGCCCTGCTGCCGGATACACCGCCAGGGAAGTTCCCCCGATAATCAGCATATCTGCACCTGCAATATATCGAATGGATTTTGTCATTATCTCATTGTCAAGTCCCTCTTCATAAAGCACTACATCCGGTTTAATTTCCCCTTTACATGCGTCACAAAGAGGGATATTTTCTGAATTTTGTATGTAGGCTGCGTCAAAAAGTTTCCCGCAGTGCTGACAGTAGTTTCTGTGTACGCTGCCGTGAAGCTCTAAAACTTCTTTGCTCCCTGCCGCCTGGTGCAGCCCGTCAATATTCTGGGTAATCACTGCCTTCAATTTTCCTGCCGCCTCAAGTTCCGCCAATTTTAAATGGGCTTTGTTTGGCTTTGCGGAAAGGCAAAGCATTTTGTCCCTGTAAAAACGGTAAAATTCCTTTGTTTTTTGTAAATAAAAGCTGTGGCTTAAAATCGTCTCCGGAGGATAATCATACTTCTGATGATACAGTCCGTCCACACTGCGAAAGTCCGGTATGCCGCTTTCTGTAGATACCCCTGCCCCTCCAAAAAATACAATATTGTCAGATTCTTTCACCCACTGCAAAAATTGTTCCATATTATCCATAATTATTACCTCCTGTGGTTTTTTATCTTGGTAAATTTCTTCAATTTTTACTTTCTCTCTTTGATGAAAGTGATTTTGTCTGAAAAATCTGATTCAGCATGATTACTGCTGCAATGGCCAGCACAAATTCCGCTACAAACTGAGCAAATGCCATTCCGTACAAAGGCACAATAAGATTTAAAAGAATAATTGCGGGAATCTCCAGCACAATTTTTCTCAATACTGCAAAAATTAATGCCCGCTTCCCGGAACCGATTGCCTGAAAAACTCCCACCGCCATAAAATCCATACAGAGGAAAGGCAGCGCCAACATCAGTCCGCGGAGAAATATAATTCCATGCCTGATTACATTTTCATTGTCTATAAACAAGTGGATTAAAGTACCTGCCCCAAAAATCCCTGTCAAAACCACCACCGCCATAAACCCAAGCATAAATCTGGTAACAAACATCACAGAATCTTTCATCCTTTTCCGGTTGCCGCTGGCGTAATTGTAACTTACAAGGGGCATAATTCCCTGGGAGCCCCCCAATGCAATCTGCATAGGCACCATCTGGATTTTCTGGGCGATTCCCATAGCCGCCACCGCATCGGAGCCATAGCCCGCAGTAAAATTATTTAAAATTGTCATTCCTGTCACGTTTAATAAATTCTGAATGGATGCAGGTATTCCTACAGAACACACGCCTAGGACGAGGTCTCTGCGAAACACCAGCATTTTGGGATGGATGCACACGAATGTAGACTTTCTTCTGCAAAAAATCAAAATCAGGAAATAAAGGCATGCCGCACAGTTTGAGAGAAAAGTTGCAAGTCCCGCCCCTGCTGCCCCCAGATTAAGTCCCCAGGGCATAATAAAGAAGGGGTCTAAAATAATATTTAAGAGACATCCGCTCATGGTTCCAACGCTGGCATGGAGGGACGCCCCCTCAGCTCTCACCAGATATGCAAAAACCACATTTAATATAGAAGGAACTGCTCCAAAAAGGACTGTCCATCTCATATATGACCTGGTGGCAGAAAGGGTGGTCCCATCCGTTCCCAAAAGCCTTAATAAAGGCATTTCAAAGGTAAAACACAGCAGTGAAAACAAGATGCCGCTGAACAGGGCGCAGTAAAACCCAAAGGCAGAACCCTGTTTTACCGTATCATAATCTTTCCTTCCCAATGCCCGGCTCATCACACTGGAACTTCCCACACCAAAGAGGTTGTTCACCGCATTAAATGCCAGAAGCACAGGGGCTGCCAAAGTCACCGCTGCATTTTGTATGGGGTCGTTTAACAGCCCCACAAAATAAGTATCCGCTATATTATAAATTACCATTACCAGGGAACTTAAAATCGTGGGTATGGTAAGGCTTGCCACAGCTTTTGGAATAGGGTAATCTTCAAAAAGCGCCGTCTTTGCATTTTGTTCCATTTTATATCATCCTTCCGTAGTTTTCTATTTTTTAAATATGAAAAAAACATTACCCTATATCATTTGATTTCAGGTAATGTCAATAGTTGCGGGGACAGGATTTGAACCTGTGACCTTCGGGTTATGAGCCCGACGAGCTTCCAGACTGCTCCACCCCGCGTCAACAATATTATTATATTCCTTTCTCCTACAAATGTCAAATTGACTTTTCAATCAAAATAGGTTATAGTACTGAAAATTATTGAAACCCAGACACAAGGAGGAGCAATATGAGAAAATGTATGGAATCAGAAAAAGAAAATATTTACCGCTATATCGCTTTAGAACCGGAAATGAATCTCTTTTTTTATGGAGACATAGAAAGTTTTGGTCTCTCTTCCAGCCAGGTTGAGGTTTATGCAAATGATAGCGGCTCTGGGACATACGATTCCCTGATTCTTAGATACTTTGACTTCTATATTATATACAGTCAATCCGAAAATTATGCATTGAATCCTGTATTAGATTTCTTTCAAAACAGAAAAAACATCGACTCCATCAGCGGGAAAGTAGAGCTGCTAAAACCGCTGCTTCCTCATCTGCCCCAGTTTAAAATGACAGCAGATTACATGTGCCGATGCAGTTCTGTTTCCCCGGTCAATACATCTACCTTAAAAATAGAAAAACTTACCCCGGAAAATGCCCGGGATATTGTGGATCTTTATCTTAATATTGAAGAATTTGCATGTAATTACCGCGGTAAAGAGAATAAAATGGCAGAACAAATCAGAGTAAGCCTGCAGGAGGGCGGGATTGCCTGGGGTATATTTGACAATGGCCGATTAATTTCTGTGGGTTCCACCAGCGGTGCAAACTCCAAAAGCGCCATGATAATTGGAATTGCCACTCACCCGGATTACAGGAAGAAAGGATACGCCAGCACAATTGTGCAGAAACTCTGCCAGGAATCCTTTACACAGGGAAAAGAATTTTTATGCCTTTTCTACCATAACCCTGACGCCGGAAGAATTTACCACAAAATTGGATTTGAGGAAATCGGCCAGTATGCCACTTTAAAACCTTAGGATTATGGAAGTTTTGGGAATCTGCTCATATTTACTTGCATCCTCCATGTTTTGTGATAAGATATCTTTAGGAAAACGAAAAGGAGTATAAAAAATGGCAGAAGAAATTTTAGAAAAGAAAGAATCTATGGAAGATTTTAAGGAAGAGTTGGAATCTTCTTTCCGAAAACTCTCCGAAGGAGATATCGTAACCGGGACAGTCATAGCACTGAATGAGGAGGAAGTAACCCTGGATTTAAAATATTTTGCCTCCGGGATTATTAAGGCAAAGGACATCAGCGATGACCCTGATTTTCGCATTATGGATTCCATTCATATGGGAGATGTGTTAGAAGCCACCATTGTCCGGATGGATGACGGGGAGGGAAATCTTTTACTCTCCAGAAAAGAAGCCAATGAAATTCTTGCCTGGGAAAAATTGACTCAATATATGGAGGACAATACCACTCTTAGGGTGCGGGTAAAAGGTATTGTCCCCAGCGGCGTTATCGCTTACGTTGAGGGAATCCGGGGATTTATTCCTGCCTCCCACTTAAGCCTGAACTATGTGGAGGACTGCAATCCCTGGCTGGGAAAAGACTTAGATGTCCGGGTTATCACCGTAGATGAAAGCGCAAAAAAACTTGTTCTCTCCGCAAAAGTAATTGCACGGGAAAAAGAAGAGGAAGAGAGAAACCACAGAATTTCCATGCTGGTTCCCGGCTCTATTGTAGAGGGTACTGTGGAGAGCTTAATGCCTTACGGGGCATTTGTAAATCTTGGAAACGGGCTTTCCGGCCTGGTACACATCTCCCAGATTTGTCAGAAACGGATTAAAAAACCTGGGGAAGTGTTAAGCATAGGCGAAAAGGTGAAGGCAAAGATTTTAAACACCAATGACAATAAAATCAGCCTCAGCATCCGGGCACTGGAAGATGAAATGGTGGACACCAAGGCAGATGAAGTTTTAAATGTACAGGAATATGTCTCCAACGAAGAGGCTTCCACCAACTTAGGTTCACTTCTTGCCGGATTTAAGTTTGACTAATTTCCTGTTTATCTTTCCGCTTCATAATATAAAGAGCGGAAAAAGCAGCAAATGTTCCAATGAGAATCCCTCCTAAGACATCACTTGGGTAGTGGATTCCAATATAAAGGCGGGAATAGCAAATGAAAACTGCAAGTACAAAAAGAGGGATGCCGGCTTGTTCCGGCATCTTTTTTAACAGTACAATTCCTGCCGCCATGGAACAGGTGGAATGCCCTGAGGGAAAAGACCAGTCCGTGGCTTTTCTTCCAATTAGCATAAGCCCTTCCACCACCTCATAGGGACGTATTCTTGCCACGGCATTTTTTAATACCACATTTGTAATAAGAAATCCAATCAATACTGCTGTAATACCAGTCATGCCCACCTTGCGGTACTTTGCACTGCAGCATAAAACTGCCAGAAGTATAAGCCAAAACCATCCTGCATTTCCAAGCTTAGTGATAAACATCATAATAGGCGTCAAAAAATCAAATCTTAAATGTTCCTGGATAAAAAGCAATATATTTCCGTCTAACCCTAGTAATTGTTCCATAAAAACCTCCATTTGTTACTTTTTATAGATAAAATATTAGCTGTACAAGTATAAAATAAAACAAAAAGATTTGCAAGTTTTTTCATTTGCCCTATTTTTTTGTCATATACTATAAAAAAACTCCGGAGCTTTTATGGGCTTTTTTTATTTTTTATCAGAGTCAATTATCCCCCTTATGGTTTTTTTCATTGTCTGCTATGGACTTTTAAACCGGCAAAACATTTACCAGGACTTTTTAGAGGGGGCAAAGGACGGCTTTCATACGGTTATAGACATACTGCCAACTTTAATCGGACTGATGACGGCGGTAGGGATTCTAAGAGCTTCCGGTTTTTTAGATTTTCTATCAAAACTCTTAGGAAAATTTGCCGCTTTTATACATTTTCCAGCGGAATTAGTACCCATATCCGTTGTAAAAATGTTTTCTTCCTCCGCCGCCAACGGCCTTTTACTGGATTTGTACAAAACCTATGGGCCGGATTCTTTTCTGGGCTTATGTGCCTCCATTATGATGAGCTGTACGGAAACCATCTTTTACACCATGAGCATTTACTTTCTCCATGTGGGAATAAAAAAAACACGCTTTACGCTTTTTGGAGCGTTATTTTCTACCATTTGCGGCATCGCCGCCAGCGTTTTTATTGCAGGTCTTTTAACAACTTAGTATTCGTAGTACTAGAATCCACAAACTTCCTGTATATTTAAAAGCCATTTCTGAAAAAATGATAAGATAAGGTAAAAGTTATAAATATCAGGAGGTTAGAAATTTCCATGAACAATCAGCTCATCCATGAAAGCAGCCCCTACCTTCTCTCCCATGCAGACCACGCCATACACTGGTTTCCATGGTGTGAAGAGGCTTTTGAAAAAGCCAGCCAGGAAAACAAACCTGTATTTTTAAGTATCGGTTATTCCACCTGCCACTGGTGCCATGTTATGGCACGGGAAAGTTTTGAAGATGAAAAAGTAGCAACCCTGCTAAACGAACACTTTGTATCTGTGAAAGTGGACAGAGAAGAAAGACCGGATTTGGATACAATATATATGGAAGTCTGCCAGGCAATGACAGGAAGCGGGGGATGGCCCATGAGTATATTCTTAACACCGGAAAAACATCCTTTTTTTGCAGGCACTTATTTTCCCAAAACCACCCAGAGAGGAATGATTGGTTTCTCCCAGCTATTGACTCTTATCTGGGAAAAGTGGGAAGAAGATAAAAAAAGCCTTGAGGACTTAGCCCAGGAAATCACTGACTCCCTTTCACGCCAGAAATATTCCAATGTGGAAAATATTGACACATTTAATATAGAAGAAACTCTTCTCAAAAAAGCCGCCCAAGAATTTTCCCAAACTTATGACAAGGAAAACGGCGGTTTTGGAAGCGCGCCTAAATTTCCCACCCCCCACAATCTTCTATTTCTTTTGGACAATTATGTGAAAACAAAAAATGAAAACGCACTTTTTATGGCGGAGACAACCCTAAAAAATATGTACAAAGGTGGACTATTTGACCATGTGGGATACGGATTCTGCCGCTACGCCACAGACCGGTCCTACCAGATTCCCCACTTTGAAAAAATGCTTTACGATAATGCACTTTTAATTATGGCATATGTAAAGGCCTATGATGTGACAAAAAATACATTTTATCTTGAAGTGGCACAAAAAACCGGGGACTATATTTTAAGGGAAATGAAAAGCCCGGAAGGAGGTTTTTACACAGCCCAGGATGCAGACAGCGACGGAGTGGAAGGAAAATATTATGTATTTACCCCCGAAGAAATATTAACTGTCCTTGGGACTGAGACTGGAACCGCCTTTAACCAATGCTATGGCATTACCAGAAGGGGAAACTTTGAAGGCAAAAGCATTCCCCATCTCACCGGAAGCCAAAAAGAGGCAAAATGCCTGGAAGAACATCTTCCAAAACTGAGGGAATACAGGAAAAACCGAAGTTCTTTATCTTTAGATGATAAAATTTTAACATCCTGGAACGGCCTTATTCTGGGAGCTTTAACACAACTTGCCAGGGTATCCGGTGAAGAGCGGTATTTTTCTGCTGTACTAAAATGCGGTGACTTTATATTAAAAAATCTCTGGGACAAAGACCGTCTCTTTGTAAGCTATCGCAATGGCCGTCTTGGCCTGCCTGGATATCTGGATGATTACGCTTTTACCGCCTTTGGAATGCTGGAACTTTACCAGGCCACCAACAGTCCCCTTCATTTAAAATGGGCGGAAACTTTATGCCGGACTGCAATTTCTGATTTCTGGGATGAGAAAAACGGCGGCTTCTTTTTGTCAGGCAGAAAAAATGAAACCTTAATTTTTCAAACCAAAGAAACTTACGACGGGGCAATTCCCAGCGGAAATGCAGTGATGGCCCACAATCTGGTGCGTCTTTTACAGATAACCGGAAACATGGAGTGGGAGGATATCACATTAAAACAACTGAAATTTATGGGAAAACTTGCACAGGAAATGCCCATGTCCCACAGTTTTTACCTGCTGGCCCTCTCCTGTTACCTCTCTCCGGAATATATACGGGTGGTATTGGGAAATGGAGCGGACAAATCCAATATTATAAATAAAATACCTTTAGACACCATTGTCACAATCCTTCCAAAGCCCACAAAATCTTATCGGCTTTTAAATAACCAAACTACCTACTATGTGTGCACAAAGCATAGCTGCCTTCCCCCTGTAAATAAACTTCCTGAAAAAAGTTAATGGGGTTATAGAAAAATTCCGCTGTAATTATTATACAGCGGAATTTTTCTATAATTTAAACCTTATGGTCCACAGAGCAGCAACTGTGATCCCAGAAAAAAGAATGGCTGTATCAATCCAGATACTCATATGGAGAAAATAACTTACAACAGAAAAAACCAGGAACAATACCCCAAACAATCCGAAACAACGAAAATGTTTTAAGGCAAATGATTTTCTCCTATCCCTCCCTGCCTTTAAGGCTTCCTCATAAGTTGTGCCCGTATACCAGTACACATATTCTGTCCTATAAATCACATAGGCTAAAAGTACAACCCCAAAAGTACAGAAATTATTTATAATCCTTACCAGAACAAGACTGCTTAAGGGTAAAAGTGTAACTCCCATTGAAACGATACAAAAACCGATGAGACCCAAAATTAAACCTTTATATGTTTTCTTCAATTCCATTGCTCTCTCCTTTATCCACTGTTTTCCTGGTGTACAGAAAACATATTCCCAAAATAAACACAAACGTTACCGCAAGTCCTCCTTCCAGCCCAAAGGTGCCGCCGTTTATAATTCCTTTTCCCTCCACCATGGAAGTTGAAAAAACGCTGCACTGGGTTTCCATGCCGCTGACCAAAACTCCATACACATTTCCCTGGACAAGGTTCCATACAGAGTGAAATGCGGCTATTCCCCAAATATTTCCTCTTTTTAAGAAATACACGGAAGCGAAAACTCCAAACAAAACAAGATTCACAAATGCAAGTATAGAAATTCCGCTGTTAAACAGATGAAGTGCTGCAAACAACAAAGAATTTGCCAAAATTCCCATTACAATGGGGTAGCGCCTGGAAACGGATACCATAAAATACCCCCTGCAAAGAACCTCCTCCGACATTCCCTGAATCATGTAGCCAAGTACAAATAATACAAACATACCAAGGGAAAAGGTGGGAGAAAAACCTTTAAATTTCATGCTCCCGGTAAGAATGCAGATCAAAACCGCCCCGCTGAATAATAAAAACCCAAATCCAAGACCTACAAGATATTCTTTTGCCATATCTTTTTTTACAAATCCCAGGGAGTTCATCCGCCGTTTCTGAATCAATTTACAGAAAAGCAGTGTCACAAGAATAATCCCCCCTGTGGAAAACAGGGATATAATTGTAAAAAAATCACCGGACATCATTTCATTTAGCAATGCCGTATATTTATTCATATCACCAGATGCTGCAGCGGCAGTTAATTCCGGATGTCCTAACTGTATCAAAAACTCCATGGGAAATAGGAAGATACTCTCTATAATGATAGAGACTAAAAATACTCCTATAAACACTAGAATTTCCCACAGAAAAAACATCCCCCCCTGGCTCTCCTTTGCCTGCTTAATTGCTGCAGACATTTCAAATAAATTGTTCAATTCCTGAATCCTCCTCATAATTATGTAATAAATCAGCAGTCAAATAGTAAGTGACAGCGAAATATTCTATATACAGTTTATCCCACATAAAAATAATTTGCAACAGCACGAAAAGACTATAAATAGTTGTTAATATTCACTAAATAATGAAAAGAAAAGTGACGATATAGATATAGAAGGAGTATATCAAAATCACGGCACGGATGCCAAAAATTTAATTCAAAGGAGTGATAGTATGTCTAATATCTTTGGGAACGATTTATTTGGATCACAGTCATCGTCCTCATCAAACGGGCTCTTTGGCGTTAATCTTGTGGATTATGCCAGTATTAGAAACGGAAGTTACCGCAAATTAGTAACTGCCCACTACAAAAACTTAGATGAGGAAGAAGGTAAAACATCCTCTTCCAAATCTGGTGTAAAGGATAGCAAACAGACTTTAAATTCTATTTCTGAGGCAGCTTCCAGTCTAAAAGACTCTGCATCCGCTTTGCTGGCAAAAGGGAAAAATTCTCTTTTCCAGACCAAGACAGATGCAAACGGAAACACCTATGTTGACTATGACACAGACAAAATGTATAAGGCAATTAAAGAGTTTGCAGATAATTACAACAGTACAATCGATGCAGCGGCAAATTCTGAATCTACTAACATTTTAAGGTCTGCAAAAAACATGGTTTCCTTTACCAACGCAAACAAGAAAGCCCTTGAGGCAATTGGAATTACCGTAGGCTCCGATAACAAACTTACTGTTGATGAAGATGATTTCAAAGCAGCAAGCAAGGCAAGGGTTCAGTCCCTGTTTAACGGAGTGGGAAGTTACGCATATCAGATTAGCGGCAAAGCAGACAATATTAAATTTACTGCAACTGATTTGGCAAAGAAAGCAGATTACAATTCCACCCAGTCTTACAAATCCAGCTTAAAGTCTATCTCAACATCAAAGGACAGCACAAAGACTTTAGGAAACATTGAGGATGCAGCTAACAGCGCAAAGAAATCTCTTGCCGCACTGCGTGAGACAGGATACAAATCTGTCTTTAACCAGGTGACAACCACAGACAAGAATGGCAACAAAGTTACAGGATATGACAAAGACGCCATCTACAAAGCTGTCAGCGATTTTGTCAATGATTACAATACACTGTTGAAAAAGACAGAGGATTCCAATACCAAGAACATCACCCAGGCCAGAAAGACCATGACCAATTATGTACTGGCAAACAAGAGTGCCCTTTCCGCATTGGGAATTACCATTGGCTCTGACAATAAGCTTTCCATCAGCGAAAGCACCTTTAAAGATGCAGATATGTCAAAGGTAAAATCTCTTTTCCAGGGAAAAGGCAGCCTTGGAGAGCAGATGCAGCAGCAGATTACAAAAATTGCTTCCTACGCAGAGTCAGAGGCATCTAAATCCAATACATACAATGACAATGGTTCTTACTCTTACAATTACAATTCCGGCGACTGGTACAATTCCATGTTCTAGTGAATTTTTTAAAGTTTTATATCTGGCAAGAAGAAAGATGACAAAAGGGTGTTCCTGTAGGGACACCCTTTTTCTAAAAAATTTACATGAAAACAATTTTATAGGTTACAATAAAATGCCAGGGAGGTTCCTATGAAAAAAAAATATCAAAGCCCCTTTCTCACCAGACAATATATGCTCTCTAAAGACTTTGAACTTTACTATTACAGTGACACTTCCCTGCACCAGGTATCAAAACATGCCCATGATTATTATGAATTTTACTTTTTTTTAGAAGGGGATGTAAGTATTGAAATTGAAGACCAGCTCTATCCTCTTAGGTACGGAGATATTATGATGATTCCCCCCTACGTGGTTCACCGCCCGATTATTCACAGTTTCCAAAAGCCCTACCAGAGATTTGTCTTTTGGATTAGCCAGGAATACTGTAATTACTTAACGGAACTCTCCACAGATTATGCCTATGCCATGCAGCATATTATCCACAACAAAGAATATGTTTATCACAATGATAAAATCCTTTTTCATTCTCTCCAGTCCAAACTGATTAAGCTGATAGAGGAGATGAATTCGGAACGTTTTGGAAAATCCCCTCAAATAACCCTATATGTCAATGACCTTGTGCTTCATTTAAACCGGCTGGTCTACGAACAGAAACATCCGAAAAAAGCCGGGGAAGAACTTTCCTTGTATCAGAATCTCTGCAGCTTCATTGAAGAACATATTGAGGAAGATTTGTCATTAGAACGCCTTTCTCTGGAGTTTTTTGTGAGCAAATATCATATTGCCCATGTATTTAAAGAAAATCTGGGGCTCTCCATCCACCAATATATTACCAAAAAGCGCCTGCTTCTCTGCCGTGAATCAATTATCTCCGGCATGGGGATTACAGAGTCCTACCAGACCTTTGGGTTTGGGGACTATTCCAGTTTTTACAGGGCTTTCAAAAAAGAGTACGGAATTTCCCCGAAGGACTTTAAAAATATGCAGACAGAGCCTTATCGAGATCAAAAATGACCTCTCTCATTTAAATACCGATTCAAATTTCCAATATTGTAAAGTGGAAAATTTATAAGCCAGTCCTGCTCCCTGAACCCGGACATTGATTCTCTGACTTGTCTAAATAAAAGCAGAGAGCCTTACACTCTCCGCTTTCTGTCCATCACCTTACAAAACATCACCGCTGCCACCGTACTCACCACTGTCGCCAAAATCCCCGGCCCAATCACCGCCGTTGGATTTACGCTTCCATATTGGCTTCTGTATGCAATGACATTCATGGGAATTAACTGTAAGGAAGATATATTTATAATCAAAAAAATGCACATTTCATTGCTAGCCATGCCCTTTAAAGCGGAATTTTTACTCAAAATCTCTCCCTGCTTTTTTCTAAGCTCTTCCAGACATTCCATTGCTTTTAACCCTGCCGGTGTTGCCGCCCAGCCCAGGCCAAAAATATTTGCAATCATATTGGTGGCAATATATAAGTTTGCCGGATGTTCCGCCGGAATCCGGGGAAAAAGAAATTTTAAAAGAGGCATCAGTTTTTTTGTAGCACTCTGGATAATTCCAGCCCTCTGTGCAATGCGCATCATTCCCACCCAAAAAGACATGACTCCCATCATAGTAATACAGAGGGTGACAGCCTCCTTGGCAGAATCAATTGCCGCCTCTGTGACGGCAGGAAGGTTTCCTGTAAAAGCGGCATATACCACCCCGATTAAAATCATAAACCCCCAAAGGTAATTCATATTTCAATTCTCCTTATCCTTTTTCTATATAATATTTCCCATATTTGTCTCATATGCTATGATAGAGGTATCATATCTTATTTACTATCTAATAGAAAGGATGTATCACTTGAAACCAACAAGAAAACTTAAATCAACCCTTATCAGTATTCTATGCCTGGCTCTTTCCCTTACCCATTTTTACGGATGCCAGGCCCCCATAAATAACTCTTCTTCCTCTGCAGAACAAAAAAATTATTCCTCTGTGGAGAGTAATGAGGGGAGTAGGTTTGATGATTATACCAGGGAACTTTTTATACAGGAAGTCACCTCCAACACCATAAACCTCCATTACACCTTAAAGGACCCGGAGGCCTACGGCATAAAGGACTATGAAATTTCTCTTGGAAACCTTTCCCATGAAAATATAGAAAACAGTGTCTCCCAGCTTGAAAATATGAAATCTGTGTTAGATTCTTTTGATTTTGACGCTTTAAACGACAGACAGCGGCTGACTTTAACAATATTAAAAGATTTTTGCGACGGAGAACTGGGTATTTCCGACTTAACGTACTACAGTGAACCCCTCCGCCCCACTACAGGTGTGACTTCAGAACTCCCTGTGCTTTTAGCGGAATACTCTTTTTCCAGTCAGAAGGATGTAACAGACTACCTTACCCTTCTGGGATTTATCCAGGATTACTTTAACAGTATCTTAGATTTTGAAAAACAAAAATCTAAAGAAGGCCTTTTTATGTCGGATACTGCGGTAAATACTATATTAGAATCCTGCCGCTCCTTTACCATTGACCCGGAAAATAATTATCTGATTTCCACTTTTAATGCAAGAATTGATGAAATGCAGGATGTGCCGAAAGAGAAAAAAGAAACCTACAAAGCCCAGAACCGCAATTTAGTTTTGCAAAAAGTAATTCCTGCTTACCAGAACATGATTGACGAACTTTCCAAATTAAAAGGCACCGGAAAAAATGAAAAGGGCCTCTGCCATTTGCCCAGGGGGAAAGACTACTATGCCTATCTGGTGAAAAGTTACACAGGCTCTGACAGAAGCGTGGAAGAACTTCAAAAGCTTACGGAAACCCAGCGAAATTCTGATATTATAAATGTACAACAGATTGCGGCAAAAAATCCTTCCCTTATTTTAACTTCCCAGGGAGCAGATATCACAGTGGAAAGCCCGGAGTCCGCATTAAATTTTCTCCAGGAAAAAATGCTTTCGGATTTCCCTGCTGCCACTAATACATCTTTTGAAATAAATTATGTACACGAATCTCTGGAGGATGCCCTTGCCCCTGCTTTTTACCTCACCGCACCCCTAGATGATTTAAACCACAATGTAATTTATATAAACAAAAAAAGTGATTACCAGGGCGTGCAGCTTTTCACCACTTTGGCCCATGAAGGATATCCAGGCCATCTTTACCAGACCACAGGTTCCCAGGCCGCCGGGTTAGAGCCTGTGCGCTCCCTTTTGAATTATCCCGGTTTTGTGGAAGGATGGGCAACCTACGTGGAAATGATTTCTTACAAATATATGGATTTAAAAGCGGAAATTTCTAACATATTAATGTACAATCAGTCTGCACTTTTAAGCCTTTACGCCACTGTAGATATGGGTATCCATAACGACGGCTGGTCTTTGGATGATGTAAAAAAATTCTTTGAAGATTATGGAATCAAAGATGAGGAGACGATTCAAAGCATTTATGACCTGATTGTACAGGAACCTGCCCATTACCTGAAGTATTATATTGGATACCTGGAGTTTTTGGAGCTAAAAAAAGATATGAAAGACGCCTGGGGAAGTAAGTACACTGACCTGAAGTTTCACAAAAAGATTGTGGAGGCAGGGCCTATGCCCTTTTATATTTTGAGAGAGTATCTGTTGGAAAATTGATAAAGAGAAACTTTTCCCCCAAAGCCTGATCGCAGCATATGGACTGCAAAACCTATCTTGCCCGGGTTTTAGCGGATGCTTTGGGGGCTATCTATTTCCCGACAGCCCCTTTTTATCACTTTGCACCCTTAACAATCTAAAATCTACTTTATTACCCCAAATGCACTGCCCCGGTATCCCTGATTTTCATAGCATACACATTCTCTTCTCCCACATACCCGGACATATACTCCATATACTCTTTCGTATGTTTCTTGGGAATTACCCCTAAAATCACTCCTGCAAATCCGCCCCCATGGACTCTGCAGCATCCATCCTTCTTCTCATTTAAGAAAAGCTGGGTAAGGGCAAGACATAAAGTCACCTTCTGCTCCTTAAAATTTGCCAGGGAATAGCAGTTCTGCAAAAGCTCCCAGGAAGATTTTCCCGACTCAGACACAATGTTTAATAAAACATCCCCCTTCTTCTCATTTATAGCGGAAATAATATTCTCAACTCTTTTGTTTTCCTCATAAAAATGAACTGCCCGAAGGATTGCCCTGTCATTATTCACTTTCTTTTCAATCTCAGGAATATTTTTCACCAGTTCATCCAAACTTCCCTCACACAAAAGGGTATGGCCAAGGCACTTTGCCACAGCTTTCATTTCCTGGGGAACCTGGCTGTACTCATCGCTTAAATCTGCGTGGCCTTTTCCCGTATTCACAATTACCATGTCATATCCGTAATCCTCAAAGGAAAAATCGATTTTTTCGTAAACCTTTTCCGTGGAAAAATCCAGTGCGATTGCCCCTCCTGCTGCACAGGCAAGCTGATCCATAAGTCCGGAAGCCTTGTTCCAATAATGGTTTTCCCCATACTGCCCTATTTTTGCACAATCCAGGCAGCTCATTTTATTGTCGTTAAAGAAATGATTCACTATTGCGCAAAACAGCATTTCAAAAGAAGCGGAGGAACTTACCCCTGCAGAGCTGATTACCTCTGTGGAAACATATGCCTGAAACCCGGAAACCTGAAAGCCAAATTCCTGTATGGCTTTTACCATACCCGCCACCAGGGAAAGGGTTCCCTGATTTTGCGGTACATGGTCAACCCTTGTAATGTCCACCACAATCTTATCCCGGTAGCCTTCACTTACAATTTCAATCATATTGGAATCATTTGGCAATGCTGCCCCAATGGTATCCATATTAATGCTTGCAGCTAAAATCTTACCTCCGTTGTGGTCCGTATGGTTACCGATAATTTCTGTTCTGCCCGGAGAAGAAAAAAATTCCGCTTCCTCTTTTCCAAAACACTTCTTAAAATTTTCCCCTAAAGATTCAAACCTTCTGCCGCTTTTTTCTGTTTCGCCGTATACTCTTTGCAATGTATCTGTATCTGGAAGTCTCATTTTCAATCTCCTTTTCTTATACTTGATTATTATACATTTAATATTTTGTCAATTTTACTCCGCTCTTCACTGCTGAAAGATGTATTATTAAGCATTCCCACATTATCCACAATCTGAGACGCTTTAGACGCCCCAATCAGAACGCTGGTAATATCCCCATCCCGGAGAATCCATGCTAAAGCCATTTGCGCCAGGCTCTGTCCCCGCTCTTTTGCAATCTCATTTAATGCTTCTATTTTTTCCAGTGTATCCCTTTGAACAGCGTCTTCCTTTAAAAACCTTCCGTCTGTGCGAATCCTGCTGTCTGCAGGAATGCCCTTTAGGTATCTGTCTGTCAAAAGCCCCTGGGCCAGTGGACAAAATGTAATGATTCCAATTCCGTTTTTCCCGGCGTAATCCTTTAAACCGTCTTTTTCAATATCCCTTACAAGCATGGAATATTTTCTCTGGTTGATAATAAATGGTGTTCCCATCTTTTGAAACAGCTCTGCAATGGCAATGGTTTGTTCCTTATTATAATTAGAAATTCCCACATACAAAGCTTTTCCGCTTTTTACAATTCCGTCTAAAGCCCGGGCTGTCTCTTCCAGGGGAGTATCCGGGTCGGGCCTGTGATGGTAAAAGATATCCACATAATCAAGTCCCATCCTCTTTAAACTCTGGTCAAGGCTTGCCACCAGATATTTTTTGCTGCCCCAGTTTCCATAAGGCCCCGGCCACATATCATATCCCGCTTTTGTGGAGATAATTAATTCGTCTCTGTAACCTTGAAAAGTCTTTTTTAAAATACGGCCAAAATTTTCTTCTGCGGCACCGGGCACGGGGCCGTAATTATTTGCCAAGTCAAAATGGGTTATCCCACAATCAAAAGCAGTACGGCACATATCCGTCATAGTATCAAAATTTCCGTTAGATCCAAAATTATGCCAAAGTCCCAGTGATACCGCCGGAAGCAAAAGCCCGCTGGCGCCGCAATGCCTGTACTGCATCTTATCATATCGTGTTTCCTGTGCAATATACATTTACCATCCTCCTTTTTGTTTCCCCGCTTTTCTATAATGTATCATATTACATTCCGGGAAGCCTTGAAAAAATTGAGAAGAATTAGTATTATATTGAGATTTTTTTTGAATTAAGGTAAAATAATATAAAAAATAAGTAGTATTTTGTGTTTTTGTTTTAACAGGAGGAAAAATAATGCAGATTGTAACAGACCGGTTCCAAAAAGAAATGAAAAAACACGGAGACTACTCCTTCCCTTTTCTTGTAAGCTATGAAAAACTTTCCGGATACGAGGCAGGCTCTTTTCTGTGGCACTGGCATCCGGAAATCGAAGTTACTCTCATTACCATGGGGGAAATGATTTACAAAGTCAACGACTGCACCTTTCACCTGAAAGAAGGGCAGGGATTTTTTGGAAATTCCAACACCCTCCATGCAGGGGAAATGATAAACAAAAAAGACTGTGCCTATACATCCATTACTTTTGAGCCCAAACTAATTTACGGTTATGAAAACAGCCTAATCTATACCAGATATGTAAGACCAGTATTAAAAAATCATGCCATGCCTGCCATTCATTTTGATTGTTCAGAAAAATGGCACTTAAATGCTCTTGAAGCGGTAAAAAATATCATAGAAATAAATGCACGCCCACAGCCAGCCTATGAACTTCACATTGTGGCGGAGCTTCAAAAGTTTTGGGCTATGATTTATCTGTACCATGAAACTTATGCAAAAAATATGCCTGAGGATAAATGCAATTTTGACAGAATCCGAAAAATTTTATCTTATATTGAAAAAAATTACACGGAAAAACTAACCTTAGGGGAAATCGCCGCACAGATACACCTGTGCGAAAGCGAATGTTCCAGGCTGTTTAAAAAGCACATGAACATTTCTCTTTTTGAATTCATCTTACAATACAGAATTGAAAAAAGCACGGATTACCTTCTCAATACGAACGACTCCATCGCAGAGATTGCAGAGTCCGTGGGATTTAACGACTCCAACTACTATGCAAAAGTTTTCCGGAAAGTAAAAGGCTGCTCCCCCACAAAATACCGTCACAAAAGTCCCTGATAAACCTCCCTCTTGCTGATCCCTCTGTCCTTTGCCACTGCTTTCATGGCATCTTTTCTTGCCATGCCCTTTTTTTCATAAATTGCCATATGTTCTTCTAAATCCAAATCTTCCCATATGGCCTGCTGCTGCTTTTTCATTTCCTCCCGGTTTTTTCCTTCAATTACCAAAACAAATTCCCCTCTGGGCTCTTTTTCTTCGTAGTAATTTACCGCTTCTAACAGTGTCATGGGGAGTTTTTCTTCAAACTTCTTCGTCAGCTCCCTGCAAATCGTAATACTTCTTTCTCCCAAAACATCATAAAGTTCCTTTAATGTTTTTTTCAAATGATGGGGAGCCTCATAGACAATTAATGTCCGGGTATCTTCCCGCATCTCCTCTAAAACCTCTTCCCGCTGTTTTTTATCCCTGGGAAGAAATGCTTCAAAGGAAAACCTTCTTGTTTTTTGCCCCGACATGGTAAGGGCTGTGACGCAGGCCGCTGCACCAGGAAGGGAAGTGACCTCAATTCCTTTTGCATAACAAATCCGCACCAAATCCTCCCCCGGGTCAGAAATTCCCGGAGTCCCTGCATCTGTAATCAGGGCAATATTTTTTCCCTGCCCCATTAAATCCACAAGCTGATACGCCTTTTCAATCTTATTGTGCTCATGGTAACTGGTCATGGGAGTCTTAATCTCAAAATGATTTAACAGGCGGATAGAATTTCTGGTATCCTCCGCCGCAATTAAATCCACTTCCTTTAATGTACGAAGTACCCGCAGGGTGATATCCTCCAGATTTCCAATGGGAGTTGCACATAAATATAATTTACCAGACATATTTTACCCTTTCATATGCTAAAAAGCGGAATATTTTAGTACCCATAAATATCGTAAATTTCCTCTGTGTAAACCCCGGGCTTTTCATATACAATCAAAGGTTTTTCTACCCTCATTCTGGAATTGCCCTCCAAAAGCCCTTCAATCAAAACCATATTTGGTTCCTTGTCCACAAAGGGGTACACCAGTTTCATGCGCTTTGGCTCAATTTTATAGGACACCATTTTGCTCATAATTTCCGCTAAGCGGAAGGGCCTGTGAACCATATAAAACCTTCCCTTTGGTTTCAACATCTTTGCGCTCTCCCGCAAAATATCATCCAAAGTGCAAAGTGTCTCATGCCTGGCAATGGCCTTTGCCTCACTGGCACAGGAAATCCCATGATTTCCTATCATATAGGGAGGATTTGTGGTAATTACATGAAAAGAAGATGCCCCGAAAATTTCACAGGCATCTTTGATATCACCGGTTACAATATCTATTTTCTCTTCCAGCTTATTTATGGCAACGCTGCGCCTTGCCATATCTGCGCTCTCCTCCTGGATTTCCAGACCGGTAAAATGTTCTCCCTTGGTCTTGGCCTCCAGTAAAATTGGTATAATCCCTGTTCCCGTGCCAAGATCAAGTACCCGCTCTCCAGACTTTACAGCGGCAAAACCAGACAACAGTACTGCGTCCATGCCAAAACAGAATTTTTCCGAATTTTGAATAATATAATAACCGTTTCGATGTAATTCATCCAACCGCTCCATAGGTTTCAGATTACTTTCCATCGTCAATTTTTGATTTTCCTCCCTTATCCTCCAAATCGGCCAACTCCTTCAATTCCTGGGGAGATAACTTCACATGTTTTTTACGGGGCTTAAATTTCAACTCCTCCACAGGATATTCCCTGGCTTCTTTCTCATCCCCCACATCCACAATCACTTTCACAAGCTGGCGCAGCACATTCACATTCTGCACCTCTCCCTTTAACCCTTCCGGGGTGGTAACGTGATCACCCACAAAGGGAAGGCGGCTGTTTAAATACTCATAGGTTTCCTGCTCATTTTTCAGACAGCACATTAACCTGCCGCAAACGCCGGAAATTTTGGTGGGATTTAAGGAAAGATTCTGCTCTTTTGCCATTTTAATGGAAACAGGTACAAATTCTGAAAGATAGGTATGGCAGCACAATGCCCTTCCGCAGATTCCAACTCCCCCTAAAATTTTTGTCTCATCCCTCACACCAATCTGGCGAAGCTCAATTCTTGTGCGGAATACGGAAGCCAAATCTTTTACCAATTCCCTGAAATCAATCCTCCCGTCCGCTGTAAAGTAAAACAGCAGCTTATTGTTATCAAAGGTGTACTCCGCATCCACCAGCTTCATTTCCAACTGATGTTTCGCAATTTTTTCCAGGCATATTTGAAAGGCTTCTTTTTCCTTTTCTTTATTTCGTTTTACCACCTTCTCATCTGCCTCCGTGGCAACACGGATTACGGTTTTTAAAGGCTGAACCACTGCATCGTCCTCCACCTCTTTCGGCGCAAAAATTACAGTGCCCATCTCCACGCCCCGGGCAGTTTCCACAATAACGTGGGTGCCGGCCTCCATCTCAAAATTTGCCGGGTCAAAATAATAAATCTTACCGGCGCTGCGAAACCGGACTCCAACTACTTTTGTCATTCTAATTCTCCTTTATGGTCAATAATAATAATTCTATCAAAAGCTCAAAGTTTACGTTGGCCTTTAAGCGCACCTTTGCCGTTTCCAAAGCCTTTAATATATTTTCAATCCCCTCGTAGGAACTGTGGGACGCCTCTTTTTTTATGCTGTAAATTTCCTCCTGAAAAATCAGGCGGTTTGCATCCGCGGTGGCTTTGTACAAAAGTACATCCCGATACCAAATCATCATCAGGTCAAAATAATCCTGAATCTCCAATTTATATTCTGATATCTGTTTTACAGCCTCCATCATCTCATATAGATCAATATCATTTAACCTCTTAATAAGCTGCAGGGCGGAATTTTTCATCTCATTAAAATTATCGGAGGATGCCAGGGCGATTGCCTTTCCCACATTTCCCTGGGCAAATGCCACACAGATATCCGCCTGATAACTGGGAACCTGCTTTTCTTCCATAAGAAATTTCCGAATCATGGAATCGGGAACTGCCTTTAAATCCAGACGCACACACCGGGAAAGGATAGTGGGAAGAAAGCTGTCCGCATTGGTGGTAAGCAAAAGTAAAACTGCGTAACTTGGCGGCTCCTCCATAGTCTTCAATAATGCATTCTGTGCCTGAATATTCATTTTTTCCGCTTCATCCACGATGTATATCTTAAATTTACTGCTGTAAGGCTTTAATACAATATCGTCATTAATCTGTTTCCGAATATCTTCCACCCCTATGGTATTTGGTTTTTCATGGGTGACATAAATAATATCCGGCTGATTGTGGTTTAATGCCTGTTTGCAGGAATGGCAGGTATTGCATGGCTTGCTCCCCCCCTGCTCACACTGGAGAGCCATGGCAAAAGCCTCCGCCAGCATCATTTTTCCCGATTTTTCCTGGCCATTTAAAATATAGGCATGGGTCACCTTTTCCATAGATATTGCATTTTTAAAGTATCCGATTATGTTCTCATGTCCAAGGATTTTTGAAAAGTCTCCCATACTCATACCTCCATTCTGGCTTTTTTATCTTATAATATTCTTAGTCATATTATTTTTAAGTAAAAATATCTAAAAGCAGACCCTGTATCTCCCCTATTTTGCTTAAGATGGAAATATGGTCTTTCTCTTCTTTTACCAGCTCCCCCGCCAGCTCATCCAATGTGACATCCACCAGACGGATAATTCCATACACACGGTGCCGACCTTTTCTGTCCAAAAAGTTTTCCCTGGAAAACTTGTGGGAACGGTTTACCACTTCGTTTAAAAATTCTTTCACCAGGCCCCGGTACTTTTTCATATCCCGAATATCCATATGCTGGGCAATGCGCTCTCCCTGATTGGTAATCTCATTTAAAAGGGTATTTAGCCGTTCCTGAAGCTGGGCTTCCCCAATGGCGCTGGTGAGTGTAAATTTAAAGGCCCCGTCATTGGTATCGGTTTTTACTGCCGGCTCCACATTGGAAACCGGTGTCATTTCATTTACCTTTAATTCCATAACCTTACCTCCGATTCTTTTAAGACGTTGCAGTGCATATTTCACACTTGATATATGCCCCAATCTCCTGGCAGGTTTTCTCCAAAGTTTCATTATAAAAACGCCTGTTAATATTGGCATGTAAAAGCTTTTCCTGGGAAAAATCCTCCGTATCCGCCAAAAATCTCCTGCATAACTCTGCATATTTGGGATAATCCTGTAGTTTTTCCCGGTCTAGGGCCCGCTGCAGCCGTATACCGTCCTCCACCTCCACATAAATGGGAACCATAACCTCTTTTCCAAAAAACAAGAGCATTTTTTCATAGGCTTCCAGGGTGGCTATCATTAGATAATTATGATTTTCCAAAGAAATCTGTCCGTCATCTACGGTAAAATATTTCCATATCCCGTGTACAGTATCATAAGACCGGAGTTCTATAATTTTCCCTTCCTCCTCCATCTTTTGCTGCTGCTTCTCATCTACAAAGAAATATTCCCTTCCATCTTCCTCCAGCCTGCGTCTGGGCCTTGTGGTGTAGGGAATAATCCGGGATAAGTGCAATTCTTCCTTATTTAATAATAATTGATACAGTGTATCTTTTCCAGAGGAACTTTTACCCATAATACAAAAAATTTTTCCCATTGTCTGTCCTTTAATTATACTGCTAAATTGCTATAACGTCTATCCTCTCATTTAATATATCGGCAATTCCCTGCACATTCAACCCAAGTTTCCTGCACTCTCTGAGATTTTTTATAAAATCTTTCGTAATGATTTCCCCGGGAAGCATCACGGGGATTCCTGGGGGATAAATGGAAACCATAGCGCCGGAAATTTTTCCTTCCGCTTCAAAAAATGAAACCTCTTTTGCTGTCTTTTCCTTAGCTTCCCACAATTCCATTTTCTTATCTTTGGGCTGATAAATTTCCCCAATCACCTGGGATTTATCTTCTTTTTCTTCTTCCAAAGTCAGATCGATTTCTTCCAATGCCTTTGACAGCCGCAAAAAACCTTCTTCCCTATCCATAATGCTTGTCATGGCAAGGACATAAAAACCTGACTCCATCTCCATTTGCAAATGATATTTTTCCAAAAGAGTACGGCAGAGTTCCCTTCCTGTCATATTGGCGTTTTTGACGGAAATCACCAATTTAGATGGGTCTTTTGCAAAACATTCCTCCGCCGTAAAATCTTTTTCCTCTAGCACTTTAATATAATGAAGCTTTCTGGCCCTCCTATAAAACTCTTCCAAATTTTTTTCAAACTTAGGGAATAAATTTGCCTTTTCTTCATTTACATAGCGGATACACTTTTCTATCCCTGCCATAAGGATATAGGAGGGGGAACTTGTCTCAAACATTCCAAGATATTCCTCTATTTTCTTCTCTTCTATAAAATCAGAATTTATATGGAGAAGGGCTGTCTGGGTAAAACTTGGCAGCTGTTTGTGAAGACTATGGATTACCCCGTCTGCCCCAAATTCCACTGCGCTTTTGGGAAATTTTTCGGAAAATCCAAAATGGGCCCCATGGGCTTCATCCACAATCAAAGGAATTCTGTGTCTGTGGACAATTTCTGCAATAGATGCAATATCGCTGACAATTCCCTCATAAGTGGGGCTTGTAATTACAACAGCTTTAATATCCGGAAATTCATTTAGTTTTTCCTCAATATCCTCCGGGTGAATTTCACCCTGGATTCCCTGGCATGTAATCACAGGATTTACATAAATCCCCTCAAGTCCATTTAAATAAATGGCGTGGTATACAGATTTGTGGCAATTCCTGGCAGCCAATATCTTGTCCCCTCTTTTTGTCCCTGCAAAGACAGAGGCAAGGATACCACAGGTACTTCCATTTACCAGATAGTATGTTTTTTTTGAACCGTAGAGCCTGGCAGCCCGCATCTGGGCCTTTTGTAAAATTCCCCTGGAATGATGGAGGTCGTCAAACCCCTCAATCTCTGTAATGTCTATTTTATAGGGATTTGGAAAATCCATCTCCCCTCTCTTATGCCCAGGCATATGAAAAGGATAAAAATCACTTTCCCCGTACTTTTTTAGTTTTTCATCCAGCATGTCTTCCATATGTTCTCTCCGGTATTTTTAGAATACTTACTGTAAACCTTATTTCACAAAAACCGGTTCAACTCCGGCATCCAGTCTCCAAAAAAGATAAAATCCTCTGCCACCGCTTTCCAGATTGGCTCAAAGAAACTTACAAAACGTTCCATCACCTGCTCCCATGCCGGCTCTTTACTGTGAATAGAACGAAGGAAAACTTTCCACTTTTTCTTCATAAAAGTGTAATCCTTATAGTTTTTCACCATATCCATTCTCGTGTTATCCCTTGGAATCTTCTCAGACTGACAATATTCACTGATATAATCCCGGACTTTCCTCCCGTCCACGCTCTCCCTGTCTAGGAGATAGTAAACGTCATAATAGGCTTTCAGATTTTGAATCAGTTCCAATTTCGTGACAATTTCCAGATATTTCTCCGCCAGAATACTTTCCGGCTGAAAACAATAATAAGATACCTCTTCCTCTGGGAATACCAGAAGAGAAAAAGTTTCCTTTTTCGGAATCAGCCTTTCATCCTGTAAATAGTGAAACAAAATACTTATAGGAACACGCATACCCTCAATCTTTCCTGTACAATCAAATCTAACAAATTTAGGAAAAGCTTTCATCTGAACTTCAAAATCCACCCGGCGATTTTCCTGCCCTTCAAAAACTTCCTCTTTTACATGCTGGGTAATGTCCCGCAAAAGCTCTCCAGGCGTAATTCCCTCCAGGTCTTTTGGAGCTTTTTGCATTACATAGTCAAACTCCAGATTCAGTTTTAAATTGCGATCATAGTTCTCCTTTGTAAGTATATTTCCATTTCTCAGCCAAAATTCACCAGAATATTCAGATTCACAAATTATCCTTACCGCTTCCTCTAAAACCACAGCTCCTAAAAGTTTTGGAAAGGCAAGACCTTTCTGGGTTGCCATATCTTGTAAGAAAACAGCAGTCAATTTCTGCTCCTTTTGCATTACAGCCACACTCCTAACGTACTCTGAACTTTCTGCAGCACTTTTCTTTCCCTGGCAATGGTGAGTAACTCAGCAATATCTTTAGAATTATCTGCAATATAAGACAGCAAAGCCCTTTTAAATATATCCCTATCTAATTTCTCCTCAAATTTCAGACAGTCGCATATCATCCGCTGCTTATTATAAATCTTCATCATCCCGCTGGCAAAAGGGATTTCTTCCACCCCAAGCTTTAAAACTTCCGGCTCCGTATAGTAGGGCAAAATGACAGGATAATCCATTTTAAACCTGGATTTTGAAGTGTTCTTATCAATGGCAATGTGCCACTGATAAGGCTTTCTGTCAATATAATGATGATAGTAAAGCGCACTTTCCAAACATAAAACACCGTCGGGAAACAGCCCTAGAATTAAATCTTCTTCGCTGCGTTCTTTAAAGCCAAAAGAATAATATCCGCTTTTTACCCGCTCTAATGTTCCATCTTTTACCCAGGATAAAATTCTCCGGTAATCCACGCCCAGCTCCGTTATCTGACTGGTTTTAATAATGCCGCCATTTTCATCCATCTTCTTTTTTATCTCTGAAAGTAAAAAATCCGTCTTTTCCTCTCTTGACATTTTTTCCATATATTTTTCCGCTCCATATATTTCTCAGTGGTATTTTCTATATTATATTCTTTTCTATTTGCACTTGTCAATATCTTCTGATGTTCACTTTAAAAAAAAGAATTCGATATTTTTACCATTATGTCGTATAATATATTTTAAACATATTGAAATGTCTTTTTTGCTCTATAATTTTAAAACAGACAAATACGGGTCTTCGACACTTGTCAGAAATATAAAACACTACAAACCGCAGAAATGCGGGCTTTTTTATGTCAAATTTTATTTATTTTTATGTTGTATGGCGTTGTTTTA
>NZ_RAZG01000281.1 GCF_003612565.1 Roseburia sp. 1XD42-69 | reverse complement strand
GGAGGATGAGGAATTAAAAAAATCAGCATGAACTTTCAACTTTTTGTGTCCAAAGTATTGACATAGGTCCAATTTCCACCGCAGGGCGGAAAGCAATCTGGCGTTCATCCACCATTTGCAGGATTTCGGGTACAAGCTCGGTCAGACGGATAAAGCGGCGTATCTGCTCACGGCTTTCGCCTACTCTGTCAGCAAGTTCTTCATTAGACCTTGACTTCGACACCACTGGTGTCGAAGTTAAATCAACACGTTGTCCTTGTCTGTCCATTGCTTCAAGCCGCATCTTATACGCAAAGGCTTTCTCACTCGGCAAGATAGTAGTCCTTTGGAGATTACTCTCAACCATGACAATAATCGCTTCGTCACGGGTCAGCTCCTTAATCTCGCATTTGAGCGTTTCAAGCCCTGCAAGCTCGCAAGCCTTTTTTCTTCTGTGACCGCTGATAAGCTCATACCGCCCGTCCTCTTTCTGGCGGACTGTGGCAGGGGTCATTACGCCGCT
>NZ_RAZG01000280.1 GCF_003612565.1 Roseburia sp. 1XD42-69 | reverse complement strand
CAGAGGTGCGTCATCCACATGCTGCGCAACTCTTTCAAATATGTGAGTTACAAAGACCTGAAGAAATTTGCCTCCGACTTCAAGGCAGTCTATAATGCCCCGAACGAGGCGGCAGGCCTTTCAGAACTGGAGAATATAAAAGAGACATGGGGGAGAAAATACCCCTACGCTGTCAGTAACTGGGAAAACAATTGGGAAGATGTGAGCCCTTTCTTCCAGTTCCCGGAGGACATCCGCCGGATCATGTATACCACGAACATTATAGAGGGGCTGAACCGCCAGTACCGGAAAGTGACCAAGACAAAGAGTGTATTTCCAAGCGACACATCCCTGGAAAAGATGCTGTATCTGGCAAGCCAGAATGTAACGAAGAAATGGACACAGAGATACCGGAACTGGGACCAAGTGCTGAACCAGCTGACTGTCCTGTATGGGGAACGGTGGACCTATGTCAATACTTTGGACACAAAAAGTTGAAAGTTCATGCTGATTTTTTTAATTCCTCATCCTCC
>NZ_RAZG01000279.1 GCF_003612565.1 Roseburia sp. 1XD42-69 | reverse complement strand
TAAGAAAGGTGGTGATGCCAACTTCTTTACATTCTACAATATAACCACTATATGAAAAAACAGCTGATAGCACCAAGGGGGAAGTCCGCCCTTTTTTAGTGTATTTTTATCATTCCTATCATCTATTATTGTTGGTTCAATGGCTTAATCTTGTTGTAATGTCATACCACTACTAAGTTGTTAACATTGGTTTCACAATCAGTAATAATTAAATCCGGTTTATCAGTGATAATGCGTAACACAAATTCAGCCAATGGAATGTTATCCTTGAAAAGACAACGCATAAAGTCATCATCGATTGGCCTTAACAAACGCAAACGTTGCAAATCTTCCTGATGTTGCTTATCCGTCACTGTCAATCTTCCCACCTGCTTTCCCTTCTGTTTTCGTATCTCCATACTACCATAAACCTCCTGATTTTACAAGCCGGGAGCCAGCGCATTTAGGGTTGTTTCACGAAAGATTCTAATGTGATGTTATATATCGTTTACCGTTGAATTTCATGTATCTCTCC
>NZ_RAZG01000278.1 GCF_003612565.1 Roseburia sp. 1XD42-69 | reverse complement strand
GCCTACTATGAAAATCTTTTGGAGGAATTTCCCATATTTTCCATTGAGGACGGTCTTGCGGAGGACGACTGGGATGGCTGGAAGAAACTGACGGAGCGCCTGGGAGATAAAATTCAGCTTGTGGGGGACGACCTTTTTGTAACAAATCCCAAACGGCTGGAAGCAGGCATTAAAGTGCCCGCAGGAAATGCCATATTGGTAAAAGTAAACCAAATCGGAACGGTATCCGAAGCTATGGAAGCTATAAAAATTGCCCAGCGGGCGGGATATAAAACTGTGATTTCCCACCGTTCCGGGGAGACGGAAGACACCTTTATCGCAGATTTGGCGGTGGCGGTAAACGCAGGGCAGATAAAAACGGGAGCGCCCTGCAGAAGTGAGCGGGTGGCAAAGTATAACCAGCTTCTGCGCATTGAACAGGAATTGGGATCTGTCTCAAAATATTCTCTTTAACAGCCAAAATGTCAGACTTTAAAGAGGGATTTTCTTGAAGATTCTCCCTTGTATTTCACTCCTTATCAGTTTATAAT
>NZ_RAZG01000277.1 GCF_003612565.1 Roseburia sp. 1XD42-69 | reverse complement strand
GTGGGAAAAATTCATACCCCAAATTTATTTAAAAACCTGCTAAAAAGTCTTGACTTTTGTTAGCAGGTTTTCATGCCCTTTGTTACGCAGTAGGGGCAGAAAAAGCCTTGCTACAAGCGGTTTTCCGGGCGCGTATCTGGCGCGGAAAGGGATTTATACCTTATCCCCCGAAACTGCGCTTCTACTGCGTAACAAATCCAAAGCAAAGGAGCTATGAACTATGGCAGTTTTCAGAGTGGAACGGAACAAGGGCTACACCGTAATGAGCAACCACCACCTACGCAACAAGGAGCTTTCCCTAAAGGCAAAGGGGCTGTTGTCGCAAATGCTGTCACTCCCCGAAGATTGGGACTACACCTTGAAAGGCTTATCCCTTATCAACCGGGAGAAGATAGACGCTATCCGCGAAGCCATTAAGGAGCTTGAACGCGCCGGGTATATCGTCCGGTCAAGGGAGCGCGACGAGTGTTAGCGCCAATGATAAAATGTAAGAAAACGCCGAAGAAAAAATGTAGATTTATGGCGGAGAGAAAGAAA
>NZ_RAZG01000276.1 GCF_003612565.1 Roseburia sp. 1XD42-69 | reverse complement strand
AAACTAAATATTTTAAAATCAGTCAAACTTGTTTAGACGGAAAATCAAAATGTTAAAATTATGAAAAGCATCAACGGATTAATAATCTGTTGGTGTTTTTTGTCTTAATTATTGAAAATTTTTGTAAAATATTATTCCAAACGGAGAAAAAGATAATGGAACTTGTAAATTTTATTTTTGGGAAATGAGAAAAGTGTATTAGAAAGCAGGTGGTAAAATTGCAGCCAGGACAAATAAGGAAGCAGTTAGAAAATTTTATATGATGGGAGGGAATTAATATTGGAACAATTAATGGAAAATGAAGCGTTCTGTATGGGTGTGAGTGTGGGAATCCATATTTTTCAGCAGAAGGTACTTACAGCGCATAAGCAAAGAGAAGGTTTGAAAATCGGGGATAATTTATATTATATCCAAAGTGGAAGGGAACGCTTGCAGGAAGTTTTAGAAAAAATATGTAAATGAAGATGGAGGAAAATTATTATGAGCGAAGTAATGACAGTACAAGAAACATTTACAAGGTTAAATAAGCAGTTTGGAAAT
>NZ_RAZG01000275.1 GCF_003612565.1 Roseburia sp. 1XD42-69 | reverse complement strand
TTGACCTGTGGCAGGATTTTGTCTGTGATTTTACTTACCATTTCTGCTGACAGTTCAATTCCATACAGGTCGTTCAGCTGGTCGTGGATATCCCGTGTGCTCATGCCTCGCGCATACAGGGAAATCACCTTTTCCTCGATGCCGGAGATGTCCCGCTGGTATTTCGGTATCAGTTTCGGCTCGAATTCCCCATTCCGGTCCCTGGGCACGTCAATCTGGAATTCCCCATACTGGCTCTTCAAGTTTTTTGGGGAATGCCCATTGCGTTTGTTGTCCGTCTGTAAAACTCCTTTGCGGTTTTTCTCGTAGCCGAGGGTGGCGTCCATCTCTGCCTCCATGAGTTCCTGCAGGATGTCCTTGAAACTGTCCCTGAGCAAGGCATAGACATCAGTGACGCTGTTTAAGTTGTTTTCTGAGATAATCTGTCGAATTTGTTCCTTTGCTACTGGCATAAAAACACTCCTTTTCGATAAGAATTTGCATATCCTAATTCTTACCAAAAAGGAGCCATTTATTTCCAAAAACACAAACTTATTTACACTACC
>NZ_RAZG01000274.1 GCF_003612565.1 Roseburia sp. 1XD42-69 | reverse complement strand
TTCTTTTCCTTTTCCAAAGATTTTGCCTGTGCGTCATACTCTTTCTTTTTGGCTTCGTATTCCTTCTTTTTTTTCGTATCCTTTTCTTTCTTTGCTTTATCCTTATACTTTGAAGAATTTGACTTAGCTTTATCGATATCTTTATCATATCCATTCTCGATATCTGTTTTCTGTTTATATAAAGATTCTAACTGGCTCTGCAATGCCGTCATATCATTTGTGATTGACTGTTTCTGCTGTTCTTCTGAAGATACAGGCGGCTGTGAAGTGAAATTGTTTGCACCGGAAGAGGCGTTCCCTCCGTTTGCAATAGAATCTACATACTGTTGCATCTTTTCCAAGATGCTTTTGATTTCATCAACAGTCGTATAAGTTGCCCTTGATATGTCGGTGCCGGCATTTAAAGAATTGGAGATCAAAGTACCTATATTGCTGATGGAAGAACTGGTGTCAAACCCGATCTTTGCAAGATAATCCTTTACATTCGCCATTGCGTCATTGGAATAAGCGTTGATGTTTTCAATCAGACGGTCAAAATTATCTGCAAG
>NZ_RAZG01000273.1 GCF_003612565.1 Roseburia sp. 1XD42-69 | reverse complement strand
TTCTTTTCCTTTTCCAAAGATTTTGCCTGTGCGTCATACTCTTTCTTTTTGGCTTCGTATTCCTTCTTTTTCTTGCTGTTCTTTTCTTCCTTTGCTTTGTCTTTGTACTTTGAAGAACTTGCTTTCGCTTTTTCGATATCCTTATTATATTGATCCTCGGTATCTGTTTTCTGCCTGTATAAAGATTCCAACTGGCTTTGCAGTGCTGCCATATCCCCGGCTAATGCCTGTCGTTTCTGTTCCTCCGCAGATGCAATGGGCTGTGAAGTGGCAGTACTGTCTGCACCGGAAGAGGCGTTCCCTCCGTTTGCAATAGAATCTACATACTGTTGCATTTTCTCCAGGATATTCCTGATTTCATCCACAGTCGTATAGGTTGCATTTGATACATCCGTGCCAGATTTGAGCGCATTGGTAATCAGTAAACCTACATTGCTGATGGAAGAACTGGTGTCAAACCCGATTTTAGACAGATAGTCGTTTACATTCGCCATTGCGTCATTGGAATAAGCGTTGATGTTTTCAATCAGACGGTCAAAATTATCTGCAAG
>NZ_RAZG01000272.1 GCF_003612565.1 Roseburia sp. 1XD42-69 | reverse complement strand
TGGATATCCTCAAAGGTCATGCCGAAAGTATTCTTTAATTTATCTGCAAGCCCTGAAACGTCTATGCTGTCCCCGTTGATCTTAAGCATGTCAAGTTCAGACAGCTTATCTATGACAGTCTGCAATCCCTCGCTGTCACTGGCATTAAAATCCAGTAATTCCAGACTTCCCATGCCTTTGATATCTTCTAAGATATGGTAGATTTCATATCCGTTATACCCAAGGTCTGAAAGTATAGATTCCACACCCTGTAAGGATAGGATGGATTTCTCCCCGTCTTTTGCGGCTATGGATATCCCGTTTAAAGTTTCTTCCAGTTCTTCCATGTCATAAGAACGGAAATCCCCAAACATGCCTAAAGCATTGGTACATGCGGCAACTTCATCGGCGGTCATCCCAATCGCTTCCCCGATGGCTTCAAATTCATCCGGCTTTAGGTCGAACTTATAAGAACCGTCTGAAAGTTTTTCAATGGAAGAATCTAATCCGTCAAGGACATCCTTCTTTTCATACAATTTGTCCAGAAATTCCAGACCATTTGTCGCATCCTCACCAAAGACATT
>NZ_RAZG01000026.1 GCF_003612565.1 Roseburia sp. 1XD42-69 | reverse complement strand
GTGCAAACTTATTATACATGAGAAAGTGTCTTGTGCGTTATTTTATTTTTCAAAAAGTTGTAAAGTGGTGTTAACATTACTAAACCTTTGGTTTATTCTCTAAGCTGTTCTTAGGACTTATCCAATTTGTATTTCGTGATTACCATTCCACTTCAATCACGCACTGATCCTCTGATTTATTATACATCTATCCACCACTTTTTGGAATACCTGATTATATTTTCGGTATGAGAATGTATATGCGATTTGAGTAATCCATCGATGAACTGTATCCATCCTGAAGCTTGCAGAATTTTATGGTGTTTCCACGGATTACCTTTTACGTATCGCTGAAAACATTGCAGGCTTCGCAGATACAGGAAGAAAATTATTTCTGCCATGCCACGCATAAGGAGTGGGACGCAATCCTCCACGATATCCGGCTGGAGCATAAAGTCGATGCGGAGAGTGCGCCGGACGATTCCAGCACCCTGAAAATAATTACAGATGCAGAAAAAGCCATGCGTTTTCCAGGGAACGCCCTTGATAGATTCTGATATGTCATGTGTTCACAGCTTCAAATCAGCTATGAAAAGCTGACCGAAAAAGAACACACGGACTTGAAAAACGCCGTCAAAAAAAGCACTGTTTTTACCACTGATAAAAAGGGTGTAATTCTTTCATTGTCCGCCATGCGCCATAATAGATAACCGAACCTTTCTCTAAATATGCCGTATATTTTGCGGGAACCGTTGTCATAAGTTCCAGGTCAACAACTGCCAGTACGGGAGCAAGCCCCGGATTGCCAAAGCCGTTTTCTCTTGTAGACTTACCGTTAGAAATCAATACCAGTGCTTTCTTTCCGGGCATAGGCAGGCTTCCTAATTGGTTCAGCGAACCTCTGCCGAAAATAAGGTTTGTTGGGTTGTTAAAATTAAAATTCATATTCATAATACAATTACCTCTTTCTTTTTTGATTGGCATTAAAATTACGGTCAAGAGGTATTTTTCATAAATTTCTAAAAAGGAGAAAATCCTATGTATTATTCCATTGGAGAGGTTGCTAATGCTACCGGGATTGCTATATCCACTCTGCGCTATTATGATACAGCGATTGCTGCCGGAAGTGAAGAAACTGTAAAGAATTTACCTGTTGATGAAATCCCTGAAGATGTGAGGGATTACAAATTATAATTTATGCCAGTTCTCCAATATATAAAAACAGCTGGACAATGGGACGGTGACGTAAGTTTGGTCTTAAAAAAGGGGCGATTTACCCCGCCCCTTTTTCTCTTACAATATCTTATACATCACCACAAAATGGCAAAAACTTCCAGCCATCACAAATAGATGAAATATCTCATGACTGCCAAAATATTTATGGATACTGTTAAAACCTTTCAGTTTCAAGGCATAAACCACGCCTCCTACGGTATAGAGAATACCTCCTGCAAAAAGCCAGGTAAATGCCGCCGGAGAAAGTTTATCCAATAGCAGCGGAAATACCAAAATGCAGACCCAGCCCATGGCAATGTAGAGAATAGAAGAAAACCATCTGGGGCAAGTTACCCAAAAGGCTTTTAAAACCATTCCTCCCAGGGCAATTCCCCAAATCAGTGCTAGAAGATACATTCCCTCTTTTCCCCCAAGTACCAAAACGCAGATAGGGGTATATGTGCCTGCAATCAGCACAAAAATCATCATATGGTCTATTTTTTTAAAAATTTTTAATATTTTATCCTTCACATTCAGGGAATGATATAAGGTAGATGCACCGTATAAAAGTACCATGGCCAACATAAAAATCCCCATGGCAGTTAAGGCCTCTGGCATGCCGCAAGTCTTAGCTTTTACCAAAAGGGGCACCGCTGCAAAAAGAGATAACAGCATCCCAATATAATGTGTAATAGCGCTGCCTGGTTCACGAATTTTCAATTTCATAAGCATCCTCCTTGATTAATTTATACATA
The DNA here is from genome assembly GCF_003612565.1 of Roseburia sp. 1XD42-69. GTDB lineage: Bacteria > Bacillota > Clostridia > Lachnospirales > Lachnospiraceae > Roseburia_B. The sequence goes on along the minus strand of NZ_RAZG01000026.1, from coordinate 49,831 downwards.
ACCTTCATATATAGTATTAATTACTATGTGTCATTTTATTCAATGCTACACCATTTTGTTTTTATTGTCAATATATATTTCCCACACATAAACACAATATTTTCTTAAAAAGTTGACAAATTTTGTGTACTTACAAAATGCCATAGAATTCTTAAGCGCCTTATGATATACTACTTTGGAAACTATTTCCGAAATTTTCGGAAAACCAATTTTTTAAAAAGGAGATAAACATGAGAAAAACACAAAAATTTTTTGCCGGAATTCTTTTAATGCTCAGCCTTGTGTGTTTCCTGCCTGCAATGAAGGCAAGAGCCGTTGACATCAGGGAATCCCAAGACGGCATCTGGCGCTATGAGATGTACACAGCGGATACCATTAAATTAGTGGGCATCTACAACGACGAATATGAAAAGGCATACGGCACCATCCGAAACGTAACCTTCCCCTCCATGGTGGACGGATACAGGGTTGTGAAAATCCATTTGCTTCACGGCTACCTGTCTGGGGACGTACACAGCATAACCGTACCGGAGGGAATCACAGAGCTGAGCTCATTCGATTTCGGCTACAACAATTACTCAAACGTGGAAACTATAAATCTGCCTGCCAGCCTTACCAAAATCGGCAACCAGGCATTTTCCGGGTGGAGCAGTTTATCCCAGGTAAATTTTGCCCAAGGTTCACAGCTTTCAGTTATTGACGACCTGGCCTTTAACCAGACCACTTCCCTCACAAGCTTCCCCTTTGAAAGCCTTACTAATTTGAAAACCATTGGAGGCAGCGCTTTTAAGGACAGTTTCCTTACCTCTGTCAAAATCGGAAACAAAGTAAAAATAGGATCTTCCGCATTTGAGTCCTGCCCTGCATTAACCAGCTTTACTGTAGGAAATGACTGTGATTTAGAGGGTTACACCTGCGGCGAATGCCACAGCTTAAAGACAGCCTCCATTGGAAACGGATGCTTTTTGGACATTAAAATTTTCTATGAATGTGAAAATCTGTCCAAACTTACCCTGGGAAATGTAAAAAAAATAGAAAGAGATTTGTTTACCACACAAAAAATCAAATCCCTTACCATTCCAAAAAGCTGCACTTCCCTGCCGGCTTATTATGAAATTGTGCCAAAAAGCGTTACCCTTAACGTGTACAAAGGTTCCCAGGGAGAAGCCTATGCAAAAAAAATGGGTTATAAATACAAATATGTCGCCGGCGCTACCGCAAAAAAACCGGACAAAGTCACCAAGTTAAAAGTGAAAAAATCCGGCACTACCGCAAAGCTTTCCTGGAAAAAAGTAAATAACGCAAACGGTTATGAAGTATATATGAAAACCGGAAGTAAAGGCTTCAAAAAAATTACTACTATTAAAAAAGGCTCTACTGTAAAATATGATAAGAAAAAACTGAAAAAGAAAACCACCTATACCTTTAAGGTTCGGGCTTACCAGACAACAAAAAGCTCTAAAGTTTACGGGCCATACTCTTCCACCGTTAAGGTTAAATTCTAAAGTAGGGGGATGATTACATATGTTTGGATTTGAATCTTATATGGCCGCAGGAGCCTCGGCGCAGTAGTCGGTATTCTTATCGCACTTGTGTTGCTGTTTTTGAAAAACAGAAAAAAATAAATACGATGCATTACATCAAGAGCCGGAACGTCCGCTGTCTGATTTGTTTTCGGCTATTCTGCTGATATCCACCTGCTCGATCTCTCTTGTGTGTGAATTGTCGTAGTCAATCCGAACCGTATTCGGATATACCTGTTGGAATATTCCCATCGCATCATTGATGATATCCTCAATAATTCAAAACAGGCACCCAAAGGATGCCTGTTTTTTCTCTAATTCTGCCCATAATAAGCATTTTCCCCATGTTTCCTAAAGAAATGCTTGTCTTTAATGCAGTCCGGCGCCGGTTTCACCTTGGGGTTAATCAGCTCCGTTTTCGTGGCCATCTTTGCCACTTCCTCTAACACCACCGCATTGTGTACGGCTTCTGCCGCATCTTTTCCCCAGGTAAAGGGGCCGTGGTTGGTGCAGAGCACCCCGGGAGTGTGCATGGGATTCACCCCTCGCTCCTCAAAGGTTTCGATAATCACTTTCCCGGTGTTCACCTCGTAAGCCTCATCAATCTCCTCCGGGGTCAGGCTTCTGGCACAGGGAATCTCCCCGTAAAAATAATCTGCGTGGGTTGTGCCGTACAGCGGGATGCTGCGCCCTGCCTGGGCCCAGGCGGTAGCCTCCGGGGAATGGGTATGTACCACGCCGCCGATTTCGGGATATTTGTTGTACAGTTCCATATGGGTTGCTGTGTCGGAGGAGGGTTTATATTTCCCTTCCACCTTATTGCCTTTTAAGTCCATGACAACCATATCTTCCGGCGTCAATTCGTCATAGTCCACACCGCTTGGCTTAATGACAAAATATCCGCTCTCCCTGTCAATGCCGCTGACATTTCCCCAGGTGTAGGTAATCAGCCCCCGGCGGGGAAGCTCCATATTTGCCTCATACACTTGTTTTTTTAATTCTTCCAGCATAATTTTTCCTTCCTGCTTAAACTTGACTGTTACTTTAAAGTTTCCACAGCTGCCCGCTCAATAGGCAGGCCTGCATTGTACCGTTTCAAAAATTCATCGAATCCCTTTACGTCACTTGGATCCGGATTTTCTGTCACTCCGTTCTCACCGCCAAATACTTTCTCATTGAGATAATCTGAAAGGCTCTCTCCCTGAGCTTTATTCTTCATGTAGGATGCCAAAACCGCAATACCCCAGGCGCCGCCTTCCCCTGCCGTCTCCATTACGGAAACCGGGGTATTCATTGCTGCCGCCATAATGCGCTGCCCTACCACAGGAGTCTTAAACAACCCGCCATGTCCATAGATTTTATCAATGTTTACCTTTTCCTCTTTTAACAGAATATCCAATCCGTTTTTCAATGCCCCAAGAGCCGTAAATAAGTGTACCCGCATAAAGTTTGCCAGGTTAAAGTTCCCCTCCACGCTTCTTGCAAAGAGAGGACGTCCCTCGTCAAACCCTGTGATGCTCTCCCCGGAGAAATAGTTGTAAGCCAAAAGGCCGCCGCAGTCAGAATCCCCCTCCAGGGCTTTGTTGTAAAGCACGGAGAAGAGTTTGTTCATATCCACTTCCACCCCGAAGCTCTCCGCAAATTCTTTAAACAGGCCTACCCAGGCATTTAAATCCGAAGTACAGTTATTGCAGTGCACCATTGCCACTAAGTCACCAGTGGGGGTAGTCACCAAATCGATTGCCTGGTGAACGCCTTTCAGTTCCTTTTCCAGGACAATCATGGCAAATACTGAAGTTCCCGCAGAAACATTTCCCGTCCTAATTGCCACGCTGTTTGTGGCAGCCATTCCTGTTCCCGCATCTCCCTCAGGAGGACAAAGGGGAATTCCCGGTTTTAATTTGCCGCTGACGTCCAAAAGTTTTGCGCCTTCTTCCGTCAGGGTTCCTGCATTTTCCCCTGCGCAAAGAGCTTTTGGCAGAATATCCCTTAATTTCCAGGAATACCCGCAGGGTGCGGTTAAAGCGTCAAATTTCTCTATCATGGACGCATCGTAATCTTTTGTCTTACTGTCTATTGGGAACATTCCGGATGCGTCTCCCACCCCAAGGACTTTCTCCCCTGTCATTTTCCAGTGGATATATCCTGCCAAAGTGGTAAAGAATGTCACGTCTTTCACATGTTCCTCTTTGTTTAAAATCGCCTGGTAGAGATGGGCAATACTCCACCGCTCCGGGATATTGTAGTGAAACTCCTCCGTAAGCTTTTTGGCTGCCGCCTCCGTAATGGTATTCCTCCAGGTGCGGAAGGGAACCAAAAGTTCTCCGTTTTTATCAAATGCCATGTATCCGTGCATCATGGCACTGAATCCTATGGAGCCTATCACGGTTAAATCTTCCCCATACTGGTTTTTCACATCTTCCGCCAGATTTTTGTAACAATCCTGCAAACCATTCCATATGGCGTCCAGACTGTATGTCCAAACTCCGTTTTCATACTGGTTCTCCCACTCGTGGCTCCCGGAAGCCAGCGGCGCATTGTCCTCCCCGATAAGGACAGCCTTTATTCTTGTAGAGCCAAACTCAATGCCAAGAGATGTTTTCCCTGCTGCAATCGCCTCTTTATGATTCATGCATTTACCCCCGTTCTCCTTAAGGTCCGGGCATTGCCCGGACCATTGATTTTATAAACTGCTCTTAATATTTTTATAGATTCCCTCTGCGTCCAGTTCATATTTATGCAAAAGTTCTTTTGCCGGTCCGGACTCCCCAAACACATCCTTCACCCCAAGACGTGTCATCTTTGTAGGACATTTTTCTCCCAGAACCTCTGCCACTGCTGCGCCTAAGCCCCCCACGATGGAGTGCTCTTCCACAGTGAAAACTCTCTTGGTCTTAGATGCAGAAGCCACCACAAGCTCCTCGTCCAAAGGTTTAATTGTATGGATATTAATCACCTCTGCGTCAATGCCGTCTTTTTCCAGCATATCTGCTGCAAGGCATGCCTCTGACACACAAAGCCCTGTGGCAAAAATTGTGATATCTTTACCTTCTTTTAAGGTCACACCCTTGCCGATTTCAAACTTATAATCCGGCCTGTCATTGATAACCGGAACAGCCAGTCTTCCAAAGCGGAGGTATACAGGGCCTTCATGCTGGTATGCAGCCTTTACTGCTGCCTTTGCCTCCACGTCATCACTGGGGTTAATCACTACCATTCCAGGAATTTCACGCATCAAAGCCATATCCTCATTACACTGGTGGCTGGCGCCGTCCTCCCCCACGGAGATGCCTGCATGGGTTGCCCCGATTTTTACATTTAAGTGGGGATATCCGATGGAGTTTCTCACCTGTTCATAGGAACGCCCTGCTGCAAACATGGCAAATGTGCTGATAAAAGGCACTTTTCCGCAGGTGGAAAGACCTGCAGCAATCCCTGTCATATTTGCCTCTGCAATCCCGCAGTCAATATGTCTCTCAGGAAATACCTTTTTAAACGTTCCAGTCTTTGTAGCTGCTGCAAGATCCGCATCCAAAACCAGGACATCCTCATGCTCTTTTCCTAGTTCCACTAATGCGTTACCGTAACTTTCCCTTGTCGCCACTTTTGGCAGTTCATTTATATTCTCGATTACTGGCATAATGCGTCACCTACTTTCTTTAAGTCATTCATCGCAATTTCGTACTCTGCATCATTTGGTGCTTTTCCATGCCAGTCCACAGAGTTCTCCATGAAGGAAACATCTTTTCCCTTTAAGGTGTGGGCCACAATACAGGTAGGCATACCCTTTGTAGCTTTTGCCTCTTTAAAAGCCTTGTCCAGTTCGTCAAAGTCATTTCCGTTTACATTAATCACATGGAAATTGAAGGCTTCAAATTTTTTATCGATAGGATACGGGGAACATACCTGGTCGATGGGGCCGTCAATCTGGAGATTGTTGTTGTCCACAATCACCACCAGGTTATCCAGTTTTCTATGGCCTGCAAACATAGCTGCCTCCCAAATCTGGCCCTCCTCAATCTCACCGTCACCGCAGAGGGCGTACACCCGGTAATCCTTGTTGTCAAGCTTTCCAGCCAATGCCATTCCCACTGCAGTGGAAAGTCCCTGTCCTAAAGAGCCGCTTGACATGTCAACTCCGGGGATATGCTTCATATCCGGATGTCCCTGTAAGTAAGAACCTGTGTGGCGCAGTGTCAGTAAATCTTCCACAGGAAAATATCCTCTGTTTGCCAGTGTAGAGTAAAGCCCCGGAGCCGTGTGCCCTTTGGATAATACAAAGCGGTCCCGGCCCTCCATCTTGGGATTTTTAGGGTCAATATTCATCTCCTCAAAATACAGGTATGTAAAAATCTCTGTTGCAGATAAAGATCCGCCGGGATGTCCTGCCTTTGCACTGTGGACACCGTTTATAATGCCCTTGCGGACTTCTACAGCAGTCTTTTGAAGCTCTAATTTATTCATGGCGTTCTCCTTTTGATTCTAATGGTTTATTCTCCAAATACAGCTTTGTAGTCAGCCTGGAATTTCACAATACCCTGGTCTGTCAGGGGATGTTTTGTCATCTGCTCAATGACGCTGTAGGGAACCGTGGCAATATCAGCTCCTGCCAGTGCGCAGTCTGTCACATGGATGGGATTTCTCACGCTTGCAGCGATAATCTCTGTGTCCAAATCATAAATATTAAAGATTTCTGCAATCACACGAATTAAATCAACCCCGGTCTGGGAAATATCATCAAGCCTTCCTAAGAAAGGAGAAACAAAGCTTGCCCCTGCCTTTGCAGCAAGAAGTGCCTGGTTTGCAGTAAAGATAAGCGTCACATTTGTCTTAATACCCTCTGCAGAGAGAACTTTTACAGCCTTTAACCCCTCTACTGTCATGGGAATCTTTACAACCATATTGGGATGAATCGCTGCAATCTCACGTCCCTCTTTAATCATACCCTCAGCGTCCACGGTGGTAGCCTTAACCTCACCGCTGATTGGCCCGTCCACAATAGAGGTAATCTCTTTGATAACCTCGTTAAAATCCCTGCCCTCTTTTGCAATGAGAGAAGGATTTGTGGTAACTCCGCAGATAACTCCCATGTCGTTTGCTTTTCTGATATCATCTACATTCGCTGTGTCTACAAAAAATTTCATTGTTTACTCTCCTTTATTTTGTTTTATTTTTGTGGTGTGCGTAAATAATATCACACACCCGCCTTAAATATTATACAACATTTCAAATTTGCTTTCCTACCCTACTTTTTTCACTAAATTACCGTAAAAATTTAAGCAGAGAAATCCTACCTGTAAAATACTTCCCCCAGCATCAAATCTCTCTTGAAGCCCCGGATTGTGGTATCCTTGTCAATGTAAACAGCCTCAATGCCCATCGCATTTGCCCAGTCGCCCATCTGGTCTGCAGTAATGTCGTAGGAGAATGCGGTATGATGTGCCCCTCCTGCCAGAATCCACGCCTCTGCCCCGGTGTACATGTCAGGCTGGGGCGTCCAGAAATTGGTTGCCACAGGAAGTTTGGGCATAGCTTTTTCATTCTTCTTACAGTCCACGTCATTGATAATAAGACGGAAACGGTTGCCAAGGTCGATTAAGGATGTAGCGATACCCCTGCCCTCTTTAGAGGTAAATACAAGCCTTGCCGGGTCTTCTCTGTCACCCATGGACAATGGCTGGCACTTAATGCTTATGGGGCCTTCTGCGATGGTGGGGCAGATTTCCAGCATATGCGCCTGTAAAATCCCCTCTTTTCCTTTTACAAGATTATATGTATAATCCTCCAGCATAGAAGTTCCCTTTGCATCTTTCATTCCCGCTGTCATAATCTTCATCAGGCGTACCATAGCCGCCACTTTCCAGTCGCCCTCTGCTCCAAAACCGTAGCCTTTCTCCATAAGTCTCTGGATTGCCAGTCCGGGAAGCTGTTTTAATGACCCCAGATCTCCAAAGTGGGTTACGATTGCCTGGTAATTTTTCTCCTCCAGGAAGCGCTCAAAACCAAGTTCAATCTGTGCCTGTACTGCCACATGTTTCTTAAATTCCTCCGGGTCTCTGCCCTCTAAGAGAATCTCATACTTGTCGTAGTACTCATCCACCAGCGCATTGGTATCAGAAGCAGATACGGCTGCCACGGATTCTGCGATTTCGTTTATCGGATAAGCGTCCACTTCCCAGCCAAACTTAATCTGTGCCTCAACCTTATCCCCCTCGGTAACTGCCACATTTCTCATGTTGTCAGCCACACGCATTACCCGGATATGGCTGCTCTCCATAATACCTACCGCCGTGCGCATCCAGGAAGCTATTTTTCCCACTACCACAGAGTCAGACCAGTGTCCCACTACCACTTTCCTCTCGATTCTCATACGGCTTACGATGTGACCGTACTCTCTGTCCCCGTGTGCGGACTGATTCTCATTCATAAAATCCATATCAATGGAATCATAGGGAATTTCCTCGTTAAACTGGGTATGGAAATGCATCAGAGGCTTTCTGTACTCCTGTAATCCTAAAATCCAGGATTTTGCAGGGGAAAATGTATGCATCCATGTGATAACTCCGGCACACTCTTCGTCTGCATTTGCCTCGTTGAACGTTTTACGGATTAACTCATTTGTAATGAGTGTTGGTTTCCATACCAGCTCATATGGCAGAATTCCTGTCTTATTTAACTCATCAACAATCTGTTTGGAGTGCTGTGCCACCTTTGCCAAACACTCATCTCCGTACAAATCCTGTGAACCGGTACAAAACCAAAACTTGTAATTTTTTGTCTGTAACATTTTTTACCCTCCTGCATCTCTTTACTGCCTTACTTGATACTTCAATAGTACAACTTGTACACATGTCTTAACAAGTTGTTTTTTTATATTTTATAAAAATTTTCTTTTTATCCTCTCCTGTCCTTACAGGAATTTCCAATGACAAGTTCCGGCTCAATCACCACACGCCTCCCCTCACCGGAAATTTCTTTTTCCTGAATCAGGGAAAGAAGCAGCCCTGCCGCCATCTCCCCTAATTTCTCCTTGGGATGGGTGATGGTGGTGAGGGTAATTCCCCCGGCATTTGCCATATAAGAATTGTCATATCCTGTGACAGACACATCCCCCGGCACCTTTTTCCCGCACTCCTCTAAGGCATGGATGACTTTTAAGGCAATCTGGTCGTTATAACATACAACCCCGTCCATCTGCTCCCCCTGCACCGCCATCTGACAAATCCTCTCATAGGGATGCATAGACCGGTCCTCGGTGTAAAACCACACCACCCTGTCCGGGTCGTAGGAAACCCCCGCCTCCTGCAAGGCTTTCACATACCCTTTATGCCTGTGCTGTCCCTGGGAATCATCTGCCTTAAACACCCCTACAATATGTTTATGCCCAAGCTCTAAAAGATATTTGGTAATAAGATATCCCCCCTTACAGTCATCCATTAAAACTGCGGGCTTGTCCCTCATCTGCTCAAAACATCCCTGGATAAACACATAGGGGATCCGGTACTCCTCCAGTTTCCGGTACAGCGCAGTATGGCTGCAGTATATCTGGCTCTTGCTGGGTTCGATAATCATGCCGTCGATATCCTTCTGCAAAAGTTCCTCCAAACATCTGGCCTCCCTGCTCCTGGAATTCCTTGTATTTTTTAAAATGATACTGTATCCTTCCCCGGTAAGCACCTCGTCGATTCCCTGTATCACCCTGGGAAAGATATAGTCGGAGAGATAGGTCGTCACCACTGCAATATTTCTGGAACTGTGGATGTGCCGCGCAAGTTCTGAACAAAAAGTGCCTCTGCCGTGCTGGGCATACACATATCCCTGGCTCTGTAGAATCGCAATGGCTTTCCGAACGGTCTGCCTGCTGACGCCATACTCCTTTGCCAAGGTATTCTCGGAAGGTATTTTTTCTCCGGGCAGAATCTGTCCTGACAATATCTGCCCTTTCAAATCCTCCGTCAACTGAAAATACTTTAACTTAATCAAAATATGTCTCCTCCACGTATTGGATTTTATCCACTTTCTGGCCCAATTCCAGCTTTTTTATGGTTTTATCCACCACCGGGCCAAGCAGAGGGTTACATTCAAAATCCACATGGATTTCCCCCCGTTCCACAGCTTCTAAAGCCGCCTCCGTGGCGTCAAAGGCGATAACGATAATGTCTCCCTTTTTCCCGAAACTTTTTCCGGCCTCTCTCATGGCATCCATGGCTCCAAATGCCATATTGTCATTCTCACATACTACCACATCAATATCCGGGTATGTTCTCAAGAAGTATTCCATCACTTCCTTCGCTTTTGCCTGAGTAAATTCTCCCGACTGCTGCTCTAACATCACCCAGTTTTCCTGGTCTCCCAAAACCCTGTTAAATCCCTCTGTCCGCCCGATCTGAGCTGTGGAGCCAAGGGTTCCCTGAAGTGTGACAATTTGGATTTCTTCCTCCAAGCGATCCTTTTCCTTAAGATAATCCAAAAGCCACATTCCGGCCTTCTCCCCCTCCGCCTTAAAATCACTGCCCACCCAGCAGGTATAGAGTTCGGAATCCTCCACCTGCACAGACCTGTCGGAGAGAATCACGGGAATCCCCGCATCCTTCGCCTCTTTAAGCACTGCATCCCACCCGGTTTCCACAATGGGGTCAAGCACAATATAATCCACTTCCTGGAGAATAAAGTTACGCACTGCCTTCACCTGGTTTTCCTGCTTTTGCTGCCCGTCCTCAAAGAGCAGGTAATATCCGTTTTCCTCTGTAAACGTCTCTTTATAAGATTGGGTGTTTGCCAGACGCCAGTCGGACTCGGAACCCACCTGGGCAAGGCCCACTACTATCAGGTTTTCACTTTCCTCCGTAGTGTCTAAAAACGCAGGATTCTCAAGTTCCTGCTCCCTGCCGCAGCCTGACAGCAGGAGAAAAACACATCCCAATAAACATATTCTTTTCCCCATATAATCCCTTCCTCCTGCCAGACAAGGGACTGTGAACCACAGTCCCTTAAGAAAAATCTTTTTATTATTTCTTTGCTTTTATATTTGCAAATATACTCTGCAGCACGATAAAGAAACAAAGGAGTGCTGCCACCGCAATATTTGACCAGGAGCTAAGGAGCTTTCCGTTGGTCTTAACCAAAGTGGAAATCGTACCGTTAATCAATACACCGAAGAAGGAGCCAATAACATTTCCCACACCTCCTGTAAGGAGCGTACCGCCGATAACGGAAGAAGCAATAGCGTCCATCTCAAGCCCTGTCGCCTGCTGCACATTGCCGGACATGGTATTTAAACAGAAACAGATACCGCCGATAGAGCAGAGGAAAGAGGATAAGACGTAAGCTTTTAACTTTGTCATGGGCACATTAAGTCCCATCATAACTGCGGACTGCTCATTGCCTCCCACTGCGTAAAGGCTCCGCCCGAATTTTGTATACCGGAGCATAAGAAAGATTGCCACAAGCACAATCAAAGCCACCACAACGGTAATACGAATGTAGGGAACCTGGAGTACCCCTTTATTGTTGGTGTAAGCCCCAAAGGGAAGGAAAATCCGGGTATTTGCCAGGTTCACAAACCACTCATTGCTGCTGATGGACACCTGGTCTGTGGAGATAATCGCCGTCATACCCCTTCCGAAGAACATCCCCGCCATAGTTACGATAAAGGGCTGAATCTGCAGATATCCCACGCAGAATCCCTGGACAATTCCAAATACAATGCCGATAACAAGCACCAGCACGCACAATAGAGGTGCGCTCATTCCCCAACGTTCCATTCCCACGGCCAGAAACATACAGTCTAAGGCGATGAGAGAACCAACAGAGATATCAATTCCCCCTGTAAGCATAACGCAGGTCATGCCGCATGTCACACACAAAAGCCCTGCATTGTTAATTAAAATATTTAAAAATGTCTGTAAATGGGTAAAACCCTTAGCGCTGTATACCACACAGCCCGCCAGATACATAACAAAAAACAGGGCGATGGTAATAATCAAAAGAAGGGTATTGCTGTTTATTTTCTTTGTTTTCATGCTGCCGCACCTCCTTTTGCCAATTCTCTCTTCGCAGACATACGTTTCATAAACGCCTTGAAAGGAGGAGCCTGGATCGTTACGATAATAATTACTACGATAGCCTTATACACCGGAGCCTGCTCTGTAGACACGCCCAATGCATATAATGTGGTGGTAATTGCCTGGATGGTGTAAGCTCCGATAATGGAGCCTGCCAGCCGGAATTTACCGCCCCCTAAACTGTTTCCTCCAAGAGCCACTGCCAAAATGGCATCCAGCTCAAAGTTTAATCCGATATTGTTGGAGTCTGCGGAAGTAATTCTGGAGGAAGCTACGATTCCTGCAATTCCTGCACAGAGGCCACAGACGATATAGCAGAGGAAAATAATTTTTGCGGAATTTAATCCTGCAATCCTTGATGCCTTTTTATTAATACCAACGCTCTGGATGTAAAGTCCCAATGCCGTGTAGCGCAGGAGAAGAGATACCACAAGGATACATAAAGCCGCCACAACAATAGGTGTGGGAATCGGCCCAAGGAAACTTCCGAAGAATCCGAAGGAATCGTTTCTCACATACACGATTAAGTTGTTGCAGAGAAGAAGTCCGATAGCCCTTGCAGCCGAAAACAGTATCAGCGTGGCCACCATAGGCTGCACATTTAAGTAGGCCACCAAAAATCCGTTAAAAGCGCCGCAGACACATCCCATTAAGATACCGCCTAACACACCCACGATTAAAGGCATCGCAAGTTCACTGGTGGAAGCCACACCGTAACCTGCCAAAAGCATACAGCAGAAAGACGCTGCCAGGGACATAACGGAACCAACGGAAATGTCCGTCCCTGCGGAGGAGGATACCACAAGAGTCATTCCGATGGCCAATATGGCAATCTCACTTCCCCTGTTTAAAATATCTATGAGACGGCCATAGAGCACTCCGTTTCTCACGGAAATGGTAAAAAAGTTAAAGGGGAAATTCCCATTTGCCGCATCAAAGATAACGTTTACCAGCATCACAAGAAGCATACAAAACACCGGAAGGAACAAAGGCATCCCTGTTAATTTCTTCACTTTACTCATTTGAACCACCTCCTGCGATTGCATTCATCACTGTCTCCTGGGTAAGATTTTCCGTAATCTCTCCCACTTTCGCCCCGTCTCTTAATACGCCCATCTTAGAGCAGGTACGAAGCATTTCCTCAATCTCCGAGGAGATAAAGATAAGGCTCTTGCCCTCTTTCGCCAGCTTTAACACCAGCTTCTGAATCTCTGTCTTTGTTCCCACGTCAATACCACGGGTGGGCTCATCTAAAATTAAGAAATCCGGGTCTGTGGCAAGCCATCTGCCCAAAATAACCTTCTGCTGGTTACCTCCGGAGAGCTGTTTAATCAAAGTCTCACGGCTTGCCGTTTTCACCTGTAGCATCTCTATGTATTTATCCGCCAGGGCAATCTGCTCCCGCATGGGAATCAGCTTAAACATTCCCCGTTTTGCCTGGAGGGCCAGGATAATGTTCTCCCGCACCGACAAATCGCCGATAATACCCTCCGCTTTTCTGTCGTCCGGCAAAAGGCCCATGCCAAGATTCATAGCGTCAATGGGCGCTTTGATATTTACTTCTTTTCCGTTCACTTTCAGGGTTCCTGTCTGGTTTCTGTCCGCACCGTAGATAACCCTTGCCAGTTCGCTTCGCCCGGAGCCTAAAAGTCCTGTGAGGCCCACAACCTCCCCTTTGTGGATGGTAAGGTCAAAGGGCTTAATGGTTCCCTTATGGCTTAATCCCTTGGCTTCAATTAATACTTCCGCATGGGAAAAATCTGTAGTTTCATCTGTCTTAATGGCTGCCAAATCGTCAAAATCTTTACCCATCATAGCCGCTACCAGTTTTACCCTGGGAAGATCTGCAATGGGATACTCCCCTACCAGCGTACCGTTTCTCAAAACAGTGATTCTGTCGCACACAGCGTACACCTGCTCTAAGAAATGGGTAACAAATATGATTCCCACTCCCTTATCCCGAAGCTGCCTCATTAACTTAAAGAGTTTCTCCACTTCGTTGTCGTCCAGAGAGGAAGTGGGCTCATCTAAAATCAGGACTTTACAGTCCATATCCACGGCCCTTGCAATGGCAATCATCTGCTGCAGCGCTAGGGAATACTCCTCTAAATTCTGGTTTACATCCACAGGCATATCAAGATCCGCCATAATTTTCTGGGAACGTTTCACCATAGCTTTCCAGTCAATGGTTCCGATTTTTGTTCTGGGCTCCCTGCCGATAAACAGATTTTCCGCAACGCTTAAATTACCGCAGAGGTTTACTTCCTGATACACAGTGGAAATTCCTTTTTTCTGGGCGTCTAAAGTGGAATGGTTTACCACAGGCCCGTTTATGCCGTCCACATGAATCTCCCCCGCCTCGAAAGCATTGATACCGGTAAGGCACTTGATAAGCGTTGACTTTCCGGCACCATTCTCCCCCATCAGCGCATGGATTTCACCTTTCCGCAATGTAAAATCCACATTGTCAAGAGCTTTCACCCCTGGAAATGTCATGGAAATCCCCCTCATGGTCAGTACTACATTATTTTCCATAATACCATCCTTTCCATTAAAGAGGAGGAGACTTAAAGCCTCCTCCTCGAAATCACTCAAACTTATTCCGTCTGTGGAGCTCCCACATATTCTAATTAGTACTGAGCGTCAATAATTTCCTGTGTTACAACAGTAAGTGCCTGCTCCTCGCCGTTTACTGTGATGGAAGAAAGGACATCCTCATTTACATACCAGTGCTCTGTCATGTAAACTTCTTTTTCCGGTGTCTCGCCAGCCTGTAACTGTTTGATAACTTTTTCTACGTCCGGAGCTGCCAGAGGGTTACACTCAAAGTCTGCATTGATGTCGCCGCTCATAACTTTCTCAAGACCAGCGGTACAAGCGTCAAAGGATACTAAGATAACGTCTTTGCCTACGCCGTACTCGATACCAGCATTTTTCATAGCTGTCATAGCGCCGAATGCCTCGTTATCGTTCTGGCAGATAACTACGTTAAACTTTCCTTCATAGGATTTGATGTAGCTCTCCATAACTTCCTGTCCGCCTGCCTCTGTAAAGTCACCGGACTGGGAATCTACGATGGTCCATCCGTTTGCGTCTGCAATCTCTTTAAATCCTTCGGTACGTCCGATGGTAGCGGATGCTCCTGTGCTTCCTTCGATAACCAGTGCGTTAATCTCGCTGATGCCTTTATTCTCTGCATAAGCTTTTAACCACTCACCTGCTGCAAGACCTTCTGTCTTAAAGTTGGAACCTACCCATGAAACATATTTATCAGAATCATCAATGGTACGGTCGATAATGATTACAGGAATTCCTGCGTCCTCACACTCGGTAAGTACGGTATCCCATCCTGTGGATACGATCGGGTCGATGATGATGTAATCTACTGCCTGCTGGATAAATCCACGAACTGCCTCAATCTGTGCTGCAGAATCATTGTCACAATCTACAAACTGCAAATCATATCCGTTTTCAGCAGAGAACACATCCTGACAGGATTTTGTAGATGCTGTACGCCAGTCTGACTCGTGGCCAACCTGTGCAAAACCGATGGTGATTGTGCCGCCGTCGCTGCCGCCTGCTGCTGCGTCATCCCCTGCTGCTTCACTTGCCCCGTCATCTGCTGCTGCGTCATCCCCTGCTGCTTCACTTGCCCCGTCATCTGCTGCATCATTTGCTGCATCGTCTGTCTTAGCTGCATCGCCGCTTGCCTGAGTATCTCCACCGCCGCCGCATCCTGCGAACAGAGCTGCTGTCATAGTTGCACACATTAATACGCTAACAATTTTTCTTTTCATACAAAAATCCTCCACATCTTATAATATTTTTTCTAAGGCACCCCTTAGCTGATGAAAACATTATATCTTTTCTATCCCATAAGTGAAACAGAATTATCTTGGATTTTGGTACAATTTTTTATCAAATTTTGAACAAACCATGAACAAAGTATAATATTTTCCGAAAAAAGTTCATTTTTTTACGCAGGGTATTTTCACCTGAAATTCTGTCCCCTCCCGGTATGTACTCTTTAACGTCAGGCCGTACTCCATGCCATAGTGGAGGCGTATTCTCTCATTAATGTTAAAGAGGCCGAAGCCTGAGGACTCCTTATCTGAAAGCTTCTCTCCCCGGATGAGCTGCTGCACCTGCCTGCTTCTCTCCTCCGTCATGCCGATTCCGTTATCCCTCACTTTAAATATGAGGTTTTCCCCCTCTTTCTCTCCTGTTACCTTTATATGCCCAAGGCCACGCTTGTTTTTAATTCCGTGGTACAAGGCGTTCTCCACCAAAGGCTGCAGGGTCAGCTTTAACATCTCATACTGGTAGATTTCCTCCGAAAAACATATCTCATACTCCAAAATATCCCGATAGCGGAACTGCTGGATTTCCAGATAGCTCTTAATATGCTTTTTTTCCTCCTCCACCGTGATAAAATCTTTTCCCTTGCTAAGTGTGGTGCGGAAAAAATCGGACAGGGAGGACACCATCTTCACCACCTGTTCCGTATCCTTTGACTCCGCCAGCCACATAATGGTGTCTAAGGTGTTGTATAAAAAGTGGGGGTTAATCTGCTCCTGCAAAAGCTTTAACTCCGCAGCCCTTAAGTTTAACTGCTCCACACGGATATCTTCCACCAGCTTGTCAAGCTCCTGCACCATTCGGTTAAAGCTGTCATTTAACACTGCAAGTTCATAGGTGCCCGTCTCATCCATCCGCACGGAAAAATTTCCCTGTCCTGCCTGTTTTGCCACCACGCAAAGTTTTTGGATGGGCTTTGTGATACTGCGGATAATCTTTCCGCTTACTGTAAAAGCAATGAGGAATATCCCCCCCATGCCCAGGCTTAGCACAAGGATTGCATGAACCACATCCCTGCGGATTCCAAGGCGGAGCTTCTCTAAGTTAATGGCCTGAAAATAGATATATTCCTGAATCTGTTCCTGAATCAAATCCGTTAATACCCGCACATTTAAATCAAGCCTTTCCATGTTTACATCATAGGAGCCGCTGACTAAAGCGTCCTCCTCAATCTCCGCCACCCGGTCCTCTAAAATGTTAAGGCTCTTTATTATGCTTTTTAAACTCTTTTTCACACGGTCGGAATCCGCACTGTCGTATAGTTCCAGAAAAGCATCCCTGGCCTCGTCAATCATAATCTGAGGCTTTTCAATATCCACCAGTTCCTCCGCCCGGTCTGCATTTACCACAATTATGTACATAAGGTAATCCATATCTTCTTTAAATACTATATTGTAGGTATTGGCTTTTGTGATATTTGCCACAATGGCATCGTATCGCTGGGAAAAGCTGTTCACAAGTACCAGAAGGTACACAATAATACAGGTCAGGGGAATCAGGCACACCCCCAGGAGCAGATACAGCCGGTTTTTCATTGAAGTCTGTGTTTTCATGACGCCTCACTCCTATCTTTATCCTGAAAATTTACTGCGGGGTACTTGACTTTGCCCTGTACTCCCTGGGCGTGCACTCCTGGGTCTTTTTAAAGATGTAACTGAAATAATGGGCGTCCCGGTAGCCTACCTCAAAAGCGATATCCGACGTTTTCATGGTGGAGTTTCGCAAAAGCTCCTTCGCTTTTTCCATCCGTACCAATGTGAGATACTCCACAAAGGTTTTTCCCACCTCCTGGCTGAAAATAGTGCTGAAATGATTGGGGCTTAAATTCACACTGGCCGCCACGGTATTTAAGGAAATTTCTTCATTGCAGAAATTCTCCCTGATATATTCCTTGGCATCCTCCAAAAGCTGTGCATATTTTTTCTGGGAAACCGCATCCCTCAGACGTATGGCTGTGGAGAGCACATGTTTCAGATAGGAGGCTGTCTGCTCCGTGGTAACGAACACGTCCGCCATAGATTTAAAGTCTCCGCACTCCTCCACCATTACCGTGGAATCATACCCCAGTTTTTCCACCGCAGAGGCGGCGGCAATATAGGCATCCATGGTGATATACTGGCGGAACAGCATGGACTGGATATTCTGCTCCCCCAGGCTGTGAAAATATTCCTCCACAAAATCCGACGCCTCCCCCAAAAGCCCGGTGGCAAGAAAACGCTCCACCGCCTTCCGCTCTAAATCTTTCACATTTAGAGCCTTAAGGTTCAGCTCTTCATCCACCATCTTTACTTCTTTCTTGTCCTCCCCTGTGACAATCTGGTTCCTCTCCCACAGATAACGGTAGGCGTAGGCGTGGCTTGCCCTCTCAAAACACAAATTCAGTTCACTTAAGCGCTCTACGGTAACTCCTACCCCTCCAAAATACTCCATATTCGGATACTCTTTTAAAATCCCCTTTAACTTATCTGAAAAACCCGAAAGAAGTTCATCCATATCCGAATCCTCCGCACCCTTTAAGAGAAAGGCAAAGCCCTCCACTCCACGATCCACCATAATCACTCCCTGGGTATTTTCCGACATCTCCTGTATTTTTCCGGAAAGACGATTTAACTCATCGGAATAATTTTCCGCATCCACCCCGGTAAAAACCTGGAACAAAATAATATTATACCGGGTAGCCGCCAGCTCCATACCAATTTCCCGGCCCTCCCCAAGAAGTGTGGAAACCGGGTATTTTCCCGACACAAGCCTTCCGAATAAACTCTGCCTGGCAAGCTGTTCACTCTCTTTTTGCTCTTTTTGGTAAGCCAGGAGAAATTGTCTCTGCTGCCTTTCTTCCAAAATGGTTTTTGCCACCTTTTTCACTGCCTCTAAGAGCTTTGCCCCGCTGATGGGCTTTACCAGATATTCCGTAATTCCGATATTAATTGCCTCTTTGGCATATTCAAATTCATTGTAACCGCTGAGCACAAGAATCTTAATGTCCGGCAGCTCCTTTTTCACCAGACGGCTCAACTCCAGCCCGTCCATAAAGGGCATTTTAATATCTGTAATCAGAATGTCCGGCTTCGTGCTCTGAATTAAAGGGTATGCCAATTCCCCGTCGCTGGCCTCCCCGGCAAAATCAAATCCCTCCTTCCCCCAGTTAATATTTCTTTTGATTCCCTCCCGGATGACAATCTCATCCTCCACCAGAAATACTTTTATCCTGCTATTTTCCATTTTCCCCCCGTTATTGATCGCCCTTCCCACAGCCAAAACCCATGTCTATTTTTATCTGTGGCTGGTTTTGTCCAGGTACATATTTTCATCCGCTGTTTTCATCACTTCCGTAAGGCTTCCGCACTTATCTGAGTAGGCATACCCCAGTGCAATGCGGCACTGCACCGTGTAATCGGCAGGCGTAAGCACCCTTTCCCCGTCAAGTTTCATCTTATCTGCAAGGGCATAAAAAGCTCTCTTTTCCATTCCGGGAATTACCATGACAAATTCATCTCCCCCCATGCGAAAACCGCCTCCCTCTCCAGGAGTATATCTCTTTACAAACTCCGCCGTTTTGCAGATAACCTCATCCCCTGCCTCATGGCCGTAAGTATCGTTCATCTTTTTTAAATTATCCACGTCAAAGTAGAAAACTCCCACGGGTTTTCCCTTGGCATAGCCTTCCATATACTCATAAAAATACCGCTTGTTAAAAAGCTGGGTCATACTGTCATGATGGCTGTTCCACTGGGCAACTGCCAGATTGTCCGAGGAGGTCAAAAGGTCTGTCTCCATCTTTTTTATGGCTATAAAGAGCCGTTCAATCTCATCCCCCGTTTGTATGGAAAGCTGCTCTAAGGTAGATTTTTCCCCATTTTCATGTATGGAACTCACATAGTTAAAAACAGCCTCCGACAACTGATTGATAGGCCTTATCACCATACGGTTTAACACAAGAAGCAAAATCACCATAAGCACTACTGTTAAAAGGGTAAGAACGCATACCATTTCAAAGAGATAAGCCCTCTGCTTTTCCTTTGCCTTCAACGTGGAAATCTCCACAATCACATATCCAATGGGCAGATTAAAGGAGGAGAGAATCGGCTGATATACCGCCATATAGTTTGGATAGTTGATAAAGTCAATCTCCTCACCGCGAATCAGGGAATCCATATATTTTTTCTGTTCACCGTCATACTCCCTCCTGTCTTTTAAAAAAGCCCCCTCTAATGTCAAATCTGTGTCAAAAATGTAATGACATCCCTCTTTATCAAACCACACCAGGGAGAGCCCGATAATATCACTGTTGGTATTCCGGTAATCTATTAATTTATTCCAGATTTCATAATACCTGCTGTCTCTCTTTCCTGTCTCCATGTAGACATCTAACTTGTCCTTGTCAATAATCAGGTTGCAGGTTTCCGTGACAGTCCTTGCAGTGGAATAGCTGAACTGTTCATTTGCCTGTACAAAATTCCGGTAATTCATGGTGATACACAAAATGTCCAGCAAAAGCGCAAATACCAAAATCAGCACTATGACTCTGTTTCTCAACGACTTTTTCATTTACTCTCCTTAATACTTCCGTTCCATCAAATGGAGAACCGTATTTTCCTGGGTAAAAACCGTCTCCTTCACAAAATGCACTTTCTCAATCCTCTTACCCTTTTCCAAGTCCAAAATAGCCTTCTCCGTGAGCCCCGCAATCAATGGATTGCACTCTACCGTAACCATAAGTTCCCCCTTTATCACTTTTGCCAGGGCCTCCTGCAGCGCATCGAAGGATATGGTGATGACATCTGTGCCCACACCATATGCAATCCCCTGCTGTTCCATGGCATTCATGGCTCCAAACATCATATTGTCATTTTCCGCTATCACCACGTCAAACTCAATTTTCTGATTTAAAATCCCCTCCATGACCTGGGCCCCTTCCCCCTGGGTAAAATTTCCATACTCCTTTGCCACCACTTTCCAGTTGGAATGTTTGTCAATTACAGAATACAAACCTTCCGTTCTGCCCCTGGTGGCTGTAGCCCCATCTGTGCCTTCCAGCAGGACAATTTTTATCTCTTCCTTTTCCCTGCCTTTATCCTCCAGGTATTTTTCCAGCCATTTTGCAGCATTCTGTCCCTCTTTGTAAAAGTCAGAGCCCACCCAGCAGGCATAGTGGGAGGCATTCACATTTACCTGTCTGTCGGAGACAATCACAGGGATTCCCTTCTCCTTTGCCTCCATAAAAACATCTTCCCAGCCATCCTCCACAATAGGGTCTATAATGATATAATCCACATTTTGGGCAATCAGATCATAGGCTGCTTTCACCTGTCTTTCCGGATCTGAATTCCCGTCAATGTATATAAGGTTATATCCCTTTTCCCTGGTAAAAGTCTGCAGAAAATCGTTGGTATTTGCATCCCGCCAGTCAGATTCTTTTCCCGTCTGAATAAATCCCACCGTAATGAGCACTGTGCCGGTATCCACCGCTTCTGCCCTGACAAGAGGTTTTTTTTCCGCCGCCTCATCTTTATAGCCGCATCCCCACAGGAGAATGGCAGCCAAAAGTCCAAATATGAAAAACTTTTTCATCTTAATCCCCTTCTCCGTCTAAAAATACTGATTACATTATAAACAGGTTTTTCTCTGATTACAAGAAAAAACCGCTTCCGGCATTGATATCCTGCCGAAAACGGTTTTATTCTTTTTAAAAGTTCCTCCCGTTCCATCCCCAATCTTTATATCCCTGATAAGAGATATATACTTTATCCCCTGGTATTCCAAGTTCTTTTTCAAATATGCTGCAAATCTTTCCTGTCATTTCATTGCAGGCATCGGAAGATGCATTACCATACAGGTTTACGGACACGTAAGCGCCTTTTTCTACTTTGGCCCCTCCCATATACAAATCATAATTATCCTCGAATCCTACCATGAGGTAGCTTTCCGGCTTGTGGAAAATACCCACCGCCTCTCCAAACTGGGATTTTATGCTCTCCCTTTTTTCCGGCGATACAGACACCGTGATTTTAGAATCAATAAATGGCATTTTTGTTCTTCCTTCCTACTTTTTTATGTTACAATTCAGCTCCGTTTGTGCGAATCACATCCCGATACCAGTAAGCAGAATCCTTCCAAATCCTCTCTTGGTTCCGGTAATCCACATATACAAGGCCAAAGCGCTCGCCATATCCCCGGCTCCACTCAAAGTTATCTGTCAGGGACCACTGGAAATAACCCCTCACGTCAATCTCCTGTGCCGCCCGCTTTAACTGGCCTAAGTACCGGGAAAGGAAATCAATACGGTTGGGATCGTGGACTTTGCCGTCAAGAGATATCACGTCATGGCAGGACATGCCGTTTTCCGTGATATAAATGGGCTTTTCGTATCTTTCATACAAAAACTTCGGCCCCCAGTAGAGACACTCCGGCGTTACCGGCCAGCCGATTGCCGTCCTTGGGAATCCGGGATAACGCTTTACCACCTTGGGTTTTCCGTCCTCCCCACGTTCCACGCATTTTCCATTATATATATTTTGCCCGTAGATATCAATAGGCTCTGAGATAAGTTTCATATCCTCCTCTGTAATTTTGGGGAGATAGGGTTCAAAACATTCTAACCCTTCCTCTGGGTAATGCCCCAAAAGAACCGGGTCTGACCACCATGCCACGTTCCATGTCCAGTCAGACAGCTCGTTCATGGCAAAAAACATCTCCCTTGCCGCAGCCACATCCTCCGGATTTTCCGTTTTTGGATAGCTTACCCCTGCGGTGGGTGCATACCAATGACAAGTTTTTGCTTTCCATATTCCCGAAGCTCTTGTACCGCCCTTCCGTGGGCTTTCATCACATTGTGGGCCATTAAAAAGGTGTCTTTATAGGGCGCTTTTAATCCCGGCGCATGATCCTGGTGCAAAAATCCAAGACCGATAAAACACTGGGGCTCATTCACCGTAAAGAAATATTTTACCCTGTCGCTGAAAAGTTCCGCCGCAGTTTTTGCATACTCCCCAAACCACTCCACAATGTCCGGGTTCATCCATCCCCCTCTTTTGTACAGCTCATAGGGAAGCTCCCAGTGGTATAATGTAACGTAAGGCTCAATTCCCCCCTGCAAAAGTTCGTCTATCAGACGGTTGTAAAACTCCACTCCCGCCTGGTTTATTCTCCCGGTTCCCTCTGGAAAAATCCTGGCCCAGTTAATGGAAAACGATAGGCCTTTAACCCCATCTCCTTCATAAGGGCCACGTCCTCTTTGTATGCACCTTCAATCTGATAAGAACTTGTGGCTGCTCCCCAGACAAAATCATCCCGAAATCCCATAGCATCCTCCTTTTTCCAAATACTGTAAATTTTTTCTCATTTTACAATACTATGGAAAAGTTCTCAACTTTTTAAGTAAATTTAGCTAAATTTAGCTAAAAGCTGCGCTATTTTCTTGCTATGGAAATTTATTCCTTTGCCCTGCCTATTATCCCATCATCGCCATATGCTTCTTATAGGCATCCGCCGCAGAACTATTCACAAGCCTTGCCTGCACCCTGTTTCTTTGCATCTGCTTAATCTGTTCTATATTCGTGGAGCCGGAAACGCCGGATACCTCCGAAGTCCTGGAAGAGGAAGCCCCCTTGCCGCTGTTTGCGGAATACAGCCCGCTCATCAGTGCATAATTGCCATAGGGCGTCCCCAAAAGGCTGCTTCCATATAAGCCGCCCCCATACAAACTGTTCCCAAACAATCCGCCATAAAGGCTGTTGCCATACAAAGTATTCCCGTAAAGGCCGCTGTAAAGCGGATTCGTGTAAGCGCTCTTGGCATTTGTGCCCAATGCCCCTGCAATGGCCTGTCCCAGAACTTTTGCAAAATCCTGCCCGTTATTTGCCTGGGAATTTGTCTGATTATTTGACTGCCCGTTTACCTTGCTGTTTTGCTCCAGCATAGAGGAAATTCCCGTCACAAGACCGTTCATAAATACGTTATCCATTTTTCTTACCTCCTTTTTATAATGTAACGCCCCCTCACTTTCGCTTCGGCGGCATTTGCCACAAGGAGGAACCCGTTTGCGGGAGGATTCCTTATGGCTCTAAATCGTCGGAAGGCGTCCTAAAAATGCTACGCATTTGCCTTCCTCCTTTTTATAATGTAACGCCCCCTCACTTTCGCTTCGGCGGCAAATCGTCGGAAGGCGTCCTAAAAATGCTACGCATTTGCCTTCCTCCTATCATAATCGATAATATAAATTTTTCTCCCTGCACAATACAGTCCACTGCCCCGCCATATTTTCCGGCGCAGTTTCGGATATTGCGAAGCCCCATTCCATGGCCCTCCCCATCCTTTGACGACAGGGGAAGGGGATTTCCACCCTCAAACTGCAGGCTCCCGGAAAAACTGTTTTCCATTTCTATAAAAACCATGCCGGACCTGACATAGGATTTTACCGTAATATAAGCCTCTTTTTCTGGCCAGGATTTCCGCATCCTTTCTATGGCTTCGATTGCATTGTCCAGCCCGTTGTTTAGCATAATGCCCAAATCATATGCCCGCACTCCCCAGGAACTTTCCACAAGAAAATTATCTGCATTTAAACGCACCGGGGGAACATGCTTTTTTGCATAGGCAAACTTGCTTCCAATCACCACGTCGCACACGGAATTTCCCGTGTGAAGCCCGTAGTCCAACTGTTCCACCGAGCGGTACATATCTGAGAGAAAGCCCCTAAGCTCCTCCTCCCTGTCACCGGATGTATGGAGAATTCCCTTTAAGGCCAGCATCTGGTTTTTCATATCATGCCTGACCCCCCGGATGCCGTCATAGAGCCGCTCCATCTCCTCCATGGCCCCCTGCATTTGGGTAATCTGGTTTCGCAGAATCTCCTGTTCCTTATCCTGCTCCTTTTTCTCACAAACCTTCTGGTAAAGCCAAGTGTTAAACAGAACAGATGCGTAAAGCATCAGGGAGACCACCGGAACAATCCCATAGAGAATGGGGTACTTCTGATATAAAATCCTTGGCTCCCCCTCCTCCGTAAAAAACATCAGCATCCTTAAAATAAATCCCACCAACAGGCTGGCCTCTGCAGGAAGCATACAAAAAAGCAGTTCCCGTCCTTCTTTTTTCCCACATCCTCCAGGCATAATCTTTAAGAGAAAAAGAATGCCGAAATAGAGCAAAAACCCGTCTATCAAACACTCACAAAAGAGAGACACATTGGCAACGCCATTTACCGCCGTTAAAAACTCCCCCTCTCCTACCCATCCCTTTTCAAAGACATGCACCAGCATGTCCGTACACCATGTGCCAACACCCATAAGGCTGTAGGCTGCGAAAAAGGCCATCTCCCGAAGGGAGAGAAACATTGCCGCCGTAAAAAGTTTATAGGCAGCCTTTCCCTGATAATACAGGATGCAGAACAGAAACAGAAATCCCCAGTAAAAAAGAGACTTTAACGCCAGAGCCATACCGTTTATCCCGCATTCCACATAACTTCCCGCCATGCGCAGGAAAAACCAGAAAAGCCCGGCCAAAGCCTCCCGGCCCCCCCCCTCCCCGATTTTGGGGGACAGGAAATTCCTGCACAAAAGATATAGGCAGTATCCCTCCAAAACACAGCTCACAAATTGTATGGCCATGGGATACCAATCAGACAAATGTCACACCTCCGTTCCGAAGATAGCGCATATAGGTCATGACAAAATCCTGGTACTTGTTTTTTGCCAAATAGATAGTTTCTTTATTTGCCAGCCGAATCGTCTCCCCGTCATATTCCGCCACGTAAGCCAGGTTTACAAGATATCCCCTGTGGCAGCGGTAAAACCCCTCCCCCAAAGACTCCTCTACCTTTGACATGACAGCGTTAAAGGTGATTAACTCCTCCTTTGTATGGATGAGAATCTTACGCTTCTGATTTTCCAGATACAAAATATCATTGACACTTAGCACATAATTTTTACTTTTTGTCTGAATAAAAATCTGTCGTTCCCCGGAGCCGTTCTGCTGTTCCCACTGTTTTTTTGCCCGGAATAAAACATCTTTTAACTTATCTTCTGAAACGGGTTTTAAAAGATACCAAAAGGCCCCCACCTCAAAGGAGTCAAACACATACTCCTTTAACGCCGTGATAAATACAATCAGAACCTTCTGGTTTATCTCCCGAAGCCTTTTGGCCACTTCCATGCCGTTTATGGGTTCCATGCCAATATCTAAAAAAACCAGGTCAAAACAGCCGTCCTGCAAAAGTGAAATCCCTTCCGTATAACAGAAAACCCTGCAAACCCTGTCTATTTTTTTTATCCTGGCGCATATATCCTCCGCCAGCTCCCTCTCGTCGTCACAGACTGCAATCCGCATAAAAAATCCCCGCTTCCTGATTACTATTATAATGTATCCTGCCCGGATTTTAAATAGAAATGTAACCAACGAGGGGGGAAATGACATAAAAAACACACAGGAGGCAGATTTCTCCGCCTCCTGCATGTCAGGAAAAAATATGAAAACCTATTCTTTCACACCGCCAAGCGTTATCCCGGCTATAATGTATTTAGAAAGGAACAGGTACACAATAATGATAGGCACAATGGCCACAAAAATCATCATGTAAATCTTAGCGCTGTCAAAACTCATAAAATCAGCACCCCGAAGGGTTGCAATCAAAATGGGCACCGTCATCTTATCCTTGGACTGAATCACCAGTGCAGGAACGAAGTAATTGTTCCAGGAACCCACAAAAGTGAAAATTGCCTGTACCGCAATGGCAGGTTTCATAATGGGAATTACAATCCGGTTAAAGGTCATAAATTCCCCGGAGCCGTCAATCCTGGCAGCTTCCACCAAAGAAAGAGGAAGGGAGGACTGGAGGTAGCTGTACATAAAATAGAACACGGAAGGCGATGCAATGGCCGGGATAATCAGTGGGAGCAGGGAATCATACATCCCCATCTTGGTAATTAACCTTAAAAATCCCATTGCCGTCACCTGGGTAGGCATAACAAGAATTGCCATGATAAAGGTAAACGCCGCCTTTTTCAGTTTAAAATCGTAAGCATACAGCCCATAAGCCGTCAGGGAAGAAAAATAGGTACAGATTGCTGCGGAACAGCCGGAGACAATCAGGCTGTTTAAAATTCCCCGAATCATGGGAAAGGTTCCGTCATTTGCCACATTCATAAAGTTTGTCAGGAAATATTTCCCCGGCAGTGCGGAAAACCCTTTCTGCAAATCTGCATGGGAACGGGTGGCGTTAATAAACAATATATAAAAGAAAAACAAACACATAAAGGACAAGATAACCAATAATACATGGGCGAAGACACTTCTAAACTTATTAAATGCATTAGAATTCATAAATTATCTCCCTCCTTTATCATCTTTGCCATTTGTCATCCGGTACACAATAAAGCAGAGGATACCGCTGACAATAAACAGGTAAACAGACAGTGAACCTGCCATACCGTAGTTTTTACTCTTCAAATGGCTGTTTAAGAACATAATCAAGGTCATGGACGTCCTGTCCGGATTTCCCTGTCCGTTTGTCAAAATCTGGGGCACATCAAACATCTGAAGCCCGCCGATAATGGAAGTAATCAGGGTGTAGGCCAGTATGGGCCGGATTAAAGGCAGAGTAATGCGGAAAAACCTCTGGAAGCTGTTGCAGCCGTCCAATTCGGAAGCCTCAAAAATATCCGGGCTGATACCCATAATTGCCGCCATAAGCATAATGGTGGTATTCCCAAACCACATAAGGAAGTTCATCAACCCAACCAGAGACCTGGTTCCAAATACGGTGCCCATAAAATCAATGGGTTTGCTCAACAATCCCATATTCATAAGAATCGAGTTGATTGGACCATTGGTAGAAAACATGGTGAAAAACAACATGGCAAAGGCGGATGCCATAATCAGGTTG
This sequence comes from Roseburia sp. 1XD42-69, assembly GCF_003612565.1. Lineage (GTDB taxonomy): Bacteria > Bacillota > Clostridia > Lachnospirales > Lachnospiraceae > Roseburia_B. Next base: position 22,505 of record NZ_RAZG01000026.1, on the reverse strand, counting down.
GGAAGGTAGATGACCACCTTAAAAAACTGCTTCCCGTGAATCTTTAACCGGGCGTCCACAAACCATTCCGCCAAGAGCAGGGCGATAACAATCTGTGGGATAAAACCGATAATCCAGAGGATAAAGGTATTTCCCGCATACTTTAACATGTCGGACTTTAAAAGGCTTACATAATTTTCCATTCCCACAAAATTAGGGCCGATTTCTTTAATTCCCGAACGGTAGTATTCATAAAAACTGTACCGAATGGTATCTGCCAGGGGAATCAAAGAAAAAACAAAAAATGAGATAAAAAACGGGAGTATAAAAAAATATCCCCACTTTGAGTAATCTATACTTTTTCGTTTCATAGACTGCCATTCCTTTCTGTTTCAATCATGGACTGCCCCGCAAAACTTGCGGGACAGCCCGGGTAAGCCTTATTCGGGCCAGGAAATCTCTGTGATTTCAGGATAACGCTCTTTGATTGCAGTCTCAAAGTTTGATTTTGCCTTGTCAAAATCTACCTGTCCCTGGAAATAATCGCTGAAGGCATTCTGGATTAACTCCACACATCCCTGGTCATAGGCAGAAAGAGGAGCTATCTGAATATTTTCTGCCACCGGTGCAAAGTATGTAAATGCATTCTGCCCGCCCAGGAACTGGGAACCAAAGGAATCATCCTTTGCCGCATCCTGCATGCCGCTCTGGGTATTGGTAAAATCTGTGTAATCCTTGGAAATCTTCATCAGGTTATCTTTATTGCCTGTCACTGCCATAATAATATCTTTTACGTGCTGCGGATTGTCTGTCCCGACGCATGCGTGTACGTAAGAGCCGCCCCAGTTATATTCCTGGGGAGGATTGGTAACTGCCCAGGCGCCGTCGCCGCCGTCCCAGTTGGGCTTTAAGGTAAAGTCAATGCCCCATGCCGGGAACAGGAATGCAAATACTTTGGATGCGGAACCCATAGCCTTGTTCCAGTCATCGTTCCACTGGCCTTTTACGCTCTTGTCATAATATCCTGCATCCAGCCACTCTTTGGATGTTTCCACCCAGTCCATAATCTTCTGGTCAACCTTAACTGTAGTTTCCCCTGCTGTCACCCAGGGCTGCGGAATGCTGTTTCCATAGAGACGGAACGTATCTGCATAAGAAGAAAATGTATAATATCCTTTTTCCTTTAACTCAGCTGCGGTAGCTTTTAAGGTATCCCAATCTTTTACCTTTTCCCCAATCTGCTCCGGGTCGTCTGTGCCAAATACGTCCTCCGCAATATCCCTGCGGTATACCAAAAGTCCCGGGCAGCACTGCCAGGTGGATCCTCTCTGGACACCGTTTGCGTCGGAAGCCGTCACTTTTGTAAAGCTGTACTGGTCAGAAAGGTCTTTATCCGGGTCAATGCCAAGGTCTTTTAAAGGCATAGCCACATCTGCCTCGGCATCTGTATATTTAAACACATAATCTGTCTCAGATAAAAACATATCTATTTTGTCGTCCGCTGCTGCGTCCGCCTGGTTCATAAGAGCCTCGTCCAGTTTCTGCTGATATACCCCGTCCTGGTTGGGGTTTACAATCCAGTGGATTTCCGTGCCGTCTTTTAATGTTGTCACCGTACCGTCTGAAGAGGTTTCCTGCACCTCAGGGTAAACAGCTTCAACCCTCTCCTTAAACTCATTGTTCCAGGAGTAAATGTTAATCACTTTACCCTCATCTCCCGCCGGAGCCTCTGCCGCATCGCTTCCTTCATCTGCTGTTCCGCTGTCTGCATCTCCTGCATCGCTTGCTTCGCTTGCATCTGCATTTGTTCCTGCATCGGAAGCGGAGCCGTTATCACTTCCACCGCACCCTGCAAACATACCTGCAACCATAGTTCCCACTAATAACATGCTTACCAATTTCTTTTTCATTGAGCATCCTCCTTAAATATGTAATGTATTTCCGTGAAGTTCGCCTCACGCTTAACATGATAGGATTATAACTTGAATCTTTTTTGGAATATATTAAAATTCTTAACAGAATATCAGATTTATGACACCAATTACTTTTTTTGCCCCCTCAGATTTTATGTCATGATTCTGATATTTTTCTCATGTATTTTATTTCTAAAGTGCAAGGATTCCTATATGATGCTTTCATACATTGACGAAGGGAGATTTCCATATGCAAAAAATAAACTTTATTGACTTTTACGGCTCTTTTACTATAGAAAAGCCGGAAAATGTAAGCGGCCTTTATTTTCCCCTTGCATCAGAGGCAGGGCTTAAGAGTTCCATCACCCCAAATCTTGGCGGGGATGCAAAGCTTGACCAGGAAAGTTTTCTCTTAGAGCCGGTGAGTTCGGAAAACCTCCACAACAACCGCTCCACCAGAAACTTCTGGTTTGCACCGGAAAAAGGAAGGGCTTACTCCGCTGCCGGGGCCTCAGCCTCCCAGGAAGCTTTCAAATTTTCCGAAAACCAGGATGAGAGCAGCCTCTCGGCAGGATTTATGTGGCAGACCATGACCCGCACCTCAAAGCAATTTCAGATTTCTACTTCTGTCACATCCTTTATCCCAAGGAATGACAATGTGGAAATTATGTACATCACCATAGAAAACCAGGCGGAAAAGCCACAGATATTCACCCCCTATGCCGCCATCCCAATCTACGGCCGGAGCGCAGACAATATCAGGGATCACAGGAACGTGACCTCCATGCTCCACCGGACGGACACAGACGAAAAAGGCGTCTATGTGTGCCCCACCATGTCCTTTGACGAGAAAGGCCACCGTAAAAACAGCCGCATCTACTATTGTCTGGGCTGCACAGGCGCAGGGGAGAACCCGGTAAGCTTCTACCCATCCGTGGAAGATTTTATCGGGGAAGGGGGCACATACACCCTTCCCAGGGCCGTATTTGAGCAGTACCCGGGAAACCCCGCCTTTGCCAAAGCAGAGGGAAAAGAAGCCATGGGGGCTTTCCGTTTCTCCCCTGTCACCCTCTCCCCGGGAGAAAAGAAAGATTTTATCCTTCTCTTTGGCATTGATGAAAACAGGGCCGACATTGATAAAATATATCAGAAATACAATTCAGAGGAAAAAATAAAAGCCGCCCTAAGTGATACAAAGACTTACTGGCAAAACCAGGTGGCGGTAAGTTTCCACACGGACAGCAAAGACTTTGATTCCCTTATGAAATGGGTGAGTTTCCAGCCGTTCCTGCGCCGCCTCTTCGGCTGTTCCTTCCTTCCCCACCACGACTACGGCAGAGGAGGACGGGGCTGGAGGGATTTGTGGCAGGACTGCCTTTCTCTTCTTTTGTTAAATCCTGACGATGTGGGGGCAATGATAGAAAAAAATTACGGCGGCGTCCGCATGGACGGCACAAATGCAACCATTATCGGCCAGGGGGACGGAAACTTTATCGCTGACAGAAACGGCATTGCAAGGGTCTGGATGGACCACGCCCTGTGGCCTTTTATGACTACAAAACTCTATATAAACCAGACAGGGGATGTGGAAATTTTAAACAGACCTGTAAGCTACTTTAAAGACGCCCAGGCCATGCGGGGCACAGACACGGATTCCCTGTGGAGCCAGGAACAGGGAAATATGCAGCTTACAGAGTCAGGGGAAGAGTACAAAGGAAGCATTTTGGAACACTTGCTGATTCAGCACCTTACCGCCTTTTACGAAGTAGGGGAACACAATATCTTCCGTCTTAGGGGGGCAGACTGGAATGACGCTTTAGACATGGCCCCTGAGAGGGGGGAGAGCGTGGCATTTACCTGCGCCTATGCCGGAAACCTTCTGGAATTAGCGGAAACCATCCGGCTTTTGGAAAGCCGCTCCGGGTGCTCTGACGTCTGTCTTTCAGAGGAGATACAGATTTTGCTGAACCAGGATTCGGATATCTTTGACAACCCGGACAGAAAACGGGAGATTCTGTCGGAATATGCCTCCCTGTGCCGGCACAGTGTCAGCGGCAAGCGCATCCCTATCCCCCTTTCCTCCCTGTCCCTAAACCTGGTCCAGAAAGCCAACTGGCTGATAGACTTCCTGCGGAAACAGGAGTGGCTTAGCGGCCCGGAAGGGGAAGGCTGGTTTAACAGCTACTACGACAACCATGGGAGACGGGTGGAAGGATTTTTTGAGAGCCAGGTGCGCATGATGCTCACAGGTCAGGTTTTTGCCATTATGAGCGGCGTTGCAGAGGAAAACCAGATTAAAAAAATCACAAAGAGCGCAGACAAATACCTGTATCAGAAAGAAACAGGGGGATACCGGCTGAACACGGACTTTAAGGAGCTGAAATTTGACATGGGGCGCATGTTCGGGTTCGCATACGGAGAAAAGGAGAACGGGGCCGTATTCTCCCACATGACAGTTATGTACGCCAACGCCCTGTACCGGAGAGGTTTTGTAAAGGAAGGCTATAAAGCCTTAAAAACCCTGGCCGACACCGCCCTTGACTTTGACACCAGCCATATCTACCCCGGAATCCCGGAATATTTCCGGTTAGACGGAAGGGGCATGTATCAGTACTTAACCGGTGCGGCAAGCTGGTTTCTGATGACTATGATTACGGAAGTTTTCGGCGTCCGGGGAGAAGCAGGAGATTTGCTGCTATATCCCAAACTCCTGGCCTGCCAGTTTGACGAAAAGGGAACCGCTTCTATCTCCGTTCCCTTCGCAGGGAAAAATTTTGTAATTATTTACGAAAATCAAGAAAACAAAGACTTTGGCTCCTACATTATGGAAAAGGCATTCTGTGACGGCAGGGAACTGACAAGAAATGACGATTCCTCCGTCCTTCTCTCCCGGAAAATGATAGATGCCCTTCCAGGGGATACCCATGAAATTCTTATTAAATTAAAATAAAGCTAAGAAAGGATACTTAAACATGAAATATGGATTTTTTGACGATGCAAACAGAGAATATGTCATTGAGCGGCCGGACACCCCCGCTCCCTGGGTAAACTACCTGGGTTCCCCGGAATACGGGGCTATTATCTCCAATAACGCCGGGGGGTACAGCTTTGCAAAATCCGGGGCCAACGGCCGGATTCTCAGATATGTTTTCAACAGTTTCGATACCCCCGGAAGATACATTTACCTCAGGGATAATCATTCTAAAGATTACTGGTCCGCCTCCTGGCAGCCGGTGGGAAAAGATTTGGAAAGCTATTCCTGCAAGTGCTCCCACGGCATGGGCTACACAAGAATGGAAGCCGAATACAGCGGAATTTCATCCCAGGCCTGCTATTATGTACCCCTGAATAAATCTTATGAGGTGTGGGCCCTTACCGTGGCAAACAATTCCCCGGAAAAAAGGGAACTTACCTTAACGGGATACGGAGAATTTACCAACCACAGCAATTATGAGCAGGATCAGGTAAACCTGCAGTATTCCCTGTTTATCAGCAGGACACAGTTTGAAGATAACAGGATCATGCAGCAGATTCACAGCAATCTCGACACACTGCCAGCGGAAGAACAGGTAGACGGAAAATGTGTGACAGAGCGTTTCTTTGGCCTGGCAGGAGCCCCTGTCTCCTCCTACTGTGGGGACAAGGATGAGTTTATCGGAAGATACCAGGGCTACAAAAACCCCAGGGGGGTTGTCTCAGGCAGCCTTTCAAACGCATTAAGCTACAATGAAAATTCCTGCGGCGCCCTCTCCTGCGTGGTTTCCCTGGCTCCCGGTGAGTCCAAAACCATAGTTTTCCTGTTGGGAGAAAAACACTCCCCGGAAGCTTCCTCCATTTTGGACACCTACGGAAATCCCGAAGAGAAGGTGAAAGAGGAAATAGACGCACTGAAAAAATACTGGAACCAGAAATTGGAGCGGCTCTCTGTAACCACACCAAGCCCGGAATTTAACACCATGATAAACACCTGGAATGCCTACAACTGCTTTATGACTTTTATCTGGTCCAGGGCGGCTTCCTTTATTTACTGCGGGCTGCGCAACGGCTACGGCTACCGGGACACTGTCCAGGATATCCAGGGTGTGATTCACCTGGCGCCGGAAATGGCGGAGGAAAAAATAAGGTTTATGCTCTCCGCACAGACAGATTTGGGCGGCGGCCTGCCCCTTGTGAAATTTACCCACAACCCGGGCCATGAGGACACCCCTTTAGACGCCTCCTACAGGCAGGAGACGGGACATCCGGCCTACCGCGCCGACGACGCTTTATGGCTCTTCCCAACGGTATACAAATACATTGCGGAGACAGGGAATATTGCCTTCCTGGATGAAAATATCCCCTTTGCGGACAAAGGGACAGGCAGCGTCTATGAGCACTTACAACGGGCCATAAAATTTTCCTTAGAGCACCTTGGCCCCCACGGTATGCCTGCCGGGCTTTATGCAGACTGGAACGACTGCCTGCGCCTGGGGGAAAACGGGGAATCCTCCTTTGTGGCACTGCAGTTTTATTATGCCCTGATGATAATGGAGAGATTTTCCAGCTATAAAAATGATCAGGAATACATCCGCTTTTTGAAAGAGCAGCAGAAGGACATGGAAGAGAAAATCCAGAACCTGTGCTGGGACAATGACCGATTTATCCGGGGCTTTACCGAAAAAGGAGAGCGCATCGGGGCGGCTGCGGACCCGGAGGCAAATATGTGGTTAAACCCCCAGAGCTGGGCAGTTATCAGCGGGCTTGCAACAAAAGAGCAGGCAGACGCCGCACTTTTCAATGTATACCAGCAGTTAAATACAGAATACGGCGCACTTTTGATGAATCCCCCATACCACGCCTGCGCCTTTGACGGCGCCCTGGCCGTTATCTATAATCAGGGTACAAAAGAAAACTCCGGTATATTCTCCCAGTCCCAGGGATGGCTGATTCTTGCGGAAGCCCTCATGGGACACGGGGAGCGGGCATTCACCTACTTTATGGAAAACGCTCCCGCCGCACAAAACGACAAGGCGGAAATCCGTCGCCTGGAGCCCTACTGCTACGGCCAGTTTACAGAAGGGCGGGCAAGCGAACACCACGGCCGCTCCCACGTGCACTGGCTTACCGGCACTGCCTCCACGGTTATGGTGGGATGTGTGGAAGGAATTTTGGGGCTTCGGCCGGATTTGGAAGGGATAAAGCTTTCCCCCTCCATTCCTAAAGAGTGGGACCGCCTGGAAATAGAAAAAGATTTCCGGGGAAAACATCTGCACATTGTGGTTGAAAACCCAAACGGACTGGAAAGCGGCTGCAGCAAACTGGTTCTAAACGGCAAAGAACTGGACGATAATTACATACCGGAAAATCTTCTGGAAAAAGATAACAAAATTATTCTTACCTTGTAAAATTCCAGTTTTTCCAAAAAAGGCGCAGCATTTTCTCTGCTGCGCCTTCCTTCTTTCCCTGGCTACTTATCCCCTTCCCCAGTATCCATTTCTTTTTCTATATCCCACTGAACCATATAATTGATATCCCTAAATTTTTTCGGCGTCATTCCCACAATTTCCCGGAACTGCTGTATAAAATGGCTCTGGGAAGAAAAAGACAGACGGTTAGCAATGTCAATCACCGAATATTCACTGTACTGCAGAAGATTTTTCGCCATTTCAATCTTTTTCTCCCTGATATAGGCACTGACAGAATCCCCCGTCTCTTTCTTGAACAGCCGGGACAGATAGCTTGCAGACACCCCCAGCTCATCCGCTAAATCTTCTATCGTGATGCGCTCTTTGATATGGGCATAAATATATTCCTTGCACATATTGATATGCTTAGAGTTGGTATCCCCCCTGGTAATCTTGCGCATTTTTTCCGCAAAATCTATAACCATCTCATCATGGAGGCTCCGCACTCCCTCCACGGTGTGGATGTCATCCAGCTTCTGAATATAAAAATCGCTCATGCGGTATGCCTGTTCCAATTCCATTCCCCTCTGTTTACACAGACGGGTAACCATGGCTGTTGTTATCACAAAATGATACTTTATATTTATCAGGGGATTTCTTGAAAGGACTCCCACGCCCTCCTCATCCAAGAACCTTCCATCCCTGCAATTTTTCTTCACCGCCTCCACATCCCCCCCGGAAACTGCCTGGTAAAATAAAAATTCCTCCGTGGGATGCCTGTGCTCGATCTCGTCAATGTCATCTTCCGCTTCCAACAGCAGCCATTCATTCTTACTCCCCATAAAATACCTCCTTTCCCGCTTTGCCGTAAATATATGTCTCCCGGCAAATCATTTGCTCACATATTTCCTTTGGGTGTCCGTGTGCATAAAAAATACCGCCAATTCTGCAAATATTTTATGCAAAATAAGCGGTCAAATCACACTATATCTTTAAAATATGCCCGCGACCGGAATCGAACCGGTACTGTGTCACCACAACAGGATTTTAAGTCCTGCGCGTCTGCCAGTTCCGCCACGCGGGCTTATAATGGGCAGAGGTGGATTCGAACCACCGAAGCAATTTGCAGCAGATTTACAGTCTGTCCCCTTTGGCCACTCGGGAATCTGCCCATTTCGCAAGGCGTTAAAGATACGCCTTAACAGAAATTGATTATAGCACAGTGCAGTTTAAAATGCAAGATTTTTTTCATTTACACAGGCCTCTATCCCGGCAAAGAGCCTCGATACTTCTGTCATAAGTGGCTTCTGCCTCCGGGGAAAAGAAGCATCCCGGCACGCCCTCATTATGGTCCCTGTGGTGGGCCACACACTCACAGCATTTTCCATGCCTGGGACAGTCGTAAGTACATGGGCAGGGTCTTTTATTGTCACAATTTCCCATCTTTATTCTCCTTTTGGTTGATCGTATTTTCATCTCTTGTAGATTATAACAGAAACCGTCGCCATTTCCAACATTTTGGTATAAATTGTTCTGATTCTGGTGTCTTTTGTCAAACCTTACTTAATCTTATCCCTGCTCCACCTGGATTCGCCGGTCCTTAAAATAATACTCCTTGTCACGCTCCCCGGTGTGGAGTTTTTCTCTCATGCTGCCCATTTTATTCCCCTCCTTGAATTCTTTCCAAAATTACTGCCGTTTTTCCCTTCATCGTAATTTTCAGCTTACCGTGTTCCGCCCGGTAATCCTTGGGCATCAGGGAATATCCCTGGGATGTGGTGACAAGCACCTGGCGCAGCCTTCCATTGGCCGGAATGCCCGCACCTACCACATACAGCTCCTTGCTTCTCTCATTGTCATCATTATTTACAATAATCACAAACTGCTGTTTCCGGTTAAACCTGGCGAAACATAAAAGCTGGTCCTCACTGTCTAAAAACTGAAAAGAGCCAGTGCGGAAAGCCGCATTTCTTTTTCTCATCTGAATTAACTCCCTGTGAAAATCAATTAAATCCTGATTCTCGTGTCCCCAGGGATAGGCCCGCCTGTTATCCGGGTCGGTAAATCCGCATAAGCCTGCCTCATCCCCGTAGTAGAGGGTGGGGGCGCCGGGCCAGGTCATCTGAATCACCACAGCTTCACGCATCACCCGAAGGTCAACCCCTTCCTGAGCCGCCATTGCCCCTAAAGATTCTACCCGGCCCACTTTATGGTTGGTTCTGGTAAGGAAACGGGAATGGTCATGGTTAGAGAGCTGGTTCATGGCACACTGGAGGGAGGATGTCATAAAACTCGCCATAAAGTGGCGCATAGCCCCCTCAAAATCCCCAATCTTTCCTGTTCGCTCGGGATGATATTCATCGCTGTGCTTTTCCATACCTGTCAAAAACCAGGTGAGGGGCTCCATAAATGCAGCGTAGTTCATAATAGTATCCCACTGGTCTCCCAAAAGCCATTCTTTGGGGTCTCCGTAATGCTCCGCAAGGATAACCGCATTGGGATTTGCCTCTTTTACCGCGTTCCTGAAATCCCTCCAAAACCTGTGGTTCATCTCCCTGCTGTGGCCCAAATCCTCCGCCACGTCAAGACGCCATCCATCGGCACAGTATGGCTCAGAAACCCATTTTTTCCCAATGCGCAATACATCGTCATACAGCTCCTTAGAGCCCTCGTAGTTTAATTTGGGCAGGGTATCAAATCCCCACCAGCCCTCGTAGGACTTATTGTGGGGCCAGTACTGCTCTTCCTCATCCCGGAAACTGAAATAGGAATTGTAGGGGCTGTCTTTGGAAATGTAAGCCCCGTCGGCAAACCCTTCCTGGCCTTTATAAATCTCTTCCCTGTCCAGCCAGCAGTTAAAAGAACCACAGTGATTAAACACACCGTCCAAAATCACTTTCATCCCTCTTTTGTGGACTTCCTTCACAAAGTCTGCAAAAAAAGCATTGCTGGCCTCTAAATTCCTCTGGCTTGTTACCCTGCTCTGAAAACGGGTAGCCTTTCTGTTATCCGAATCCCCCTCTGTCAAAAGTTCCCCCTCATCGTCAATAATTTTCCCAAAATGGGGGTCAATATGGTCATAGTCCTGGATATCGTATTTATGGCTGGAAGGAGACACAAATATAGGGTTAAAATAAATCACTTCCACCCCCAGCTTCGCCAGGTAGTCAAGTTTCTTCCACACACCCTCTATATCGCCGCCGTAAAACTCCCTGACCCCAAAACTCTCCGGTGCCTTCTCCCACTGGTCTGCAGGAACCCTGGCGCTCAATGTCTTAATATAAAAATACTCCCGGTCCAAAACATCATTGCTCATATCCCCGTTATAAAAACGGTCCACCATAATCTGGTACATCACAGCGCCTTTTGCCCACTCAGGGGTGGAAAATCCGGGCACAATCCGAAAGAAATACTGTTCTCTCACATCTTCCGTCACGCCGTACCTGTCATATCTGCACAAAAGCACTCCGGACACAACCTCAAAATAGTAACAGAAAGGCTCCGTTCCCAGCTGGATTTCCACTGCATAGTAATCAAAGGTTTCCGTGCTCTGGGCCTTTGTCATCATATATTTTTTTCCCTCACTGCAGAGCCACACCACATCCACGTTATTTTTAAAGGTACGGAAACGGATCGTTACTTTCTCGTTCTCCTTTGGCTCCACCGGGCTTCTGTAATCTGCAGTGCCGTCTGAAAACAGTGCCTTCCTCCGAAGAATAGGGCGCATCTGCATAATATACTGCTGGACTTTGTTTAACTCATATATTGACTGATACTTCATAATCTGCCTCCTGATTTCCATATTCCGCCATAGCAAAAACCTGTTCACACAAAGTAAAAAAGGCAGCCAAAGCTGCCTTTTTTAGGAGAAGGTATTTTTACTATGGGGTATAGCAAAAACTATATAATGTATTGGGGGTTTTTACAGTTATTATAATAGCACCTTCCCAAAGATAAGTGTGCACAAACTTCAAAAAATTTGACACTGTTTTTTATAAGTAATTTACAGTACCATTTTTTTGTTTAAAGAAAAACAGATAAATTGTGCACAATCCCGCTCCTATTTTGACCGCTCTTTTTGATTACGATATTTTTTTATATTTAAAGTTCAAAAAGTGCCTCGAATTCTTCCCGGTTAATCTTCTCTTTCTCCAATAACATCTGAGCGCAGCGGTTTAACACGTTTTCATGCTCTTTTATAATCCCTTTGGCTTTCTGGTAGCACTCATCAATAATGCGCTTCACTTCCTCATCAATACGGGTTGCAATGGTTTCGCTGTACCCCCTGGTATGGGCTAAGTCCCTGCCGATAAAGACCTCATCATCGTCGCTGTCGTAATTGATAAGCCCCACATTTTCGGACATGCCGTATTTGGTAATCATTGCTTTTGCCAGATGGGTGGCCTGTTTGATATCCTGGGAAGCCCCTGTAGTGATGTCGTCAAAAATCATTTCCTCCGCCACACGCCCCCCTAAATCCACAATAATTTCCTGGAGCATTTTTCCCTTTGTGTTAAACATCTCGTCATTTTCATTGATAGGCATAGTATAGCCTGCGGCACCAGCTCCCGTGGGGATAATGGAAACAGAGTACACCGGCCCCACATCCGGCAGAACGTGAAATAGTATGGCATGGCCTGCCTCGTGGAATGCGGTGATCCTTTTTTCCTTTTCCGTAATAATCCGGCTTTTCTTTTCCGCACCGATTCCCACTTTTACAAATGACTTTTTAATGTCATTCTGCATAATATATGCCCGGTTTTCCCTGGCTGCCACAATGGCCGCCTCGTTTAAAAGGTTTTCTAAATCCGCACCTGTAAACCCTGCTGTTGTCTGGGCGATTTGTTTTAAGTCTATGTCATCTCCCAGGGGTTTATTCTTGGCGTGCACCTGTAAAATTTCTTCTCTGCCGCCGATATCCGGCCGGCCCACATGGATTTTCCGGTCAAAACGCCCTGGACGCATAATGGCCGGGTCAAGGATATCCACCCGGTTGGTGGCCGCCATAACTATAATCCCTTCGTTTATGCCAAAGCCGTCCATCTCCACCAGCATCTGGTTTAAGGTCTGCTCCCTCTCGTCGTGACCGCCGCCCATACCGGTTCCCCGGCGTCTTGCCACAGCGTCAATCTCGTCAATAAATACAATACAGGGGGCGTTTCTCTTTGCCTCCTCAAATAAATCCCTGACACGGGAAGCGCCCACACCTACAAACATCTCCACAAAATCGGAACCGGAAATGCTAAAGAAAGGCACGCCTGCCTCCCCAGCCACAGCCTTGGCAAGAAGGGTCTTTCCTGTTCCCGGAGGGCCTACTAAAAGGATTCCCTTGGGGATTCTTGCCCCAAGCCTGGTATATTTCCTGGGCTCCCGCAAAAAATCCACCAGTTCCTCTAGCTCTTCTTTTTCTTCCCTTAGGCCCGCCACATTGCCGAAATTCATTTTGTTGGCGTCTGTGGATAGCTTTGCACGGCTCTTTCCGAAATTCATCATTCTGCTGCCGCCGCCCCCTGCTGCCGCCTGGTTGCTCATAATCATAAATAGTATAAACATGCTGGCCAGCACGATCAAAAGAGGAAGCAGGTTTAACAGCCAGCTTTCCTGGGGCACATCCTGTAAAAAATAATTGTGGAATCCCTCCTCCTCAAATAACTGCTGTACTTCGTTTACATCTGAAACAAAAAGTTCTTTCACCGCCGAATCCTTCAAACGGATGGTCAGCGTACCGGTGGGAATCTCACGGTTTTGCTCCACCTCCACCGAAACCACATTGCCTGCCGATAAGGCCGCTTTAAATTCTGTCATTGTATAGGCATTCGCCGCATTCTGTTTGGCATCCAGCATAAGCCACACAATAACCACTATCGCCACTAATGCCAGATAGAAGCCGAATCCCCTGTAATTTTGCTTTTTCAAATGGATACCTCCTTCTTACTCAATCTAATTCAACCACGCCCACATAGGGCAGGTTCCTGTACTTTTGTGCATAATCCAATCCATATCCCACCACAAATTCATCTGGTATTTCAAAACAAGTATAATCCACATTTACCTCCACCACACGCCGCTCCGGTTTATCCAAAAGGGTACATAGCTTAAGGCTTTTGGGATTTCTATTTTTCAAATTCCGAAGCAGATAACTTAACGTCCTGCCGGAATCAATAATATCCTCCACCACTAAAACGTTTTTTCCTTCAATTCCTTCATCTAAATCTTTCACTATTTTTACCACTCCGCTGGATTTCGTGTCCACACCATAGCTGGAAACGCACATAAAATCCAGTGACACCGGCACACGAAGACGTTTTGCCAGCTCACAGGTAAAAAACACGCCGCCTTTTAACACGCAGATTAAATGCACCTGTTCCTCCCCGTAATCCCTGCTGATCTGCTCTGCGATCTCTGCAATTCTTTTATCAATTTCCTCCTCAGACAAAAGTTTGCGAATCCTTTCACCCATCTCTTATTCCTCCGTAAAGCGTAACTCTAATATTTCCCTTGTATCTTTTGTCACCTTATACTCCTCACTGATGCGGTATCCGACAGCCCATAAAATATGGCTTCCCTCTGCCGCCAGCACAATTTCATCCCTAAATTCCCTTGGCACTTTCTCATTGATAAAATAATCTTTCAGGTATTTCCTGTGCCCCTTCCCATCCAGAATAAAAAAATCTCCCCTTCTTCTGGTTCTAAATAAAAGTACGTTTTTTATCTTATCATAATCCAGCCATTTCGTATACTTATTTTTGGGAATTTCTGCATCTTTTTTTGAAAATTCCCGTATCCGGCAGAAGATTTTCCCTTTTGGAGTTGCAATTATGGCCCCGGCTTCCCCCCTTGCCAGATTTTCTTCCAAAACCCCGAATACCAATCCCTCCCCCGGACATTCTTTCCTTCCCTTCCTGATTGCTATTTCCCCGTAAGTTTTTACCCCTTCCATCCCATAGGGAAGGCTGGCCTTTCTCCCCACTCCCCCCTCCGCCAGGTCGAGAAGTTCCTCCACATGTTCCCTGGCAATATCTTTGCTGCTCCCGGCCGCTTCCTCCAATGCCTTTTTCAGCACTCTTTTTACTATCACATAAGGATTTTGGAAAAGTTTTTCCACATCACAAAAAACTGCCCCCTCCCCTTGCCTGACAGATTCTGAAAAAACCCTGTTTGTCTCCTCCTTTAAATATCCCGAAGCCTCTGAAAGCTCCCGTGAAAACTCCCACATATGCTTAAGGGCTCCCTTGTTTACCTCACAGAGCTTTGGTAAAATTTCATGGCGGATAAAATTTCTGCTGTACTCCCTGTCCTGGTTTGTATCGTCGGTGCAGAAAACCTGTCTTCTTCCTATTAAGTATGTTTCTATCTCACGGCGGGTGACACACAAAAGAGGACGGATAATCCTGCCACGCACCGGCGGAATACCGCAGAGCCCGTCAATGCCGCTTCCCCTGCAGAGATGAAACACCATAGTCTCCGCCAAATCTTCTCTGTGGTGGGCCACCGCAATTTTCACCTGGCTGCTTTTTAATCCATATTCCCGCTCCCGCAAAACCGCCTGCCCTTCAAAAATTTCATAGCGCAGAATCCTGGCTGCCTCCTCTGTAGAAATGCCCCTCTTCTCTGCCTCCTGCGGGACACAACAGTGAACTAAAACCGATTCCACCCCAAATTCCCTGGCAAGATTTTTCACAAATTCCCCATCCCGAAGGCTGTCCTCCCCCCGGATTCCATGCTCCACATGGACCACCGACAGGGTAAAGCCCATTTTTTCCCTTAATTCAAGGAGTACCCGAAAAAGGCACACGGAATCCGCTCCCCCGGATACCCCTGCAATCACATGGTCATTCTCAGATACCATTTTATATTCTTCCAAATAGGATAATACTTTTTCCCTCATCCTTTCTTCCAAAGGGCTGCGGACAAAACTGTCATATCGTCTCCCACACGGCCCCCTGTTTCCTCCATTACCCAGTCTAAAATCTTCTTTGCCAACAGCCCCGGGTGGTTGGTGGTAATCCCTGCAATCATTTCCGCCAATTTCTCCTCCGGGTGCTCCGTATTCAGATATTCTAACACACCATCCGTCACCATGACAAGAAAATCTCCGTCGGAAAGCTCCCTGGTATCTTTCCAGATTTCCAGCTCACAGCACACTCCCACCGGAAGGGAATCCGACAGAAGCCACTCTACCTCCCCGTTTTTGTGCCGGAGAAATGTTGCTGCGGCCCCTATTTTCAAAAATTCCGCCTCCCCGGTATAGAGATTAATGGAGGACATGTCCACCGTGGAATACCTCTCGTCCGCCCCCCGCAGTACCATGGAGGAGTTTAACATCTTAATGGCTGTCTCCTTTGCAAATCCCGCCTCCACAAACCGCTCTAAAAGCTCCACCACCAGCTCGCTTTCCTTTGACGCCTCCATGCCAAACCCCATGCCGTCAGAAAGGGATAAGACACATTCCCCATTTTCCTTTTCCATAATAGAAAAATTGTCCCCGGACACAAGGCTCCCGTCTTTTATCAGCTTTGCCACCCCGGATACCGTGTGAAAAGAAGGCTCCTCCTCATACACAAGCTCCGTGGTGTCCTTCCCGATAAAAATCCTGTCCTCCCTGTGGGGATACATATGGTTCCCCATCACCGTGTTCACCGCCCTGGTAAGCTGTTTCACGGCAACACAATTGCCCCACCGGGAATGTGCCTTTAACTGAAGCTGGCTGTGGCTGTCGTGTTTCTCATAGAGGTGGATTTCTTCTATCACAATGCCGCACTCTTTTGCCCGGTACCTGATTTCCGCCAGACGCTTTTTCTCCTCTTTGTCAAGAAGCCTGCACTCATTGGCACAATCCTGCATAATAAATGCCATGGCGTCAAGCTGCTGGGCAATCACTTCCCGGTTTTCCAAAAGCCTGTTATACCAGGCCCGGTTTACCTGGGCCCTCTCAAACACATTTACCGCCTCCGCTGCAATATGTTCCGCATACATACAGTGATCTTTCAGCTCCTTTGCCGTCTCCTCATCCGCCGCCCCCTCCTTCATCAGCCCCTGGAACAGCTTGCTGAATATATGGTACATCGTATGGTTGGAGGGCTCCCAGCAGATGGCACAGGTATCGCAGCCGCTGCAGATTCTCCCTGTAACCTCCTCCCGCATCCTCCCCACCTCCTCGGGCTGGAACTGGGAGGTCTTTTTCATTGATAGAAAAGTATCCGATAGACCCTCAAAACTTTTTGCATAATTTATAAGTTTCTGCTCCTGATAGCCCTCCCTGGCGTTTTCCGGATAAACTTCACTGTTCTTCTCCTCCAGAAACATATGTACTGCCCTGGCTGCAAGAATCACAAATCCAAAAATAAACAAAGCCTCCAAAATCGCCGCCCACATGGAAATCTGGTTTCTCATATCAAAGATTCCCCCAAACACAGACAGGGCAAGGGTCCCTCCCGCCGCAGATAAGGCTCCCACCACAGTGTAACAGCGCTTGTCCACCCACTCGGAAAGCCGGATGACCACCACAATAAATAAAATGGACATCCCATACTTTGCAATAGCCGTCATGGGCAGAAATGCCACCAGCCCTGCCAAAACTCCGATAAACAGAAAACTTCTCCCGGATTCCTCCAGATACACCGCCGCAAAATAGGAAGGAATCAATGGAAAGCATCCGGCAATTCCCACTCTGCATAAGAATGCTCCCACAATTCCCAGTAAAAATTGTTTCCATCCTGCTTTTTTCATTTTCCAATCCTCTCTTTCTTTTCACGTGACCACGATTATACAATCCGTACACTGCAATCTTTGTCAAAATATAAAGATGAATTGAAAAAGTTTTCGTCAAAAATGCCCTCGAAATGTAGATTCGAGGGCATTTACGCTTTTTAAGCTTTATCCTTATTGTTCTTTAAACACAATCTCATTGTCATATATTAAACCTAACTTGCTCTTGGCGGTATCTTCTATGTAATCTTTACTTCCGATATACTTCTCATAGTCCTCAATCTGCCCCTGACGCTCCGTCTCTTCCTCCAGTTGTTCCAAAAGTTCCTGTTCCCTGGCTATGTACTCCTGGTTTTTATCATAGAGACGAACTATCTGAAACGACATCACTATCAGCAAAAGCATTACAATACAAGCAATACTTGCCCTTCCGGCTTTATTTTTTCTTCTTCCGCGCCTCCTGCCCATAGCATCCGCCCCCTTCATCTGGCACTTACAATTTGTTTACACCTATCTTAATGGCTTTTCCAATTTTTTTCAACTGTTTTTTTAGAAAGATGCAAACTTTTTTCCCCCGCCTTGCCACCACCCTCATGGGGCCTGAAATAAATTTTAAAAACTTTCCCACTAGAAACAAAAGCTTTTTGATCACCCTGGAAACCAACCGGACGATATATGGACTTAAAAAATGATTCTCCACCAGCATTCCCAGGGCTATCCCCGCCAGCACAAACCACCGCAGCAGCCCGTCGTTTTCACGGTAGAGCATAACAAACACCACAATGGAACATGCCAGCCAGTAAATCACATCCTCCAGACTCAAAGAAAAAGTTCCGTGATTGATAATCTGGCGGAAAATCCGCAGCACATCGTAGGAAAACATCAGAAGGAGTCCCACCCCAAAGGACAGAAGGAGCAATCCCCCCTCCTGGGTAATCGTTCCGCTTATCCCTCCTGTCATTTAAATAACCGTCCGAAAAAAGATTCTGCCTGTTTTCCATAATCTTTCACATCGGAATATGCCATGGAATCAATTCTTCCCTCTAAATCAATTTCCCCCTGCTCTAAGCTTAAGCGGTTTACATGAAGGTCATTGCCCTTGATTAACAGCATTCCCTGCTCCGTCTCCAAAAGAATTTCCGAAACATCAAAGGAGAGTACGTCCACCACTCCGCTGAAACTCCCGGTTTTGCGGTTGCTAAGTAATACCTTGTGTGTTTTTACTGTTTTTTCATCCATATCTTTATCCTCCCATTTCATTATATGAGAGGGTTGTTCACAATATGCTCTATAAATACCGGAACATGTCCTTGGCATCCTCTTTCTTTGTGGACTCAGCTAAGGAGAGAACTTCCACCTTCACAGCCTTCTGCCCAAACTGTATCTCAATGATATCCCCGGGCTTCACATTTACGGAAGCTTTTGCCACCTTTCCATTCACCGTTACCCTGCCGGCATCGCAGGCTTCATTCGCCACAGTCCGGCGCTTAATCAGACGGGATACCTTTAAAAATTTATCTAATCTCATCCTTTACCTCCTATGCCGGGCGCATGCCGCTTCTTACTGCAGTTTCCCTATGCGCCCGTGTACATAAATCGGCAGGGAAGGCTTTCCCTGACCGCTGCGCCGGGCGCATGCCGCTTCCTGCGGCTTTTTCCTTATGCGCCCGTGTACATAAATCGGCAGGGAAGGCTTTCCCTGACCGCTGCGCCGGGCGCATGCCGCTTCCTGCGGCTTTTTCCCTATGCGCCCGTGTGCATAAAAACGGGGGCTTACCGCCCCCGCATTGTGGTTTATTTTATGCATTTACCAAATCTTTTAATGCTTTGCCTGCTTTGAATTTTGGTGACTTTGAAGCCGGAATTGTCATCTCAGCCCCTGTCTGCGGATTTCTTCCTGTCCTTGCAGCTCTCTCGGAAACCTCAAAAGTTCCGAATCCAACTAACTGAATCTTCTCACCTTTTTTTAATTCCTCTGCAACAACATCTGTAAAAGCCTTTAAAGCGGCCTCAGCATCTTTTTTAGATAATCCGGTCTTCTCAGCCATTGCTGATACTAATTCTGTCTTGTTCATTAAACTTCCTCCTATAATCCTTTCAAATATTTTGCTATCCTCAAAACAACTTCAAATCTATTTATACTTGTTTTGTTTCTATTTGTCAAGGAAAATCATGGATTTTTAATAATTATATCAACTTTTGCACCATATCCAAAACAGATTTGCCCAAAACTTTGGATTTTTCCAGGGAATCTTCCATTGAACTGCCCTTTACGCCAATATAAAATTTCACTTTCGGCTCTGTCCCGGAAGGTCTGACGCATACCCAGGCATCGTCATTTAATTCATAGTAGAGCACATTGGATTTGGGAAGCCCGGTAGGTTTCACATCCCCACTTGCCGTGTCTGTGATGGTATCTTTCTGGTAATCCCGGACTTTTAATACCTGGTATTCCCCAATGGTTTTCGGCGGCTCTTTCCGTAAGGTCTCCAGCACATTTTTGATTTTTTCAAGGCCTTCTATTCCCTTTAAGGTGATGGATTCCACATGATCCTGATAGTAGCCGTAACGCTCATACATATCTAACATGGCATCCCAAAGTGTCTTTCCCTGTGTTTTATAAAAGGCTGCCGCCTCACATAAGAACATTGTAGCTGCCACTGCGTCTTTGTCCCTTGCATAGATGCCCGGCAGGCATCCGTAGCTTTCCTCCATGCCAAAGAGGTAGGTTCCCTTCCCTGTATTTTCAAATTCCAGAATCTTCTGGCCGATAAACTTAAATCCTGTCAATACTTCAATGAGCTCCACACCATAATATTTTGCAATGGCATCCGCCATATTAGTAGAAACGATAGATCGGATAAACGCCCCGTCTTCTGGCAGTGAGCCTTTCACAGCTTTGGTCTCTCCGATAATATAATCCCCGATTAAACAGCCGGACATATTTCCGGTGAGCATATGGTACTCCCCTGTTTTCTGGTCTTTCACATATACCCCAAGCCTGTCCGCATCCGGGTCAGTAGCCAAAATCAAATCTGCATTTTCTTTCTCTGCCAGCTCCAATGCCAATTTGTATGCCGCCGGGGCCTCCGGGTTGGGATAATCCACTGTGGGGAAATTGCCGTCTGGCAGTTCCTGTTCTTTTACTACAAATACATGTTGAAAGCCCAATTCTTTTAAAATGGTGCGCACCGGAATATTTCCCGTTCCGTGAAGGGGGGTGTAAACAATTTTTAAATCCTCTTTTACTTTATCAATAGCATCCTGATGAATCACAAGTTTCTTGATTTCTTCCATATATGGGCGGTCAATATCTTCCCCGATTACGGTGTAGAGGTTCTTGTCCATAGCCTCTTTTTTGTCCATGGTGAGAACTGTGTTAAAATCTGTAACCGCCTTAACCTCATCCATAATTCCCGTATCGTGGGGCGGGGTAATCTGGGCGCCATCCTCCCAGTATACTTTATATCCGTTATACTCTGCCGGGTTGTGGCTGGCCGTCACATTGATACCTGCAATACAGTTTAATTTTCTTACTGCATAGGATAATTCCGGTGTAGGACGCAAAGATTCAAAGACATAGGCTTTGATTCCGTTTGCCCCAAGGCAAAGAGCCGCTTCATCTGCAAATTCCGGTGACATCCTTCTGGAATCGTAGGCGATTGCCACTCCCCTGTCCTGTCCTCCTACTTTTTTAATATAATTTGCAAGTCCCTGGGTAGCTTTCCGCACCGTGTAGATATTCATGCGGTTCATTCCTGCTCCAATCACTCCCCGAAGTCCCGCCGTACCGAACTCTAACTCCATGTAAAACCTGTCTTCGATTTCTTTTTCATCCCCTGCAATCCCCTTAAGTTCCGCCTTTGTATCCTCGTCAAAATACGGATTAGAAAGCCAGTCCTCATACACTTTTTTGTAGTCCATTGTTTTACCTCCTGCTTTGTTTTGTAAATCTTTTTATCCTAAGGCGTATCACCGCACTTGGTTACTGATCCCTTAAATCGTTGTAGCTGTCTAAAATATCAGAGGTTGTTGTTCCCCCGCTGTTTCCTCCGCTGCCTGTCCCGCTGTTATTAATAGATGTGAGCAGATTATACAGGGTGGTCAGGTAATCTGTGGAGGTATTACTGTTATTATTGTTATTGCTACTGTTGTTATTACTGCTGTTATTGCTGCTGTTGTTATTGTTGTTACTGTTATTATTATTGTTGTTCGTATTGTTAGAATTATTGCCGCTGTTGTTATTGCTGTTATTATTGTTGGCGTTCCCGTTATAATTGCTGCTGCCGCCGTTGTTGTTATTGTTATTGGCATTGTTATTATTCCCGGAATTATTCTGAGATTCAGACTCAGAGGTATCCGTCTTTGTCAGGCCAATTTCAATTTCCGCATCTTTGGAATTTACCACCAGCTTATTTTTTACTGTATCGTAGCCCTCCGCCCCCACTGCAATAGTGTGGACGCCATAGCGCACTTCTACCGGCTTAGAATAGTCCACTTTCTCCCCGTCAATGGTGAGGACGGCCCCTTCAATGCCCACGTGGAATGTAATTTTACAGGTTTTGGGGCCCTCACCCTTTAATTCCTCCAAATTCAAATTGGTGGTGAGATTCCGCTCAATGGTTATCTCCTTGCTTCCGCCGTACCCATCGTTTGCCACTGTCACCAGGTGGGTGCCCTCCGGGACTGTGATTTTTTTGTTGGGTTTCACTTCCTCAAAAATTTTATCCCCCACGCAGATAAAGCTGCCGTCAAAGAGTTTTGTATTGGAAAGCGTTAAATATCCGTGACCTTTTGTCACGCTTACGGATAAGATTTTTTTATCCATGCCCACCGCCCGGATTTCATCTTCCTCCTCAAAAGTGTCAAACCCCACGGTAATATCCCCGGAAAAAACAGGAAGATCCTCGTCGTAAGAATATCTTGTCTTTCCTATTGTGAGAGCCCTGGCGGACTCATCCACAGAATAATTTGTAATATCCTCCTGAACCCACACCCTGTCCGTGACCCATAGTTTTTGAAGTTTATCTGTCTTGGATTCCACCTGAATCTCCACTGCTTCCCCGGAGATAAAGGAAGTCTGGGATTTGGAATTGCCGTATTTATCCATAAACATAGTCACCGTGTCAAAGCTGTACTGTACCTGTCTGTTATTTCCGGCTTTCACCAGAGATACCGTCTTGTCTGCCGTGTCAATCTTTTTCAAAAGATACAAGCCGGATAATCCCTCTTCCTCCTCTTCTGTTCCTATCTCCTCCTCCACAGCCAATCCTTCTGTTTTCTCTTTCAAAGTATTTGCATTTCCCATCCGCCCCTGCACAATGGTATTCCGCTGCGGGTTTCCGCAGGCTGCCGCCGTGAGAAAGAGGGCGGCCAGCAGAAGGGTTATGATATATCTGTTCTGTATTTTCATTGCATTTTCTCCATCATATCAATTCAGCTACGTTTCTATTATAGCATACCTTAGCCACAGCAATCAACTTGTGAAATGAAATAACATTCTTAAAAATTGCTTTCTTTC
>NZ_RAZG01000271.1 GCF_003612565.1 Roseburia sp. 1XD42-69 | reverse complement strand
ATGCGCCCCTTTACAAGGAAGGGAACTTCCATGTCCTTGTTGGTGACGGGGTAAAGCAGTCAAAAGAAGGACGCCGTATGCCGGGGGTGAAGAAGCTATTCCAGGAATCCGAGAATTCTGCAAAACCAGAATACATGCATGGGCATATGTTCGGCGGGCTTGGCATACTGGCCGGGAACTTCCGCAGCTGGGCGTGCATCCCCTTAAGCATCCGGCTCCATGACGGGCTCCAGGCTGCCAGGGAATGGAAAGGCGCATCTGTTTCAACTGCCTCTCATGTGGTACAGATGGTGGAGGATTCTTATCATGCCGCCCTCACTTTTGGAGACTCCCTGCTCCTGCTGGACAGGTATTTCCTTACTGTGCCAGCCCTTGAAAAACTCAGGGAATTAAACAACAGCGGGAAAGTACACATGGAAATCGTCACCAAAGCCAAAAAGTCCTGTACCGCGTTCCAAAAGCCTGGTCCCCGAAAACCTGGCAGGGGCAGGCCGCCCAAAAAGGGGGATGCCGTTCACCTGAAAGGGCTGTTCGCCTCCCATAAGGAACAGTTCATGGAAACGGAAAC
>NZ_RAZG01000270.1 GCF_003612565.1 Roseburia sp. 1XD42-69 | reverse complement strand
CTGGTCTTGCTGTCAAGGTTGCCGGTCGGCTCGTCGGCCAGCACAATAGCCGGTTTGGTAATCAGAGCGCGGGCAATCGCCACACGCTGCTGCTGTCCGCCGGAAAGATTGTTTGGCATATTTTTTAGTTTATCTTCCAGTCCCAGCAGATGAACGATCTCGTTCAAAAACGTCCGATCCACCGTGTCCCCGTCCAGCTCCACTGGCAGGACGATGTTCTCATACACATTCAGGATGGGAACAAGGTTATAGTTCTGGAAGATAAAGCCGATGTTACGGCGGCGGAAAATGGTAAGCTGTTCATCGTTCATTTTTGACAGTTCTTTGTCCCGGACAATCACATTGCCGGAAGTGGGAGTGTCCAGCCCTCCCATCATGTGAAGCAGGGTGGACTTGCCGCTGCCCGAGGTTCCCACAACAGCCACAAATTCGCCGTCCTCCAGATCGAAGTTCACGCCGTCAAGGGCGCGGGTGATGTTCGGCTTTGTGCCATAATACTTTTTTAGGTCGATAGTCTGTAAAACGCTCATATTCAAAACTCCTTTCAAGGCTTCCTGCCTGTTGATAAG
>NZ_RAZG01000269.1 GCF_003612565.1 Roseburia sp. 1XD42-69 | reverse complement strand
AGGATTGAGTGTGTCTCATTTAAAGCACCCTCTGCGATCTGTACTACAGAAATACCATCCTGTGCATTTAAAGAAGCTCTGTTTAAGCCGCGAACTGCATATCTCATCTTCTCGGAAATAGCCAATCCTGCTGCATCATCTGCTGCACGGTTGATTTTATAACCGGATGCTAATTTCTCTGTAGATTTGCTCTGCTGTCCTGTTGTGATTCCTAACATTCTGTTAGCGTTAGCTGCTGACATGTTGTGCTGTACGATCATTGCCATAATTTTTTCCTCCTTGAATTTACTGCAGCTTCCCTGCTGCATACTCTTGTTTCATTATATTGATAGTCCGCCGCCCGGCCGTACGCTCCATCCAGCTTCCTATCTGCAAGTAACAGATTGTTATCTTGTTTACTTGTAATATATATCGGAGCTTTTTCCCGATACTTTATAGCAAAAAACATTTTTTCTTTTTAATTGTTACAGGATATATCCGATAAACCGTGTCTCTGCACAAAAAATAAGGCCGGTAAATACCGGCCTTATTCTGATTCTGCTGATTACTGTAACAGAGATAATACGCCC
>NZ_RAZG01000268.1 GCF_003612565.1 Roseburia sp. 1XD42-69 | reverse complement strand
GCACACCTTATATAGAAAAATAAAGTATGCAGTTAGTTTTATTGTATTTCTAACTTACACACTTTATTTTACACTCCCCCTCCAAAGGTATATCCATTATGGAAGAAGCAGTAATCCTGCTCCATTGGCGCTTGCTGTTCTTGCGTTGCTTTCTTTCCCCCTTTTCCGTTTTTGGCGACCCGCTTCTCCGTCTCGCTTTGCCAATGCATCCAGTTCAGCATCAGCGGTCATTTGCCCATATTCCTAATGACCGTGGACTCTGCTGGCCTCGGATAACTTCTATTTCTGTTTTACTTTCGAGCCTTTCCGTTCTCTTGTACCCATATCCGCATCCTTTCGACATTACCATACTTATTATAGCATAGATATGCCATATTAGCCATAGTTTTTTGGAGTTGTTGGTAAAGTTGTTTAGTAAATGACTATCAGCTACATATAAATCATCAGAAGGAGCATAAATGCAAGAAACCGGGTCTTCGACACTTGTCAGAAATATAAAACACTACAAACCGCAGAAATGCGGGCTTTTTTATGTCAAATTTTATTTATTTTTATGTTGTATGGCGTTGTTTTA
>NZ_RAZG01000267.1 GCF_003612565.1 Roseburia sp. 1XD42-69 | reverse complement strand
AATTTGCATATCCTAATTCTTACCAAAAAGGAGCCATTTATTTCCAAAAACACAAACTTATTTACACTACCTATTGTGGGGTTCATCTCTTCCTCAACGAATTTCTGAAATCTGCCGAGAAGTTGATTGCCGAAAAGTATAATTACAAAAATTGGATTACAAATCAACTGTATACCCCATTTGACAATCATCACATACAAGAAAAAGACATATTACCATAGTTATAGGTAAAATGCCTTTGTTCAAATATACACTATGCCATTCCTAATAGTTTTAAGTCAATGCCTTTCCATATCTGCCCGAATCAAACTCTTTATATATCCTGCTTTATTTGGCATTGAATTAAGATATTCCAACAAATCCGCTTCTGTATTATGCATAAAGCGAATAGCAATAGATGTTGTCTTTTCCTTTGCATATTTTTCTCTTGCCCTTTTATTACATTCTAACTGATTCTTTTCTTTTATTGTTTTAGCCATTTAACACACCTTTATTTTTTACATAATTGCTAATCACCATAAACTTCTTTATATGGGTCAATATCCGATTCTCCTGTTCCATCGCAAAAAACACAA
>NZ_RAZG01000266.1 GCF_003612565.1 Roseburia sp. 1XD42-69 | reverse complement strand
TTTGATTGTTTATTTGTGGTGAATTAACAATACTACTTTTAGGACTTGGCCGCTACTGCTTTTTTATAATTTAAAAAAAAACTACGCCACAACCTTGGTAGGCCATCGCGCAGCGATTTTGTTCAATTTCAATTTGTTGATTAGAGTGGTGGAGGACAACGAATTGATATTTTCTTTGTTAATGTTATTTATACATGGCGCTAGCACCATGTAATAAGAATAGATAAGAAAAAAATTATTTTGGTGCCAAAGCGGTGCCAAGAAATCAGACAAATAAAAATACGCCACGCAAAAACAACGATTTTACGCTGTTTTCAGCAACAAAAAGCATAGAAAATACCACAAAAAACGCTATTCAAATACCGTGAGGGTGGCAGGACAGTAGGTTCAGGAAGGGTTGCAACTATCATCGAGTAATCTTGTGATTAGAGCCAAATAATAAAAATAAGCACCGCAATCCTTTGAGAAATCAAGGGGTTGCGGTTTCTTAATGTCTAAAAATAATAACAAACAAAAGGAAAGTAAGCGAATAGTTTTAGGGTGTACCCTATAAATGAAATCTGACACCCTGCGTTAGGATGCCAGACATGCG
>NZ_RAZG01000265.1 GCF_003612565.1 Roseburia sp. 1XD42-69 | reverse complement strand
TGAATCATAGGGGGGTACATTCCCCGATGCTTGCATCGTAACTTGCTTAACACAATACTAAAAAAGTGATAGAATGTAAGCGGAAAGGAGAAGTTGTAGATGAGTGAGAATATCCACAAATCACACAACGTATCAAGGCTTATGTATCATTTTGTGTTTCCGACAAAATATCGAAGGGTTGTAGTAAACGGTGAGGTAGAGCAGGTAATAAAAGAGACATGCTTGGAAATTAGTAAACGTTATGACTTATATTTTCTGGAAATAGGAACGGACAAAGATCATGTACATTTTCTTATCCAGGCAGTACCAAGTTATAGTCCAATGCAAATAGTGAAGATTGTAAAAAGCATCACGGCAAAAGAAGTGTTTGCAAGATGCCCGGAAGTCAAGAAAAAACTCTGGGGAGGAAATTTCTGGTCATCAGGTTATTATGTAGGGACAGTGAGTGAGCATGGAAATGAAGAAGTAATAGCGAATTATGTAAAGAATCAGGGAAGTGAGTATAAGAAACTATTTCGAAATAAAGGGATAGAGGGACAGCTAAGTATGTACGATTATGTGTAGAGGAAGAGACAAAGAAACTTTCATACCCCGCTTTCATTCCCGCTTT
>NZ_RAZG01000264.1 GCF_003612565.1 Roseburia sp. 1XD42-69 | reverse complement strand
TGTCACGCAAAAAATGATTTTCGCTTTTTCACTCTCAAAAAATGCAAATCCACTTTCGCATTTACAAGTCCAATTTGAAAGTGCATTAGCAACTCATCCACTTTGTTACAATCTCATTTCAAACTCATTTGAAAGTCCTTTAGCAAATCTCATTCCTGCATCACACATCTATCTCTTTGAAGCAAAATGCTTTCCACTCCAACGCTTAATCGTTCCCGGACAACTCACTTTTACTAATCAAAATCATAAAATATCGCTTTTCCTTCCTCATAAAATTCTAATTTTAAGCTCCACTAAATTGTCTGCAACACCGCTTAGTTACTGGATTTGACACTCTAATAAGAAGAAAATTTCTTTCCAACTTTTCATGATACACTTAGAAAGAATCAACTACTTCATAGTAAAAAAATAGACCTCCAAAAGACTGATAATAATACTCAATCTTTCAAAGGTCTGTTCTCTTTGATTCTATATTTTTTACTGATTCCTTTCGCTTTCTGTTGCCTGTCACTGTTTTTTGTTTAATCTATTGATTGTTCCGCTATCTTTTGATTAGCGAAAAATACATTGCATTTTTTTGTAGCCAAAAGCGAAAATGATATTGTAGCATGACA
>NZ_RAZG01000263.1 GCF_003612565.1 Roseburia sp. 1XD42-69 | reverse complement strand
TTTACATTCGCCATTGCGTCATTGGAATAAGCGTTGATGTTTTCAATCAGACGGTCAAAATTATCTGCAAGGGCAAGGATGATGTCATTTATCTCATCGGAAAGGGCATCTTCCAAATCGTCAAACATATCCTTGGTATCAGAGATATATTTTTCATACTGTGCTTCCTGCAAGCTCTTTTCCGCTTCTTTTAAGTCCACCTCAAGTTTCTGTATCTTAGCCCGTGTTTCTTCTGACATGTCCCCGGAATAGGCGGCAAGCTGTTTTCGGATGTCTACGATATCTTTTGTCTTTTCCGCAATAGACTGCTGGTAGTCATATGCGTTCTTTTCTGCGTCCAAGAGTTCTTCGTATTCGTTTATCAATTCCCGGATTTTATTTAACAGGGAATCATACGCCTGTTTGTATAAATCTATGACGGCATACTTTTCCTCCTGTGCGCCGGAAATGCAGTCCTGATATGCCTTTACCAGTTCCCGTTTCCGTTCCACAAGTTTTGTGTCATATGGATTATCTGCAATTTCCTTGTTAAGATTTTGGATTTCCCTTGCATAGTCAGCGGCAAGCACACGGTTTGTCTCATAACCGGATATGTGGAGGGTGGCAGCGGATTTCCCGTT
>NZ_RAZG01000262.1 GCF_003612565.1 Roseburia sp. 1XD42-69 | reverse complement strand
CGGCTGGATCACCTCCTTTCTAAGGAAATCAAGTAAAGAGTTATTTCACTGTTGAGTTGTCAGGGGACAACGATTAGCGGAGAAGAAGGGCAGAGGAACTTCGACTGCACTAAGTTCAAGCTGCGCCAAGGGCGGGCTTGCTTTCACAAAGTTGCAGCGAAGGATTTTCCCACTAAGCTCAAAAAGACTTCGCTAAGTGTGAAATATCTGGTGGCGATGCGCTTATGGGAAACACCCGTATACATCCCGAACACGATGGTTAAGACGTAAGCGGCCGAGGATACTATGCTGGAGACGGCATGGGAAAGCAGGTGGCTGCCAGATTAAAAAATAAATTTTGTTTACACCGATTGCTAAATTCAAACAGCGAAGCTGTTTTCTTTAGAGTGTCGGTATGTGTTGCACATAGATAAACGGTGTTATATTTGTCTTGTCGAAGTGCGCATAATAAGGGGGCGTAGCTCAGCTGGGAGAGCACCTGCCTTGCAAGCAGGGGGTCAAGAGTTCGAATCTCTCCGTCTCCATCATCAGGAAAGACTGATGAAAGAAAAATCATGTACCTTGAAAACTTCATACAGAGATTGATGATAAAAGATAACTTTTAAATATCAAGACATCCGAGAAA
>NZ_RAZG01000025.1 GCF_003612565.1 Roseburia sp. 1XD42-69 | reverse complement strand
AAATGTCAGACTTTAAAGAGGGATTTTCTTGAAGATTCTCCCTTGTATTTCACTCCTTATCAGTTTATAATATAAAGGCATAATTGAACAAAGGTGAGGGAAGAGATGCAGGGAGAAAAACACTTAGAAGAGAGGGTACAAAGAGAAATCGAGAGGGAGCGTAAGATCTTCAGACAGCATATAGACAAGAATGCGGAATTGAAACTTTTGTTGGAGACAGTGCTCCATGGGGTTACAGGGGGAATCAAAATCAGCCAGGATGATGAAAAGCTTTCTATTAAATATGTGAGCGAGTCAGCAGCTGCCATTCAGGGTTATACGGTGGATGAATATATGGAAGTTTCCAGGGGAAACACTATGGATAACTGTTATACCCCTGACAGGCATCTTCTTGTGACGTACAAACGCAAGGATTTCAAAGTGGGAGATACCTATGCCGTTAAATACCGTGTTAGGGCGAAAGACGGAACTCTGAAATGGATTTTGGACAGTGGGATGAAGGTTCTTGACCCTCACGGATATTATCTCTATTACAGCCTGCTCCAGGATGTGACAGAGGTGGAAAAAGGAAACATGAAGATTAAAAATACCCTGGATATGCTGGCACAGATGGTGGGTTCTTTAAATTCCGGCGTGCTGGCTTACAGCATCCCGGACCATACGGTTTTGATGATGAATGAGGAGGCCAAAAGGCTTTTCGGGATTGAGCAGGAGTCTGTGGAGGGAGTATTTCATCACCTGACAAGAGATAAGGTGGTGGAGGAAGATTTTGGGGAAATCCAGTCTGTTATCCGGCTTCTCAAGGAATCAGGAGACGGTGTTACCTACGTGTTCCGTACCCGTATGAAGGACGGGGAGATTTATAAGATTCAGGCTCACACAAAACTGCTGGAGTTTGACGACGGCACACGTTTTATCTTAAGTTCCCTTTTGGACATTACGGAACAATCCGCATTGACGGATCTTTTATCCCAGGAAAGGAAGCAGTACAGGGATGCCCTGATGGCAAACTGTGAGTTTTCTTTCTCCTTTGATGTGACGGAGGGGATTATTCGGCGGGAATTTATCACAAAACAGGGATTTAATCTTTTGCGCAAACTGGAACTTTCAGTGCCCGCAAGATTTGATTTGATGATTCAGGAGTGGATACGTGTCATGTCCCCGCAGTTTTTACATGCCAACGTGGCAGATACGTTAAACTGTGAGGAAGTCATTTCACGTTTCCGGCAGGGTGAGTCCAGATTGGAATTGGAATACAGTAATCCTTCTGAGGACAAATATACCAGGATTACCGCACTTTTATCAGAGAACAGCGAAAACGGCCACGTTCTTGCTTTTGTAAGTGCCGTGGATATCACGGAAGAGAGAATGATGGAACAAAAGTCTAAGCAGGCTTTAAAAGACGCCTATGAGGCCGCTAACCGGGCAAATCAGGCGAAATCTGATTTCCTTTCCCACATGAGCCATGATATCAGAACTCCCATGAATGCCATTATCGGAATGACGGCCATTGCGGCAACTCATCTGGACGACAAAGAACGGGTGGCGGATTGCCTGGCGAAGGTGACAAGTTCCAGCAAACATCTTTTGACATTGATTAATGAAGTTCTGGATATGAGCAAGATTGAATCTGGAAAAATGGAACTTACGGAGGAGGAGATTAATCTTCCGGAGCTCATTGACAATCTTTTGGTTATGGTGCGTCCCCAGCTGGATGCCAAGGGGCATGAGCTGAAAGTGGCTATCCAGAATGTGGAACACGAGGACGTGGTTGGGGATAGACTCCATATTCAGCAGGCATTTGTAAATATCATGGGGAATGCGGTGAAATATACCCCGGAACATGGAAAGATTTCTCTTACCATATCAGAAAAAGTTACGAATCAGCCCAAGGTAGGCTGCTATGAGTTTGTCTTTGAGGACAACGGAATCGGCATGTCGCCGGGATTTTTGGAGCATATTTTTGAGCCTTTTTCCAGGGCAGATGAATCCAGCCACAATAAGGTGCAGGGGACAGGTCTGGGATTGGCTATCACTCTGAACATTATCCGCATGATGGGCGGGGATGTAAAAGTGGAGAGTGAGCTTGGCAAGGGGTCAAAATTTATTGTGACCATTTACTTAAAGCTTCAGGAAGTGTCGGAAGTGAATTATGAACAGTTTTTAAATCTCCCGGTTCTTGTGGCGGATGACGAGAAAGATGCCTGCGAGAGCGCCTGTCAGATGTTAAAGGAACTTGGGATGAGCGGTGAGTGGGCGCTGACCGGTGAGGAAGCGGTAGAAAAAGTCAGAACGTCCATGGAGTCTGGCACCCAATATTTTGCTGTGATTCTGGGATTGCAGATGTCTGGAATGAACAGTGCTGCCACGGCAAAGGAAATCCGAAGGCTGGTGGGGGATGATGTTACGATTATTATTCTCTCCGCCTATGACTGGACAGAAATCGAGATGGAGGCCAGGGCGGCAGGGGTGGATGCATTTATCAGCAAGCCCTTGTTTAAGTCCAGATTGCTGTATCTCTTCCGCAGTCTTGTGGGAGAGGAAATCTCCGGGGAAAAGGAGCAGGAGCAGGAAAGCCGGCAGGATTTTACCGGAAGGCGTGTGCTCTTGGTGGAGGACAATGAGATTAATGCGGAGATTGCACAGGAAATTTTAGAGAACACAGGGCTTATGGTAGACCATGTATGGGATGGAAGCCAGGCGGTGAACACTTTGATTGATATCGAACCTGGGTATTACGACCTTGTATTCATGGACGTCCAGATGCCTGTGATGAATGGATATGAGGCAGCCAGGGCAATCCGTGCCACAGACAGAAAAGACCTGAAAAAGATTCCCATTATCGCTATGACAGCCAATGCCTTTGCGGAGGATGTACAGACTGCCATGAATGCGGGGATGAACCAGCACATTGCAAAACCACTGGATTTTTCCCAGCTTATGAATGCGCTGAATAAGTGGCTGGAAAATTAATGGTTGAAAAATACTGTAATATGTGATATTCTTAGTAAAGTGTGGTAAAATAGTGTTTAGCAGGAGGGAAGATTCGTGGCAGTTGTTAAGACGATTTTAACGGTAGTTTTTATAGTATTATCTTTGGCATTGACAGTGATTGTTTTGCTTCAGGAGGGAAAATCTGCAGGACTTGGGGCCATTGCAGGTGCGGCGGACACATATTGGGGCAAAAATAAGGGACGTTCTATGGAAGGTATTTTGGTAAAGGGCACCAGACTTATGGTGATTTTGTTTCTGGTGATTGCAGCCGTGTTGAATACCAATATATTTTAGGAACATAAGAGACTGTCGTGGGATTGCGGCAGTCTCTTTTCATGTTTTGGCAGTCCTGGTGCAGAACATGTTGAAAAGGAGCATTTATGAATAAGGAACAATTGGAAAAGCGGAAAAAAACCATATATGACTTTATCTGTGATGAGCTGTATGTGCCTATGAAGGCAAAAGAGATAGCTATGATACTCTCTGTTCCCAAGGAGGAGCGGGAATCTTTGCGGGAGGTTTTGGAAATTCTTGTTTCGGAGGGTAAAATAGAGATTTCCAAAAAGGGAAAATATGTGAAGGCGGAGAAAAAATATCTCTCCGGCACATTTACCGCAAATCAGAAGGGTTTTGGATTTGTTACGGTGGAGGGGGAGGAAGAGGATATATTTATCTCTCCCGAGGATACCGGCGGCGCCCTTCACTTGGACGAGGTGACAATTAGTCTGTTTCCGGCATCCGGAGGAAAGCGGAGAGAGGGAAAAGTTGAGAAAATTTTAAAAAGGGGGCTGACAAAGGTTGTAGGAACATATGAGCCCAGCAAAAACTTTGGCTTTGTAGTGCCCGACGACCCTAAAATCGGCAGCGATATTTTTGTGCCCGTGGAGCGTTCCAAGGGAGCTGTAAGTGGTCATAAAGTCGTGGTGGAAATTACTGATTACGGCAGCAGAGATAAAAAACCGGAGGGAAAAGTGGTGGAGATTATAGGCCATATCAATGATCCGGGAACAGATATTTTGTCCCTGGTGCGGGCTTACGATCTTCCCATGGAATTTCCACAGAAAGTGCTGAACCAGGCAGAGCGGGTGGCAAAAGAGGTGACCCAGGCGGACATGGCAGGGCGCATGGATATCCGGGACTGGCAGATGGTCACGATAGATGGGGAGGATGCAAAAGATTTAGATGACGCCATCACCCTGACAAAGGAGGGGGATGTGTATATCCTGGGCGTCCATATCGCAGATGTGACAAATTATGTACAGGAGCACAGTGCGTTAGATGTGGAGGCATTGAAGCGGGGCACCAGCGTATACCTTGTGGACCGGGTGATTCCTATGCTCCCCCATGCCCTTTCCAACGGTATCTGTTCCTTAAACCAGGGGGAAAACCGCCTGGCCCTAAGCTGCATTATGACCATAGACGAAAAGGGCAGGGTGATTGACCACAAAATCAGTGAGACGGTGGTGCAGGTAGACCGCCGTATGTCCTACACAAATGTAAAGAAAATTCTTGTGGACAAGGATGAGGCGTTATTAAAAGAGTATGAGGATTTCGTACCCATGTTTCAGATGATGGAGGAGCTTGCGGCAATTCTCCGGAAAAAAAGAATGAAACGTGGCTCTGTGGATTTTGATTTCCCTGAGACGAAAATTATTTTGGATAAAAACGGACATCCCCAGGAAATCAAGCCCTATGAGCGGAATGTGGCCACAAAAATAATCGAGGATTTTATGCTCATTGCCAATGAGACAGTGGCGGAGGATTTTTTCTGGCAGCAGATTCCCTTTGTGTTCCGCAGCCATGATACTCCGGATCAGGAGAAAATTCGGAAATTAGCTGCGTTTATCAATAATTTCGGGTATTCCATGCATGTGGGGCAGGAGGAAGTCCACCCCAAGGAACTGCAGAAACTCCTGGGAAAAATTGAGGGTTCCCCGGAGGAACCGTTAATCAGCCGCCTCACCCTGCGGTCTATGAAACAGGCAAAATATACTACCATGAGTATAGGGCATTTCGGGTTGGCAACCTCCTATTACTGCCATTTCACCTCCCCTATCCGGCGCTATCCTGATTTGCAAATCCACAGGATTATCAAAGAGAGCCTGCGGGGGAAAATGGGTGATAAACGGTTGTCCCACTATGAAAAGATTCTGCCGGAGGTAGCAAAACATTCCAGTGAGATGGAAAGGCGGGCAGACGAGGCGGAGCGCGAGACAGAGAAGATGAAAAAAGTAGAGTATATGGAAGGGCATATTGGGGAAATTTTTGAAGGTGTGATTTCCGGGGTCACGGCCTGGGGGATGTATGTGGAATTGCCCAACACCATTGAGGGGCTTGTTCATATCACCTCCCTAGATGACGACTATTATGTCTATTATGAATCTTCTTATGAGTTGGTGGGAGAGGCAAAAAATAAGCATTATAAACTGGGGCAGAAAGTCAGCATAAAGGTGGAATCCACGGATAAACTTCTGCGCACCATAAATTTTGTACTGGCTTAGTCTTTTTTGATTAGGGAGGTTTGTATGGGAAAAGACACAAGGAAACTGATTGCCAATAATAAAAAGGCAAGGCACGACTATTTTTTAGAGGAACTCTTTGAGGCAGGAATCGGTTTACACGGAACAGAAGTGAAATCCCTGCGCATGGGCAAGTGCAGCGTAAAGGAGTCTTTTATCCGCATTGAAAACGGGGAAGTGTATATCTATGGTATGCACATATCCCCTTATGAGAAGGGGAATATATTTAACAGGGACCCTCTCCGGCCCAAAAAACTTTTGCTTCACAAAAATGAAATTTTAAAACTGCAGCAGAAGATTGCGGAAAAAGGGTATACCCTAGTGCCTGTGGAGGTATATTTTAAGGGAAGCCTAGTGAAAGTTCAGATTGCCCTGGCCAAGGGAAAGAAGCTGTATGACAAGCGCAAAGATATTGCAAAGAAAGATGCAAAGCGCGAGGCAGAGCGGGATTTCAAGGTAAAAAATCTTGACCTATAGAGATATTTTAGGTATAATATTAGAGCAAAGAAATCTTTTTCTGAAAATGAACAGAAAAGGGTTTTATATAAGGGCTAGTAAAGGTTTCGACAGGGATCTTGAAGCTGGAGAAGCGAGTCGCATGGGATGCGTGAAATGCCAAAATTAAAATTAAACGCTGAAGATAATTTAGCTTACGCTGCCTAATGGCAGCAGTCTGACCTAGTGCACCTACACATTAGGACCCAGGCTTCGACTATGTAGGAAACGACATTGGCAAAGCTTTGAGCCAATGGGCGTATCATGAAGCTACTAAAACCGTCAGGGTGTCTCTCCCCGGGCGGCGGAGGGAATGTAAAAGGAGAGACTACACTCGTAGAAGGACAGGGGATTGGTTTTTGGACACGGGTTCGATTCCCGTCTAGTCCATTTCATGTAAAATAGGGGGATGGCTTATAAAGCTGTCCCCTTTTTAAGCTGGAATCTCTTTTGGTAAATTTGACCAACAAAAGAAATTTTTTTATCACAATTTTAAAAAATTAAGGCTGGAACTGTTAAACTGACAAAAAAATGGCCAGATAAAACAATACATTTGTGTATCCGGCCAATAGTACAATACCATTCCCTATGCTATTATAATTCTTGTAAAACCCCCAATACATTATATATAGTTTTTGCTATACCCCATAGTAAAAATACCTTCTCCTAAAAGAAACAGCTTCGGCTGTTTCTTTTTTTACAGATTTGCCTTTATCTTAGAAATCATTTCTTCGTATTCTTTTTCTGACAAATAATTTTTGTCGGGATTCATGGCAAATGTGCCTCCCCACTCAAATGCACCGGTGTATTTTGGAACCAGATGGAAGTGGAGGTGGCATCCTTTGTCTCCGTAGGCGCCGTAATTGACTTTGGCGGGGGAGAAGGTTTTGTGTATCACCTCCGCCATATGGTTTACATCCTGCAAAAATGCAATTCTGTCCGCTTCGCTTAAGTCCACCATCTCGCTGACATGGTGCTTGCTGGCTACAATCAGCCGGCCGGGATGGCTTTGTTCTTTGAAAAGATACACTTTAGAAGCGGGAAGTTCACATATTTTTATGCCAAATTCAGCCACTAATTCCCCTTCCATACAGTAAGCGCAAGTATTGTCCATCAGTTAGACCTCCTTATATGTGGTAACGCCCCCTCGCCTTAGTTCGGCGGCTTTTGCCATAAGGGGGAACCCGTTTACGGGGAGATTCCTTATGGCTCCAAGTCGTCGGAAGGCATTCAAATAAATGCTTTGCATTTGCCTTCCTCCTATAAACAGCTTTTCATTACTTCATAGGTGCCTTTTTCATCAATCATGTCAAGATATTTGGCAACTTCCTCTTCAAATCCAGCGGCAAGGGATAAATCCTCCCCCCAGAAATCTGTGTTGGAGCAGACGGCATGTGCCAAGGTTTTGTTGTCGTCATCTTTGTGGGCAAGATAAAACTCTAAAATAGAGGCATCGTCTTTGATGGTGTATTCATTGCCTTTCCGCTGCCCTATCATGCCGTCTTCCCCCATTTTCTTTCCTTTGTAGAAAGCGATATAGAAAGCAAAGGAGGCGGTAATACAGGGCGGAAGTTTCCCGAATTTGTCCACATAGCCTTTAAAGCTTGGCATTACCCTTGCTTTCCACTTGGAGGTGGAGTTTAAGGAGATAGCCAAAAGGGAATGGTCGATAAAAGGATTTTTGAAACGCTCTGTGACGGAGGCTGCAAATCCCTCCAGCTCATCTTTTGGCAGGGTGAGGGTGGGGATAATCTCGTCATAGATGGTCTTATTCATAAATCCCTGGATTACCTCATCCTCCATACAGTTTCTAACGATGTCTTCCCCTGCTAAGTATGCGCCTAAAACCATAGAAGTATGAGCGCCGTTTAAAATCCGGACTTTTCTCTGTTTGTAGGGTTTGTGGTCGTCTGTAATTAACACGGGAAGCCCCGCTTTTTCAAAAGGAAGTTCTTCTTTTAAGGATTCCGGCCCCTCGATAACCCAGAAACCAAAGACTTCTCCTGTGTCGATGATATTGTCCAGATAACCGTTTTCTCTGCAGATTTCCTCCGCCTCGTTTCTGGGATATCCTGTGACAATTCGGTCCACTAAGGTGGAGCAGAAAATGTTTTCCTCCTTTATCCAACGGATAAAATCATCCTCCAGGTTCCATAATTTGGCGTACTGTAAAACGCATTTTTCCAGCTCTTTTCCGTTGTTGTCAATAAGCTCGCAGGAGAGGATGACAAATCCTTTGCCCGCCTCCTTTCCAAAAACTTGAAAGCGCTCATACATAAACTGTGTCAATTTGCCGGGGTAGGTTTCTGCCGGGGCATCTGTCAATTTGCACGCCGGGTCGTAGGCGATGCCGGCCTCTGTGGTGTTGCAGGCGATAAATCTTAAGTCGGGATTTTTTGCACAGTCCAAAAGTTCCTGGAACTGGGAGTAGGGATTTAAGCATCTGCTGACACAGGATATAATTCTCTTGTCATTCACTTTCTGCCCCTTTTCAAATCCCCGAAGATATAAGGTATAAAGGCCCTCCTGCTCATTTATCATATCTGCAAGTCCCGGTGCGATTGGCTGGCAGAGAACGACTTTGGAATGAAATCCTGCCTTTTCGTTCATCATGTCAATAAAGTAGTCTACAAATGCCCGAAGGAAATTCCCCTCTCCAAACTGAAGTACCCGTTCCGGGGCGTTTTCCAAAAGATAACCCTCATAGTTCATTTCCTTTAGTGTTTCATAACATAATTTTTTCATAGTAAAAATCCTTTCCTTTGCATTGCAAACTTATTTATAAAGTGACCCCCTGTTTAAAAATAGCCATATCGTGGAAACCTGCGTTTTCCGCTTTGACTTTTTTCCCCGATGCGACGGAAATCACAAAGTCAAAAAGGTACTGTTTTAAGTCTTCCAGGGAAGTTCCGTCCACAACAGTTCCGCAGTTAAAGTCAATCCAGTTAAACTTTTTATCGTTTAAAGCGGAATTGGTGGAAATTTTTATTGTGGGCACCGGGGAGGCAAAAGGAGTTCCCCGTCCCGTGGTAAAGAGTACGATATGGGCGCCGGAGGCAGCCAGGGCAGTGGATGCAACTAAATCGTTTCCCGGGGCGCTTAAAAGGTTTAAGCCCTTTTGTCCCTTTTCACAGACCCGCTCGCCGTATTTTAACACGCCTCTTACCGGGGCGCTGCCGGATTTCTGCGTGCATCCCAGGGATTTATCTTCTAAAGTTGAAATGCCTCCCTTTTTGTTTCCCGGGGAGGGATTTTCATATATCGTCTGGTTGTGGGATGTAAAATAATTTTTAAAGTTATTGATTAAATCCACTGTTTCATGGAACAATTCTTCGTTTTCGCAGCGGTTCATAAGAAGTGTCTCCGCACCGAACATTTCGGGCACTTCCGTTAAAATGGTGGTTCCGCCCTTGGAAATCAGCAAATCAGAAAATCCTCCTACGGTGGGATTTGCGGTGATGCCGGAGAGCCCGTCGGAGCCTCCGCATTTCATGCCGATAACCAGTTCGCTGCAGCTTATGGGTTCCCGGTGGAAACGGCCTACATAGCGGCTTAAATCCTCCAGGATGGCAAGAGCCTCTGCAATTTCATCCTCACACTCCTGTGCCACCAGGAATCGGACACGGTTTGCATCATATGTTCCAATGTATTTTTTTAGTTTATCAATGTTGCTGTTTTCACATCCAAGGCCCAGGACAAGAACTCCTCCAGCGTTGGGATGTTTAACCAAATCTGCAAGAATCCGTCTTGTGTTTTCCTGGTCTTCCCCCATCTGGGAACAGCCGTAGGGATGGGGAAACGCCACGATTTCCTCCACTGTGCCGGAAACAAATTTCCTGGCCTGTTTCTCGATGGAAGAGGCTACGTTGTTGACACAACCCACGGTGGGGATAATCCAAATTTCATTGCGGACTCCCACGGAGCCGTCCTCCCTCCTGTACCCCCAAAATGTCACATCCTCCGTGGGCTTAAGGCAGGTATCCCTTTTTTTATAGGAATAAGTCAAAAGATCTCCCAGTCCGGTTTTAATGTTATGGGTGTGTACCCAGCTTCCCTGTTTGATATTTTCTTTGGCAATGCCAATGGGACTGCCATATTTTAAGATGGATTCCCCGGCAGCAATATCCTTTAAGGCAAATTTGTGCCCCTGGGGTATGTCTTCAGTTAAGAGAAGCTCCTCCCCTTCTATGGAAACCACAGTGTTGGAAGGTAAGGGCTTTAAGGCTACAGCCACACAGTCCTGGGGATGAATTTTAATATAATCCTGCATAGAATTTATTTTCCTTTCCATAATAATTGGCGGGTGACATTGAAAAAGAGTGTAAGCGCTTACACATACAATACGACAAATCTTTAAAATAGTCAATGGCTATCTTAATAAAAATTGGAAAAACCATTGAATTTGCACAAAATGTATTGTATAATGACCTGGAAAGAAAAGTGTAAGCGTTTACATTGTGTAAAGGATAACCGGACTATGAATATTTATGACGTGTCAAGGCAGGCTGGGGTGTCCATTGCCACCGTTTCAAGAGTGCTAAACGGCAACGCAAAAGTCAGTGAGGCCACCAGGCAGAAAGTTTTAAAAGTTATGGAGGAAATGGGGTATACCCCCAATGTATTTGCAAGGGGACTGGGGTTAAATACCATGCAGACGGTGGGAATAATGTGTGCAGATTCCTCCGACAGTTATCTGGCTACTGCTATTTA
Source organism: Roseburia sp. 1XD42-69 (assembly GCF_003612565.1). Lineage (GTDB taxonomy): Bacteria > Bacillota > Clostridia > Lachnospirales > Lachnospiraceae > Roseburia_B. The sequence goes on along the minus strand of NZ_RAZG01000025.1, from coordinate 41,405 downwards.
TTATCTGGAACAGGAGCTGCGGAATTATGATTATGATGTGCTTCTCTGCTGTACCGGATATGAGTGGGAGAACAGGAAAAAATATATGGAGCTTCTTTTGTCCAAGCGTGTGGATGCAGTGATTCTTGCCGGCTCTAATTTTGTGGAGCAGACCAGGGAAAAGAACCGGTATATTGCAGAGGCGGCGGAAAAAATTCCTGTGGTGGTTTTAAATGGATACCTGGAGGCGGAAAATGTCTACTGTGCCCTATGTGACGACGCGGATGCCCTGTACCGTGTGACAAAGACATATTTAAATGCAGGGAAGAGGGATATACTTTTTCTGGGCAGGAGCCTTTCCTACAGCGGGGTAAGAAAGCGCAGCGGTTTTCTGCAGGCATATGAGGAGATGGGCTTAAAGTGCCGGAAAAATCAGATTATTATTCAGGACGGGACAATCGACGAGATACGAGACCTTTTGATTGGCCGGGCAAAACAGGGAATACGGGAAGAAGTGATTGTGACGGCAGACGATGAGCTGGCCATTGGGGCAGTGAAATATGCAAAATCCCTGGGGATTCAAATTCCCGGAGATTTAGAGGTGGTGGGATACAACAATTCTAAGCTGGGACTCTGTTGTGAACCGGAGCTTACCTCTGTGGACAACAAACTGGAATATTCCTGTATGAATGTGGTAAACGTATTAATGAAAGTATTTCATCACGGCCGGGTGCCTGCCCGCACAATGATTTCGGCAGATTTAGCTGTCAGGGGAACAACATCAATCAATTTTTTAGGAGGGTTTTAACATGAAACAATTTATGGATAAAGATTTTATTCTTTCAACGGAATGTGCGCAGAAGTTATTTCATGAGTATGCAGAGCAGATGCCGGTTTTGGATTATCACTGCCATATTAATCCCAAAGAGATAGCGGAGGACAGGAAGTTTGAGAATATTACCCAGGTGTGGCTGGGGGGAGACCACTACAAATGGCGCCAGATGCGTTCTAATGGGGTGGAAGAGCGCTATATTACAGGAGATGCCCCGGACCGTGAAAAATTCCAGAAATGGGCTGAGACTTTAGAGAAGGCTATTGGAAATCCTCTTTACCACTGGAGCCACTTAGAGCTGCAGAGATATTTTGGATACAAGGGATATTTAAACGGAGAGACGGCGGAAGAGGTGTGGAACCTTTGTAACGAAAAGTTAAAAGATGATTCTATGTCAGTGCGAAATATTATCAGAAAATCAAATGTCACTTTAATTTGTACTACAGACGACCCGATAGACAGTTTGGAATGGCACAAAGTAATTGCGGAGGATAAAACTTTTGAAGTGCAGGTTCTCCCTGCATGGAGGCCGGATAAGGCTATGAATCTGGAAAAACCCGATTATCTCTCTTACCTGGAGAAATTAAGTGACGTCAGCGGCATAAAAATTAATTCTTTTGTGAACTTATTGGAAGCCCTTAGAAACCGCCTGGATTTCTTTGCTTCCATGGGGTGCAGTGTGTCTGACCACGCATTGGAATATGTGATGTATGCCCCTGCTTCAGAGCAAGAGATTGAGGCAATTTTTGCAAAGAGACTGGCAGGAAACGAGATTTCTAAGGAAGAGGAATTGAAATTTAAAACGGCATTTATGCTTGCTATGGGAAAAGAATACCACAAGAGAAACTGGGCGATGCAGCTCCACTATGGATGCAAGCGGGACAATAACCGGTTCCGTTTTGACCAGCTTGGGCCTGACACGGGATATGACTGTATCAATAATTACGCCCCAAGCGCCCAGATGGCAGATTTCTTAAATGCTTTAAATGCCACAGACGAAATGCCCAGGACGATTCTTTACTCCTTAAATCCCAATGACGACGCATCCATCGGGACAATCCTGGGATGTTTTCAGGATGTCTCCACCATTGGTAAAATCCAGCAGGGCAGCGCCTGGTGGTTTAATGACCACAAAGCGGGAATGACGGCACAGATGACAAGCCTGGCGAATCTGGGGCTTTTGGGCAATTTTATTGGTATGCTCACAGATTCCAGAAGTTTCTTATCTTATACAAGGCATGAGTATTTTAGAAGGATTGTCTGCGAATTAATCGGCGGATGGGTAGAAAACGGAGAGTACCCGGCGGATTACAAGGCATTGGAGAAAATTGTAAAAGGAATTTCCTATAATAATGCAGTGCGTTATTTTGGATTTGATTTAGAGACAAAATAGGATAAGATATAAAGCGGCGGCCGCCTGGTTTTGGGCGGAACCGCTGCTTTTTACATGCTATTCGTGAAGGAAACGTTCTTTTTCCAGAAAGTCTTTTTTTCCATGAACTCTCCCCATGCCGTATAGAAACGGGTATGCTGCCAGCAGGTTGAGAATGCCCACTATATTGTTTATGGGCGCATGGTTTGTGATGCCAATTAGAATATTTATGATCCCCATAAAAAAATTTAACAGAATTAGAAAAAGGAAAAGCTTTATGATTTTATCCAGGTGGCTGATGCGGGAGTCAATATCGGAAAAAATGTCAAAACTGCCCTGGCTTGCTTTTTTTCGGAAATATGCCCATTGAACCTGGCGGCCACATGCTGGGCGCCTGTTTCTTCCATAAATGCTTCATATGCATAGTCAGGCTTGTGCATTTCCAGGCGGATCATGTATTCCCCCGGCTCAGTTTTTTCAAAGTGGTAGACGCAGAAACCTCTATCATACAAAGCCCAGCCCTCCATGGCCATTTCATTTAACCACTGTTCTTCTTTGTCAAAGTTCCATGCCCACCACCATCTATGTATGGTTTTCTTTTCATTCATTTTCTTTCCCTCCTAAAATTTCTTCTCCGTTTTTTACCAACTGCCGCAGGCGGTTTAGTTCTGCGGCAAGCACTTCTTTTCCGGACGCAGTGATTTGATATTCTTTTTTCCGGCTTCCTGTCTCCCCTGGCAGGGCTTTAATCCACCCTTTTGCACACAGATTGTTTAAAGCGCCGTATAAAGTCCCGGCAGCCAGGCGCACACGGCCTTCAGATATTTGTTCTGCCTTTTGCATAATGCCGTATCCGTGTCTGGGGGAGCACAGGGACAATAGAATGTAATACACTGCTTCCGTTAATGCAGGTTTGTCGCTCATAGTTTCCTCCCTTTGATTTTTCAGAATTCTGTCTGACATATATTAGATTCCGATATATCGATTAGCGATATATCGTATTAAGAGTATATCAGGAGACGATATAAATGTCAAGTCTTTTTGAAAAAGATACAAAAGGGACAGAAAAATGGATATGGAATCAAAGGTATACTAGACAAAAATTAATTCATATATTAATATAGTAGGAGATGTTAAAGGGGATAATTTTTTAGCTCCAGAAGTATGCCAAGAAAACGGGAGTTAATACGTGCATTTAAAGATGCAGGGTAAGTAGAACAGCTTGGTTCCGGGATGAGCCGGATTCAGCACCAGGAAAATCAGCCGTATTATAAAGGAATTGCGGGAAAAAGGCAGGATTAGCCGTGCAGGATCTGACAGAAAAGGATATTGGATCATACATTAGAAAGGACACAAAATGGATTCAAAAATAAATTTGGAACATGCCCTTGGGCAGTTTAAAAACTATATTTCAGCTTATGACGAAAACGACCCGAAAATTAATCTGAAAATCACCCATACTTACCGGGTTATGGAGATATGCGGCATTTTGGCAAAGGGGATGGATCTGCCGGAGGAAAAAAGAAAGCTGGCAGAGCTTATCGGGCTTTTGCATGATATCGGAAGATTTGAGCAGCTTAGGCTTACAAACAGTTTTGACGATTCTGTGATACCCCATGCAAAGTGCAGCCTGATGGTATTGTTTGACCAGAGGCATTTGAGGGATTTTATTGAAACCAAGGAGTATGATGCCATTATTTATGAGAGCATTAAGAATCACGGGGTATTTTTGGTGGACGAAAACCTTAAGGATGAGGAACTTCTCTTTACAAAAATTATAAGGGATGGGGATAAACTGGACAATTTTCACACGAAGCTCATTGAGAGCATGGAAACTATGCTGGATGTGACCATGGAGGAATTGGAGGCGGAAGAAGTTTCGGATTATGCTTATGAGACATTTATGGATGGGAGGCCCCTGTTAAATTCTAAAAGGGAAACCCATTTGGACATGTGGGTTTCCTATATCGGTTATATGTTTGATTTAAATCTTCCCCAGAGTTTTGCCTATGTGAGGGAGCATGACTATATCAACCGCCTGGTGGACAGGGTTGCTTATAAAAATCCAAAGGCAGAACAGAGGATGGAGGATATCCGGGAGAAGATGATTCAGTTTGTAGGGAAAAAATGAATAAAAAACATTGACCTGTTGTCAGCGGATTACAGGATTACATCATTCTGCAGTTCACCTGCAATGGAAATTGTCTGTTCCAGCACGGTTTTGATGGAACTTATATTGTCCATATAGCTTTTTGCCATATCATTTGCTTCTGTAATGGAATTCATGATGGATTCCAGATGATTGACAATGGCGGACAGAGTTGCCTTTATCTCGGCTGCGGAGCTGCCGCTGTCCTTTGCAAGTTTCCCCATCTCTGTAGCGACAACAGAAAATCCTTTTCCGGCTTCTCCGCTCCGTGCTGCCTCAATCGATGCATTCAGCGCAAGTATATTGGAATGCGACGCATTATTGCTGATTTTATTTACAACACCTGCTGCTTCATTGACATCCTGTTCTACTTCAGAAGTCATTTTATTCATATCCGTCAGCATATGAAATAAAACTTCAATTCCGTTAATGACATTCTGGATGGAACTGTCAATTTCCTGTATTGAAGTCTGAAACTTTTCGGCAATATCCTTTACCTTTTCTTTGCCCTCCACGGAATACGAGCATATGACACAGCCTATCACCTGTCCGTCATCTTTAACAGGAACTAAATTTCCTTCGATAGGAAAACCCATAACCTCTTTGGGAAGATAATTGTGTTTTGTAATTCCTTTGGCAATAACTTCATCAAAAACCCCGCTTGGATCTTCAAATACGGAACCAACCTCCATCTGCGGGGGTATTCCTTCCGGCAGGGAAAAACCTTGCACAATGTGATCTTTATCCAAAACAGAGATAATCATTTCCTTGTTATATAGCTGCCTTATTAAATCAAGATTATCAATAATATACTGCAATTTTTCATTCATAATATGTATTCCTTTTGTATTTGTTATTCACGGTTCTTTCATCTGCAGGACTTTTGCCCAAATACGCAAAAAGGCTTTTCAATTTTATAAACATTTTCCTAATTTTATCATAGTTTGCATTCCTTTTCAAGATTAGAAAGAGGTTGCAGCAAATATTTTGGCTGCAATTTGCCAAGATAACAGGATTAAACCCGTTGACTTTTTAGCTAAATAATACTATAATTAACCTAAAATTTAGTGGGAAATTGTAAGATTCTTATAATCTTTATTTTTATAAAGAAAACAGGGAATCGAAAGGAGAAGCTTTGATTACATTTGATGAAACAACAAAAATTATTAAATTGGATACTCCGGACAGCAGTTATGTGATGGGAATTGCAGACAACAATTATCTGGGCCATGTATACTATGGGAAAAAATTGAATGACACAAATCTTTCTTATCTGATGCGCACAGAGGAAAATCCATTTGTTCCCTCTGAAAACCTCAGGGAAAAAGTGACTTTTTTTGACAGTTTCCCCATGGAATATCCCTGCGGAGGGCTGGGGGATTACAGGGAGAGTGCCCTTGTGGTTTCCTGCAATGGGCAGGAGGGAGCGGAATTGTCCTATGTAAGCCATGAGATTTTTTCCGGGAAAAAGGAACTTAAGGGGCTTCCCGCTACCTGGGGGGATAATTGCGACACGGCGGAGATTACCATGAGAGATGACGTCCTGGGATTGAAAGTGATTTTAAGCTATACGGCTTTTTCGGATACGGACGCCATTGCAAGAAGCGTTAGGCTGGTGAACGAGGGAAGCGAGCCCCTTTACCTGAAAAAAGTTTTGTCCGCCAGTGTGGATATGGAGGATAAGGATTTTGAATTTTTATCCCTTTTCGGTTCCTGGGCAAGGGAGCGGAATATGGAGACGGTTCCTGTGGGACATGCAGGAACCTATATTGAATCCCTGCGGGGAGAGTCCGGGCATCAGGAACATCCCTTTTTTGCCCTGACCACGAAGGGCTGCACCCAGACAAACGGGGAGGTTTACGGTTTTCACTTTGTGTACTCCGGGAATTTTGTGGGAAAGGCCCAGACGAATCAGTTTGGAAATGTCCGGGCGTCTATGGGCATCCATCCGGAGCATTTCACCTGGAAATTAGAGCCGGGGAAGGAGTTTACAGCCCCGGAGGTGATTCTTGTGTATTCCGGGGAGGGGCTTGGGAAAATGACAAGGACTTACCATGACCTGTACAGAAACCATTTAATCCGCAGTCCCTGGAAGGATAAAAAGAGGCCGGTTCTTATCAATAACTGGGAGGCCACCTATTTTGAGTTTGACGAGGAGAAGCTTTTAGATATTGCAAAGGAGGCATCCAAGGCGGGGATTGAAATGCTGGTGATGGACGACGGGTGGTTTGGACACAGGAATTCCGACAACAGCAGCCTGGGGGACTGGCAGGTAAATGAGAATAAGATAAGGGGCGGGCTGGAAAATCTGGTGGAACATGTCAGGGAGCTGGGCATGGAGTTTGGCATCTGGTTTGAGCCGGAGATGATTTCCCCGGATTCGGAACTTTACTGCAAACATCCCGAGTGGGCCCTGCAGTTTACAGGCCGGGCTCCCGGACTTGCCAGGGAACAGCTTGTACTGGATTTTTCCAGGCCGGAGGTTTTGGAGTATGTGTATGAATCTGTGGCATCCATATTGAGAAGCGCCCACATCAGCTATGTAAAATGGGATATGAACCGTCCCCTGGCGGATGCGGGAAGTTCCTATCTGCCAGAGGACAGGCAGGGGGAGGTTTACCATCGCCATGTCCTGGGGTTGTATGAGCTTCAGGAAAGGCTGATAAGGGAGTTCCCCAATCTTCTTCTGGAAAACTGCTCCGGGGGAGGGGCCAGGTTTGACCCGGGAATGCTCTACTACAGCCCTCAGATTTGGTGCTCCGACGATACGGATGCTGTGGAGCGGCTGATGATTCAGGAGGGGACCCAGCTTATCTATCCCCTTTCCGTGATTGGAGCCCATGTGTCCGACTGCCCCAACCACATTACGGGGAGAGTGACTCCCTTTGAGACCAGGGGAATCGTGGCGATGGCAGGGACATTTGGCTACGAGCTGGATATTACGAAAATCTCTGAGGAGGACAGGGAGCAGATTCCGGGGCAGGTTGAAACCTTTAAAAAATATTATCCTCTGATAAATGCAGGAGATTATTACCGTCTGGCTTCCTACCGGGAGAATCATATTTACGACTGCTATCAGGTGGTATCCAAGGATAAAAAGCAGGCATTGATTACCTTTGTGCAGGTGATGGCCGAACCCAATATCCACAGCAGGAAAATTTATCTCCAAGGGCTTTCGGAGGATACGGTGTACGAGGTGGACGGAAAGCGGTATACAGGAAATGTGCTGATGCATGCAGGGCTTTTGGTTCCCGCCCTTTGGGGAGATTATCAGGCAAAACTCATAGAGGTTCTGGCAGTTTAGGAACAAAAGGAGTGTATATGGCAAAAACGATTAAAATGGCTGACATAGCAGGACGCCTTGGGGTCAGTGTGGTGACGGTCTCCAAGGCACTGTCAGGGCAAAAAGGCGTTAGCGATGAGATGAGGGAAAAAATAAAAAAGGTAGCGGATGAGCTGGGGTATGTCCGTACCGTCCAGGAGAAGAGCGAAAAGATGCAAAAAAGCTACACTCTGGGGATTATTGTGGCGGAACGCTTTTTGGCGGATAACCAGTCTTTTTACTGGTCTTTGTACCAGGAAGTTTCCAGGAATGCAGTGCGAAAAAGCTGTTTTACCTTGTTAGAGGTTATCGGTTATAAGGATGAGGAAGAGTGCGCCATGCCCAAGGTTCTCTCTGAAAATAAGGCGGACGGTTTGGTAATTATGGGTTCTTTTGATCGGAAATATGTGAATTATCTGAAAACAGTCTCAAAAAAGCCTTTGGTGAGCCTGGACAGTTTTGACGTAGAAGGGGAGATGGACTCTGTGGTTTCCAACAATATGGTGGGAGCTTACACCGTGACCAATTACCTCTTTGAGATGGGACATAGAAAGATTGGATTTGTGGGGACAAGGCTTGCCACCGCAAGCATTGACGACCGGTATTTCGGGTATTTAAAATCCTTAATGGAACATGGGATAGAGCTGAACCCGGAATGGGTTTTGGAGGATCGGGAAAGGAAAACGGGAAAGGTGGACTATGAGGAGTATTTCACCCTTCCCAAAGAGAATATGCCCACGGCTTTTTTCTGCAACTGTGATCTTAGCGCAAACCTTATGGTGCGCAAATTGCGGGAGGCAGGATACAAGGTGCCGGAGGATGTCTCTGTGGCTGGATTTGACCATTTCCGGGATATGCAGATGCCGGAGATTGGGATTACCACCTATGAGATTAATGTGAAAAGGATGGCAAGGCGGGCGGTTCATATTCTCACACGGAAAATTGAGAACCCGGAATACTATTCCGGCATGTGTGTCATAGCCGGAAAGTTTATTCCTCAGGAGAGTGTGGGACAGATTGGTTTCCCAGTGCCTTTTGTTTAAAGGCGTTGGGGGTAGTTCCGTTATATTTCCGAAACAGGGAGATAAAGTGGTTTACGTTCTCATATCCTACATAGCTGCTTATTTCATAGATATTTAAATCTGTGGTAAGCAGCATTTCTTTTGCCTTATTCAGCCGCACCTGGGTTAAGTAGGCCAGGGGGGAAGAGTGGAAATAGCGGGAAAAATCCCGGCAGATGCGGTACTTGTTAATGGAAAACTGTTCTTCGTACTGGGCTAAGGAAAAGCTCTCCGCAAAATGATGGTCCAGGCGGTCCTTAAGCTCGTAGAGATAGGAGGGGATATTTGCATCTCTTGTATTCTCTTTTGGCACAAGTGGGAGGGATATATCTGTTAAAATATTGGTGAGAAGCTGGTTCATCTTAAGGGCATCGGAAAAAGAGTAGCGCTCAGGTATCCCCAAAAGGGAGCGGAAATGCTGGTGAAGGGGGGAATACTGGGATAAGTCATGGCTGTATTCCCGTTTGCTTTTGCCGATTTCCACATAGATTTCCATTTGTTCCCCTTTCAGGAAAAAGAGAAAAAAGTTCCAGGGTACCATGGATGTGGTGAGGGCAAAGGGTTTTTGACAGTCCCACAATAGAACACTGTTTTGGGAGAGGGCAATTCCTCCAGGTATTTCCGGGGTTTTTAAGATGCCGGCACCTTCTGTGGTGTACAAAAGCAGATATGTCCCTGCCATGGGGGTAAAAGAAACGGAAAAGAGCTGTTCGCTTTGCACGCTCCCCCCCTAACAGGGAGAGGAGGGCGTTTTCTTTTGTATCCCTTGATTCATATTTGTTTGGAAGCAGTATTTCAGGATCTATGGTATAGTTTGCCACCATTTTACCGGAGGCAGATGCCTTAAATACCTGGGTAAAATTCATTTACTTTCCTCCTTCTGCATACTCCAGCATAGCGCGGTTTAAGGCGTTTAACTTGGCTTCGCCGTCCTGTAAATTTTCTCCCACTACCCCAAAGTAGAATTTGATCTTTGGTTCCGTCCCTGAGGGGCGCACACAGCACCAGGAATTGTTGGAAAGTTCGTAGTAAAGCACATTGGAGCTGGGAAGCCCGGTTTTTGTCATTTCTCCTGTGGATAAATCTTTCCGTGTGTCTTCTTTGTAATCCCTCACCGCAAGAACCTTAAGCCCTGCCAGCTCTTTCGGGGGATTTTCCCGCATTTTCGTCATCATGTTGTTAATCTGTTTTGCCCCGTCTTTGCCCTTTAAGGTCATGGTCTCTAAGCCCTCTTTGTAGTATCCGTATTTTTCATACATTTGAAGCATAGCATCCCACAGGGTCATATTTTTTGCTTTGTACCAGGATGCCACCTCGCAGAGCATCATAACCGCCACGCAGGCGTCTTTGTCCCTGGCGTAGGTTCCTGCCAGGCATCCGTAGCTCTCCTCCAAACCAAAAACATAGTTGTGGTTTCCTGTTTCCTCAAACCACTTAATCTGCTCCCCGATATACTTAAATCCGGTGAGGACTTCAATCAGGGTCACGCCGTAGGCTTTTGCAATGGCTTTTGCCATGTCCGTTGTGACAATAGTCTCAACCAAAGCGGGATTTTCCGGCATGGTATTTGTGGAGGTTCTCTCCCTTAAAATGTATTCGGCAATGAGCATACCGGACATATTTCCCGTAAAGGTGACATATTCCCCGGATTTTGTATCCTTGCAGTAAACCCCCAGGCGGTCTGCATCCGGGTCAGTGGCAAGAACGATATCCGCATCTTTTTCTTTTGCCAGTTTCAGTGCCAGCTCAAAGGCTTTTGGGGATTCGGGATTGGGGTATGCCACCGTGGGGAAATTGCCGTCGGGTTTTTCCTGTTCGGGAACCACATAGACATTTTCAAATCCCAGCTCCTTTAACACCCGGCGCACCGGAAGATTGCCTGTGCCGTGGAGGGGGTGTAGACAATTTTTATGTCCTTTGCCATATCCCTTATCACTTCCGGATGGATGGACTGTTTCTTTAATTCTTCCATATACAAGTCGTCAATTTCAGGGCCGATAGCGGCAAGGAAACCTTTCTCCCTGGCCTCTTTTTCCTCCATAGTCTTTACCATGGAAAATTCCGTAACTTTTGCCACTTCCGCTAAAATGTTTTTGTCATGGGGGGGCGTAATCTGGGCGCCGTCCTCCCAGTAAACTTTGTAACCGTTGTATTCCCTGGGGTTGTGGCTTGCGGTGATTACGATGCCCGCAATGCATCCAAGCTGCCGTACAGCAAAGGAAAGCTCCGGTGTGGGGCGCAGGCTCTCAAATAAGTAAGCTTTGATTCCGTTGGCGTTTAGACACAGGGCTGCTTCTTTTGCAAATTCCGGGGACATAATTCTGGAGTCAAAGGCGATTGCCACGCCTTTCTCCTGCCCGTTTTGGGAGAGGATGTAGTTTGCAAGTCCCTGGGTGGCCTGACGTACCGTGTAGATATTCATGCGGTTGGTTCCGGCTCCGATAACCCCACGTAATCCTCCGGTTCCAAATTCAAGCTGGCGGTAAAACCTGTCCTCAATTTCCGCATCATTTCCTTTTAATGCCTTTAATTCTTCCCTTGTCTTCTCGTCAAAGTAAGTATCGCTGCACCATTTTTCGTAGTTTTCCAAATATCCCATAGGTTTGTTCTCCTTTTCTTTAAATATTTCAGATTAAGCTAAATACAACTTAAATAGTTATTCTATTTCCATTCTAAAGGAAAAAAACGAAAAGTACCATATATAAAATGCACAATTTGCACTTATATAATTGTAAAAAATATACAAAAAGACGAAACACATCAAGAATATATGATTTATAGCAAGAAAGATTGATACAAATTTGAGGTTAATAGTTATAATTAAATTAAGTTAAATGAAACGAGCATTTAACAGAAACAGCAAATAATTTATTCAGGAGGAAAAAAGTATGAAACTGAGAAGAGCAGCAGCACTTATGATGGTATCTGTAATGGCCTTTGCAGCAACAGGCTGCGGAGGCGGAGATGACACAAAAGACAGCAGCACAAGCAGCGCAGACAAACAGAGCGCGGCAGCAGGCACGGAGAGCGGGGCAAGTGATGACGCCTCAGACGAGGGAAGCGATGATACATCTGCTGCATCTGGAGATTTAAAGTATGCGGATATTACATTGGGGGAAGATTACAAGCTGGATTTGGAGGGGGAGATGACATTTGAGCAGAGCCATCCTTTCCTCAATATCAGTGTGACAGAAGGGGAGGCAGTGTTAAACGGCACAAAAGTTAAAAAGGGAGACCACCTGATTCTCCCGGCGGAATTCGGCGCCGTGAAGCTGGAGGGAAAGGCGGAAATAATTGCCTCCGCCGTGAGATAGGATAAAGAAAATCTAAAAAATCTATTAAATAAAATATTTCTGCTTGATATAAAAAATTTATTCGAGTACAATGTTAGTTGCCAGGTAAAAATTGACACTTTTCATCTGGCAGCTAATTTTTTTATGGAGATGATAAGGATGCTAAAGACACTTGGAGCACAGATTAAAGAATTTAAAAGCGATTCCATTAAGACCCCGGTTTATATGCTTTTGGAGGTTTTCATGGAGACATTGATCCCACTTTTGATGGCGTCCATTGTGGACGCAGGGGTGCAGGCAGGTGATATTTCCCATATTTATAAAGTGGGTGGAATTATGGTGGTTGTGGCTGCCATAGGACTGTTTGCAGGGATTATGGGAGGAAAATATGGAGCCAGGGCTTCCGCCGGATTTGCCAGAAACTTAAGGGAAGCCATGTATGAAAATATTCAGAGATTTTCCTTTTCCAACATTGACAAGTACAGTACGGCGGGGCTTGTCACCAGAATGACAACAGATGTGACAAATCTGCAAAACGCCTACCAGATGATACTGCGCATGTGCACAAGGGCCCCTTCCAGCATGATCTGTGCCCTTGCCATGGCATTTTTTATCAACGTAAAAATTGCCAGCATTTATCTTTTAGCTGTGATATTTTTGGCGCTGGTGCTGTTTCTCATCTGCAAAAGGGGCATGAAGTACTTTGACCAGGTATTCCGCAAGTATGACGACTTAAACGCCAGCGTCCAGGAGAATATTACGGGAATTCGGGTAGCCAAAGCCTTTGTGAGGGAGGATTATGAGATTAAGCGTTTCCACGGGGCAAACCATAATCTGTATAAAATGTTTATTAAAGCGGAGTCTGTGGTAATCCTCACCATGCCTTTGATGCAGTTTACCGTCTATGGCTGTATTCTTGGCATCAGCTGGCTGGGGGCCCATATGATTGTGGCGGAGAGCCTTACCACAGGGGAGCTGATGAGCCTTTTGACCTACTGCATGAATATTCTGATGAGCCTGATGATGCTCTCCATGGTGTTTGTCATGATTACTCTCAGTATGGCAAGCGCCCAGCGTATCACAGAAGTCCTTGAGGAGGAGCCGGATTTGGTCAATCCAAAAAGCCCGGATGATAAAGTGGAGTCCGGCAGTATTGATTTTGAGAATGTGAGTTTTGACTACCATAAAAATGAGGGAGACCCGGTGCTGAAACATATCAATATCCATATTGATTCCGGGGAGACCATCGGCATTATTGGGGGAACAGGAAGCTCCAAGACAAGCCTTGTGAACCTGATCAGCCGTCTTTACGATACCACGGAGGGAACCGTAAAAGTGGGGGGCAAAGACGTTCGGACTTACGATTTGGAGACCCTTAGAAATGAAGTTGCGGTGGTGCTTCAGAAAAATGTGCTGTTTTCCGGCACCATACTGGAAAATCTCCGCTGGGGGGATGAAAATGCCAGCGAGGAGGAGTGTATCCGGGCCTGCCGTCTGGCCTGTGCCGACGAGTTTATTGAGAAGATGCCGGAAAAATATAACACATATATTGAGCAGGGGGGCTCTAATGTCTCCGGCGGGCAGAAGCAGCGGCTCTGTATTGCAAGGGCACTTTTGAAAAAGCCCAAGGTGCTGATTTTAGACGACAGCACCAGTGCGGTGGACACTGCAACGGATGCAAAAATTAGGAAAGCTTTTGCACAGGAGATTCCTGGGACTACGAAACTGATTATTGCCCAGAGGATTTCCAGTGTCCAGAACGCAGACAGAATTATAGTGATGGATAACGGAATGATTCACGGCTTTGGCACCCATGAAGAACTTCTTAGCGGGGATGATATTTACCGGGAGGTATTTGAGTCCCAGATGGGCGGCAGCGGTGACTTTGACGAGAAAGGGGGAATGTAACATGCCGGGACCAGGAATGAAAAAAGGAGCCATGGGCAGGCCGAGGCCAAAACTGGAAAATCCGGGAAAAGTTTTTAAATGGCTTTTGTCTTATGTGGCAAAACAATATCTTTTTGCCTGTATTGTGGTGGTAGTGTGTATTTTTGTCAGTGTGCTGGCCAATGTACAGGGGACGCTTTTTACAAAAACCCTGATAGATTCTTATATACTGCCTTTAATCGGCAGTGATAACCCTGATTTTTCCAATCTGTTTTTTGCCATTTTAAGGGTGGCGGGATTTTATTTTATCGGGGTTTTGGCGGCCCTGGCCCAAAGCATGCTTATGATGTATATCAGCCAGGGAACCTTAAGACGGCTTCGGGATGACATGTTCCATCATATGGAGAAGCTGCCGATTAAATATTTTGATACCCATCCCCACGGGACCATTATGTCCGCCTATACCAATGATATTGATACCCTGCGTCAGATGATAAGCCAGAGTCTTCCCCAGATTTTATCCAGCACCATAACCATAGTAAGTGTATTAATCAGCATGTTTGCCTTAAACGTGCCCCTTACGGTGATTACTCTTGTTATGGTGGCGCTGATGCTCTTTGTCACAAAGTCCCTTGCCATGAGAAGCGGCAGTTATTTTATGAAGCAGCAGAAGGATATCGGAATTGTCAACGGCTACATTGAGGAGATGATGGAGGGGCAGAAGGTGGTAAAAGTGTTCTGCCACGAGGAGGAGAGCAAGAAAAAGTTTAAGGAATTAAACGACGAGCTCTTTGACAGCGCCTACCAGGCAAACAAATTTGCCAATATTTTAATGCCGGTAAACGCCCAGATTGGAAATATCAGTTATGTTATTTGCGCCATTGTGGGGGGGATTTTGGCATTAAACGGATTAACGGGCCTTACCATCGGGGGCCTTGCAAGTTTTCTGGCCTTTAACAGAAGTTTCAATATGCCGATCAATCAGGTGAGCCAGCAGTTTAACAGTATTATTATGGCTTTAGCGGGAGCTGACCGGGTATACCGTTTGATTGCGGAGGAGCCGGAGAAGGATGAGGGCTATGTGACCCTGGTAAATGCCAAGGAAGAAAAGGGAAAACTTATAGAATCCAACGAGCGTACCGGCCTTTGGGCGTGGAAACATTACCACAAGGACAGCAATACCACCGATTACATCAGGCTTCAGGGAGATGTGGTGTTTAACGGTGTGGATTTTGGGTATATCGATGAAAAAATTGTGCTTCACGATATCAGGCTCTATGCCAAACCGGGACAGAAAATTGCCTTTGTTGGCTCCACCGGGGCGGGGAAAACCACCATCACCAATCTGATTAACCGTTTTTATGATATCCAGGACGGAAAAATCCGTTACGACGGCATTAATATTAACAAGATTAAAAAAGATGATCTGCGCCGTTCTCTGGGGATGGTTTTGCAGGATACCCATCTTTTTACCAATACGGTGATGGAAAATATTCGCTACGGAAGATTGGATGCCACAGACGAGGAGGTAATTGCAGCGGCAAAGCTGGCCAATGCAGACAGATTTATCCGGCAATTGCCCCAGGGGTATGAGACCATTCTCCACGGGGACGGCGCCAACTTAAGCCAGGGCCAGAGACAGCTTTTAGCCATTGCCAGGGCGGCAGTTGCAGACCCTCCTGTGCTGATTTTGGATGAGGCCACATCTTCCATCGATACAAGAACAGAAAAAATTGTGCAGGACGGTATGGATAAACTTATGAAGGGCAGGACTACCTTTGTCATTGCCCACAGGCTTTCCACAGTAAAAAACAGCGACTGCATTGTAGTGTTGGAGCAGGGGAGGATTATTGAGAAAGGGACTCATGAGGAGCTTTTGGAGGAAAAAGGGAAATATTACCAGCTCTATACTGGAAACAGCATTACGGCGTAGCTCCAGAAATTTGGTTATAATATACGGTTGCCAATTTTTTCAAAATCAGGTAATATTAAATATAAGGGGAATTTTGAGCCGCGCCTCTGGTGCGGCTCATACAATTTTTACTATAGGAGATTTTGGAGGAAGAATAGTGTACATGGTGAAGATGCAGATAGCTTGCTTGTGTGTGATTCTGTTGCTTTTAGTGTCCTGCTGTAAAAACAGGGCCTTAAATACAAGGAATGTGAGAATATTCCGGCTGTTTTTGGCATTGGTGGCGGCAAATCTGGTGTTTGACATGGTGACGGTGTATACGGTAAATCACCGGGATGCGCTGCCAGTGTTTATCAACCGGGGAGCGCATATTATGTATATCGGCTCTATGACAGCGGGGCTGTGGCTTTTACTCTTATATGTGGTGGTGCTTTTGGATATGGGGGGGCAGAAGAATGCTTCCGTAAAATATTTTGCCAATATTCCCCTGGGGATTGCCCTGTTACTCATTGTGTTTGCGCCCATTACCTATGTGGATACGGAAGCGGGAAGCTATTCCACCGGGATTCCGGTGTGGACATGCTATGTCTGCGGGTTTTACTATATCTGCCTGGCGGCGGTTTTATGTGTGAGATACAGGGAAAAGATTGACAAGGAGAAGAAAGAACTTCTTTTTATCGCTCTGGGGCTGATTCTGGCGGGCATTGTGATACAGTTAATCAATCCGGCTTTGCTGATATCCGGTATGTGGGTCACAATTATCGCCCTTAGCATTTTTTTAATCCGGGAGAACCCAGAGGATTTATTTGATGTTGACACGGGAACATTTAATGAGGCGGCTTTCTTAAAAATGATTCACGAAAATATCTACACCAGGGAAAAGTTTCATGTAATTCTTTTTACCGTCTCCAATATGGATATGATACGGGAGGGCTATGGCAGCCAGACGGGAAAGGCCTGCCTAAGGACTATTAGCAACAAGATTTACAGTACTTTCCGGCACAATACCTATGCACTGGACGACAACGAGCTTGTGTTTTTTGCAGGGAGCAGGCAGGCGGCGGATAGGAGCGCTGCATTTTTGGAGCAGTTGTTTGCGTCTCCTCTGCCTGTTTTGGGGGAGGAAATACAGATTCAGGCCCAGGTGCGCCCCTGGACTTTTGAAAAGACGGAGACGGAGGATCAGATTCTCTATGACATAGAAGATTACTTTACCCAGATTTTGGCAAAGTCTGTGTATGTGGACCATTTTTCCGGCCTGATGAACCGGAATGCCTACGAGAGGGATTTGACCCATCTTTTCCGGCACCATGAGTTAAACGGCGTGTTCTGCAGCATGGTGGATATCAATAATTTAAAAAAGATGAATGACAGCTGCGGCCATGTGGCAGGGGATGCATTGATAAAGGGATGCGGGGACATGCTGAAAAAATGTATGCCCAGTGATGCCAGGATATACCGCATTGGGGGAGATGAATTTGCTGTGTTAAACCTCTCCAAAACCCAGGAGGAGATGGACAGTATTTTTGACGAAATAAAAAAGTACAATACAGAGGCCGGGTCAGACAGCCAGTATCCCCTGGAATTTGCAGTGGGGACTGTGGAGTATGACCCTGTTATGGATGCAAATCTCTTTGACGCTTTTGACAGGGCGGATAAAAAGATGTACCATGCCAAGGAGCAGATGCATTTAGAGTGGATTGCTACCCGCAGCGGGGAGGACTGGGACTGGATTCACAAAATGGATGCCTTAAGCTATGAAAGCCTTCTTTTCCGGGCATGGTGTGAGATTTCCGATTCCTTCCTCTTCATTGAAAATGAAGTGAACCATATGACAAGATGGTCTACCATAGCGGTGGACGAATTTGAGCTGGAGGGGGAATATACCTATCAGGGTATGCGGAAATGGGCCACACTGATTCACCCTAAGGACAGGGAGGAATACCAGAAAGCCTTGGCATTGGTTTACGGCGGTGTGCAGAGACATTTTCAATGTGCTTACCGGGTGGAGAACCGCTGGGGTGAGTATGTGGAGGTGGAGGAGAGCGCATATCTGTGCCGGGATGAAAATGGCAAGGATAAGATTTTAGTGGGAATTATTACACCTCAGACAGAGACGGCCCATGTGGATGCAGAGACAGGGCTTTTTGATAAATATGAGTTTACGGACAGGGTACAGAAATTGTGCAACAGCCATAATACCACCACGGGAATTATGCTGGTGGGCTTAAACCATTTCCGAAAAATCAATACCATGTACTCCTATGCGGTGGGGGATGAGGTGTTAAAGACGGTGGCGGAAAAGCTAGAGCATATCGCCCCGGTGAGAAGCAGCCAGTATCGGTACGGGGGAGATATGTTTGCGCTAATTTATCCCCATACCAGCAAAATGGAGCTCTACAGGCTTTTTGACCAGTTGGAAAAAAGCCTGGAAGGTTTTGAGGTGGACACAGGGGAGCGGATTTATCTTACCCTTTCCGGGGGGGCAATTATGCTGGAAAACGGCATGACGCCGGATAGTATTAAAAATTCCCTGGAACATGCGGTTAAAATGGCAAAGGAGACAGGAAGAGGAGTTTTGGAGTTTGCCTCCGGAAGCCAGATGAAGGCTACGGAGTCCCGGTTCCGCATGAGGGAGGAATTAAGAAGGTGCGTCAGGGACGGAATGTACGGTTTTTATTTGTATTTTCAGCCTCTGCTCCGAGGGGAGGACAAAGAACTATTCGGATGCGAAACCCTTTTGCGTTGGCACCATCCCAACTATGAGGGGTATGGGCCGGAGCAGTTTATTCCTATATTGGAGGAGACAGGGCAGATTATGGAGGCAGGGCGCTGGGTGATTACCACCGCTTTGATGCAGGTAAAGAAATGGCAGAAGATCAAACCGGATATGAGCGTCAATGTAAATGTATCCTATGTTCAGATGCAGCAGCCGGACTTGGCGGCTTTTATTGTCAATGAATTAAAGCGCCTGGAACTTTCTCCGGGAAGCATTATTGTGGAACTTACGGAGAGCTGTAAAATCAGCAATTATGACGGCGCCATTGAGTTTGTGAATTTCCTGCGCAGCAACGGCATCGCCTTTGCGCTGGACGATTTCGGCACAGGGTATTCCTCTTTTGAGGTGTTAAAAAATGTGCCCACAGACTGGATTAAGCTGGAACATCACTATGTCTCTTCCATTAAAAACAGCGTGAAGGACAGAAATATCCTTCTCCACATCATTGACTTGTGTCACTCTCTGGGAATAAAAGTCTGTGCGGAAGGGATTGAGGATGAGGAAGTTTGTGAGAGTATGCGGGAGAGAAACGTGGAGTTCCTCCAGGGATATTACATCAGCAAACCCTTGTCTGCCTCCCAGTTTGAGGAGAGATTCTTGACAAAAATATAATCATTATTTAATTGAAGGTTTATTTCATATTCAGGTGAAACAGTAAATGGACAGAATATTACAGGAAAATGAAAACCTTGGGATACAGATGGCGGGGATTGACCACACCCGGGCAAATGTTAAGATACGGGAAAGGTACGCATTTACCAAAAAGTCAGCCTTAAGAGCCATGGAGGTTATCCAAAGGGAGCCGGGGGTGGAAGGATGTGTGATTCTTTCTACCTGCAACCGGACAGAAATTTATATCAGCACTACGAAAGAAAGCGAACCCTTGGATTTGTGTTCGCTTTTATGTCGTATATACACGGTGGAAAAAGATGTTTATTTAAATTATTTTGTGGAGAGATCCGGGGAAGAGGCCCTGCGCCACCTGTTTTTCCTCACGGCGGGACTGGAATCAAAAATTATGGGAGAAGACCAGATTTTGACCCAGGTAGGGGATGCACTGGCCCTTTCCAGGGAAATTTACGCCGCAGATTCTGCGCTGGAGGTTTTGTTTCGTCAGGCGGTGACTGCGGGAAAAAAGGTAAAAGCCCAGATTCCTCTGGATAAGGGGAACCACTCGGCTCCAAGCCTTGCCATTGAGAAGCTTCTTGCTATGGGATATGAGATTTCGGGGAAAACATGCCTGGTTATCGGCAACGGCATGATGGGAAAGCTTACGGCCCTTAAGCTAAAAGAGGCCGGGGCAAAGGTGACAGTGACAGTGCGGGAATATAAAAGCGGCGTGGTGGAAATCCCTCTGGGGTGTAAGAGGATTAATTATGGGGAACGCTACGGGTATCTGCCTTTTTGTGATTTTGTTTTTTCTGCCACGGCAAGCCCGAATGTTACCATTACAAAGGAAAAGACGAGGGAAGCCTGCGGGGAAAAAACAATGTGTTTTGTAGACTTGGCGGTGCCAAGGGATATTGAGCCGGAGGTGGGGGAGCTCTCCCATGTAAGACTTTTTGATATTGATGATTTTTCCATTGATTCCCGTTCAAAGGAGATGAAAGAGCAGTATGAAAAGGCTTCCGCTCTTTTGGAGGAAGGTGTTTTGGAGTATATCAACTGGTATTTTTCCAGGGACTTAATCCCTGCCATAGAAAAAATCGGCTCTAATGCGGCAAAGGATGTAAGCTGGCGTCTTAGGGTTTCCAGGTTTGCAGAGGAAAAGGAGAAGCAGGAATTTTTGCGGGAGGCGGTGGAGGACTCCTCTGGGAAAGTTATCCGGCATATGCTGTTTTCCCTGCGGGATAAGCTGTCACCGGAAAGTTTAAATAAAATTTTACAGGTATTGGAGGAAGAATATGGACAATAATTTTTTCCCAGTTTTTTTGGATTTAACAGGCAGGAAAGTGCTGGTTTACGGCGCTGGAAATATTGCCGCAAGGCGTGTGGAGCTATTGCTCCGCTTTGGGGCGGAAATTACCATTATTGCCCCTGAGGTTATGCCAAAGATGGAGGAAGTGATTCAGAAATTTAAGCAGGGGGAATTTGAAAAATCAGGGGGAAGAATAAAGGCGGTGGAAAAGGATGTGTACCGCCAGGGAACAATCTCCGAGGATGTGGATTTTGTGATGGCGGCTACGGATGACTGTGAGGTGAATGAGGGGATATTCAGGGAGTGCAGGCACAGGGAGCTTTTGGTGAACGTGATAACGGATAAGGAGAAATGTAATTTTCATTTTCCCGCTGTTGTGAAGAAGGAAAATGTGATTATCGGCATTGCTTCCGGGGGGGAAAACCATGGAAAGGTCAGCGAAATAGCGGCAAAGCTCAGGGACATGGATTTATGACAGAGATTGTTATCGGGAGCAGGGAAAGCGCCCTGGCACTGGCCCAGACCCGGGAAGTGTACGATTTTATCCGGGAAAACTGCGGGGATATCTCACCTCACATTCTTACCATGAAAACCACGGGGGATAAAATTCTGGACAGAAAACTTTCCCAGATCGGGGGAAAAGGGCTTTTTGTAAAAGAGCTGGACAAAGCGCTTCTCCAGGGAAAGAGCCAGCTGTCGGTGCACAGCGCAAAGGATGTGCCCATGGAGGTGAAAGAGGAACTGCCCATTCTTGGTTTTTCCAAGAGGGAAGACCCAAGGGATGTTCTGGTCCTTCCTCTGGGAGTACGGGAATTAGACACGTCAAAGCCTGTGGGAAGTTCCAGTGAACGGCGCAGGCTGCAGTTTAAAAAGTTATTTCCCCGTATGGAGGTTAAGGCTGTCAGAGGCAGTGTGGAGACTAGGTTAAGAAAGTTAGACTCAGGGGAATACTCTGCCCTGGTGCTGGCAGCGGCGGGGTTAAAACGCTTAGGGTTAGAAAACCGCATCAGCCGCTATTTTTCCCCGGAGGAATTGCTTCCTGCAGCAGGCCAGGGAGCCCTGGCCATCCAGGGGAGAAAAGGGGAAAACTATGGATTTTTGCAGGGGTATTTTCACAGGGATACATGCTTTGCTGTTGTGGCGGAGCGGGCCTTTGTCGCGGCTCTTGGAGGGGGATGTTCTTCCCCGGTGGCGGCCTACGCAAAAGTACAGGGGGATGTGCTCACGCTTAGGGGATTTTATTACCGGGAAGAGACCGGGGAACAGTTTTTTATGGAACGGCAGGGAAATGTGTTTCAGGCAAAAGAAACTGGAAGGACCCTGGCGGAGGAAATCCAATTACAGTAGGTGAGAGGAATCGATATGATAGGAAAAGTGTTTCTGGTGGGGGCAGGTCCGGGGGATGTGTCCCTTCTCACAGTAAAGGCAAAGAAATTGATAGAGTCCGCAGAGGCAGTGGTCTATGACAGCCTTTTGGGAAAAGGGATCCTTGCATTGATTCCCCCTTTAGCCAAGACAGTTGACGTGGGAAAGCGGGGAGGAAGGCATACCATGCCCCAGGAGAAAATTAACGAGACCTTGGCAGAGCTCTCCCGTGAGGGAAAACAGGTGGTGAGGTTAAAGGGGGGAGACCCTTTTCTTTTCGGCAGAGGTGGTGAGGAGGCTTTCTATTTAAGGGAGAGAGGAATTCCTTTTGAAATCGTTCCGGGAGTAACCTCCGCCCTTGCCGTCCCGGCCTATGCGGGGATACCGGTTACCCACCGGGACATGGCTTCTATGGTTCATATCGTAACCGGCCATAAAAAAGGCAATATGCCTTTGGATATTGATTTTAAGGCATTGGCAGAGGCTGGGGGAACTTTCGTGTTTCTTATGGGGGTATCCGCCCTGCCGGAAATCTGTCAGGGCCTGCTTTCAGGGGGGCTGGGGGAAAATACCCCGGCGGCGCTTGTGAGCCTTGGGACTACGGCAATGCAAAAGGAGGTTTTTGGAACCCTAAAAACCCTTCCGGAGAAGGTGAAAACAGAAGGGGCAAAAGCTCCGGCAGTGGTTGTGGCAGGGCAGGTGTGCGCCTGTGTGGAGAAGCTGAACTGGAGACAATATCTTCCCTTATCAGGGAGAAGGTTTGTTTTGACCAGGCCAAAGGAACGCACCGGGGAACTTTCGGAGAAACTTAAGGAGCTTGGTGCGGAGGTTATTGAGCTGCCTGGGATATCCACGGTTTTCCGGGAGGAAAACAGGGAATTAGAAGAAGCCTTACTAAAGATTTCCTCTTTTGACATTCTGGCTTTTACCTCCCCCTCAGGGGCGGGATATTTTTTTCAGTTCATGCAGGATAGAAAAATGGATATCCGCCGCTTATCCGGGGTGAAACTGGCTGCCATCGGCGAAGGTACAGCCCAGGTGTTAAGGGGGAGGGGGCTTTTTCCAGAGTATGTCCCCAAGGTGTATGACGGAAAATCCCTTGGAATTTTACTGCGGGACTTGGCAAAAGAAAATGCCGGGATTTTGCTTCCCAGGGCAAAGGAGGCAGGGCCTGAGCTTATGCAGGAACTGTCAAGGAGAGGGGACATCCGGGTAACAGAAATTCCCCTTTATGATACGGTATTTACAAAGCATCCCCTTATAGATTTAGGTGAGGAAATTAAAATGGGGGAAGTGTTGGAGGCGGTGTTTACCAGCGCATCCACTGTAAAAGGCTTTGCAGCGGCGGCGGGGGAGGCAGATTTGTCTCTTGTGACGGCATACTGCATCGGGGAGAAAACCGCAGGGGAAGCCCGGAATTTTGGGATGAAGTGCGTGACGGCAAAGGAGGCTTCCGTGGATGGTTTGGTGGAGGTAATCTTAGAAAACAGGTGAATTGCCTGCGGTGGAAAAGCCGCAGAATGGAGGAGATTATGGAGTTGACAATACGCCCCAGGCGTCTTAGAAGCAGTGAAACTTTACGGAAAATGGTGCGGGAAACCAGGGTAGATAAATCTTCCCTTGTATACCCTATGTTTGTGGCGGAGGGGGAAAATGTCAAAGAGGAAATCCCTTCTATGCCGGGACAATACCGCTACAGCATTGACCGCATGGAGGAAAAGCTGGAGGAACTTATGGATGCCGGGGTGAATTCTGTGATGTTTTTTGGAATTCCAGATAGAAAAGATGAATTGGGCTCTATGGCTTATGCTTTGGACGGGATTGTGCAAAAAGCTTTTCAGCGGGCAAAGCGCCAGGTGCCGGGGATGTATCTTATCGGGGATGTGTGCATGTGCGAGTACACTTCCCATGGACACTGCGGAGTTTTAAAGGGAGATGATGTGGACAATGACAAAACGCTGGAGCTTTTGGCAAAGACAGCTTTGTCCCAGGTGCAGGCAGGCGCCGACATGGTAGCCCCCTCAGACATGATGGACGGCAGAGTTGGAAGTATCCGCCGGATATTGGATGCAAATGGGTTTGTCCATACTCCAATTATGGCTTACTCTGTAAAATTTGCCTCTGCTTTTTACGGCCCTTTTAGGGATGCGGCGGACAGCGCCCCAGCTTTTGGGGACAGGAAGACATACCAGATGGATTTTCACAATAGAAGGGAGGCTTTGCGGGAAGCAGCCCTTGATGTGAAGGAGGGGGCGGACATTGTGATGGTCAAGCCCGCCATGGCTTACGGAGATTTGATACGGGAAATTAAAGATAGTGTCCATGTGCCTGTGGCGTCCTACAGTGTCAGCGGAGAGTATGCCATGGTAAAGGCCGCGGCAGAGAGGGGATGGCTTTCCGAGGAGCGCATCATCTGCGAAATGGCGGCCTGTGCCTTCCGGGCAGGGACAGATATTTATATCACCTACTTTGCAAAAGAGCTGGCAGAGTGCATGGAGCGGGGACTGATTGGTTAATGAGAATAAGGACATGAATTTGTACAGGAGGGAATATGGGTAAGTCGCAGGAAATTTTTAGGGAGGGGGAGAAATATATCCCAGGGGGGGTGAATTCTCCCGTGCGGGCATTTCAATCCATTGGGAGTACGCCGCCCTTTATAAAAAAAGGAGATAAGGCTGTTTTGTGGGATGAGGACGGAAATTCTTACATTGACTTTGTGTGTTCCTGGGGGCCTATGATTTTGGGCCATAATCATCCGAAAGTCTATGAGAGTGTGGTAAATGCGGCAAAAAACGGGCTAAGTTTCGGGGCATCCACTGAAGTAGAAGTGGAGATGGCAAAATTAATCGTCTCTATGGTCCCTTCTGTGGAGATGGTGCGCATGGTAAATTCCGGCACGGAGGCGGTGATGAGTGCAATCCGGGCGGCAAGGGGCTATACGAAGCGGGATAAAATCATAAAATTTGACGGCTGTTACCATGGCCATTCCGACGGGCTTTTGGTGGCGGCGGGCTCCGGTGTTATGACAGCGGGAGTGCCGGACAGTGCCGGGGTGCCGGGGAGTGTTACCAGGGATACCTTGACGGCACCTTACAACCATTTGGAGGAAGTAAAAGACCATATGAAACGCCGGGGGGAGGAAATTGCAGCAGTGGTGGTGGAGCCTGTGGCGGGAAATATGGGGGTTGTCCTTCCCAAACCAGGGTTTTTAGAAGGCCTCCGGAAACTCTGCGATGCGTACGACGCAGTTTTGATTTTTGATGAGGTTATCACAGGGTTTCGCCTTGCACCGGGGGGGGCCCAGGAATATTTCCATGTCCTGCCGGATTTGACAACCATGGGTAAAATTATAGGAGCCGGGATGCCTGTGGGGGCATACGGGGGAAAAAGGGAGATTATGGAGATGGTGGCGCCCTTAGGGCCTGTGTACCAGGCAGGGACGTTAAGCGGAAATCCTGTGGCCATGGCGGCGGGGTTTGCCCAGCTTTGCATTTTAAAGGAGCATCCGGAATACTATCAAAAATTAAATGAAACATCGGATGCATTTTTTCAGGAGATTGAAAAAATCACGGCGCAGTCTGGGAAAGTCTGTCAGGTAAATCATATCGGATCCCTGGGAAGCATTTTCTTTACCGGGGAGGAAGTGTTTGATTATGCCAGGGCAAAGACAGCGGACACCCAGGCTTTTGCCCGATATGCAAGGTATATGATTTCCCATGGAATCTATGTTGCGCCTTCTCAGTTTGAGGCTATGTTTTTGTCTCTTGCCCACACGAAAGAACAGCTGGACAGGACGCTTTGTCTTGCGAGAGAGGGGTTTTCCAGTGGATTTTAAAGAGAAAAATCAATATAATAAAACAATTACAGCCTGTTTTGTGGGATATATTGTGCAGGCGGTTGTGAATAACTTTACGCCTCTGCTGTTTTTATTTTTCCAGAGAAGCTATCATATTCCGCTTTCAAGGATTACACTTTTGGTGACGCTTAATTTTGGAATACAGCTTTTGGTTGATTTGCTTTCCGTGGGGTTTGTAGATAAAATCGGATACCGCATATCCATGGTGGCTGCCCACATTTTGTCGGCGGCGGGGCTGATTTTTCTTACGGTTCTTCCGGAGCTCTTACCCACCCCCTTTGCCGGGATTTTAATTTCCGTTATCATATATGCCCTTGGAGGGGGACTTTTGGAGGTTCTTGTGAGTCCGGTGGTGGAGGCCTGCCCTTCCCAAAACAAGGAGAAGGCCATGAGCATGCTCCACTCTTTTTACTGCTGGGGACATGCGGGGGTGGTATTGGTATCAACATTGTTTTTTTATGCTGTGGGAATTGAAAAATGGAAGATTCTTGCCGCTGTATGGGCCCTGATTCCCATTGCAAACGCATTTGCCTTTACAAAAGTCCCCATTGCCCCGTTAATGGAGGAGGGGGAGGCCGGCCTTTCACTGAAGGAACTCTTAAGCCATAAAATATTCTGGATTTTGCTGGTTATGATGGTATGTGCAGGTGCAAGCGAGCAGGCGGTAAGTCAATGGGCATCCACATTTGCGGAAAAGGGACTTGGGATTTCCAAAACGGCAGGGGATTTAGCCGGGCCTATGGCATTTGCAGTCTTAATGGGTTCATCCCGGTTATTTTACGGGAAATATGGCGAGGGTATCCATTTGGAGCGTTTTATGGTTTACAGCACTTGTCTGTGTATTTTGGCTTACCTTGGGATTTCCCTTTTCCCTGATCCGAAGCTTAGCCTGACTGCCTGTGCCCTCTGCGGGCTTTCCGTTGGGATTATGTGGCCGGGAACTTTCAGCAAGGCGTCTAAAGCATTGCCGAAAGGGGGGACGGCTATGTTTGCACTTTTGGCTTTGGGCGGAGATATGGGATGTTCGGGAGGGCCTGCCTTGGTTGGGGTGGTGGCAGGCAGATTGGGAGATAACTTAAAAATGGGAGTTTTGGCAGGGGTGATTTTTCCAGTGCTTTTATTACTGGGAATCCTTCTCTGCAGAAAAAATTAAATTATTATTAGATAAAACGAGAGGAGAAAAAATTATGATGAATCCAGCGTCACTATTTCAAATGAAAGCTTTATGGGACAAATTTGTTGCAAACCATCCTAAATTTCCCAAGTTTTTGCAGGCAGCAGCAGCTTCGTCCATAGACGAGGGAACAATTATTGAGGTAAAAATTACAAAGGCAAACGGAGATACCATAGCGTCCAATTTAAAGGTTACTGCCGATGACCTTCAGTTATTCCAGGAGATAAGGAATATTGCAGGGCAGTAATTTTTCCCTGCCGGATGTTGTGGAGTGCGAAAGGCTGACGCTTTTTCCCATGTCAGAGGAAGAATTGTGGGAAGCGCTTGGGGAAGGGCAGGATTGTTTCCCGGAATCGGTGCTCTCCCCTGTGATTCGGCGGGCGTTTCGGAGCAAAATATCGAAAATGAAAAAAATGCCAAAGGAACTTCACCCCTGGTTTACTTACTGGCGCATTGTAAAAAAATCAGGGGAAAACATTGGAATCATCGGCTCTAAGGGGCTGCCCGGGGAGGACGGCATGGTGGAGCTTGGGTATGCCATGGCAAGGGAATTTCGTCGGAACGGATATATGGCAGAGGCGCTTTTGGCATTTCTTGACTGGCTGTATGAGTGTCCCTTTTGCACTGGGGCAAGGCTTCGGATACTGCCTTCCAATTTTCCCTCCTTAAAAACCGCTCGGTCCTGTGGATTTATCCAGGCAGGGCAGGAAGATATTTATTTTATTTATCAATACAATTTTTAGATAAAGGTTGCAAAAGGAAGTTCATGCCATCTCTTGAAAAAAAAACATGATGATGTTATAATAGCAGAGCCATATAAAATCAGGAAAAAAGGAGAGAACCATGTACGCTGACGAAAATGTAATTAAAATTAAACATGAAGTTTTGTATGAAGTGGCTAAATTAGCATTTGCCGGAACATTAGACCAGGAGAAAGAACATATTGCAGGAAAACTGGTTCCGGGCCCTAAGCCTCAGTTTCGGTGCTGTATTTACAAAGAGAGAGAAATTATCCGCCAGCGGGTTCGCCTTGCAGAAGGAAAAGCCCCGGGGCCGGTGGATGACGGGAATATTATTCAGGTTATCAGTTCCGCCTGTGAGGACTGCCCCATTTCCAGTTATGTGGTAACGGATAACTGTCAGAACTGTATTGGAAAGGCGTGTATCAATGCCTGCAAATTCGGAGCCATTTCTATTGGGGAAAAGCGTTCCCATATTGATGCATCCAAGTGTAAGGAGTGCGGCAAGTGCGCCAGTGCATGTCCATACCACGCTATTGCGGGATTGAAACGTCCCTGTAAATATAATTGTCCGGTAAACGCTATTACATATGACGAAAACGGCATTTCTGTCATTGATGAGAAGAAATGCATCCGCTGCGGCCTGTGCATACATAAATGTCCTTTTGGTGCCATTGGTTCCAAAACATTTATTGTGGATGTGATAGAAGCTATTAAATCCGACAAACCTGTCTATGCCATTTTGGCTCCTGCCACAGAGGGACAGTTTGGTCAGGATATCACGATGGAAAGCTGGAAAAAGGCGGCAAAACTTGTAGGGTTTAACGATTTGATTGAGGCCGGCCTTGGAGGGGATATGACAACCCAGGCAGAGGGAGACGAGTGGTATGAGGCATACCAGAAGGGTGAGAAGAAGACCACATCCTGCTGTCCCGGTTTTGTAAATATGATTAAAAACCATTATCCGGAACTACTTGACAAGGTTTCCACAGCAGTATCCCCCATGTGCGCAGTTTCCCGTATGATTAAAGCGAAACAGCCCAATGCGGTTACCGTATTTATCGGGCCATGTATTGCAAAGAAATCCGAGGCGAAAGACCACAACATTGAGGGGAATGTGGATTATGCCTTAACATACAGCGAGGTTCGCGCCATTATGAAGGCAAAAGGAGTGGAACTGCTTCCGGCAGATAACAATTACCAGGAGTCTTCCACCTACGGAAAACGTTTTGGAAATTCCGGCGGTGTTACAGCGGCAGTGTTGGAGTACATGAAGGAAAAAGATTACGACTGTGATCCCAAGGTGTGCAAGGCTAACGGTGCGGCAGAGTGTAAGAAAGCTCTCCTTATGCTGAAAGCGGGAAAACTGACGGAGGACTTTATCGAAGGTATGGCCTGTGTGGGAGGCTGCGTAGGCGGCCCCAGTGCATTTAAAGACCAGATGCTTTCAAAGAAGGACAGAGACGCTTTAATTGAGCAGGCGGATGCCCGGACTATCGTGGGCAACTTAGGCCAGTATGATATGGATAAATTCTCTATGCACAGAGTTGAGCATGGGGAGGAAGCGGGCAATTTGGCAGAATAGGTTTTGGTGTGATATGAAAACAGCGACAGATACAGAATTGTGCCGGGTGGCAGATTTAAATGTCAAGGAAAAAGTGATGTACGCCCTTATGAAAGCCGGCGTGCCATATGCGGAAGAGTGGGAAAAGGTGTCCGTTATGAAGCGGAAACGGTATAACGGGGCAAAAGAAGTTTGTGTGATTATCACCCACTT
Source organism: Roseburia sp. 1XD42-69 (assembly GCF_003612565.1). Lineage (GTDB taxonomy): Bacteria > Bacillota > Clostridia > Lachnospirales > Lachnospiraceae > Roseburia_B. The sequence continues at coordinate 11,989 of NZ_RAZG01000025.1, read as the reverse complement.
GGGTAAAGCAGAGCTGGCAAAAAAAGTGATTGAAGAGCTTGGAGATGAGATTGGCCGGGATGTTTTCTGGCCCTCTTAAAAACCAGTTGATACCAGAGAGGGTATGCCAAGGCATACCCTCTTTTCTAGAGAGAGGAGATACTAAAGTGAAAAAACAACCCTTTGTTACAAAAGAAAAGTTGGATGAGATAACGGTAACCTACCCCACCCCTTTTCATCTCTATGACGAAAAGGGAATCCGGGAAAATGCCAGGGCAGTGAAGGAGGCATTTGCCTGGAATAAGGGATTCCGGGAATATTATGCGGTAAAAGCCAATGCAAATCCCTTTTTAATCAATATATTAAAAGAATACGGATGCGGCGTGGACTGCTCTTCCATGACGGAGCTTATGTTATCTGACGCCCTGGGGTTTTCCGGGGAGGAGATTATGTTTTCCTCCAACGACACTCCGGCGGAAGAATTTGTTTTTGCAGATAAAATCGGCGCAACCATTAATTTGGACGACTTTACCCACATAGAATTTTTAGAGAAGACCATCGGCCATATCCCGGAGAGGATTAGCTGCCGATTTAATCCCGGGGGAATTTTTCAGATGAGCAACGGCATTATGGATAATCCCGGAGATTCCAAATATGGATTCACAAAAGACCAGCTCTTTGAAGGATTTAAAATTTTAAAAGAGAAAGGTGCAAAATATTTTGGCGTCCACGCTTTTCTTGCCAGCAATACGGTGACAAACGAGTATTATCCCATGCTGGCAAAGACTTTGTTTGAATTGGTGGTGGAACTGAAGGAGGAGACGGGCTGCGATATCCGCTTTATCAACCTCTCCGGAGGGGTGGGCATCCCCTACGAGGAGGATAAAACCCCAAACGATATCCGGGTGATTGGGGAGGGAGTGCGGAAAGTCTATGAGGAAATCTTAGTTTCCGCCGGGCTTTCTGATGTGGCCATTTACACAGAGATGGGGCGTTTTATGATGGGGCCTTACGGCTGTCTGGTGACAAAAGCCATCCATGAAAAGCACACTTATAAAGAGTACATCGGAACAGACGCCTGCGCAGTGAATTTAATGCGCCCCGCCATGTATGGGGCATACCATCACATTACGGTTATGGGAAAGGAAAACGCACCCTGTGACCATAAGTATGACGTGACAGGCTCCCTCTGTGAGAATAACGATAAGTTTGCCATTGACAGGATGCTGCCCAAAGTAGATAAGGGGGATCTGCTGGTGATCCACGACACCGGCGCCCACGGGTTTTCCATGGGGTATAACTACAACGGCAAATTGAAATCTGCGGAGATTTTATTAAAGGAGAACGGAAGTTTTAAGCTTATCCGCCGCAGGGAGACACCGGAAGATTATTTTAGGACGTTTGACTGTTTTGACATTTTAAAAGATATGAAAAATCCGGGGGATATGTAGGAATATGGGTGCGGACGACAGGAAGGAAGATTTGGAATATGAACAGCGAAGGGCGCTGCGCCGGGCGAAACGGCGGAAAAAACGCCAGAGGGAAGCTGTTTTAAAACTGACTCTGGGGGTTTTTCTTGTTGTGATACTGGCTGTCACCGCAGTCCAGGTTCGGGGGATTCTGTTGAAAAAAAGCGGGAAACCTACGGTAAAAGAGGTAATTCTTCCCCCTAAGACGGTAAAGACGCCGCCGGATTATGACGTGCAGCTTTTAGATGTAAATGAGTATTCCAGGCCCGGGATTCCCCTTGAGAAAGTGAATGGGATTGTGGTGCACTATACGGCAAACCCAGGCACCAGCGCCCAGAATAACAGAGATTATTTCCAGGGGCTTTCTGTCTCCGGGGAGACTTCTGTCAGCAGCCATTTTGTCATTGGAATTGAGGGGGAGCTAATTCAGTGCGTGCCCTGCAATGAGGTGGCCTACGCCTCCAATGACAGAAATTCCGATACCATTTCCATTGAGTGCTGTATTCCCGACGAGACGGGGAAATTTACCGACAGTACATACAAAACACTGGTACATCTTACTGCGTGGCTTATGGGGCGCTACGGCTTAAATTCTTCGGATGTCATCCGCCATTATGATGTGACGGGGAAAAACTGTCCTAAATATTTTGTAGAATACCCTTCCGCATGGGAGCAGTTTAAAAAAGATGTAAACAGCTATATTGACAGTTATGGCACCAGGGAGCCGATAGAGGAGGAAAGCTCTCAGGAGAAGGAGGGGTAAAGGCATGAATAAAAGAGTTCTTTTTATAGGGGGATCGCCTTGCAGCGGAAAGAGTACGGTTGCTGAACGAATTTCAAAGGCATATGGTGCATATTATTTCAAGGTTGATGATTTTTTAGATAAATTTACCGATACTGCGGCAGAAAAGGGATATCCTGTATGCAAAAAAAGTATAGCTATGACACCGGATGAAATTTGGATGAGAGAACCATTGATACAATGTAAAGATGAATTTCTTATCTATGATGAAATATCAGAATTGGTGTTTGAATATTTGAATAAAATCGATGCTGATTTTATTGTAACCGAAGGGGCTGCATATACTCCAAATGTAATGGTGAAATACAAAAAAAAGGAATACATTTCCATCATTCCAACACCAGATTTTCAGATATCACATTATAAAGAGCGAGAATGGGTTCCATATATTCTGGAAGGGTGTTCAGACAAACAACAGGCTTTTCATAACTGGATGGAACGGGATATTTTGTTTGCGAAACAAATAAAAGCAGAATGTGAAGAAAATGCAGTTCCGTGTATTGTCAATGACGGATTGAAAAGACAGGATGAAATGTTTCGTATGGTAAAAGAATTATTTCATTTGAAATAGTCTTTTGTGGAATGTTTTTCGGCATGGGAGCAGTGGTTTGATGAGGCGCGGGAATTTTAGTGTCCGTTTTCTGTGGCTGACTCAGTATTTTCTGTAAGAAGAATGGAACTGTCTATCTCAATAGGCGCTGTCGGCTTCAACAATTCCGTCAAATCATGCTGACGTCCGATATTGGTAACATCGATTTTATTGACGCCGTTTCCAATCCAGGGAAATTTTTGTCTGTAATGGCTTAGCAAATCTTCCACGTTAAAATCATCCGAACTGTCCGAATCATCACTATCGCATAAAAGCCAGACCTTTACATTATCCATAAACCATGCCTGCTTTTTCAGGGTATTGACAATTTTCCCAAACCGTCCGTAATCTTTGTCGTGCCCATTGTCCAGATATACCAAGGAGCCGGAGGCATCTTCCCTGCGGGGAAAGCCCATTTGGATAAACGTGTTGTCAATTGTCTTGTATATTCCCTCCAGACGGTATTTTTTTCAATATTAATTTTATCACCATCCATGCGGATCACCATTTTCAGCATGGCATAAGACCTCCTTTTGATGTGTTAAGATTAGTATACCATTGTGACGGTATATTTCCAGACACATTAAATTAAAATTTATTTCTTGTAATAAAAGCAGTTTTTGAGTATACGAAAGCTAAGGAAGCGATGATGAAATCACCTTTTCCCTAAATTTAGAAGAAAGAGGTGAAGTTGCATGAGTTTGTCACATTTTATGTTGGTTTCGCCATTCTCTTGGTGAAATGCCATATACATTTTTAAAGGCACGGGAAAAATGAAGCTGATTTTCATATCCAACTGCAGAGCCGATATCTGCAATGGAAAGGGAGGTCAGCTTTAACAGTTCCGTGGCTTTCACCATTCTGTAATTCATTAAAAACTCCTGGGGGGAACGCCCCGTGGAATTCTTAAATATTTTTCCAAAATAACTGCGGTTGATTCCGCACACTGCGGCAATATCCTCAATAGTAATATTATTTTGAAAGTTCTGCTCCATATAATGGATGGCTTCTTTTATGTAGTAGTCCCTCATTTTGCTGCTTTTCACCAGAGTCTGTGTCTTTGCGGACCGGGTGAGGCAGTCAAAAAAAAGATACAGGTGGCCAATGAGATGAAAAGGGGATTCTTTTTCATGATGGACAATGTAATCCATTTCCTTTACCATCTCCTCCCGGAGGTCTTTGGAGCGGGAGCGGTAGACAGGAGTGTTTTTGGACAGCTCTGTTAAGTCAAGGGCTTCTTTTACCCGAAGGCCGTCAAATTCTATCCAGAAATATTCCCAGGGAAGATTGTCATCTGCAAAATAGGTATTGATTTGTCCCGGAAAAATCAAAAATCCCTGACCGCTTTTTATGGAATAAGTCTGGGTGACTCCTTTTGCATTATCCGCCATAAGGGTTCCGGTGCCGGAAATAATATAGTGGAACAGATAATGGTTTCTTTTTACAGGCCCGAAGGAGTGTCCTGGGTCGCACTGTTCATATCCGTACTGGTACATGCACAAATCTATAAAGTTTTCATTGGGAAAAATATTAAAAAATATATTGCTCATATCCACTCCTTTTCCAACAAATATACCAAAATGCGTTGTCATATACAATTATAGCACAAAATATTGCATTGTGGTATAAAAATCAAAAAATACGGATATTTATGATAGCATATTGGTATGTTAAAATGCTTTTATCAAGAAAAAAGACTGTAAAACCAGGGGAAAGGAGAGAAAAATATGTCAAAAAGGAAGATTGCCCGAAGATGGACGGCGATGGTTTTTATGGCTGTGGGAATTACAGGTCTTGCAGGCTGCGCAGGGAGTGAAACAGAGGGAAAAGTGGAGGTAGAGTTGGTATCTTACAAGCCGGAGGCGGTGGAAGCTTTTGAAAAAATCCAGGACCGCTTCAATGAGACTCACCAGGATATCCATCTTACGATTGATTCCCCCAATGAGGCTATGACAATTTTAAAAACACGATTTATCCGAGAGGATTATCCTCAGATTGTGGGAATCGGCGGGGATATTAATTATTCCAATTTCCTGGATGCGGATTTGTTTCTGGACATTTCCGATTTGGAGGAAGTAACATCCGTAAAACAGTCCTATCAGGATATGAGTAAGGAACTGGAGTTTGTTCCTAGAGAGGGAGTTTACTGCCTGCCCTACGCCGCAAATGCAGCAGGGATTCTTTACAACAAAGATCTGTTTGAAAAACAGGGGTGGGAAGTGCCTGAGACTTGGAATGATTTTGTTTCCCTGTGTAAAGAGATTGAGGCAGAGGGAATGCTGCCCTTGTATTTCGGTTATAAGGATACCTGGACTTGTCTTGCCCCCTGGAATGCCCTGGCAGTTGGGTTGTCCGATTCGGACACCTGCAATGAGGTAAATCTGGGAAATACTACTTTTTCGGAGGAATACAGAGAAGTTGCGGATAAAATGAGGGAGCTTTTAAGCTTCGGGGAGCCGAACCCTTATGCCTACAGCTACAATGACGCCTGTACGGCATTTGCCAGAGGTGAATCCGCTATGTATCCCATCGGAAGTTATGCCATTCCCCAGATTTTATCGGTAAATCCGGACTTGAATATCGGTTCTTTCCCATTTCCGGCAAATGAAAATGAGGCGGACAATGTGTTAAATTCCGGTATTGATTTACAGTTTTGTGTGATGAAAGACTGTGAGAATAAGGAAGCGGTATATGAGGTGCTGCGGTTTTTGTATGAAGACGAAACCATTCAGGTTTATCTGGATAATCAGGGGGGGATTGCCTGCAAGGAGGGAGATTTTGATATTCCCGGGGAGCTTTTGGATATGAAAAATTACATAGAGGGGGACAGAATGGCGGATTTCCAAGATCACCATTACCCCAGTGAAATGAGCGTTGATGCCATGATTCAGACGTTTTTGCTTAATGAGAGCGACAATGCGGCAGATATTTTTCTGGCTCAATTTGATTCGGACTGGAAACGGTACAACAGAGATTTAATCCGGAAAGTGCAGCAGTATCAGAAAGAAAGGGAGGATGGAAAATGAAAAGTAAGATGACAAACCGGGACAAAACATTTTGGGCAGTGATTATACCGGTACTTATTTTGTTTTTTGCTTTTAACACCTTGCCCATGATAAAGGGAATGATTTACAGTTTTACCAATTACAGAGGTTACGGCTCCTATGACTATGTGGGACTAAGGAATTACATGGATCTTTTTTCTGACGCCAGAGTGGGAAAAAGTTATCTCTTCACATTTAAATATGCCCTGGCAGGTACGGTGCTTGTAAATGTCTTAAGCCTTGTTATGGCCCTGGGATTAAACAGCTGCATCCGTTTTAAAAGTGCTCTGAGGGGAATTTACTTTGTGCCAAATATTTTAGGCGGCCTGGTCATCGGTTATATTTTCAGCTTTATCTTTACTTATATTCTCCCTGCTGTGGGGATGGCATGGGATATCGGCTGGATGAAAAACAGTTTCCTTGCCAGTGAAAAGTATGCCTGGATAGGCGTTTTGGTGGTAGGCGTATGGCAGGCGGTTGCCATGAATACCATTATATACATTTCGGGGCTGCAGACAGTTCCCCAGGAAGTGTATGAGGCCAGTATGTTAGATGGGGCCAGCAAGTGGAAAGAGTTCTGGAGCGTTACTTTTCCCCTTGTGATTCCCTTTGTAACCATTAATCTGGTACTCAGCACAAAAAATTTACTTATGGTATTTGACCAGATCATGTCTTTGACAAAAGGAGGGCCTGCCCAGAGCACGGAATCCATTTCGTATTTAATATACAGAAACGGTATGGACGGGGGACAGTTTGGCTTCCAGAGCGCCAATGCAGTGATATTCTTCTTTGTGATTGTGGCGATTTCTATTTTCCAGATGACCATTATGAATAAAAAGGAGGAGCAGCTATGATGGAAAAAACGCAGAAAACAAATTGGGTGCTGACCATTGTTTTGGTCTTAGGGACGGTGACTGTATTTTTCCCCTTATATATGGCATTTGTCATTGCCTTTAAGCAGCCCAGCGAGATGACTAATGATGTGGCGGGGGCTTTGGCCCTTCCCGCACATTTCAGCCTTGAGAATTTCCGGCAGGCTATGGAAGTAACGGATTTCTGGCATTCCCTGGGAAACAGTCTTCTGATTACCCTGGTTACCATAGCGCTTTCCATTTTGATTCATTCTATTGCCGGCTATGTAATTGGAAGAAGCATGGCGGCAAAGAAAAGCTTCCGGCTGATTTACCTTTATATTGTAAGCGGTATGTTTGTGCCCTTTTCCATTCTTATGATGCCTCTGGTGAAGCAGACGGCCCAGATGGGGCTGGGAAACCGGGCAGGTGTGATTCTTTTGTATCTTGTATTTTATATGCCCATGAATGTGCTTTTGTATACGGGATATTTAAAAAATATCCCCGTGGCTTTGGAGGAGGCTGCGGATATTGACGGGGCAAGCACATGGAAAACTTACTGGACCATCGTATTTCCCATGATGAAGCCTATGCACGCCACAGTTGCCATTTTAACAGCCCTTGGCACATGGAATGACGTAATGACCCCCCTGGTTATTATGTCAGGAACCGGGCAGAATACCCTGCCTTTGGCCCAGCTTAATTTCCAGACCCAGTTCGGCACAAATTACAACCTGGCCTTTTCCTCTTATATTCTGGCGTTGATACCGATTCTGTTATTTTACATTATCTGCCAGAAACAGATTTTAAACGGTGTGGCCAACGGCGCAGTAAAAGGATAGAAAAAATTACAGGAGATGCATTATGTCCATCATTTATAATCAGAATAAAAATATTTTTACCCTGCACACAAAAAATACAACCTATCAGATGCAGGTGGATAAATATGGTTATCTTCTGCATTTATACTATGGAGCAAGAAATTTCGGTTTTGCAGATGATATGGTGACTTTTGCGGACAGGGGATTTTCGGGAAATCCCTATGCCGCAGGAAACGACAAGACATATTCTTTAGATACCCTTCCCCAGGAGTACCCTACCCTGGGGAGCGGGGACTACAGGAATTACGCCCTTAACATAGAAAACAGCGATGGTTCCCGGTGTTGTAACCTGACCTTTTCCCGCTATGAAATCCGCCAGGGAAAGTACAGTTTAAAAGGACTTCCGGCGGTGTGGTCAGGGGAGGATGCAAAGACCCTTGAAATTGTGTTAAAAGACAGGGTGAGCCAGGTGGAAGTGAGCCTTCTCTACGGCGTTTTAGAGGAGGAGGACATCATTACGAGGAGCGCGGTAATCCGAAATGTGGGGGAACACAAAGTGACCCTGAAAAAAGCTTCAGGGGCATGCCTTGACTTTCTCACAGGAGATTTTGATGTGGTTAAATTTTACGGCAGGCATACCATGGAGAGAAATATGGAGCGCACCCCCCTGGGCCATGGAACCACAGCTTTCGGCAGCAGGAGAGGGATGTCCAGCCATCAGTACAATCCGGCTGTAATATTGGCGGACAGAGATGCCACGGAGGATTTTGGGAGCTGTTACGGCATGCTTTTCGTATACAGCGGAAATTTCCTCTGTGAAGTGGAAAAAGACCAGATTGACCAGACCAGAGTGATTATGGGCCTGGGCAGTGCGCTGTTTTCCTATCCCCTTGAAGTGGGGCAGGAGTTTTTTGTGCCGGAGGTTATTTTATCATACTCACAGAATGGTTTTGCGGAACTGTCCCACAAATACCACTCCTGTATCCGTAACCATGTGTGCAGGGGAAAATATGCAAACCGCCCCCGGCCGGTGCTTTTAAATAGCTGGGAGGCAGCCTACTTTGATTTCAACGGGGATACCATTGTAAATCTTGCAAAAGAAGCGGCGGATCTTGGAATGGATATGGTGGTAATGGACGACGGCTGGTTTGGAAAGAGAGACGACGACAAAAGCTCCCTGGGAGACTGGTATGTAAACGAGGAAAAGCTGGGGGGGACATTGGCAGAATTAATCCACAGGGTAAACAGCTGCGGAGTGAAGTTTGGAATCTGGATTGAGCCGGAGATGGTAAATGAGGACAGTGACCTCTACAGAAAACATCCGGACTGGGCCCTTAAAATAGGGAACAGAGACCCCATCCGTTCCAGGTATCAGCTCCTTTTGGATTTTTCCAGAAAAGAAGTAAGAGATTATGTTTTTCACCAGATCTGCGCAGTGCTGGATTCGGGCAATGTGGAATATGTGAAATGGGATATGAACAGGGGCATGGCGGATGTGTATGCAGGCACTGTAACATACGATTATGTTCTTGGAGTCTATGATTTTCTGGAAAAACTAACAGAGAGATACCCGGATATGCTGATAGAGGGATGCGCCGGAGGGGGAGGAAGGTTTGACGCTGGTATGATGTACTATGCGCCCCAGATCTGGTGCAGTGATAATACAGACGCCATAAACAGGACAAAGATTCAGTATGGTTCCTCCTTCTTTTATCCTGTTTCCGTGGTGGGCTCCCATGTTTCGGCTGTCCCCAATCACCAGACGGGGAGAGTGACAAGCCTTTGCACCAGGGGAATTACCGCTATGGCAGGGACTTTTGGATATGAGCTGAATCCGGCGCTTTTAGGTGAGGAAGAAAAGCAGCTGGTGAGAGAGCAGATTAAAACCTACAAAAAGTATGAGCAGTTAATCTGCCAGGGAGCGTATTACCGCCTTTCCAATCCTTTTGCTGATGGGTATGCGGGATGGATGTTTCTGTCAGAAGATAAAAAGGAAGCCCTTGTGAATATTGTAAGGCTTGAGGTTTCGGGAAATATGCCAGTGACCTATGTGAAGCTGAAAGGATTAAAAAGGGACGCTTTTTATGTTGAGAGTGACAAAGGAAAGGTTTACACCGGCGCTCTTTTGACGGAAGTGGGAATTCCCCTTCCGGCCCCCCAGACAGAGTATGAGTCTTACCAGATTTCCTTTCAGGAGATGGAATCCGTAGAAGAATTGTACCGTGTCATGAAAAATTATGTAAAATCCGGGAAAGAACGGAAGGTCATCAGCCTGTTCGGGGGTTCCGGGTGCGGAAAAACCACTATGGCCTGTGTTTTAAGCCAGTGTTTTGCCAATGACGGGATAAATTGCTATGTCCTCTCCGGGGATCATTATCCAAAACGGATTCCCATGGATAACGACAGAGAGCGTCTCAAAATTTTTGAAGAAAAAGGAGAACAGGGACTTAGGGACTATCTTGGCACCCCGGAAGAAATAGAATTTGACAAGGTAAATAAAGTGATCTCCTCATTTAAAGGGGGAGAAAATATGATTACCTTAAAGAGAATGGGAAGGAAAGAGGGAGAAATTTTTTATGAAGATGTGGATTTTTCCCATATAGATATCCTTTTCATTGAGTGGACCCACGGGGGAAGCGAATATCTCTTGGGAGTGGATTTGCCCGTCTATATAGACAGTACGCCGGAGAAAACCCTGGCCAGGAGGTTAAAGCGGAACAGGGATGAGAATGCCGGCAGTGATTTGATAAATACAGTGCTTGAAATAGAGCAGGAAAAGCTGTTAAGGCAGGCAGGAAATGCGAAAATTACCGTTACAGGGGAAGGAGCAGTCAATGAAAAATAAGCCCATGTTAAATGCATACCCGGACAGCGTGGGAAGCCGTTTATCAGATATGGTTTCCCTGTTAAAAAGAGATGAGATGAAGGATGTGTTTGGCTCTTTCTACATTCTGCCAAGTTTATACCATTCCGATTTGGACCGGGGTTTTTCCGTGATAGATTATGATATCAATGAAGAGCTGGCAGACAGGCAGGATTTGGAGGAGATAAAGAAACTTGGAATGGATGTGAAGCTGGATTTTATCTTAAACCATGCCTCCGCCCAGTCCCCCCAGTTTAAGGATTTGGTAGATCGGGGGGAGGAGTCAGAGTACAAAGATTTTTTTATCAACTGGAATGAATTCTGGAAGGGCTATGGTTCTATGACAGAGGAGGGATATATACAGCCGGAGGAATCCTGTTTAAAGAAAATGTTTTTCCGCAAACCCGGCCTTCCCATCCTGATGGTGCAGTTTCCCGATGGCAGAAAGATTCCCTACTGGAATACCTTTTACCAGGAAGTGCATTACCCCACATATCTTGGACAGATGGATTTAAATGTAAAATCCGAAAAAGTATGGGAATTTTATAAAGACACCATAAAAAAGATTGCAGGTTACGGGACAGCTATTGTGCGTCTGGACGCCTTTGCCTACGCTTCCAAAGAACCGGGGGAGAAAAATTTCTTAAATGAGCCCGGAACCTGGGATCTTTTGGAAAAGATTCGGGAACTTGCAGAACCTTTCCATATGATGTTGCTTCCGGAGATACATGCCGCCTATGAGGAAAAGATTTATGAAAAACTGTGTCATAAGGGATATATGACCTATGATTTCTTTTTGCCCGGCCTTGTGATAGACGCCATAGAGAATAAGAGAAGCAGGTTCCTTTCTGCCTGGGCCAAAGAAATCATAGAAAAAGATTTAAAAGTGGTAAACATGCTGGGATGCCACGATGGGATTCCACTCCTGGATTTAAAGGGAATTTTACCGGAGGAGGACATTGAAAACCTTATTCATTTAATTGTATCAAGAGGCGGCTTTGTGAAAAATCTCCACGGGGAGAAAAATATGTATTATCAGGTGAACGCAGCCTATTTTTCCGCCCTGGGAGAGTCGGAGGAAAAAATGCTTTTAGCCAGGGCCCTTCAGATGTTTATGCCGGGGAAACCCCAGGTTTGGTATCTTGACCTTTTGGAAGGGAAAAACGACCATGAGGCGGTGAAAAGAGCAGGGTTTGGGGGACATAAGGAGATTAACCGGACAAATCTTACCCGGGAAGAAGTGGAGTCGGCCCTTTCAAAAGATTCTGTGAAAAAGCAGTTAGAGCTGATTCGTTTCCGCAGCACCTTCGGGGCCTTTGGGGAAGGGGCAGAAATCTCTGTGAAAGAATCGGAAGGGACGTTTTGGATCCGATGGGAGAACCAGGGATGTTTTGCAGAACTTACGGCGGATTTTTTCCGTGGGAGTTATGAGGTGAACCATAATTGAAAAAAGACCTGTAATAGATGTATAGACGGCGGGATTTTCCCGCCGTGGGAGTGTAAAATAAAGTGTGTAAGTTAGAAATACAATAAAACTAACTGCATACTTTATTTTTCTATATAAGGTGTGC
>NZ_RAZG01000261.1 GCF_003612565.1 Roseburia sp. 1XD42-69 | reverse complement strand
TTATCTGCTGGACATTTTAAACTATAGGGAGGGCTGGTTACCTGCTTGTGTAGGTTAATCAGCAGACACTAAATAATAGATTAATTGCAAAAAAATATGGAAAACTAGCTACAGGAAATGGTTTTGTTACTGGCTTTAACATTAATGTTATCTGCCAGAGGAATTATGGAAACAAAGGGAAATATATATGCGGTAGAACAGTTCACTTTGTCTGGAAATATAATAAATTTATTACAATCAATTGTTGCCATCGGAAAAGACCTGAAGTGGGTAGTACCAAATAAGTCAAATTATGGAAGCCCAAGTATATTATTTTCAAATGTTATGGTCTCGGGAAAAGAGGCTAGCAGTAAGATAGAATTGATGTAAAGATATAAGAGGTGGAGGTTTTCGGATGAATAAGTTAATTATTAGAGAAATGAATATGGTTGATTACGACAGTGTTGATGAGTTAATGATTCAATTACATGCAGTACATGTCAAAGGAAGACCTGATTTATATGAAGAAGTGGAACATCCATATACATTAACTGAGTTTAAAGAAATGGTTAATAATAATAACTCAAACTTCGCATTTGAATAAGCGCAGATGCACCTTGAAAATTCAATAAAAACTGGCAATAAAATAGCAT
>NZ_RAZG01000260.1 GCF_003612565.1 Roseburia sp. 1XD42-69 | reverse complement strand
TAGGCTCTGGAAGCGGCTTCATCTTCCAGAATGTGAACCTCCGCCGCTTCCGCCTGCACCTGCACCGGCAGGAAACGCCGGTTCCCGGTGCGGTCAAGGGGTAGGAAGTCCAGCGTGTTGGAAGTCCCGGCAAACACGCACTGCCGCTTGTGGTCTTTTGGGTGGACTTCATAGGGGGCTTTGTAGGTTTCCTTCTGGCGGCTCAAAAAGGACTTAATATCCTCAATGCTCTTTGCGTTCGCCGTGGCAATCATTTCCGACATTTCGATAATCCAGTGACCTTGCAGCTTCCGGTATACGTTATCATCGTCTAACTTCCGCAGGTCATCAGAAAACCACTCATCACGGACAGCAAGGAACCGGAAGAAGGTGGACTTCCCGGCTCCCTGACCGCCCACCAGACAGAGCATGACCTCAAACTTTGTCCCCGGCTTGAATACCCGTGCCACCGCCCCCAGCATGAACAGCAGGAGGACTTCGTAATTGTAATCGCTCACCTCCGCACCGAGGAAATGGCGCAGGGCATAGCGCACCCGCTCCGTCCCGTCCCATTGCAGGCTGTTCAGGTAATCACGGACAGGGTGATACCGGTATTCATTGGCGGCTACCTTGATAGCCCCCTCAATCCGCTTCTCTGAT
>NZ_RAZG01000259.1 GCF_003612565.1 Roseburia sp. 1XD42-69 | reverse complement strand
TGTGTCATGCCCCGCATGATGCGGAAAAAATGTATTCTTTCGCCAATCGCCATAGTGTTTCACTCCTTGTTCGTATGTTTATAAGTAGTATAGCATATATGCTTAGAGAAAGTCAAACGCAAATGAAACAAAAAAGTTTAATATTTTCTTGTAAACCTATTGACAATAACAAAAATGTTTAGTATTATGAATTAAGCAAAAACGCTTAGAAAGAGAAAGGAGAGGTTGTATGGACAACAAATTTATCCGTGTGGACGAGGTGGCGCAGGAGCTTTCCGTATCGAAACCTTATGCTTATAAGCTCATCAAGAAATTAAATGACGAGCTGAAGGAGCAAGGCTTTATCACGATTGCGGGACGTGTCAACCGCCAGTATTTTCAAGAAAGGTTTTACGGGGCGGGAGAAAAACAGGGAAAGGAGATGGAGTAAATGCCAGTATTTAAGAACGAGAGCAACGGCACATGGTATGTAATGGCAAGGTATGTGAACTGGAAGGGGGAGCGGAAACAGAAGTGCAAGCGTGGGTTTGCCACAAAGCGGGAGGCGCAGGAATGGGAGCGTAAGTTCCAGTTGCAAAATTCTGCTGACCTTGATATGGACTTTGAAGCCTTTACAGAGCTTTATGCGAATGATGTCAAGAA
>NZ_RAZG01000258.1 GCF_003612565.1 Roseburia sp. 1XD42-69 | reverse complement strand
GGAGAGATACATGAAATTCAACGGTAAACGATATATAACATCACATTAGAATCTTTCGTGAAACAACCCTAGTACCTTGACAATTCAATAGACTTTATACTCTGGATGTGATATACTTCTATTTAACAGATAGAGCAGCCACAAAAGGAGCGTGATATAATGACAGATAATGAATTACTACTTGCAATAGCTGATATTATGGATAAAAAGCTAGATGCGAAAATACAGCCATTAGAAAATGAAATTAATTCATTAAAAGATGAGCAAAGAAGAATCAATCTTATTATTGAAAATGAGATTCGTTCAGATATTAAACTTCTTGCCGAAAACTATTTACCAGCAGCAAAACGCTATGAAAAAACAACGGCACGAATTGAAGCAATGCAAGCCGATATTGATGTTATGAAAAGCGTAATCAGGGAACATAGCGAAAAATTGCAAAAGATTTCATGATTATATAACCAACTAAATATATCACACCTAATACAAGAGTGTAAAGTCTATTGAATTATCAAGGGCTTTACACTTTTTTATTTAGGAGGAAAAACAATGATTAAGAAAAATGTTACATTCTTGTTATTCGTAACTTTACCTACTCCCAATTACCCGAAAATTCTTCAAATTAAAAGAAGGTACAGCATAATT
>NZ_RAZG01000257.1 GCF_003612565.1 Roseburia sp. 1XD42-69 | reverse complement strand
GGAGTCACAGTGTTTAGCATGGAGGGAGGGGAAATAAACCTTTTTGGAAGTTATACAAATATCATTACAACTGGTGTGGATACTTACCCTCCCATTAATGACAGCTTAACCAGCAAAAGGACAGAAGATAAGACAGAGCAGATGGAAAAGGAAGGGACGGGTGTAACCGTTGTGCTGGCGGTTTTGGGCGGGGTTGCCATTATTGCGGCACCCTTTATCTCCATACCTGCACTGGGGATTGGAAGCCTGCTTTTGGGGACGGTGTGTGTATCTGCGTCTGTAAGACAGGTAGATATACTGCTGAAACGGTAAAAAATGACCGGATAACCGGATACGACAGGGATATCAAGGACTTTCGGAAAGGCTTGGCGGACAGTGCCTCTGCAGGGGCCCAAAAAGGGGCAGAAGCTATCTATTGTTAGCGGTTTTAAAGGGATGATGGGGCCAAAGCCTCCAACAGCAGCCCTTGCGGGGGCGGACGGGGAAATGATAGCAGTGCCGGAAATATTAGAGGTTGATGCGGGGATTTCTGTTTTGTATTCTAAATCTTTTCCGGAGGGACCGTTTGGGGAGAAGAAGTCCAGCTAATAAATGTCAATAGCAAAATGAGAAAAATCGAAATTATTTTTAAAGCAAAAAAGGCGCACT
>NZ_RAZG01000256.1 GCF_003612565.1 Roseburia sp. 1XD42-69 | reverse complement strand
TTTGCAGTCACATTGACCTTTAATGTCGTGCTTTTGGGCTGTGTCCATTGGTTGAACTGTGCGTCCACTTCACCTTTGTTTGCAATGTTGACAGTAAGCTTGGTTTCCTTGTCGGAGGTCAGGTCTTTGATGTCAGCGTCTGCCTGTTCCCGTTCCATTTCAACCGTCACTTTCAGTTCGTTGTAACGGTTCAACTGGTCTTCCAGTGCCGCTTTCTGATTGGCAAGTTCATTTAATGCATTGGTGTCCCCGTATGTTACTGTGATGCCCTGTTCCTGTTTGGATGCGATACTTGCTTTCAGTTCATTGTATTTTCTGGTGACTTCCTCTAACTTTTCCTTTGTCTGGTCAATGTTGCTGGTAAGTTTGATGTACACAGGCTCCCGCAATGCATCTGCACGTCTTTTCAGTTCTTCAAGCTGTGTCTGCATCTGCACGATCTCATCTGTAGAATAAGAACCGCTGGCAATTTCTGCCTGTATACTCTTTATTTTCTCCTGGATACTGCTGTAAGCATCCACAACGTCTGTACCCATGGAATCGGTAAAATCAAAGCCTTCTCCAAGGGATGCCAAGAATGTCTGGATATCCTCAAAGGTCATGCCGAAAGTATTCTTTAATTTATCTGCAAGCCCTGAAACGTCTATGCTGTC
>NZ_RAZG01000255.1 GCF_003612565.1 Roseburia sp. 1XD42-69 | reverse complement strand
TTTGCAGTCACATTGACCTTTAATGTCGTGCTTTTGGGCTGTGTCCATTGGTTGAACTGTGCGTCCACTTCCCCTTTGTTTGCAATGTTGACAGTAAGCTTGGTTTCCTTATCAGAAGTCAGGTCTTTGATGTCAGCGTCTGCCTGTTCCCGTTCCATTTCAACCGTCACTTTCAGTTCATTGTAACGGTTCAACTGGTCTTCCAGTGCCGCTTTCTGGGAGGCAAGTTCGTTTAATGCATTGGTGTCCCCGTATGTAACTGTGATGCCCTGTTCCTGTTTGGATGCGATACTTGTTTTCAGTTCATTGTATTTTCTGGTGACTTCCTCTAACTTTTCTTTTGTCTGATCAATGTTGCTGGTAAGTTTGATGTCCACAGGCTCACGCAGTGCATCCGCACGTCTTTGCAGTTCTTCAAGCTGTACCTGCATCTGTACAATTTCGTCTGTAGAATAGGAACCGCTGGCGATATCATCCTTTATGCTTTTTATTTTCTCCTGGATACTGCTGTAAGCATCCACAACGTCTGTACCCATGGAATCGGTAAAATCAAAGCTTTCTCCAAGGGATGCTAAGAATGTTTGGATATCCTCAAAGGTCATGCCGAAAGTATTCTTTAATTTATCTGCAAGCCCTGAAACGTCTATGCTGTC
>NZ_RAZG01000254.1 GCF_003612565.1 Roseburia sp. 1XD42-69 | reverse complement strand
AACAGTTCCTTTCCGTCCTTTGATTTAATCGCTGTACCGTTTGTTCCCACATAGGCAGTTGTATTGTCATCAAGGTGCTGTATCGTTCCTGTCATTTCCGCGAACTTTTTCAGCCACGACTCTCCCGTTTCCTTGCACATTTCCTTAAATTTCTTAGCATCCTCCCCCGTCATATAAGGGTGCTTCCCATCCCTGACATACCATGAAAAACCTGTTGCTTTGTCCGTATATTTCGGATCTGTTGCCGCCCATTCTTCCAAGGTCTTATCTCCATACCACACTGTCAGCCCGCTGTCATTTGATACGGTGTTTTCCTCCTGCCCCATTATTGGATTTGTTGATTTAAGTGCGTCATATATATCCTGCACATTGGCATTCTGCCTTGCACTTCCGGGAGCGGATTCCTCTGCCGCCTGTTTCTGCGGGTAGAACTGTCCTGCCCTGCTCCTATTGTATCTATTCGCTGATACATTGTTCTGATAATAATTCTGTCCTATTCCATTTACGTTCATTTTTCAAATCCTCCATTGTCATCAATTATTTTGATAGCAGCCCCTCTGTCGTTCAGAGCCGCCCCTGCTCCCATGTAATAAGTCCGAGCAGTTTATGCCTCCATGCGGACATACAACCTAACTTCCCCTGTCAAACTTCATGACAAACACCCCCTTTC
>NZ_RAZG01000253.1 GCF_003612565.1 Roseburia sp. 1XD42-69 | reverse complement strand
CAAAAAATAAGGCCGGTAAATACCGGCCTTATTCTGATTCTGCTGATTACTGTAACAGAGATAATACGCCCTGGTTAGACTGGTTAGCCTGTGCAAGCATAGACTGTCCTGCCTGTGCAAGAATGTTGTTCTTGCTGTACTCAACCATCTGAGCTGCCATATCTGTATCACGGATACGGGACTCTGCTGCCTGAGTATTCTCAGCTGCGTTGTCAAGGTTTGCAATTGTGTGATCCAGTCTGTTCTGGATTGCACCCAATTTAGAACGCTGTGCAGATACTGTATCGATAGCTTTCTGAATCTTTGCCATTGCAGAACCTGCTAATGCATTGTTGCTCATCTTAAGAGCATTTACACTTAAGGATGCTGCATCCATATTGCTGATGCTGATCTGCATTGTCTGGCCTTTCAACATACCAACCTGAAGTTTCTTTCCTTTGAAGGAGCCGTCTAACAGATCCATAGTATTGAACTGAGTTGTGGAACGGATTCTGTCGATCTCAGATACTAACTGATCGATCTCGTTCTGGATCTTGCCTCTGTCTGCTGAGGTGTTAGGATCGTTGGCTGCCTGTGTTGCAAGCTCGTTCATTCTCTGCAGGATTGAGTGTGTCTCATTTAAAGCACCCTCTGCGATCTGTACTACAGAAATACCATCCTGTGCATTTAA
>NZ_RAZG01000252.1 GCF_003612565.1 Roseburia sp. 1XD42-69 | reverse complement strand
GATGACAATACAACTGCCTATGTGGGAACAAACGGTACAGCGATTAAATCAAAGGACGGAAAGGAACTGTTTATAGATACGTCATCCATGACTTATGACATGATCATGAATATGTTCAGTAATCGGCCCAAAAGCGGGAACTATTTTGACAGCTCATATTGGCAGAAAAATATCCAGAAAGCTATGTTTTCTATAGAACAGTAATGCTTTACATATTCAGACTGGCACAGCGTAGCTGGGGGTGGAAACATATCACTCCCAGCCACAGTATTGAATAAATGACAATAGCGGAGGATTTGAAAAAATGAATGTAAATGGAATAGGGGCAGCAGGATACCCGGCATGGCAGGGAACAAGAAAGGCACAGCAGAATGCGGCAGGAAGGAGTTTTGAGGAGCAGGTAAACCATGTGGCAGGTACTCCAAAAGTCTATAATATTTTTACAGATGAAGATATGTTGTGGACAGGAGGGAACGGCACAGGGCTGTCTTATTATCTTAAGTATGCGGAAGATTCAACAGAGGATGATCCGACAATCATTGCAAAAGGTGTTGATGAGAATGGGAATGAATTTGAAAAAACCATACATATCAACGAGATAAATCCCAAGTCAGCGACTGTTGTGGAGATGCGTGCTTTGGAAGCACATATGGGGGTAAAGAAGCTGGGGGGATTTACTTCCCTTCCGATGGA
>NZ_RAZG01000024.1 GCF_003612565.1 Roseburia sp. 1XD42-69 | reverse complement strand
TAAAATCTTAAGAAAAAACAAGAAAAGTTCACCAACATCTTATTGCTTTTAACGCCTTTAACACATATAATAAAACTGTTTAGAATTTTATTACACGGAGGAAACTATGGATAATCAGGAACAGAATAATCAGAACAACAGGAACAATAAAAACGGTCAGATGATTATGACCTTTATTATAGTGTCGCTGTTTGCCCTGTTTATTATGACGCTTGTTTCCAATCGCATCAGCCAGCAGTTTAACCAGGAGATTTCTTACACGGAGTTTCTGGAAAAAGTTGAGGCAGGGGAAGTGGAAAGCATCAAATATACAGGTACTCAGATTAATATTACCCAGAAAAAGGACAAGGAGAATGCAAGGCTTCCCCAGTACCAAATCACCTATTACACAGGTATGGTGGATGATCCGGAGCTTATGCCCCTTTTAAAAAAGCACAATGTGGAGATATTCGGCTACATACCGGATAACACGTCCACCTGGATTTACAATATATTAAGTTTTGTGATTCCTTTAGCCCTGGTTTGGATTCTCATGGCATTTTTAATGCGGCGCATGGGAGGGGGCGGAATGATGGGAGTGGGGAAAACCACTGCCAAAGTCTATGTGGAAAAGAGTACGGGGGTTACCTTTAAGGACGTGGCGGGACAGGACGAGGCAAAAGAGTCCCTCCAGGAAGTGGTGGATTTTCTTCACAATCCCCAGAAATACCGGGAAATCGGCGCTAAACTTCCCAAAGGCGCCCTTCTTGTGGGACCTCCGGGAACAGGTAAAACCCTTCTTGCAAAAGCCGTGGCAGGGGAGGCGAAAGTTCCCTTTTTCTCCCTGGCAGGCTCTGATTTTGTGGAAATGTTTGTGGGCGTGGGAGCTTCTCGTGTCCGGGATTTGTTTAAAGAGGCCCAGAAACAGGCCCCCTGTATTATCTTTATAGACGAGATTGACGCTATCGGAAAGAGCAGAGACTCCCGTTACGGAGGGGGAAACGACGAGAGGGAGCAGACCTTAAACCAGCTTTTGGCGGAGATGGACGGTTTTGACACCTCCAAGGGGCTTTTGATATTAGCGGCTACCAACCGCCCGGAAGTTTTGGACAAAGCCCTGCTTCGTCCGGGGCGTTTTGACAGGCGTATTATCGTGGACAGGCCGGATCAGAAAGGCCGACTGGAAACCCTCCGGGTACATGCCAAGGACGTGCGCATGGACGAATCCGTGGATTTAAATGCCCTGGCCCTTGCCACTGCCGGCCTGGTGGGGTCAGACCTTGCCAATATGATAAACGAGGCGGCTATCAATGCGGTAAAAAAAGGCAGGAAATTTGTAAACCAGCCAGACTTGTTTGAGGCCTTTGAGCTTGTGGCCGTGGGAGGCAAAGAGAAGAAAAACCGGGTGATGAGCGAGAAAGAGCGGAGAATGGTTGCTTACCACGAGGTGGGCCACGCCATGGTTGCCGCTCTGCAGAAGAACACGGAGCCGGTGCAGAAGATTACCATTGTCCCAAGGACCATGGGAGCTTTGGGATATACCTTACAGACCCCGGAGGAAGAAAAGTATTTAGAGACGAAGGAAGAGCTTTTGGCAAAAATCGTTACCTTTATGGGGGGCCGTGCTGCGGAGGAGATTGTGTTTAAAACAGTTACCAGCGGAGCCGCCAATGACATTGAGCAGGCCACTAATGTGGCGAAATCCATGATTACCCGGTTTGGTATGTCGGATAAATTCGGAATGATGAACCTGGTGACCGTAGAGAGCCAGTACTTAGACGGCAGGGCTGCCATGAACTGCGCAGAAAAGACGGCTGCCCAGGTGGATAAAGAAGTTTTAAAACTTATAAGCGACAGTTATTCCGCAGCGGTTAAAATGCTAAAGGAGAACCGGGAAGTATTAGACAAGATTTCTGATTATCTCTATGAGCACGAGACGATTACAGGCAAAGAGTTTATGAAGATATTCCGGGAATTAAAAGGGCTTCCTGATCCTGAAGATGAGCAGGAAGAGCAGAAAAAACAGGAAAAGAGTGCTATATGTTTGTAATTGAAGATGAGTTAAAAAAACTCCCGGATCAGCCGGGAGTTTATATTATGCATGACAAAAATGACACCATAATTTATATCGGAAAGGCGGTTTCCCTGACAAAAAGGGTGCATCAGTATTTTCAGGCCAGCCACAATGAGGGAATCAAAAAAAACCAGATGGTGAAGCAGATTGTCCGTTTTGAGTATATTGTCACGGATTCCGAGCTGGAAGCCCTGGTGCTTGAGTGCAACCTGATTAAAGAGCACCGTCCCAAATACAACACCATGCTCCGGGACGACAAGACCTATCCGTATATAAAAGTGACTCTGGGGGAAGACTTTCCAAGAGTCCTTTTTTCCCGTTTGATGAAAAAGGACAAATCCAGGTATTTCGGGCCCTACACCAGCGCCGGGGCGGTGAAAGATTCTATTGATTTGTTAAATAAGTTATATGGACTTAGGACATGCAGCAGAGTGCTGCCCAAAGACATTGGAAAGCAGCGCCCCTGTCTTAATTACCATATTAAACAGTGCAGCGCCCCCTGCCAGGGATATATTTCAAAGGAAGAGTACAGAGAGAGGGTGGAGCAGGCGGTGAAGTTTTTAAACGGGGAATACCAGCCGGTGATGAAAGAGCTTGAGGAAAAAATGAACGCCGCTTCCCAGGAGATGGAATATGAGAAGGCAATGGAATACCGTGACCTTTTAAACAGTGTGAAACAGATTGCCCAGAAGCAGAAAATTACCCATTCTGACGGGGAGGACAAGGATGTCATCGGGGTTTCCAAAGACGGGGAAGACGCAGTGGTGCAGGTATTTTTTATCCGGGATGGAAAACTTATCGGCAGGGAGCACTTTTATGTGAAGGTGGCGGGGGAAGATAAGAGAAGCCAGATACTTTCTGTCTTTATCAAACAGTATTACGGCGGCACCCCTGTGATTCCCAAAACCATTATGCTGCCTCTGCCCGTAGAGGAAAAAGAGGTTTTGGAGGAGTGGCTTTCTAAAAAACGGGGGCAGAGAGTCCACATAAAGATTCCCCAGAGAGGACAGAAAGAAAAGCTAGTGGAGCTGGCGGTGAAAAACGCCCATCTTGTGCTAAGCCAGGACAAGGAGAAAATTAAGAGGGAGGAAGGCAGAACCATAGGGGCTATGAAAGAGATTGCAGGATTATTAAATCTTCCTTCTATTTTAAGGGTAGAAGCCTATGATATCTCAAATATCAGCGGCTTCCAGTCTGTGGGATCCATGGTTGTCTACGAGAAGGGAAAACCCTGCCGCAGCGACTACCGGAAATTCCGCCTGCGCACCGTAAAGGGGCCGGACGACTATGCCTCCATGCATGAAGTGCTTACCAGGCGTTTTGAACACGGTATGAAAGAAAGGGAAACATTAAAAGAAAAAGAGTTGGAGGAGAAATACGGAAGTTTCACCAAATTTCCCGACTTGATTATGATGGACGGGGGAAGGGGACAGGTAAATATTGCCCTGCAGGTGCTAGACGAGCTGCATCTTAGCATTCCGGTGTGCGGCATGGTAAAAGACGACAACCACCGCACCAGGGGGCTGTATTTTAATAATGTGGAAATTCCTATAGACAGGGGAAGCGAAGGGTTTAAGCTGATTACAAGAATTCAGGACGAAGCCCACCGCTTTGCCATTGAGTACCACCGTTCCCTAAGGAGCAAGGGCCAGGTTCATTCTGTTTTAGATGACATCCCAGGTATCGGGGCATCCAGAAGGAAAGCCCTTATGATGCGATATTCTTCTCTGGACGCCATACGGAATGCGGGGATAGAGGAGCTTGCCGCCACGCCTTCCATGAACATGCAGGCGGCGGAGGCTGTCTATCAGTACTTTCATACAGTTGATGGCGAATGAAAAATATGGTATACTCTAAAGCGTATCAGAAACAGGAAAAAGTTGAAAAAAGAAGAAAAAGGAGAGCAGCCGTATGGAGGGAGTAAGCGTAGCAAAGATAGCAAAAAAAATGGATTTGATGAATTATACCCCGGACATAGATTTGAAGGAGCACCGAATTTTACTTGCGGATGTAAACCGTCCTGCACTTCAGTTAAGTGGATATTTCGAACATTTTGAACAATCCAGGGTGCAGCTTATCGGGATGGTGGAATACGCCTATCTCCGGAAACAGTCAGAGGCGCAGCGGAAGGATTTGTACGAGAAGTTTTTATCTTTTGATATTCCCTGCGTGATTTTCTGCCGGGGATTTGAGCCGGATGATTCTTTTATGCAGGCAGCATTGAAGAATAACGTGCCTATATTCGGGACATCCAGAGGAACTTCCGAATTTATGGCAGAGCTCATCTATACATTGAAGGAGGCCCTGGCGCCCTGTATTACTATTCACGGTGTGCTGGTGGACGTTTACGGCGAGGGGCTTATGATAATGGGGGAGAGCGGAATCGGGAAAAGCGAGGCTGCCTTAGAGCTTGTGAAAAGAGGACACCGCCTTGTGACAGACGATGTGGTGGAAATCCGAAAGATAAATGACAACACCCTGATTGGAACTTCACCGGATGTGACCAGGTACTTTATCGAATTAAGGGGGATTGGAATTTTGGATGTCAAGACCTTATTCGGTGTGGAGTGTGTTAAGGAAAAACAGAGCATTGACTTGGTTATCAAGATGGAGGACTGGAAAAAAGAAAACGATTATGACAGGCTGGGCTTAGAGGAGGAATATATCGAATTTCTGGGAAATAAGGTGGTCTGCCACTCTCTTCCCATCCGGCCGGGGCGTAACCTGGCGGTTATCTGCGAGGCGGCTGCCGTAAACCACCGTCAGAAAAAGATGGGTTACAATGCGGCCCAGGAGCTGTACCGCAGGGTTCAGGCCAACCTTGCAAAACCGGAGGACGAAGAGTAAAAAATAAATATAGAAAGAAGAGAATAAAATGGAAAACAAAAATGCATGGGAAAAATATCCCGAAGGAAACAGAGAAAAAGTGTTGGATTTTGCAGAAGAGTACCGCAAATTTATTTCATCCTGCAAGACAGAGCGGGAATGTGTTACAGAGTTTGTGGAGCGGGCAAGGGCTGCGGGATTTAAAGATTTAAAGGAATTAATTGAAAATAAAACGGTTTTAAAGAGCGGCGACAAAGTGTATTATAACCAGATGGGGAAATCCATCGCTTTGTTTGTTATGGGAAAACAGCCCTTAGAGCAGGGGATGAATATTTTGGGAGCCCATGTGGATTCCCCCAGAATTGATATCAAACAGGTGCCCTTGTACGAGGACACCCAGATGGCCCTTTTAGACACCCATTATTACGGCGGGGTGAAAAAATACCAGTGGGTGACCCTTCCCTTAGCCCTCCACGGCGTCTTTGCAAAAAAAGACGGAAGCGTGGTTCCTTTTTCCATTGGGGAAAAAACGGAAGACCCGGTATTTGGCATCAGTGACCTTCTGGTGCATCTCTCCGGGGATCAGATGGAGAAAAAGGCGTCTAAAGTGATTGAAGGGGAAAAAATGGATATCCTTATCGGCAGTATCCCGGCAGAACTTGCCGGGGAGGACAAGGAGAAGACAAAAGATCTGGTAAAAGCAAATATGCTTGCCATTCTGGAAAAAATGTACGGCATAAAAGAGGAGGATTTCCTCTCAGCGGAGATTGAGGCTGTTCCTGCCGGGGCGGCAAGGGATTACGGATTTGACCGCAGTATGATTATGGGATACGGCCATGACGACAGGGTTTGTGCTTACCCCTCTTTCCAGGCTATTTTAAATACCAAAGACCCGGAGAAGACATGTGTGTGCCTTTTGGTAGATAAGGAAGAAATCGGAAGCGTAGGGGCAACCGGTATGCACTCCAGATTTTTTGAGGATGCAGTGGCTGAGATTTTAGAGCTTAGCGGGGAGTATTCCGGCATTAAAGTGCGCCGGGCTATGCGGAATTCCAAAATGCTCTCATCTGATGTAAGCGCAGCCTTTGACTCCAATTATCCGGAGACTATGGAGAAAAAGAATGCGGCATATTTCGGTATGGGCCTGGTATTTAACAAATATACCGGTTCCAGGGGAAAAAGCGGCTCCAACGATGCAAATGCAGAATATATGGCTGAACTTCGTCATATTTTAGATAAAAATAATGTGACGTTCCAGACATCAGAACTGGGGAAAGTGGACCAGGGCGGCGGCGGAACCATCGCTTATATTCTTGCAAACTACGGAATGCAGGTAATTGACTGCGGCGTGGCAGTGTTAAGCATGCATGCACCTTGGGAGATTATCAGCAAAGTAGATTTGTACGAGGCGCTTTTGGGATATGAAGCATTTTTCAGAGAGGCATAATGCAGGTGGAAAAGTTGTGGGATAAGTTAAGAAAAATATTGGATGAAAATCAGATTTTGAGAAATGAGCCCATGAAAAGGCATACCACCTTTCAGACGGGAGGGCCGGCGGACTGGTATCTCCTGCCAAGGTACGAGCAGCTTGCCCCTCTCATTGCCCTGTTAAGGGAACGGGACACAGAGATTACCATTATCGGCAACGGCAGTAATCTTTTAGTGGGGGACGGGGGAATCCGGGGAGCGGTGGTTGAAATCGGAAAGGCCATGCAAGAGATTACCGTTTCCGGGAAAACCATAAAGGCCCAGGCAGGGGCAATCCTTGGCAGCGTGGTATCAAAGGCCGGCCAAAACGGCCTTACCGGGATGGAGTTTGCAGCGGGAATCCCAGGCTCTGTGGGGGGGGCCATGGTGATGAATGCCGGGGCTTACGGCGGCGAGATGAAGGATGTTGCTGCCAAAGTGAAAGTCCTCACCCCCCAGGGAGAGATGATAGAGCTTGGGGCGGATGAAATGGAATTTGGCTACCGAAAAAGCGTGGTGTCGGAAAAAGGATACGTGGTTTTGGAGGCAGAGTTTGTCCTTGTTCCCGGGGAGAAAGAGGAAATCAAAAGAAAAATGGAAGAACTGAAGCGGCAGCGAATCAGCAAGCAGCCGTTAGAGTATCCCAGCGCCGGGAGCACCTTTAAGCGCCCGGAGGGGTATTTTGCAGGAAAACTTATTATGGACTGCGGCCTTTCCGGTTTCTCCGTGGGGGGAGCCCAGGTATCGGAAAAGCATTGTGGATTTGTAATTAACCGAGGAGGAAGTGCGGCGGATGTGCTGGCTGTGATTTCCCATGTGCAAAAGAAGGTAAAAGAGCGCTTTGGCGTGGAGTTGGAGACAGAAGTGAAACTGGTGGGAGAGTTTTTATGAAAGTGGTAATCTTAACCGGAATGTCCGGGGCGGGAAAAAGTACGGCGTTAAAGATGATGGAGGATATCGGGTTTTACTGTGTGGATAATCTGCCCATACCCCTTATTGAGAAATTTGTGGAACTTTCAGAGACAAGTACGGACGAGATTCAAAAGTTTGCCATTGGGGTAGATATCCGCAGCGGCAATTCCTTTGCGGAGTTAAGGGGGGTTTTGGATAAGCTTTATAAAAAAGGGGATTCCCCGGAGATTTTGTATCTGGATGCGGAGGATGCGGTCCTGGTAAAGCGCTACAAAGAGACAAGAAGAAACCATCCCCTTGCAGGGGGAGCCAGGGTGGAAGCAGGCATCGCTTTAGAGCGGGAAAAACTTGGATTTTTAAGAAAACGGGCAGATTATATCATTGACACCAGCCAGCTTTTAACCAGGGAACTTCGGGGGGAGCTGGAAAAGATTTTTGTGAAAAACCAGGACTATAAAAGCCTTTTTATTACCATTTTGTCTTTTGGTTTCAAATACGGAATACCTGCGGATTCCGATTTGGTCTTTGACGTGCGTTTTCTCCCCAATCCCTACTATGTGGAAGGGCTTCGGGCGAAAAGCGGCAATGACAAAGAAATACAGGACTATGTGCTGCAGTTTAATGAAGCCCATGAATTTTTGGAAAAACTCACGGAAATGGTGAAGTTTCTAATTCCAAATTACATAATAGAGGGGAAAAACCAGCTTGTGATAAGTATCGGCTGTACCGGGGGGAAACACCGCTCCGTAACCCTGGCAAATGAGCTGTACCATCATCTCTGTGACAGCAGGGAGTACGGAATCAAAATTGAGCACAGAGATATTGAAAAGGATGCATTGAGGAAGTAACATGTCATTTTCAAGTGAGGTTAAACAGGAACTGGCGGTGTCTTTTGCCAAAAGCAGGCACTGTATGCTGGCGGAACTTTCAGCAATCATAAATTATACAGGGAAAGTCAGTATCTTAAAAGGGGAAGTCTCCCTTTTGCTTCAGACGGATAACCAATTGGTAAGGGAAAAGTATGGGGTATTGCTGGAACGCCTGTTTCACATAGAGCCCCGGGAAAGAAAAATGTCCCAGGAGGAAACCTTAAAGGTCCTTGAGGGAGTAAAATTGTGGGATAAAGCAAATCATTGCTTTAAGAACACTTCCGTTGTGGACGGGATTTTAATTCAGCAGAACTGCTGTAAGCGGGCCTTTATCCGGGGGGCTTTTTTATCAGCCGGCTCTATCAGCAACCCCAATAAGGGATATCACTTTGAGATTGTCTGCACCTCCCTGCCCCAGGCAAAGCAGATACAGTCCGCTATGAACAGTTTTGAAGCGGATGCAAAAATCGTTACCCGGAAAAAAAACCAGGTGGTGTATGTAAAAGAGGGGACGCACATTGTGGATCTTTTAAATGTCATGGGGGCCCATGAGGCGTTGATGAATCTGGAAAATGTGCGCATTGTAAAGGAGATGCGCAATTCCGTAAACCGCCAGGTAAACTGTGAGACGGCAAATATCAGCAAGACGGTGAATGCGGCGGTGAGGCAGATTGAGGATATTGTGTACATCAGGGACCATATGGGGCTTGAGAGCCTGCCGGATCATTTAAGGGAGATGGCGCTTTTGCGCCTTAAGTACCCGGATGTCCCCTTAAAAGAGCTGGGATCTTATTTAAATCCCCCTGTGGGGAAATCCGGCGTGAACCACAGGCTGAGAAAGTTATCAAAAATAGCGGAAGAAATGCGCTGAAAATTCCAGAAAGGGTAATCATCTATGAAAAAGCTTTTATTTATATTTAACCCCCATTCCGGCAAAGCACAGATAAAGAGCAAACTTTTGCAGATTGTTGACATTATGGTGAAGGCGGGATACGAAGTCACTGTGTATCCTACCCAGGAGAGAAGCGACGCCAGCAGGGTGGCCTTTGAGCAGGCTGGAAATTACGACCTGGTGGTGTGCAGCGGCGGCGACGGCACTTTAGATGAAGTGGTAAGCGGCATGATGAAGTGTCCCAAAAGGATTCCTTTAGGCTATATCCCTGCAGGGAGCACCAATGATTTTGCAAGCTCTTTAAAAATTCCGAAAGATATGGCAAAGGCGGCAAAGATTGCCGTAACCGGCAGAAAATTTTCCTGCGACGTGGGGAAATTTAATGAGAAGCCTTTTATCTATGTGGCTGCATTCGGGATTTTTACGGAGGTTTCCTACAGTACCAAACAGGAATGGAAAAATATTTTAGGCCATGCGGCATATCTCTTGGAGGGGGCAAAAAGCCTTCACAGTTTTGCATCCTATCATATGCGGGTGGAACACGACGGGGAAGTTCTTGAGGGAGAGTTTATTTTCGGCATGATAACCAACTCCATCTCTGTGGGGGGATTTAAAAATATGACGGGAAAAAATGTGGAGCTGGACGACGGGGTGTTTGAAGTAACCCTTATCCATATGCCAAAAAATCCCGTGGAGCTTAATGCAATTTTGGCATCCCTCACAAACCTCATTGACGATACGGATTTAATCCATTCTTTTAAGAGCAGCCAGGTGTCCTTTTTGTCGGAGGAGGAAGTCCCCTGGACCTTAGACGGGGAATTTGGAGGGGCACCCAGAGAAGTTACTGTGAGAAATGAACAGAGGGCACTAGACATTATGGTTAAGAATTGATATAATGTAACGTAGGAGTTAAATTTAGGATATAAAGGAGAGATAATTATGTTAGTTTCTGCAAAAGAAATGCTTGACAAAGCAAAAGCCGGCCACTATGCAGTGGGACAGTTCAACATTAACAACTTAGAGTGGACAAAATCCATTTTAGCTACCGCTCAGGAGTTAAATTCACCGGTAATCCTTGGGGTTTCCGAGGGAGCCGGAAAGTACATGACAGGTTATAAGACCGTTGTGGGCATGGTTAAGGGAATGATGGAAGAGATGAACATCACAGTTCCTGTTGCCCTTCACTTAGACCACGGCTCTTATGAAGGATGCTTAAAATGCGTGGAAGCAGGATTTTCTTCTATTATGTTTGACGGTTCCCACTATCCTATCGATGAGAACGTTGCAAAAACAACGGAGTTAGTGAAACTGGCACATGACAACAACATGTCCATTGAGGCTGAAGTTGGTTCCATCGGCGGTGAAGAGGACGGAGTTGTGGGTATGGGAGAGTGTGCAGATCCCCAGGAATGCAAAGCTATCGCTGATTTAGGGGTAGACATGCTGGCAGCAGGAATCGGAAATATCCACGGCAAATACCCGGAGAACTGGGCAGGACTTAGCTTTGAGACACTGGATGCCGTTCAGCAGCTTACAGGAGCTATGCCTTTGGTTCTTCACGGCGGTACAGGAATTCCTGAGGATATGATTAAGAAAGCGATTTCCCTTGGTGTTGCCAAGATTAATGTAAATACAGAGTGTCAGTTATCTTTTGCAGATGCTACACGTAAATATATTGAGGCTGGCAAAGACTTGGAGGGCAAGGGATTTGACCCAAGAAAGCTTTTGGCGCCGGGAGCAGAGGCAATTAAGGCTACGGTAAAAGAGAAAATGGAATTGTTCGGCTCTGTAGGAAAAGCTTAAGGAAGAGTCAATTTTCACAAATAGTGAGAAGCATTCACTTAAAAGTTGTGCATTTTTTCTCTTGCATTTTGAATTTGATTGTTGTATCCTATTACCAGCAAATGAAATATGCTAATTGATGAAAAGAACAAGGGTGTTCCAAGTGTATTTGGAATACCCTTTTTTGTGCAGGGGCGCACATGGAAATCAGCCGTTACACGGCGGGCAGGGGAAGAAAATCTTCCCTGCCCGATTATGTAGGCCTACATAAGGACATAAAGAAATTTGCTGCTTGTGCAGGGGCATATACATTTGACGATAAAAATGGAAAGGAAGGATTTGATATGGAAAGAGCCGGGGAATATTACAGTGTATCTGAAATTTTTGGAGAAAATGTATTTAATGATGCAGTGATGCAGGAACGCCTGCCGAAAAAAGTGTATCAGAAAATGAAACAGACCATCAGTGAGGGCAGGGAGCTTGATTTGGCTACGGCAGATGTGGTGGCCCATGAGATGAAAGAGTGGGCTATTGAAAAGGGAGCAACCCATTATACCCACTGGTTTCAGCCCATGACAGGGGTAACGGCGGAAAAGCATGATTCCTTTATCACCGCACCTATGGAAAACGGAAAAGTCCTTATGAGTTTTTCCGGGAAAGAGCTGATTAAAGGGGAGCCGGACGCCTCTTCCTTCCCCTCCGGGGGACTTCGGGCTACTTTTGAGGCCAGAGGATATACCGCATGGGACTGTACCTCACCTGCCTTTGTGAGACAGGATGCTGCCGGGGCAACTCTTTGCATCCCAACTGCCTTTTGTTCCTATACCGGGGAGGCATTGGACCAGAAAACACCGCTGCTGCGTTCCATGGAAGCGGTAAACAAACAGGCAATCCGCCTTCTGCGGTTATTTGACAACCAGACCTCCAAAAAGGTAACTGCCTCCGTAGGTCCGGAGCAGGAATACTTTATTGTGGACAGGGAGAAATATTTAAAGAGAAAAGATTTGATTTTCACCGGGCGTACTTTATTCGGGGCAATGCCTCCTAAGGGCCAGGAGATGGATGACCATTACTTTGGGGCTATCCGGGAGAGGATTGCGGCATATATGCGGGATGTAAACAAGGAGCTGTGGAAACTGGGGGTTTCCGCAAAGACCCAGCACAATGAGGTGGCTCCGGCACAGCATGAACTGGCTCCTATTTATGCAACCGCCAATGTGGCTGTTGACCACAACCAGCTTGTTATGGAGACATTAAAGAAGATTGCAGGGCGTCACGGCTTACAGTGCCTTCTCCATGAGAAACCTTTTGCCGGGGTGAACGGTTCCGGAAAACACAATAACTGGTCTATTACCACAGACGACGGAATCAACCTGTTAGATCCGGGGGTAACGCCCCACCAGAATGTACAGTTCCTTTTGGTTCTGACTTGTATTTTAAAAGCGGTAGATATCCACGCCGATTTGTTAAGGGAATCTGCAGCGGATGTGGGAAATGACCACAGGCTTGGGGCAAACGAAGCGCCCCCCGCTATTATTTCCGTTTATCTGGGAGAGCAGCTTCAGGATGTGCTTACCCAGTTAATCAGTACCGGTTCTGCAACCCACAGTTTAAAAGGGAGCAAGTTAGAGACAGGGGTTACCACACTGCCTGACTTTATGAAAGATGCCACGGACAGAAACAGGACTTCACCTTTTGCATTTACAGGAAACAAATTTGAGTTCCGTATGGTGGGTTCCCAGGATTCTATTGCACAGCCAAATGTGGTGTTAAACACTATCGTTGCAGAGGCATTTTCCGAGGCCTGCGATGTTCTGGAAAAGGCTAAGGAGGAAGATAATTTTGAGATGGCAGTCCACAACCTGATTAAAGAGTATGCCACAGAGCACCAGAGGGTGGTATTTAACGGCAACGGATACTCCGACGAGTGGGTGGAGGAAGCAGAAAAGCGTGGTCTTCCCAACATTAAGTCCATGGTAGATGCCATCCCGGCTTTAAATACGGAAAAATCCGTGAAACTTTTTGAAAAATTCGGCGTGTTTACCAAGGCAGAGCTGGATTCCCGTGTGGAGATTGAGTACGAGACCTATGCAAAAGAGATTAACATAGAAGCCAGGGCTATGATTGACATTGCCGGAAAGCAGATTATCCCGGCTGTCATCAAGTATACCACGGCCCTTGCCACATCTCTTTCTGCTGTGGCTGCAGCCTGCGGGGACGCAGATATCAGCGTGCAGAAAGAACTTTTGGTGGAGGTGTCCGATTTGCTCTCCGATACCAAAAAAGCCCTTGCAGCCCTGCAGGATGTGACAGAGCAGGGAGCGTCTATGGAAGAGGGAAGAGCACAGGCTGTGTTCTACAGGGATACGGTGAAATCTGCTATGGATGCCTTAAGGGCTCCTGTGGATAAACTGGAAATGCTTGTAGATAAGGATATGTGGCCAATGCCTTCCTACGGTGATTTGATTTTTGAAGTTTAGGATATCGGATTGCATGAAGAGCTTTATTTATAAGCTATAAAAAAGAAGATGCGTTTTCTTGGAACCACAAAGCTGTGGAGAAGGGGGGACGTGTCTTTTTTTATTTACAGGGGGCACAGAAGGAAAATAGCAGCAAATCTGCATGTGCTTTAGCTGTCCATATATCACAGAAAATGTGTGAAAATGAGGAGGAAATATTATGACAAATGAGATTATGGAAGTCGTAGAGAGCAACATTTTCGGCGTATGGTTTTTAATTGGAACGGCGCTGGTATTCTGGATGCAGGCAGGTTTTGCCATGGTGGAGGCAGGTTTTACCAGGGCAAAAAACTCCGGTAACATTATTATGAAAAACCTGATGGATTTCTGTATCGGCACTGTGATGTTTATTCTTATTGGATTTTCCCTTTTGCTGGGGGAAGATTTTATGGGATTTATCGGAAAGCCGGGATTTGACATTTTTACCAGCTATGCTGACTTTGATTTTTCCAATTTTGTTTTTAACCTGGTATTCTGTGCCACAACGGCAACCATTGTGTCGGGAGCCATGGCGGAGCGGACAAAATTTTTATCCTACTGTATTTATTCCGGCGTGATTTCCGCACTGATTTATCCCATTGAGGCCCATTGGGTCTGGGGCGGCGGCTGGCTTTCCCAGATTGGGTTCCACGATTTTGCAGGATCTGCCTGTATCCATATGGTAGGCGGTGTCTGCGCCCTGATAGGGGCAAAAATCTTAGGTCCCCGTATCGGCAAGTTTTCTAAAGACAAACAGGGAAATATTACAAAAGTAAACGCATTTCCGGGACATAACATCCCCATCGGCGCCCTTGGGGTATTTATCCTCTGGCTGGGCTGGTATGGATTTAACGGCGCAGCGGCAACGACTGTGGAAGAGCTTGGCTCTATCTTTGTGACTACAACCATTGCCCCGGCTATTGCAACGGTAGTCTGTATGGTATTTACCTGGGTGAAATTTGGGAAACCGGACGTTTCCATGTGCTTAAACGCATCCCTGGCAGGGCTTGTGGCGATTACGGCTTCCTGTGATGTGACAGATGGATTTGGGGCGATTGTAATCGGATTTGTGGCAGGGCTTCTGGTGGTTTTCGGCGTGTGGCTTTTAGATGAAAAACTCCGCATTGACGACCCGGTGGGAGCTGTTGCGGTACATATGATGAACGGCATCTGGGGAACCATTGCAGTGGGTCTTTTTGCAACGGACACCGCTCCGGCATTTGCCAGAGGTTATGGAGACGGAGTAAACTTTGGGGCAAACCAGATTGTGGGAAAAGGTTTATTTTATGGAGGTGGATTTAAGCTTTTGGGAATCCAGCTCTTTGGAACGGCAAGCATTATTGCCTTTACGGCAGTGGCCATCACCATTACTTTTTTGGCAATCCGGGCAGCCATTGGTCTTCGGGCTTCTGAGGAGGAGGAAATTTTGGGCCTGGATATCACAGAACACGGCCTGCCCTCCGCTTATTCCGGATTTTCCCTGATGGATGTGTCCAACACCATGACTATGGATATCAATGAGAACACAGACCTTGGGGCGCCGGATTACGAGACAGCCTCCCAGGTAAAGAGGGACGCGGCAGTGAAAGTGGTATCTATGCCTGTCCAGACTACAGGTATCTACAAAGTTGTAATTATTGCAAAACTGTCGCGGTATGACAAGCTGAGACGGGCCATGAATGATTTGGGCGTGACAGGAATGACGGTAACCCAGGTGATGGGCTGCGGTATCCAGAAAGGGGCCGGAGAGAGATACCGTGGTGCGGAACTGGATGCAACTTTGCTGCCGAAGGTAAAGGTGGAAGTGGTTGTGAGCAAGATTCCTGTGGAAAATGTTGTGGAGGCTGCAAAGAAAGTGCTCTATACCGGGCATATCGGGGACGGAAAGATTTTCGTTTACGATGTGGCGAAGGTGGTTAAGATCCGTACCGGGGAAGAGGACAGAGAGGCCTTGCAGGATGTGGAGTAAAATCCACAAAAAATCCCCCCTTGGCAAATGCCAGGGGGATTTTTTTGCTTGTTGCAGCAAATCACAACAATGCAGGAACCTAATTTTGGAAAATGTCCTTATTGCTTTTTTGAGAGGTATTTAGTATAATAGAAAAAATTGTGGTGAGAACAGAAACGTAACTTCTTATGACGGGAAGAATCAGAGAGGGATACGGAACAAGGCAAGAACGTTAGGAGAAAAAGTATGAAAACCAAAAGTAAAATGTTATTTCTTGGGATGATGGCGGCTCTGATTTTTATGGTATGCCCTTTATTTCCTTGGATGCAGACAGAAGTATTTGCGGCGGGGGCTTCCGGAACCACTCTTACGGTAAAAAATAAGGAGTTGTATGATGCTCTTTTGTACCACTTTAATAAGAGTTCTTGGTCTAATGCAGGTGCATTGGCTGGTGAAGATGAGGGGAAGCAGGAAATTACCCTGAATATGGAGAAAGTGAAATCTATTGAAATAAAACGGGTGGACATGACGAAGGACAATTCCCTGGAGGTTTTAAAAACGCTGATTAACGGCTGCGACAATTTAGAAGAGTTGTATTTGGAAACCTGTAATCTTACCGGGTTTGATTATAATTTACTGAACCAGAGGCAAAAACTGTCCCAATTATATTTGGTTGATACGAAAATGACTGCGGTTCCGAATTTAAAATTAGAAAAATTAAGTATTTTGTGCCTGTCAGAAAATAACCTGTCTGCCAACGGCGCTTGTGATGCGATTACCAGGGCTAACTTTCCAAACTTGCAAACGTTGTGGCTGGATGATTGCGGGCTGACGAATATTGATTTTATAAAAAATACGGGGGGGGGGGTTAATAAGTCTGTCACTGGGGGATAACAGACTTACAGATGCTTCCCTGTCATCGTTGCTTGATATGAGCCAGGGGACATTGGCTGGTTTGGAGGATCTTAATCTGGGGATTAAAGTTCATGATGTGGCTGGAATTTCCTATAATATATACAGTAACAGCAAAAACAATTTTACTGATATGGAAAAGCTGGCGCTGCTCCCGGAGAGATTTCCACTGGTGAAGAAAATGGATTTATCAGCTCTTAAAATTACTTCGCTCCAGGCTTTTCGCGGTTTAAGGGACAACATATCCATTGATTTTTCCCAGAATAGGATCAGTGACTTTGCAGGCCTGGAGAGTAAAAACATTACTTTAGAACGGCAGAAAATGTATATTTCAGGCAATTTTGCACCGGATTTGGAATGTGAGATGCCGGAAATTCTAAAGAATATTATGGATGGGAACCATAGGCTGTATGGTACTCTGGAAAAATTTAATAACTGCCGTTTATCCGGCGATGGAACAAAACTTATTTTTGAGCCAAAGCAGACAAGGGCGTCTGTTTCGGTAAAGGGGGGAAGACTTTCGAATTCCACCATTTATTTTGAACCTATCAGGCTGGTTCCTGCTTATACCATTCCCCAGGGCTTAACCGCCACGGAAGGGGATACCCTGGCAAAGGTTATCCTGCCGGAGGGATTTGCGTGGAAAGATTCTGCACTTTTTGTGGGAGAAGTGGGAACCCGTTCATTTAAAGGCATCTACACGCCAAAAGATACAGGAAAATATATATCCCTTGAGGTGGATATTCCGGTGACGGTAAAAAAAGCAGAGACAAATTCCACGGAGGTTACACCGGGGCCGAAACCCATACCAGACCCAAGTCCTGAGCCGGATGAACCCGATAAGCCCGACGAGTCTAACCTGACGGGAAACCAGATTGAGGCCAGGAAAGATTTATCCCTTCTCCTTGCCACCGGAAAGCAGAAAGGGAAGAACGGCATAGAGCTGACCTGGAAGAAAAAGAACGGAAGTTCCGGTTATGAAGTATACTGGTCTTATTGTGACGGAAAGAGAAATTATCAAAAAGCAAAGACGGTAAAGAGTACCGGACGGCGGAGTTATATTCACAAGAATTTGAAAAAGAGCCGGGCGTATAAGTATTATATTGTCTCCTATAAGATAAAAGGAGGGAAAAAGTTTTACCAGTCAAAATCTCCCGTCATCCATGTGGCTATGTCGCAGGAAAAGAGTACCAATGTGAAAAGCATTACGGTGAATAAGACAAAGGTATCTTTAAAGGCAAAAAAGACCTTTCAGATTAAAGCCAGTGCCAAGGCGGAAAATAAGAAAAAGAAACTCTTAGCCCATACGGATAAGTTTCGCTACTATACCAATGACAAGAAAGTGGCAGAAGTTACCAGGAAGGGCAAAATCCGGGCAAAGAAAAAAGGTTCCTGCAGTATTTTTGTCATTGCCAATAACGGAGTGTCAAAGGAGATAAAGGTGACAGTAAAATAGTGTGAGGCTTATGATTTCCTGTTAAAGTGTGATAACCTCCCCCTCCAACACAGCAAAATTCACACTTTCCTGCCACTCAAACATTGCAGTCCCATTTGTCCCCTCGGTGATTTTTTTCCGTATTTGTTCTTTTAATTCCAGTGGAATCATGGCATGTATAATTACCTGGTCTGTATATTCCACTTCTATAATTGAAATTTTAGCTTTGCCCAAAAGGTACTGGATTTTTCCCAGTCCGTTGTAATCTGTGTGGACGGCCAGTTTCTGGCCAGGCTGTATGTCTAAAATTACAGAGCCGTTAAGGCCTGCCTGGACAGCTTTCTGGTAAGCCCGCACCAATCCTCCCGTTCCTAAGAGAACGCCCCCAAAATACCGGGTCACCACCACGGCGGCATTGTGGATTTCTTCTTTTAAAAGAACGTCAAGCATAGGCCGCCCTGCTGTCTGGCTGGGTTCCCCGTCGTCGGAACACCGGGAAATTTCCTGGTTTTTTCCTATGACAAAGGCGGAGCAGTTATGTCTGGCGTCCCAGTATTTCTTTTTCATCTCCCCAATAAATGCGATGGCTTCCGCTTCTGTCTGTACCGGGCGGAGCGTCGCGATGAAACGGGATTTCTTTTCTACAATTTCTCCTTCTCCACCTGTGTAAATTATTTTCATAGAATGAAAACTCCTTTTGTCTGATAATATGTAATAGGAACTGTTACGATTATATCATTCCCTTATGTTTGAATCAACGGAAAAAAGGAAAACCTATCAGAGTATAGAGTATGTTCGTTACAAATTAATTCACATTATTTTCTTTAATTATAGGAAACTTTTTGTTATAATAGATGCGTTATATGAAAAAGGAGGCTTATTATGAACTATGGAAAAAATAGTACAAAGAAGCGTGAAAAAGAACTGACTTCCAAAGGTACTATGATTCGGAAAAAATTCAGCATAATATTTTTAAAGACTTTGCTGTTTTGCCTCTTTGCATTCATTATCGTAGGTGGATGTGCAGGTTTCGGGCTCATGAAAGGCGTAATTGACGCCGCTCCGGAGATTAATTTGGCTGATGCGACTCCGACAGGCTTTTTGTCCACTGTTTTGGATAAGGAAGGCAAACAGACAGCTACTTTAGTGGCCACAGGATCCAACCGTGTGTATGCGACTATAGATGAGATACCCATAGAAATGCAGCATGCCATTGTGGCTATTGAGGATGAACGTTTTTATGAACACAACGGAATTGATTTAAAGGGTATCCTTCGTGCCGGGGTAAAAGGAATTACCAGCGGAAAATTTTCCGAGGGAGCCAGCACCATCACCCAGCAGCTTTTGAAAAACAATGTGTTTACCAGCTGGACCAGTGAATCCTCTTTTGCTGACAAGCTTCAGAGAAAAATTCAGGAGCAGTATCTGGCAATTCAGCTGGAGAAAAAAGTGTCCAAGGACTGGATTTTGGAAAATTATCTGAACACAATCAACCTGGGGCAGAATACTCTGGGGGTACAGGCTGCTTCCAGGCGTTATTTTGGAAAAGATGTCTCGGAGCTGAACCTGTCGGAAAGTGCGGTAATTGCCAGCATTACCCAGAATCCCTCCAGGCTGAATCCCATCAGCAACCCGGATAAAAACGCTGAGCGCCGGGAAAAAGTCCTAAACAATATGTTAAAGCTGGGTTACATTTCCGAGGGGGAATATAACAGCGCCATGAAAGACGACGTGTATGACAGAATCCAGGTGGTAAATACCCAGACAGAGGAGGAGGACGTGACATCTTATTTTGTGGATGCCCTTACCGACCAGGTAATTCAGGATTTTATCGACCAGTTGGGATACACAGAAACTCAGGCGTACAAGGCGCTGTACAACGGCGGTCTCACGATTGAATCCACCCAGGATCCGGCCATTCAGGCGATCTGTGACGAAGAGGTAAACAATCTGGAAAATTACCCCACAGCGCCGAAGTATTCTTTCTCTTACCGTCTGACAGTGGAAAAAGCCGACGGAAGCTACAAAAATTACAGCGAACAGACGATGTTGTACTATTATCAGGCACACAATGCAGACTACAGCGTAAATTTTGCATCCCAGGAGGAGGCAAGTGCTGCCATAGAAGCCTACAAAGCGGAAATTATGGAGCCGGGAGATAAGATTGTGGAAAACGGGGAAAGTATCACGTATACCCTGCAGCCCCAGACCGCCCTGACTGTGATTAACCAGTCCACAGGTGAAGTTGTGGCACTGGTAGGGGGAAGAGGGGATAAAACAGCCAGCAAGACATTAAACCGTGCCGCAAGCACCACCAGGCAGCCCGGCTCTACCTATAAGGTACTGGCGGCTTATGCCCCGGCATTGGACAGCGGAGGGCTGACATTGGCTTCTGTCCAGGACGATGCCCCCTACTCCTATGAAAACGGCACTTCCCTTCGGAATTACGACAATTCCTTCCGAGGATTTACGCCTTTAAGGGAGGCCATAACCCATTCCATAAATATTGTGACAGTTAAGACCTTAACAGAAATCGGTACAAATCTAGGGTTTAGTTATCTCCAGGATTTTGGATTTACCACATTGGTAGATGATGACAATAACCAGGCTC
Organism: Roseburia sp. 1XD42-69; assembly: GCF_003612565.1. GTDB lineage: Bacteria > Bacillota > Clostridia > Lachnospirales > Lachnospiraceae > Roseburia_B. Next base: position 32,167 of record NZ_RAZG01000024.1, on the reverse strand, counting down.
TTGCCCTGGGAGGTATTACAAACGGTGTGACAAATCTGGAACTTACAGCGGCCTATGCTTCGGTAGCAAATGAGGGAACTTATATTCGCCCCAGATTTTACACCAGGATTTTGGACCATGACGGAAATGTGCTGATTGACAATACGCCCCAGACCCATGGGGTATTAAAGTCCTCCACCGCATGGCTTTTGACAGACGCTATGAAAGATGTGGTAACTTCCGGTACAGGAACCGCCGTTAATTTTCCCAATATGGAAATCGCCGGTAAAACGGGAACTACCACAAAGAACAGAGACGCTCTTTTTGCAGGATTTACGCCTTATTATACCTGTGTGGTGTGGGGGGGATATGATGACAACACGCCCCAGGCGGGGGGGACGACTTCCTACCCAAAGAAAATCTGGCGTGCTGTAATGAGCCGGATTCATGAAAATCTGGAGTATAAAGATTTTGTTATGCCATCGGACATTACCACGGCAACTGTGTGCAAAAAGTCCGGGAAACTGGCAGTTGCGGGACTTTGTGACTGTGATCCCAGGGGAAGTATGATTCAGACCGAGTATTTTGCAGAGGGAACAGTCCCCACAGAACACTGCGACCACCATGTAAATGTTACCGTGTGTGCGGAATCCGGCATGCTGGCAACAGATTTTTGTCCAAACCGTGTCAGCGGCGTATATATTATAGGGGGTACGCCTGGCTCCGCAGATGAGCCTTACCTGTTAAGCGAGGGCTCTACAACAAACACTTGTCCCCTGCACACAACACCTCAGCAGGAGCCGGTGAATCTGCCGGATATAGATTTTGAGGATGGGGAAGTGCGGAAGGACAAAGAAGATAAGAATGACGACAAAAAAGAAGATATAAATGATGACAAGAAACAAGATGATGATAAAAAGGAGGACCAGAAAGAAGATCAGAAGGAAGATCAGAAAAATGACAATGATTCTGATGATTAAATAGGAGGAGGTATTTTTATGAGAGGACAAGTGACCATTCCAACGGATATCAATGTAGTGGAGGAGACATTGGATTTAATGGAAAAATGGGGCGCAGATGCCATCCGGGACTGTGACGGCACGGAATTTCCCCAAAAGCTAAAGGAGGTGGATGCGAAAATATATGCCACCTATTATACCACCCGGAAAGACAATGGGTGGGCCAATGCCCATCCCCAGGAGATTCAGCAGTGTTATATTATGACGCCTCAGTACACAGCTATGGACAGCCATTTGGAGATTCCCATTATGAAGGGGATTTATCCGGATATGTTAAAGCCAAACGTCAGGGATGACATTAAGCGGTGGTGGGAGGTGATTGACCGCACCACAGGGGAAGTAGTGCCTGTATCGGACTGGAATTATAAGGAAGGGGTAGTAACAGTATATGGAAAGGCATATCACGCCTACACTGTAAGTTTTCTCGCCTATATTATGTGGGACCCGGTGCACATGTATAATGCGGTGGTAAACAGCTGGGACAATGTGGAAAAGCAGATGACCTTTGATGTGCGCCAGCCCCTGACCCATGAGTTTACCCTGAAACGTCTCAGAAAATTTATAGAGGAGCACCCTTATGTAAATGTGATTCGCTTTACCACCTTTTTCCATCAGTTTACCTTGGTCTGTGACGAGGAGGCAAGGGAAAAATATGTGGATTGGTTTGGGTATTCCGCTTCTGTAAGCCCTTATATTTTAGAACAGTTCGAAAAGGAAGCGGGATATCCCTTCCGGCCGGAGTATATTATCGACCAGGGATACTACAACAACCAGTACAGGATTCCCACAAAAGAGTACAAGGATTTTCAAAAATTCCAAGTGAGGGAAGTTGCAAAAATTGTGAGGGAACTTGTGGATATCTGCCACGAGTACGGAAAAGAAGCCATGATGTTTTTGGGGGATCACTGGATTGGCACAGAACCTTACCTGGAGGAATTTCAGACCCTTGGCATCGATGCGGTGGTAGGCTCTGTGGGAAATGGATCTACCCTGCGGTTAATCAGCGATATCAAAGGAGTAAAGTACACAGAGGGAAGGCTGCTGCCCTATCTCTTCCCAGATACCTTCTATGAGGGGGGGAAACCTTTAGAGGAGGCCAAGAAAAACTGGGTCACTGCCCGCCGGGCCATACTGCGAAGCCCGATAGACCGGATTGGATACGGGGGATATTTAAAACTGGCTCTTGATTTTCCTGATTTTATACAGTATGTGGAATCCGTGTGTGAGGAATTTCGGCTTCTTTACCAGAATGCAAAGGGAACCACGCCCTATTGCGTAAAGAAAGTGGCAGTTTTAAACTGTTTTGGAAAAATGCGTTCCTGGGGATGCCATATGCAGCACCATGCCATTTACCACAAACAGAACTATTCTTATGCAGGGGTTCTTGAAGCGCTCTCCGGTGCTCCCTTAGATGTGTGTTTTATCAGCTTTGAGGACATTTTAAAGGATTCCCATATTCTTGACGGTGTGGACGTGATTATCAACGTTGGAGATATGGATACAGCCCAAAGCGGCGGCAGCTACTGGACAAATGAGACAATCCTAACCCTTATCCGAAGATTTGTGGCAGAGGGGGGCGGTTTTATCGGAGTGGGGGAGCCTTCTGCCACCATGCACCAGGGCAGGCTGATTCAGCTTGGGGATATCCTTGGTGTGGAGATAGAAAACGGTTTTACCCTGGGCTATGACAAATACAACTGGCAGGAAAAAGAGCATTTTATTCTGGAAGATGCGGAAACATCACAGCTGGACTTTGGGGAGGGGAAAAGGAATATTTATGCCCTTGAGGGAACGGAAGTTCTGGCAGTGGCAGACGGCAGTGTCCAGATGGCGGCAAGAGATTTTGGAAAAGGCCGGGGCGTATATATTTCCGGGCTTCCCTACAACTTTTTAAACAGCCGCATCCTCTACCGGGCTGTACTTTACAGCTGCCATGGGGAGGAGGAAGTAAAACGCTGGTACAGTACAAACTATAATGTGGATGTACATGCCTATGTGGTCAACCACAAATACTGTGTAGTGAACAATACTTACGAGCCGCAGACAAGCACGGTCTATATCGGGGACGGGACCAGTTTTCAGGTATCTTTGGCGCCAAATGAAATCAGATGGATGAATTTGTAAAAAAAATTATAAAAAATACTTGACTATTGTTTTCGGTTGCTATATAATATCTATTGTTGACGGCGGAAAGCTTGTCAGCAATAGATGAAGGGCTATCGCCAAACGGTAAGGCAACGGACTCTGACTCCGTCATTTCAAGGTTCGAATCCTTGTAGCCCTGTTTTCCGAAACTCAGTAGATATGTCTACTGAGTTTTTTTCTTTCCAGCCCTCAAGGGCAGGGGATGGCAGGATTGGAGATTCCGGGAATGGAATTTTGTGATAGGGAGAGGAGACAGATATGTATGGTTTTGAAAGTGTGGTAAGATACAGCGAAGTGGACGTTCACAGGCATATGACATTGACGGCGCTGTTAGAGCTTTTGCAGGACTGCTGTATTTTCCAATCAGAGCATCTGGGGATTGGCATGGATTACCTAAAGGAGAGAAAACGGGCATGGGTGCTGTCCTCCTGGCAGGTTATCGTAAAGCGCTATCCTCTTTTGGGGGAAAAGGTGACTGCCTTCACCTGGGCATATGAGTGCAAGGGATTTTACGGTTATCGGAACTTTAAAGTTGTGGACGAACAGGGCGGAGTCGTCGCATATGCAAATTCCATATGGATTTACATGGATACAGAAAAAATGCGCCCTGCAAGGATTCCCCAGGAGCTTGCCGCAGTGTATTCCATGGACGAACCTTTGGAGATGGAGAAGGCAGGACGGAAATTAGACCTGGAAGGTGAGTGGGAAAAAGCAGCTCCGGTTCCAGTTCAAAAATTTCATATAGATACAAATCAGCATGTGAATAACAGTAAATACGTTATGATAGGCCAGGAGTATCTCCCGGAAGGTTTTAAAATAGGAGAACTGAGGGCAGAATATAGGAAAGCGGCTGTGTTGGCGGATACCTTTTATCCCCGCATCGGCGTAAAAGAAAACCAGGTGACGGTATCTTTGGAGAATGAGGAGGGCAAACCCTATGCAGTCCTGGAATTTATAGAGGAGAATTAGAATGAAGTTAGGTGAAAAACAAAAGCTGACCGTAGTAAAAATTGTTGAATTTGGGATTTATCTTGCAGAACACCAGGGGGATGAAACGAGAGTCCTGCTTCCGGGGAAACAGGTTCCGCCAGGAATCGGGCCGGGGGATGAACTGGAAGTTTTCTTATACAAAGACTCCAAGGACAGGCTGATTGCCACCACCAAGGAACCACGTCTGGTGCTGGGAGGATTTGCGGCACTGTCTGTAAAGGAAGTGGGAAAAATTGGGGCATTTATGGATTGGGGACTGGAAAAAGACCTGTTTCTTCCATATAAAGAAATGATGGGGAAAGTAAAGCAGGGGGATGAAATTTTAGTCACCCTGTATATTGATAAGAGCAGAAGGCTTTGTGCAAGCATGAAAGGCATATATGACCTTTTAGACAAAGACGCCCCTTATAAAAAAGAGGATACAGTCACAGGCAGGGTGTATGAGACAGGGGGGAATTTTGGAACCTTTGTTGCAGTGGATGACAGATATTCTGCCATGATACCCAAATTTGAGGATTGCAGCCATCTGCGCATCGGAGATGTGATAGAGGCTAAAGTTTCCAATGTGAAACCGGACGGGAAACTGGATCTTACCCTGCGGGAAAAAGCGTATATTCAAATGGACGCAGATGCGGAGAAAGTGCTTGAGGTAATACAGGAATACGCAGGTGTGCTTCCTTTTAACGATAAGGTATCCCCGGAGATTATCAAACGGGAGTTTCGCATGAGCAAAGCCGCATTTAAACGGGCGGTGGGGCGTCTGTACCGGGAACATAAAATTGAAATAACGGAAAATAGTATCCGAATATTGTAAAAAAATGTCATAGAATGTGGTTGACGGAGTAAATACGATTTGATATAATAGCCACGGTGAGTATGTAACAATTTTGTAACAGATATGAGAAAAATGGACAAACTAATCTCAAATGTACAAGAGGTACATCAGTATTGGAGGAAAGATTATCATGAATATGAATCGTAAAACGCTTAAGATGGCAGCATGTTGTATGGCGGCTACTGTAGTTTTGACAGCATCGCCCAGTGCCGTTTTTGCCACAGAGGCACCTGTGGCAGGAATGACAAATATTACGGCGTCAGCGTTACAGGATACAGAGGCATCGGAAAATACAGAGAGGGATTCCGAAAAAAAGGATTCCCAGAAAAGTTCCGGGGCCGGGATTACCCAGCAGATTGCGGAAAGCATGAACACGGAAGAGGGAGCGGCATCCGAGTCTTCAGAGGAAGAACAGCCCGCAGAACCTTCCCAAAATGAGCAGGAAAGCGAATCCCCACAGGAGGAGCCGGGAGAGGAAGCGCCACAGGAAGAACAGCCCGATGCGTCCTCAGGGGAACCCCAGCCGGTGGATATTGTGGGAGCCGGGATTACTCAGCTTATCGCAGACAGCATTTTAGATGCAGAGGAAGAAGCGGAAGAGGAGCAGAGAAAAGAGACAGAAAGAAAGTCTGTTTATGATAATATAGCCATTGCCCAGGTGGATAATTTTGTCAATGTAAGGGATGCCGCTACTGAGGAAGGCGAGGTTGTGGGAAAATTGTACAATAATTCGGCAGCCACTGTTGAGGCGGAAGAAAACGGCTGGTATAAAATCACTTCCGGGAATGTAACAGGTTATGTAAAAAGTGATTTTGTAGTCTGTGGAGATGAAAATCTGGCAAAACAGGTGAGCAGACGTGTGGCGACCGTAGATACAGAGACATTATTTGTGAGGACTGAGCCAACCACTGAGTCTGATGTGCTGGAGATGGTTCCCGATCAGGAACAGCTTACAGTGACAGACGAGAGCGTGGACGGATGGACAAAGGTATCCGTTGAAAAGGGAGACGGCTATGTTTCCAATGACTACGTGAAAATGTCTACAGAGTTTGTTACGGCAGAGTCCAAAGCAGAGGAGGAGGCAAGGCTTGCCAAGGAAGAGGCAGAGAGAAAAGCGGCTGAAAAGGCAGCGAAAAAATCCTCCGCAGGATCCGGTGCAAAAGCCAGTGCAGGAAGCTCTACGGGAAGCGCAGTTGCCAACTATGCATGTCAGTTTGTGGGCAATCCCTATGTGTACGGCGGTACCAGTTTGACCAATGGAGCAGATTGTTCCGGATTTGTAATGTCTGTCTATGCGGCATTCGGCGTGGGTCTTCCCCATTCTTCCTCCGCTCTCCAGGGCGTGGGATACGGGGTAAGCGATATGCAGCCCGGTGATATTATTTGTTACAGCGGCCATGTGGGAATTTACATCGGCAATAATACCATCGTGCATGCCAGCACACCGGAAGGCGGCATTAAATATACTTCACCAGTAAACTACAGGCCCATCGTGGCAATTAGAAGGATATTCTAACAGAATTCTAATAAAAAGAGAGTATGCAGGACATGCTCTCTTTTTTTGCGGAAAAATAGAATTTTGCAGCCAAAGTTTCATTTTGGAAAACCGGTGAAGCCTGGGAAAAAGATATGGTTATACATAATGCACAAAATCAGAATGGTGTCGAAAAAGGTCGAGGATAACCGGTGGATAAAAACCCAAAGTTATCCACATAGAAAATATTGAGATTATCGAAAAAAAGCAGTTATACACGAAGTTATCCACTTTATCCACAAAAAAGTACATAAATAATAGGGTATAAGTGGGGTAAAATAAGAACGGGCGTTTTGTCAGTTTACAATAAACTTGACGGGTCTTGAAAAAAAAGCGGAAAATATGTTGACATTTCAAATGTGAAAATATAAAGGAAATTGTGCGAAAATAAGGAAATTTTGTAGAAAATAGTAAGAATTGTAGAAATTTGTCATTTCTCTGGGGGAAAAACATTTGTAAAACCTTTGTGTTGAAAAACCCCAGGCTTTTTGATATACTACTGCATGTATCTGGAAATATATAGAGTGGAAAAACTGATGGATAAGGGAATATATGGTTAAGAAAATAGAAGTATTGGGAATAAGTATTGACAATTATACAGTGAGGGAGGCCCTGCTGCAGTTAGATACTTTTTTGAGCAGTTCGGCGTTAAATATTATAGAGACAGTTACGGTGGAAAAGATTTTGCTGTCAGAGACAAATCCAAGCATCAGGGACTGCCTCAGGCAGGCGGATTTAACTCTGATTGGAGATAAAGAGCTGCTGGGAGGAAAAGAGCAGGCATCTGTGCAGCGGATTCGGGAAATCAGGAACAATGAATTTTTATATGAAATGATCCGTCGGGTGGTGAGAAATCAAAAACGTGTATTTCTTCTGGCCATGACCAGGGCGGAAGTGGATAAAATGCAGGATTTCTTTCAGGGTGAGAGTGAAAGGTTTAAAATAGAGGGCAGCTATGCCCTTGAGGAGTGCGGCGGGGATTTGGACGCCATTGTAAATGAGATTAACAGCACCACGCCGGATATGGTGATTTCTGCAATGACTTCCCCTTATGAAGAAGAATTTATTTTAGAACATAAGGACAAACTAAGTTTAAGCATATGGCTTGGCCTCTGTCCGGGGTACAATCGGAAACCAGAGGGAATCGCCATTGGAAGCCATGTGAAAAGTCTGGCCCTGCGTGGGAAACTTTACCATGCAGTGCAGAAATATGAAAAAGAAAGTCAGGAAAAGAAAAAATGAAACTCTATAGTAACCGTCCTTACTATGTGGATTACTTATTGCTGCTTTTGGGAACAGCAATGGTTGCCATGGGAATTCAGTGGCTCTATGACCCGGTGGGGCTGGTCACAGGCGGATTTACCGGCATCGCCATTATCGTAAAGAGCCTTTCAGGGGGCAGGATTCCCCTGTGGTTAACAAATATTGTTTTGAATGTGCCGGTGTTTCTCATTGCGTACCGTGTAAAAGGGAAACGTTTTATCGGAAAGACCCTCTTTGGCACGCTTATGCTTTCCGCATGGCTGTATATTATTCCCCTTGGGGATTTGGCAAAGGGGGATTATATCCTGGCTGCGATTTTTGGAGGGGTGATTTCAGGTATAGGCATGGGACTTGTGCTTTTGGCAAAGGCAACCACAGGGGGCACGGATATGGTAGCTGTGCTGGTGCAAAAAAAGATGCGGCACTATTCCGTTGTGCAGATTATGCAGGTGATTGACGGCCTTGTGGTTTTTGCGGGGCTTTATGTCTTTGGGATTCAGGCGGCGCTCTATGCAATTGTGGCCATTTTTGTCACTTCAAAAATGTCGGATGCCCTGATGGAGGGAATGAAGTACACAAAGACGGCTTTTATTATTACTGCCCGGGCGGAGGATGTGGCGAAAACCATAATGGAGCGTCTTGACCGGGGGGTGACAGGGCTTTTTGCAAAGGGAATGTACTCCGGACAGGAAAAATGTGTGCTTTACTGTGTGGTGGAGCGGAAACAGATTGTGGAATTGAAAGATATTGTGGCGGAATTTGACCCGGATGCCTTTGTGATTGTGTCAGATGCCAGGGAAGTGTTCGGCGAGGGGTTTATAGAGACGAATTTGCGTTAAAGCCTATCTGGTATGGTGATTTTTTATAAACCACATGATGTGGTATATAGATTCACAAAAAAACTACTAGGAAAAATAGACAAAAGAATTGAACAGAAAAAGATGAAAAAAATTGAGGAAGTGCATAAAAAAATATGTATTTCCTCTTTATTTTTTGGTGATTTTAGTTTAAAATAGCAGATAGGTGTATCTACAATAGAAGATTTACGGGGGCTTCATTGTGAAAGTTGTATATCCGTGTAGAGCGGTCTGCGGACTGCATACCAAATTTCGGGGTCCGTATGGGGGGCAAAAAGGAGAATAAGCTATGATATCAAATCAAATACTGCAGAGCACGATTGATGGTCTGAAGGGAATTACCAGAATTGACTTATGTATTATCGATACAGAGGGGAAAGTGCTTGCAGCCACATTTCCCGACGCAGAACGTTTTGTGGAGCCGGCAGAGACATTTGCTGCATCGCCGGCAGATTCCCAGGTGATTTCCGGCTGTCAGTTTTTTAAAGTGTTTGATGAGCATCAGCTGGAATATGTGCTTTTAGCCGTGGGAGACAGTGAAGATGTGTATATGGTTGGGCAGATTGCCAGTTTTCAGATACAAAATCTTCTGGTAGCCTACAAAGAAAGGTTTGACAAGGACAACTTTATTAAGAATCTTCTTTTGGATAACCTGCTTTTGGTGGATATTTACAACCGGGCCAAAAAACTTCATATTGACACGGAAGTGCGCAGGGTGGTATATATTATTGAGTTGAACCGTGACAAAGAGGGAAATGAACTGGAAAAAATACGGGGCATTTACGGGGGCAAGTCAAAGGATTTTGTCACAGCGGTGGATGAGAAGAGTATTATTGTGGTAAAGGAACTCTCTGAGAATGAAAACTACGAGGATTTAAATAAGACGGCGGAAGTGATTTTAAATCTCTTCCGGGGAGATGCGGAGCGCGACATCCATATCGCTTACGGGACCATTGTAGGGGAAATCAAAGACGTGTCCCGCTCTTATAAGGAGGCCAGGATGGCCCTTGACGTGGGTAAAATTTTCTTTGAGGAGAAAAATATCATCGCTTACTCCACCCTGGGAATCGGGCGCCTGATTTACCAGCTCCCCATACCCTTGTGTAAAATGTTTATCAAAGAAATTTTCGATTCCAAGTCACCGGACGATTTTGATGAGGAGACCCTTGTCACCATAAATAAGTTTTTTGAGAACAATTTAAATGTGTCCGAGACGTCCAGGCAGTTGTACATTCACAGAAATACATTGGTATATCGATTGGACAAACTGCAAAAAAGTACGGATTTGGACCTTCGTGTCTTTGAGGATGCCATCACCTTTAAGATTGCCCTGATGGTAGTAAAGTACATGAAGTATATGGAGTCCTTGGATTATTAAGGAATTGCCCGGAAATATTCCGGCGGTTAGTAAGGATTAGGAGGCATACATGATAAAGCTGGAAAATGTGAGCAAAGCATACAGTGCCGGGGTGCCGGCGTTAAATGATGTAAATCTTGAAATTGCAGACGGAGAGTTTGTCTTTATTGTGGGGGACAGCGGCTCTGGAAAGTCCACGCTGATTAAACTTTTGTTAAAGGAATTAGAGCCCACAGAGGGAACGATTATTGTGGACGGAAGGCGGTTAGGCGCCATCCGCCACAAACAGATTCCAAAATTCCGCAGGAATTTAGGGGTGGTTTTCCAGGATTTCAGGCTGTTAAAGGACAGGAATGTCTATGATAACGTGGCCTTTGCCCAGAGGGTTATCGGGGCATCCGTGAGAGAATCAAAGCGAAAAGTGCCTGTGATGCTGTCCATGGTGGGACTAGCTGCAAAGTATAAGTCCTATCCCAGACAGCTCTCCGGCGGGGAGCAGCAGAGGGTGGCCATAGCCAGGGCCCTTGTGAACCAGCCAAAGATTCTATTGGCAGATGAGCCTACGGGAAATTTAGATGCCAACAATGCCTGGGAAATTATGAAGCTTTTGGAGGAGATAAACGAGCGGGGGACAACGGTGGTGGTGGTTACCCACAATATGGATATTGTTAAAATCATGAATAAGCGGGTGATTACCATGAAGAAAGGCGTCGTTATATCCGACGTAGACGGTGATTTCAATGAGGATTAGTTCAATAGGATATACGATTAAACAGGGTTTTTCCAATATTTGGAGAAACAAAATGTTTTCCCTGGCGTCCATGGCTACCATGTCGGCCTGTATTTTTCTTTTCGGCCTTTTTTTTGCCATTGTAACAAACTTTGAGGCTATGGTGAAAGAGGCGGAGTCCGGGATGGCGGTGACGGTTTTGTTTGACGAGGGAATTACCCAGGAACAGATTGATGCGATAGGGCAGGAGATAAAAAAGCGTGTGGAGGTCTCCGAATATGAATTTATATCCCCGGAGCAGGCCTGGGAAGAATTTAAAGGAGATTATTTCGGAGATAATGCGGAGGCAGCGGCAGGCTTTGCAGACGATAATCCCCTGGCAAATTCTGCAAGTTACGCCATTTATATGAACGATATATCTATGCAGCCTGTGCTGGTGGATTTTTTGGAAGGGTTAGACGGGGTCAGGGAAGTGCGCCATTCGGAAGTGGCAGGCCGCACACTGACAGATTTTAACAGTCTGATTGGCTATATTTCTGTGGGTATTATCCTCATACTGCTTTTGGTGGCGGTCTTTTTGATTAGCAATACGGTGACCACAGGTATTGCCGTGCGCAAGGATGAGATTGGGATAATGAAGTTAATCGGAGCCACGGATTATTTTGTCCGGGCGCCTTTCGTGGTGGAAGGGGTTTTGATTGGGCTAATTGGCTCTGTCGTGCCTTTGGCGCTCCTTTATTTTCTCTACCGGAAGGTTGTGTTTTACATATCGGACAAGTTTAGTTTTTTAAGTTCTCTCTTGAACTTCCTTCCTGCCCAGAAAGTATTCCACACCTTAGTCCCTGTGGGATTGGTATTGGGAGTGGGCATCGGATTTTTAGGCAGTTGGATTACCATTCGGAAACATTTAAAAGTTTAACAGGAGAAATCGTATGCACAGCGGTAGATTGAAAAAAATAACAGGAATCGCCTTGGCGCTGATACTGGCATGTACCCCCCTGCCCCTTGTACAGGGAGCTTCCCTGAAAGAGGCCCAGGAGGAAAAGGAAAAGTTAGAGGATGCCCTGAATGAGGCTCAGGCTCTTATTGAGGATTTAAAGGGCTCTAAGAGCAACATCCAGGATAAAGTAAAAATGTTGGACGCCCAGCTTACAAAGATATCAACGGATATCACCAACCTTGAGAGCAAGTTAAAGGATAAGAATCTTGAGATTTCAGATACCTCCAAAGTGCTTGAGGAGGCAAAAGAAGATGCGGCAGCCCAGTACGAGATGATGAAAATCAGAATCCGTTATATGTATGAGAACAGGGACAGGTCTTATGTGCAGCAGATTTTGTCTGCCCGGAGCATTTCCGAGGCTTTAAATGCAGTGGAGTATATCAGCCAGATTGCCAGATATGACAGGGAGATGCTGGAGAAATACCAAAAAACCCAGGTGACGGTAAAAGATGCAAAGACAGCCTTAGAGCAGGAAAAAGCGGAATTAGAGCAGATGCAGGCAAAGGTGGAGGAGAACAAACAGGCAGTATCTGTGCTTTTAATGGCAAAAGAGTCGGAGCTTTCCGCTGTGAACCAGGATATCAAGGATGCCAGCAGCCAGGCAGAAGTTTTTGAGGCAGAGCTTATTGCCCAGGAGGAAGTGATTGCCCAGATCCGGGCAGCGGAGGAGGCCAAAAAGGCTGCCAGGGCAAAGGCGGAAGCGGAAGCAAAGGCCAGGGCAGAGGCGGAGGCTGCTGCAGCGGCTGCTGCAGCCCAGGAAGAAGAGGAGAGGGGTACAGAGGAAATGGCAGAGCCCCAGGAGGGAGATACACAGGCTCCAGAGGCACAGCCAGAGCCGGTGCCGGAACCGGTGCCGGAACCAGAGCCGATACCTGAGGATACCTATAACGGGGGAGCGTTTCTCTGGCCATGCCCCGCAAGTACAAGGATTACCAGTGATTACGGAAACAGGCAGTCACCTACGGCGGGGGCATCCTCCAATCACAAGGGAATTGATATCGGCGCCCCCTACGGCTCAGACATTGTGGCAGCGGCAGACGGGGAAGTGATTTTTTCTGGTTACAGCAATGGCGGCGGTAATTACATTATGATAGACCACGGGGGAAGTTTATATACGGTTTACATGCACGCATCTTCCCTGTGTGTTTCCAAGGGTGAAAAGGTTACAAGAGGGCAGACGGTGGCAAAAGTGGGAAGTACAGGAATTTCTACTGGAAATCATTTGCATTTTGGGGTATCCTTAAATGGTGCATATGTGAGTCCCTGGAATTATCTGAGCAGATAAAGCGTAAAATAGTGATAAACCAACATTTTATCCCTGCCAGAATACGGCAGGGATTCTCTTGCCATAAGAATTTCAGGATTTTCAGTTTTTCCAGGCGCTTGAGAAGAAAGAATGAGGACAATTTAAATGGATCAGGAACAAATGGAATGGGAAAACGGGCAGACAGGCGGAAAAAAGGTTTCCAGCGGATTTTCAAAAGGCGTGGCAGCAGGGGTGCTGGGAACAGTTTCTTTTTTCTGTCTTTTGAGCCTGGTGCTGGTGTTTGTCTTTGGAAAAAACATTCACATCACAACGCCTTCCAAAGAGGAGGAGGCCGGAGTCGGAGTTTTATCCAAGGAAGTCCAGGCCAAAATTAATGAGCTGGCGGGGTATATCCATCTCTATTTTTACGAGGATGTGGACAACGAAACACTGGCAGAGGGGTTGTATTCCGGTTTGCTGGAGGGCATGGACGACAAGTATACAGACTATTATAATAAGCAGGAATACCAGGATTTACAAATCACTGCCACCCAGAATTATTATGGAATCGGCGCTGGGCTTACCCAGGAGAGGGATACCATGCAGGTGAGCATTAACCATGTGTATCAGGGATCTCCCGCAGAGTCCGCAGGGCTTTTGGAGGGGGACATTATTGTGATGGTGGAAGATATTGAGGCTGTGAGCATGGAACTCTCCGAGCTTGTGACCTATATCCGGGGGGAAGAGGGAACCAGTGTGCACCTGCAGATATACCGGGAAGGGGAGAGTGATTATCTGGAGTTTGAAGTGACCCGGGCCAATATTGACCTTCCCACAGTGGAGTATAAAATGCTGGAGGGAAACAAAGGCTATATCCATATCATGGAATTTGGGGCTCCCACAGCGGAACAGTTTGAACAGGCGGTGGAGGACTTAAAAGGACAGGGAATGGAGGCTGTCATTTTAGATGTCAGGGATAATCCAGGGGGAATGGTGACTTCCGTGACAAAAATTTTAGACGACATTCTCCCGGAGGGGACTGTGGTTTACACCCAGGATAAATACGGCAGCAAGCAGGAGTTTACCTCCGAGGGAGATACTTATATGGATTACCCTCTGGCAGTACTGATGAACGGGAACAGCGCTTCCGCTTCAGAGATCTTAGCAGGGGCAATCCGTGATTTTGAGTATGGAACCCTAATCGGCACTACCACCTATGGAAAAGGCGTTGTGCAGACCATATATCCCTTAAGCGACGGTGATGCCATAAAATTAACCACGGCAAAGTATTTTACCCCCAAGGGAGAAAATATTCATGGAACAGGGATAGAGCCTGATGTTGAACTGGAATTTGATTACCAGGGAGACAGGACAAAAGGTTATGATGAAATGCAGGATAATCAGGTATTAAAAGCACTGGAAGTATTGGACAATGAAATTAAAAACGGGAAAAGCAAGGGCAATTAAAATCTTATGGCTTATACTGGCAGTTCTCTGGATGGGGCTTATTTTCCGGTTTTCCGGCCAGAGAGCCCAGGTTTCTAGTGAACTCAGCGGATCCATCTCCTACCGCATGGCAGTGCGGGCGGAGGAATGGTTTTCCTTTGGCTGGGAGGAGGATGCACTTTTGCAATATGCAAAAGCGTGGGAGCGCCCTTTAAGGAAAATTGCCCACATGACGGAATATGCCATACTGGCTGTATTGTTTCTGGGAAATTTTTTCCAGTATCCTTCCACATACAAAAGAAAATATCTTCTGGCATGGATTTGTGCAGCAGGTTATGCCGCCACAGACGAGTTTCACCAGCTTTTTGTGGAAGGGCGGTCAGGGCAGGTAAGTGACGTGTGTATTGACAGTGCAGGGGCGTTTTTTGGCCTTTGTGCAGTTTGTGTTTTGTTAAAATTGTTTTCAGGACTGTCAAATGACAGATGAAAGAATAAATTAATATCTTAGAGAAAGAGGTGACTGATAATGGTAGAGCTTGACCAGTTCAAAACAACTTTGAACACTTATAAGAAACCACTGTTGGAAGTGAGGGATTCACTTTGACTTAGCCGGGAAAAAGCAAAAGATACAGGAATTGGAGCGGGAAATGGAGGCTCCTGATTTCTGGGATAATGTAGAGACTTCCCAGGCAAAAATGAAAGAATTAAAAAGCCTTAAGGATGATGTGGAGACCCTGGCAAAACTCACCGGGCAGTTTGAGGATATTGAGACGCTGATTGAGATGGCTGACGAGGAGAACGATGCGTCTTTAATCCCAGAGGTGGAGAGCGAGCTGAAGGGGTTTATAGAGACTTTTGAATCCATCCGTATGAAAACACTGCTCTCTGGGGAGTATGACAGGGACAACGCCATCGTGTCCCTTCACGCCGGGGCGGGGGGCACGGAATCCTGCGACTGGGCGGCTATGCTTTACCGCATGTTTACCCGCTTTGCAGGGGACAAAGGCTTTTCCGTGGAAGTCCTTGACTCCTTAGACGGGGAGGAAGCCGGAATAAAATCCATTACTTTTCAGGTAAACGGGGAAAATGCCTACGGATATCTGAAATCGGAAAAAGGGGTGCACCGCCTGGTGCGGATTTCACCTTTTAATGCGGCGGGAAAGCGCCAGACTTCCTTTGTGTCCTGCGATGTGATGCCGGATATTGAGGAGGACCTTGATGTGGAGATAAATGAGGAGGATATCCGGATTGATACCTACCGTTCCAGCGGCGCAGGAGGACAGCATATCAATAAGACATCCTCCGCCATCCGTATCACCCATTTTCCCACAGGGATTGTGGTGCAGTGTCAAAATGAGCGTTCCCAGCACATGAACAAAGATAAGGCCATGCAGATGTTAAAGGCAAAGCTTTTTCTTTTAAAGCAGCAGGAGAATGCCCAGAAAGCCGCATGCATCCGGGGGGAAGTGACGGATATTGGATGGGGAAACCAAATCCGTTCCTATGTCATGCAGCCCTATACCATGGTAAAAGACCACAGGACCGGGGCGGAAACCGGAAATGTGGGAAGCGTTTTGGACGGGAATCTTGATATATTTATTAACGGCTATTTAAAATGGCTCTCCCTGGGCTGTCCCAAGAGGGCAGACAGTGAGGAATAGAAGGAGAAAAGAGATGAAAGCAGCAGTTATGGGATATGGAACCATCGGTTCCGGCGTGGTTGAGATATTAGAAAAAAATAAAGACAGCATAAAAAATAAAGCGGGAGAGCCCATTGAGGTAAAATATGTCCTGGATATCCGGGATTTTTCGGGAGACCCTATTGCAGATAAGATTGTAAAAGATTACAGCATTATTGCACAGGATCCTGAGATTTCCATAGTGGTGGAGACGATGGGAGGGGTGGAACCTGCCTATACCTTTGTGAAGGCAATGCTTGAGGCGGGAAAGCACGTAGCTACCTCCAATAAAGCCTTAGTGGCAGATAAAGGAGCGGAGCTTATCGCCCTGGCCAGGGAGAAACAGGTAAACTTTTTATTCGAGGCCAGCGTGGGAGGGGGAATTCCCATTATAAGGCCTATAAACTCCTGTCTTACAGGAGATGTAATTGAGGAAATTACAGGAATTTTAAACGGAACCACCAATTATATGATGACACAAATGGCGGAGGAAGGCTTGGAATTTGATGATGTGTTAAAAGATGCCCAGGCGAAGGGATATGCGGAGAAAGATCCCACAGCGGATATTGAGGGCCATGACGCCTGCCGGAAAATTGCCATTTTAACTTCCCTGGTATGCGGACAGCAGGTGGATTTTTCCGATATCCACACAGAGGGGATTACAAAAATTTCCGCAACGGATATCAAATATGCCAAGGCCATGGGATATGCCATTAAGCTTTTGGCCACCAGTAAAAAAGTGGGAGATACTTATATGGCTATGGTTGCGCCCCACCTTCTCCCTGTAAGCCATCCTCTGTACACGGTAAATGATGTGTTTAACGCTATCTATGTACGGGGAAATATGTTAGGGCCCGCCATGTTTTATGGAAGCGGGGCAGGGAAGCTTCCCACGGCTTCTGCGGTGGTAGCTGATATGGTGGATATGGCAAAGCATGTGGATAAGAATATTTTATTACAGTGGAGGCCGGAGAAATTAGAGTTAAGAGATGCAGGCCAGGGGGAGAGCATATTTTTTGTCAGGACAAATGACGCAAAAGAGAAAGTGCAGGAAATTTTCGGGGATGTGAAATTTGTGGAGATTCCTGAGATAGGGGGAGAGTTTGGGTTTATCACCCCTGTTATAAAAGAGGAAGAGTTTTACAAAAAAATTGAAAATGTTACAACTTTATCCATTATCCGGGTTGCTGAATAGGATAAGGAAGCAGAGAGGAACATATTATGAAATATTTAGTGATATTAGGGGATGGGATGGCAGACCGCCCCATTGAATCCCTGGGAGGAAAGACTCCTCTTGCCTATGGGGATACTCCCATGATGGACGAGCTTGCGGCAAAGGGGGAAATCGGCATGGTACATACGGTGCCAGATGGAATGAAGCCGGGCAGCGACACGGCAAACTTATCTGTTTTGGGGTATAATCCCAGGAAGTATTATTCCGGCCGTTCTCCCTTAGAGGCTTTGAGCATTGGGGTTCCCATGAAAGATACGGATATTGCCTTAAGGTGCAATATTGTTACCCTCTCCGAAGAGGAAGATACCTATGAGGAGCGCAGGATTATAGACCACAGCTCCGACGAGATTTCCACAGAGGATGCGGCTGTTTTACTGGATGCGGTGAGAAAGGAACTGGAGACAGATACCTTCCGGTTTTATGTGGGAACAAGCTACCGCCATCTCTTAATCTGGGACAAAGGCCAGGTGGTGGAGCTGGTGCAGCCCCACGACGTGCTGGGACAGAAAATCGGGGACAAGCTTCCGGAAAATAGAGAGTTAAGAGAGATGATGAAAAAGAGTTACGATATTCTTGTAAATCATCCCATAAATGCAGAGAGGAGAAAAAAAGGCTTAAAGCCTGCTAATTCCTGTTGGTTTTGGGGAGCAGGGACAAAACCTGCCCTAAGCGGATTTGAAGAAAAAACAAAGAAAAAAGGCGCTATGATTTCCGCAGTGGATTTACTAAAGGGAATTGCCGTGGGTTCCTCCATGAAAGTGGTGACAGTGGAGGGGGCAAACGGAGGGCTTCATACAAATTATGAGGGAAAAGCCAAAGCAGCAGTTGACGTTTTGACAAAAGAAGGGTATGATTTTGTCTATGTACATTTAGAAGCACCGGATGAGATGGGTCATCAGGGAAGTGTGGAGCGGAAAGTGGCAGCCATTGAAAACCTGGATAAGCGGCTGATTCGTCCCATTGTGGAAGGGCTTCGGGAAGCGGGGGAAGATTTTCGTATGGTGATTTTACCGGACCACCCCACCCCTATCTGTATCCGCACCCACACCGGGGACAGCGTTCCCTATCTTTTGTACGACAGTACAAAGGAACAGAGCCATTCCTGGGCATACAATGAGGAGGAAGCCGGAAAGACGGAGAATTTTGTGGCGGAGGGCCACACATTAATTGATTACCTGTTTTCCGGGAAGTGAAAAGCTAAGAGGAGTAAAGTCATGATTAAAGTAGTAAAATTCGGCGGCAGTTCACTGGCAAGCGCAGGCCAGTTTTCTAAAGTAGGGGATATTATCCACAGCGATAAGCACCGCAGGTATGTGGTGCCAAGCGCCCCTGGAAAGCGCAATGACAAGGACACCAAAGTGACGGATATGCTCTATGACTGCTATGAGACAGCGGAAGAAGAGGGCGATTTTAAAATTAAGTTAAAGAAAATCAGGGATCGTTATAATGCTATTATCAACGGCCTGCATTTAAAGCTCTCTTTAGAGGAAGAGTTTAATATTATTGCGGCTAATTTTGCGGCAAAGGCAGGGAAAGATTATGCTGCCTCCAGAGGAGAATATTTAAACGGGATTATTATGGCAAACTACCTGGGGTTTGATTTTATTGACGCGGCCCAGGTGATCCGCTTTGACGAGCAGGGAGAGTTTGATGCGGATACCACCAATGAGATTTTAAAGGAGCGCTTAAAACAAAGTGAGTATGCAGTAATCCCTGGATTTTACGGGGCAAAAGAGGACGGTACGGTAGTTACATTCTCCCGTGGCGGCTCTGATATCACAGGCTCTATTGTGGCAAAAGCCTGCCGGGCGGATATGTATGAAAACTGGACGGATGTCTCCGGATTTCTGGTGGCGGATCCAAGGATTATTAAAAACCCCAAGGCCATTAAAGTCATCACTTACCGGGAGTTAAGGGAGTTATCTTATATGGGGGCGACTGTTCTCCATGAAGATGCGGTTTTCCCCGTGCGCAAAGCCGGTATTCCCATTAATATCCGAAATACAAATGTCCCGGAAGACGAGGGGACTTTAATTGTGGAAAATACCTGCCAGCCATCCCTTTATACCATTACGGGAGTTGCGGGAAAAAAAGGTTTTGTGGCGGTTAATGTGGAAAAAGATATGATGAATACGGAAATCGGATTCGGCAGAAAGGTTTTGGAAGCCTTTGAGATGCATGGTATTTCCTTCGAGCATATGCCCTCCGGGATTGACACTATGACTGTATTTGTGCACCAGGAGGAATTTGCGGGAAAAGAACAGCAGGTGCTCTCCTCTATCCATCGCCTGGCAGAGCCGGATGTCATTGACTTAGACGGAGATTTGGCCCTGATTGCCGTGGTGGGAAGGGGAATGAAATCTACCCGGGGGACGGCGGGACGGATTTTCTCTGCGTTGTCTCATGCAAATGTAAATGTAAAAATGATTGACCAGGGCTCCAGCGAGTTGAATATTATCATCGGTGTGGCAAACAGTGATTTTGACAATGCCATAAAAGCAATCTATGATATATTTGTGGAGACTCAGTTGTAAATGAAAAAGAAGCCCATGAAAGGCTTCTTTTTTTATCCATGTCTCCAGGGAGATATTTTCTGTTTGTATTTAAATTTCCGATACCAGCAAAACCACTGCCTCGCAGGACTGCAGGGTAACGCAGCATTTGCCCCGGGCTTCCCTTCGCAGGTCGTCTTTGAAATCCGTGTTCATTAGAAGAACCTTTTCGACCAGCATATTTCCCAAGGGAAGTGTCTGGATTTCCCGGCCGTAATTGGCAATGACCAGTATCTGTACGGAAGTATCCGCCAGTGAACGATAGTAGGCAAAAATATTGTCATACTCCAAAAAGGCGGGAACAAAGTCCCCATAGACAAAAATTTCACTGTAAGCCGGAAATTTCCGCAGGGCAATAAGTTCTTTATAATAATTGAGCAGAGATTCCGGTTTTCTTGCCTGGGTTTCCACATTTACAGAAAAATAATTCAGGTTTACAGGCAGCCATGGGGTTCCTGCGGTAAAGCCAGCATGTTTTGTGGCTTTCCACTGCATGGGGGTTCTGGCATTGTCCCTGCTGTGGTCGTGGCAGACCTTTAATGCCTCCTCCTTTGTCAGGCCTGCATCTAAGGCAACCTGATATTGGTCGTGGGTGTTAATATCGTCATATTCGCTGATATCATTCCGGCGGCAGTTTGTCATGCCGATCTCCTGCCCCTGATAGATAAAGGGAATCCCCCGAAGGGTGAGGAAGGTGGTGGCCAGCATTTTTTTTCCCTGTTCGTTTCTAGCGTAATCCGGCAGGAACGTACAGACGCCTCTGGGCTCGTCATGATTTTCAATAATATTTGATTTAAACCCAATGCCCTCCGCTTCCAGCTGGGAGGAGATAAGGGTTTGTCTCCACGCTTTAAATTCTACAGGTTTGGCGTCATACCAGCCGTGTTCCCCCAGAGTAAGGAGATGGGCGGAAAAGTCAAACATACTGGAAAAATACCCTTCCTCCCCGATAAAAGCTTCCATTTCCTCCTTCTTCATGTTGAAAACTTCCCCTACGGTAAAGGCATCCTTAGGTTCAAAAGTTACGGCGCTCATTTCTTTTAAGAAATCCCCCACTCCGGTAACTTCATCCACCATTTTGGTGCAGGAGACAAGACCGTCCTCACCGTCCGCTTCAAAGGAGGGAAATTCCAAGTCTTTTTTGATATTAATAATGGCGTCAATACGGAATCCTGCAAGGCCCTTGTTCAGCCACCAGTTTATCATGCGGTAAATCTGCTCCCGGACTTTCGGATTTTCCCAGTTTAAGTCCGGCTGTTCTTTGGCAAACATGTGCAGATAGTACATATCCTTTTCGCCTTTTACAGGTTCCCAGGTACTTCCTCCAAAATAGGAGCGGTAATTGCTAGGGGGCTGTCCGTTTTTCCCCTTTACAAAATAGAAATAGTCCCGGTATTCGCTTTTGGGATTCGCCAGAGCCTCTTGAAACCATTTGTGCTGGCTGGAACAGTGGTTTACCACCAAATCCATAATTACATACATATTCCGGCTTTTAGCTTCCGCCAAAAGAGTGTCAAATTCCTCCATGGTGCCGAAACACTGGGCGATTTTGTAATAATCTGATATGTCGTATCCCTGATCCACAAATGGGGATTCATAAATTGGGGAGAGCCAGATAATATCAACGCCAAGGTCTTTTAAGTAGTCTAACTTAGAGATAATACCGCCTAAGTCCCCGATTCCGTCTCCATTGCTGTCGCAGAAACTCTTGGGATAAATTTGATATGCAACTTTATCATGCCACCATCTTTTTGTCATTTTAGGAAACCTCCCCTATGATATTACGGTAAAATACGGCAATGGTCTGGCTGATATACGGGTATATCCAGAGAAAACCAATGCCGAAAGATAAAAGGCCCAGCAAAGCCATGCCTATAAAACTGAAAGCAATATATAACAATCTGCCTCTGTTCCCTTTCATGTGTTCCCGGCTTAAGCAGAATGCATCGGAAACCCCCAAGGAGTCATTATCCACTAAAAAATAGTAAATAAGGCTGTATGTGAGGGAGAGGTAACAGATGAAAAAAGCGGATACAAGGAAAGCAATTATCATCAGTGCCATCCATGTCAGGGATGGGAACCTGAAATAATACATGGCACAGATTATCGCTGGAATTGCTGCCGCAAATATCTTCAGCATCAGGGATAACTGTGCCAGAATCAGCCTGTCCGGTTTTCTGCTAAAGTAGTAAAACAAGTCGGCAAATGTCCTTTCTTTTCCCCGGGACATATCCAGATGGATGCGGATAATTCCGCAGGTTAGTACAATGGATAACAGGGAAATAATGAAAGCGGCAAAGTAATATGTTACCAACTGCAGGGTGCCGGGATTTTTCTGAAACGAATAATTAAAAGGGAAAGAAGCGGCAAAGACCATAAGCCCTGTCATCACATTTACGTTCATGGGAAGCCCGTAGCGCCCGTTTAGTGTCTCTCTTGCCTGCCGCTTTAACTCTTTACAAGATAAATTCATAAAATCAAGTACTCCTTCGGTGTTTATGCGGCGTAATCAACATTGGCGCCCACATATTTGACTGCATCCAGTGATTTTTGGTTTTGCTGGTAGGGATTGGACTCGTCAGAATATTTTACCACGGTTCTCGTTTCCCCGCCTGCCGTATAGACGCTGCCGCATTCCGGGCAGACTGCCGTCTGGATAGAAACTCCCGCAGAAATCACCTGTCCGTTTTCTTTCGCCGCCTTGGAATAGGCGTTTTTCACATGTTCTGCTTCGTGTGAACGCACTGCTGCACCAGATGCGGAAGGGGATACATGCTGTGCCGTTTTAAAAGATACATTTTCATCGGATCCGTCCTGATACTTGCGGTTTTTACAGGTCTCACATTCCGCCGGTGAGGAGCGCCTTCCGGTTTTTTTCACCTGGTCGGAAACCGCTTGGTTTGACTTTTCACTGGTAATGCTATGATTCCCTGAATTTGTATTTCCATAATATGAGTAGCCCAAATAGGCGGAAACGCCACTGATTGCCATAACAGTGCCCTCCTTTTTTAAATATTTTACATAATTTTATTATAGCAAAACTGGAAAAAAACTCAACAGAATTTTGTGAAAATCTGTTATAATGTAGTTTGAGAAAAAACGGAGGTATCCATGTCAAAGATAAACCGAAGCCAACAAGAAAAAACAGAACAGGCATTTTACGCCGTTGGGGCGTCATTTTTAGGGGTTGTCCTGATGTTATATCTTCTGTACAAAATGTTCCCCATTTCTCTGGGGAGATTTTTAATGCCCTGCATGTTTTTGAAACTTACCGGGCTTTACTGTCCAGGATGCGGTGGAACCAGGGCGGTGGCAGCGCTTTTGAAGGGGAAATGGCTGCTGTCTTTTTTCTATCACCCCATTGTACCGTATGCTGCCGCAATCTATCTGTGGTATATGGCAACCCATTCCATCCAGCGTATCAGCCGCGGAAAAATACGGGCAGGCATGCGTTACCGGGACGCTTATCTCTGGATTGCCCTTGGGCTTGTGGCGGTTAATTTTTTTATAAAAAACGGGATTTTGCTGGTATTCCATCAGGATATTTTGAAGCTGCTGGGACATTACTGGTAAAAAAGCTGATTTAATTCTTCCATAGATTCCACCCCATAGATATTCATGAATTCCCTTAAAATCCCGTCCCATCCGCCGTATACCTGGAATGTGAACAACAGGGCAAATCCCCATAGGCAAATGGTAAAAAATAGTCCGCAGGCACTTAAGATTAAGCCCACAGTTGCCTGGTTGTCCATAGAGCGGGTTCCGCCCCGGGATAACAGTGCCAGGATAATTCCCAGTGCGCCGCAGGGCAGGGCAAAATACAAACAAAAAGATGTGGCGAGGGAGAGTATGCCCAGCACTAGGGATGCGGTGGCCATTCCCGGAGAGCGTCTGTTTTCATAGGGGGGAGTGGCTGGGTAAGATATTTTTTTATCGTCCATAAAAACCTCCTGAATTTGCAAGTTCTTTATATTTTAACACCCCAGCCGGGGAAACTCAAGCAGAAAGCATCTTGAACCCAAAGACAAAATTAGATATAATAGATTAAATTTGTAATGATAGCAGGGAAGGAAATAGAAGATGGAAATAACGGAAATACTTGCAGAAGAACTGGGAATTAAAAAGCATCAGGCGGAAGCCGCCGTAAAATTAATTGACGAGGGAAACACCATCCCATTTATTGCCAGGTACAGAAAAGAAGCTACAGGGGCCTTAAACGACGAAGTGTTAAGGAGCCTTTATGACAGATTAAATTATCTGAGAAATTTGGAGGAGAAAAAGCAGCAGGTTCTTGCCAGCATTGAGGAGCAGGGAAAACTCACAGAAGAATTAAAAAGCCAGATTTTGGCGGCGGAAACCATGGTGGTGGTAGATGATTTATACCGCCCTTACCGCCCCAAGCGGAGGACAAGGGCAACCATTGCCAAAGAAAAGGGATTGGAGCCCTTTGCAAACATGATTTCCCTGCAGATGGTGGAACATGAGATTTTAGAGGAAGCGGAAAAATTTGTAGATGGGGAAAAGGGAGTAAATACCCCCCAGGAAGCCTTAGAGGGAGCCGGGGATATTATTGCGGAATTTATTTCCGACGAGGCGGATTACCGGATTCATATCCGGGAGCTTACCATGAAAAAGGGGCGAATCGTATCCGCAGCCAAGGATAAAGAGGCGGAATCCGTCTATGAAATGTATTATGAATTTGACGAGGCGTTAAACAGGCTGGCGGGCCACAGAATCCTTGCACTAAACCGGGGGGAAGGGGAAAAAATCCTTACGGTGAAAGTGGAGGCGCCGGAGGAGGATGTGCTCCGCTATCTGGAGAAAAAAATAATTACAAGGGACAACCAATATACCACCCCTGTGTTAAAAGAGGTAATTGCCGACAGCTACAAACGGCTCATTGCCCCTGCAATCGAGCGGGAAATACGAAACGAGCTCACAGAAAAGGCCGAGGACGGGGCCATTAAAGTATTTGGGAAAAACTTAGAGCAGCTTTTAATGCAGCCCCCCATTACCAACCAGACTGTGCTGGGGTGGGACCCTGCCTTCCGCACGGGATGCAAGCTGGCGGTGGTGGACTCCACAGGAAAAGTCTTGGACACCGTTGTAATTTTTCCCACAGCTCCCCAGAATAAGGTGGAGGAGGCAAAAAAGGTTTTAAAGGATCTGATTGCAAAATATCATATCACTCTGATTTCCGTGGGAAACGGAACGGCCTCCAGGGAATCCGAGATGGTGATTGTGGATTTGTTAAAAGAGATAAAAGACCCGGTACAGTATGTGATTGTAAATGAAGCCGGGGCCTCCGTGTACTCCGCAAGTAAGCTTGCCACAGAGGAATTTCCCAATTTTGACGTGGGACAGAGAAGCGCGGCGTCCATTGCCAGACGTCTCCAGGACCCTTTGGCGGAGCTGGTAAAAATAGACCCAAAATCCATTGGGGTGGGGCAGTATCAGCACGATATGAACCAGAAAAAACTGGGGGAAGCCTTAGGGGGCGTAGTGGAGGACTGTGTAAATAAAGTGGGGGTGGATTTAAACACTGCATCCGCCTCCCTTCTGGAATATATTTCCGGCATCAGCAAAGCCATTGCCAAAAACATTGTGCTGTACCGGGAGGAAAACGGCAGGTTTACATCCAGGAACCAGCTCTTAAAAGTGGCAAAATTAGGGCCGAAGGCCTATGAGCAGTGCGCCGGATTTCTGCGGATTCAAGATGGGAAAAATCCGTTGGATGCCACCAGCGTGCACCCGGAAAGTTATGAAGCCACAGAAAAACTTATGGATAAATTGGGCTATGCCCCAAATGATATCCGGGAAGGAAATTTAAAGGGAATATCCAAAAAAATAGCAGATTATAAGAAACTGGCGGAAGAGCTGGGAATCGGGGCCCTGACCTTAGAGGATATTGTAAAGGAATTGGAAAAGCCTGCAAGGGATCCAAGGGAAGATATGCCCAAACCTATTTTGCGAAGCGATGTCATGGAGATGAAAGATTTAACCCCCGGCATGGTGTTAAAGGGCACTGTGCGCAATGTCATTGATTTTGGGGCATTTGTGGATATCGGCGTACACCAGGACGGCCTGGTGCATATCTCCCAGATGTGCGACAAATTTATTAAACATCCCTTAGAGGTAGTCAGTGTGGGGGATATTGTGGAAGTAAAGGTTATAAGCGTCGACCTAAAAAAACAGAGGATTCAGCTTACAATGAAATTGTAGCGGGAATCGCTTTACGGAAGGAGGATGAAATGAAAAGTGAATTTGACATCAAACTGACGGTGCGAGATATGTACCGTTTCAGTATGTACCACACCTATTCCGGGATACATGGGGGCGCCTCTGTTGTCATAGCTGTCCTTGTATTCTTTGTGGCGGCTAAGACTTACGGCGGCGTGGAGACAATGTATACCCTTTTGTATATTCTTTTTGGAATCCTGTTTCTTTTGTATATGCCCGTTTCCCTGTATCTTCGGGCAAAGCGCCAAATACTGTCCTCGGAAGTTTTTAAAGAGGCCCTGCATTTTACCGTGACAGAGGAAAAAATTACTTCCTCGCAAAAGGGGGAGAAGGCAGATTTACCCTGGGAGCAAATTTACAAAGTGGTGGAGACCAAGAGCAATATTTTGGTTTACAGCAGCAGAATCAATGCCTTTGTCCTTCCCAAAGACCAGATTGGGGGGGAGTATGATAATTTCCGGGGAATATTGAAGGAAAAGCTGCCAAGTTACCGCCTGAAATTAAAAAAATGAAAGAGGGAAAAAGATTGCAGACCATATACGAAACATTTTCCAGGGAGGAAACGGCGGAATTGGGAAAGAGAATTGGAAGAGCAGCCCAAGCCGGGGATGTGTATACCTTAACTGGGGAGCTGGGAGTGGGAAAAACTGTATTTACCCAGGGGGTGGCAGCGGGACTTTCCATAGAAGAGCCTGTAAGCAGCCCTACATTTACCATTGTACAAATCTATGAAAGCGGCCGGCTTCCCTTTTACCACTTTGACGTCTACCGCATTGCAGATGTGGAGGAAATGGAAGAAATAGGATATGAGGACTGTTTTTACGGAGAAGGGGTGACTATCATAGAGTGGGCCGGCCTTATTGAGGAAATTCTTCCCCCAAACAGGAAAGAAATACGCATCGAAAAAGATTTGGAAAAAGGATTTGATTATCGTAGGATAACCATTACAGAGGTGGAGCCATGAAAATTTTAGGAGTTGACAGTTCCGGCCTGGTGGCAAGTGTGGCAGTTGTGCAGGATAATATCATGCTGGGAGAATATACCGTAAACTATAAAAAGACTCATTCCCAGACACTGCTTCCCATGCTAAAGGATTTGGCGGATATGATTGAGCTTGATTTAAATACTTTGGACGCCATTGCAACGGCGGGGGGACCCGGCTCTTTTACAGGGCTTAGAATTGGTTGCGCCACAGTAAAAGGCCTTGCCCTGGCACTGCATCTTCCTGTTGTATCCGTGCCCACGGTGGACGCTTTGGCCTATAACTTATGGGGGCATAAAGATGTGGTCTGCCCGCTTATGGATGCCAGAAGAAGTCAGACATACACGGGGCTTTACAGGTTTGCAGATGGAAAAATGCATATTATAAAACCACAGTGTGCGGTTGATATTGAGACCATACTGTCCGAAATAAATGGTATAGGTGAGCCGGCAGTCTTTTTGGGAGACGGGGTTCCTGTCTTCCTAAGTGCCATTGAGGAGCACGTAAAAGTGCCTTACAGTTTTGCACCGGCCCATGCAAACAGACAGCGGGCGGGAGCGGTGGCAGCACTTGGTGCTCTCCTCTATGGAGAGGGGAAAATCCAGCAGTCATTTGACCACAGTCCGGAATATTTAAGGCTTTCCCAGGCAGAGCGGGAGAGGATGGAGAAGATGCATGGAGGAGATTAGGATCCTTGAAATGACAGAGGAACATGTTCCACAGGTGGCGGCCATCGAAGCAGAAGTTTTTACCTGCCCCTGGTCCCCAAAAGGATTTTTGGATACACTTTACCAGGATAATGTCAGATTTTTTGTGGCTGTAAAAGAAATTTCCGGAGAAACTCTTGTAGCGGGATACTGCGGTATCTATATGGCGGCGGACGAGGGGGAGATTACAAATGTGGCGGTAAAGCCTGGATTTCGCAGGGGACATATGGGGGATGCCTTGTTGGAGACGGTGATATCTCACTGTGAGTGTAATGGCATCTCCCAAATTTTCCTGGAGGTAAGGGTCTCCAATGAAGCGGCTATCCGCCTTTACAAAAAGCATGGGTTTGCCACGGTGGGAATCCGGAAAAATTTTTATGAAAAGCCGGCGGAAGATGCCTATATTATGTGCAGAAAAAATTGTCCGTAGAGACCGGCATGGAATAATATTATAAGTTAGGAGAAATACATGTTAGATGTGTGTTTGCTTGGAACAGGAGGCATGATGCCTCTGCCATACCGTTGGCTTACATCCATGCTGCTTCGGTATAACGGAAGCAGCCTTTTGGTTGACTGCGGTGAGGGGACTCAAATTGCAGTAAAGGAGAAAGGGTGGAGTTTTAAGCCGATAGATGTAATATGTTTTACCCACTATCATGCAGACCATATCAGCGGCCTGCCGGGACTTCTTCTCACCATGGGAAATGCTGAGAGAAGCGAGCCCCTCACTATGGTAGGGCCCAAAGGGCTGGAAAAAGTGGTGGGAGCCCTTCGCATGATTGCCCCGGAACTTCCCTTTGAAATTAAATATATGGAATTAAAAAATCCCCAGGAGGACTTTGAAATTAACGGGTATCACATACACGCTTTCCGGGTCAATCATAATATTACCTGCTATGGGTACAGTATTGAGATAAAGCGTGCAGGGAGGTTTCATGTGGAGTGGGCAAAAGAGAAGGATATTCCCCAAAAATTTTGGAGCCTTTTGCAGCATGGACAGGTAATTGAGTATGAGGGGAACTATTATACCCCGGACATGGTGCTGGGGAAGCCCAGAAAAGGAATAAAAGTAACTTATTGTACGGACACCAGACCTACGGAAAATTTAAAAAATGCAGCAAAAAATTCAGACCTTTTAATTTGTGAAGGAATGTATGCAGAACCGGAGAAGCTGGCGAAAGCAAAACAGTATAAGCATATGACTTTT
This sequence comes from Roseburia sp. 1XD42-69, assembly GCF_003612565.1. Lineage (GTDB taxonomy): Bacteria > Bacillota > Clostridia > Lachnospirales > Lachnospiraceae > Roseburia_B. The sequence goes on along the minus strand of NZ_RAZG01000024.1, from coordinate 3,165 downwards.
TACGAGGCGGCAGAAACAGCCAGGGATGCAAAGGTTGGGGAACTTTGGCTCACCCATTTCAGCCCGTCCCTTGTCCATGGGGAAAGCTATATGCCAAAAGTGCAAAAAATCTTTGCCAGGGCAAGTCTGGGATTTGACGGAAGAAGTGTGGAGCTTGATTTTGAGGAGGAAAAGCCATGAAAAAAATGAAATATGTGATAATTGGAGTGCTTATTGTAGGTCTTGTGGTAGGGTATTATGCTTACTATACCCATGAGAAATCAAAGAAAGAGGAAGTGGAACTCTCAGAGGTACAGAAAATCATTTTAAAAGATTTATCAGGAAAATCTTATCCTGCCACCCCAAGGGAAGTGGTGAAATTCTATAACCGGATTATTGCCTGCTATTATAATGAAGAATTTACGGAGGAGGAACTTCACCAGCTCACAGACCAGGCGAGAGCTTTGATGGACAAAGAACTGGCGGATAATAACCCTTCTGAGCAGTACTATCAGAGGGTCGCCGGGGAAGTCCAGTCATACAGGGATGATAAACTGACCATAACAAATGTAAACATAAGCGACAGCAACGATATTCAGACAATAGAGCTTGACGGAAAGGATTGTGCATATGTAAACGCATCCTACCTGGTGCGCAAGGGAAGCGAGTTGGTAAAAACAAACCAGTCCTATATTCTCAGGAAAGATGATGAGGGCAAATGGCGGATTTTGGCATTTGAACTGGTAGAAGGAGAATAGCAGAAGATGAGTATGGATGTAAAAATTCTGGCTATTGAAAGTTCCTGTGACGAGACGGCGGCCGCCGTGGTGGTAAACGGCAGGGACGTAAAATCCAACATTATATCTTCTCAGATAAGCCTGCACACCCTTTACGGGGGAGTTGTGCCGGAAATTGCTTCAAGAAAGCATATTGAGAAAATAGATCAAGTGATAGCTGAGGCACTTGAGAGTGCGTCTATGACCTTAGATGACATAGATGCCATAGGGGTAACCATTGGCCCGGGTTTGGTGGGGGCGCTTCTGGTGGGGGTTGCAGAGGCAAAAGCCATCAGTTTTGCAAAGAATATACCCTTGGTGGGAGTACATCATATTGAAGGGCATATCAGCGCAAATTATATTGAGAACCCTGAACTTAAACCGCCGTTTTTATGTCTTGTAGTGTCCGGCGGGCATACCCACCTGGTAAAAGTAAAAGATTACGGAGTGTATGAAATCCTGGGGAGAACCATGGATGATGCAGCGGGGGAAGCTTTTGATAAAGTGGCCAGGGCAATTGATCTTGGATACCCCGGAGGGCCAAAAATCGAGAAAGTTTCCCATGAGGGAAATCCCGGTGCAATTTCCTTTCCCAGGGCCCATGTCTCAAAAGGAGCCTATAACTTTAGCTTCAGCGGGATGAAGTCTGCGGTGTTAAATTACTTGAACGGATGCCGCATGAAGGGCATAGAGATTGTTCAGGCGGATGTGGCAGCTTCCTTTCAGCAGGCAGTGATAGACGTGCTCACAGGCAATGCCGTAAAGGCATTGGAAGAGACAGGTATGAAAAAATTCGCCTTGGCAGGGGGAGTGGCATCCAACCGCACGCTGCGGAATGCAATGAAAAGCCAGTGCGAGGCTTTAGGAGCAGAGTTTTTCTGCCCTTCCCCCCTTTTATGTACGGACAATGCCGCTATGATTGGAGCGGCTGCTTATTATGATTATCTGGCAGGAAAGCGGGACGGGCTGGATTTAAATGCCGTTCCCAACCTTAAATTAGGAGAAGGATGATGGGAATAGATAAAGTGACGGCAATTGTCTTAGCCGGGGGAAGCGGAAAACGTATGGGAGGAGACTGTAAAAAGCAGTACATGCTTCTTAAGGGGCACCCGCTTTTGTATTATTCCCTGAAAGCTTTTCAGGACAGTCCTGTGGATGAAATCATTTTGGTTACAAATGAGGCATCCCTTTGCCGGAATGAAATTGTAGAGAAATATCATATGGATAAAGTGACAAAAATTGTTCCCGGGGGAGAGGAGCGGTATGAGTCTGTATATAATGGCCTTTTGGAAGCAAAGGACAGCGATTTTGTGTTGATTCATGACGGGGCAAGGCCTTTTGTCACAGAAGAAATTATTTTGCGCTGTATAGGGGAAGTGAAAATCCATGAGGCATGTGTGGTGGGAATGCCTGTAAAAGATACGGTTAAAATCGTGGATGAAAATGGTTTTGCAAGCTATACTCCTGAGAGGAAGTATGTGTATCTCGTGCAGACCCCCCAGGCTTTTTCCTATCCCTTAATCTTAAAGGCGTACCAAAAAGTCATGAAGGAACAGCCGCCTGGAATTACAGATGACGGGATGGTAGTGGAATATTTGCAGGAAAAAAAGGTAAAACTCATAGAAGGAAGCTATCAAAACATTAAAATTACTACACCGGAGGACTATTTTACCGCCTTAGCTTTCCTGGAAAATAAAAAAGAATAGAAAAATGTAAAAAAAGTGTTGACAAGATATGGTATATGGTGCTAAAATCTATTTTGCGCTGATTTGTGAAACATAATCACAGGCAGTGAAATATATGGAGAAGTATCGAAGTGGTCATAACGAGGCGGTCTTGAAAACCGTTTGTCCGAAAGGGCGCATGGGTTCGAATCCCATCTTCTCCGTTCGACCATATTCCTCTTATTTGAGATGAAAATATTTCTGTATATATGGTCAAAATTTAACAGTCGTTTTTATTCGGAGAAGTACCCAAGCTGGCCGAAGGGACACCCCTGGAAAGGGTGCAGGTCGTTAATAGCGGCGCGAGGGTTCAAATCCCTCCTTCTCCGCTGCATTGCAAAAAATGATGTCGAAAAAAAGTGAAAAAAGTTCTTGACAAAGGACGAAGAGAGTGATATCATTATGAAGCTACTTTCGTGAAGGACAAGCAGCAATGAGCAATGTAAAAAAGAAATAAAAAAAGTTGTTGACAGACGGCGAAAGATGTGATAATCTATTAAAGCTGTCGCAGAAAACAACAGCAGAGAACCTTGATAACTGAACAGTGAAATAACCTTGAAAGATTTTGAGAATCAATGAGAAAAACCAAAGCGGATTTGAGCTGGTTTTTCGGAGAACAAAACGAACAAGGCAAGAGATGCAACCTAAAACAGTAAACACTATGAAAATAGTGAGGACAAGGAAAA
>NZ_RAZG01000251.1 GCF_003612565.1 Roseburia sp. 1XD42-69 | reverse complement strand
GATGACAATACAACTGCCTATGTGGGAACAAACGGTACAGCGATTAAATCAAAGGACGGAAAGGAACTGTTCATAGATACGTCATCCATGACTTATGACATGATCATGAATATGTTCAGGAACCTGCCTAAAAGCGGGAATTACTTTGACAGCTCATATTGGCAGAAAAATATCCAGAAAGCTATGTTTTCTGTAGAACAGTGATGTTTTACATATTCAGACTGGCACAGCGTAGCTGGGGGGTGGAAACATATCACTCCCAGCCACAGTATTGAATAAATGACAATAGCGGAGGATTTGAAAAAATGAATGTAAATGGAATAGGGACAGCAGGATATCAGGCATGGCAGGGAACAAGAAAGGCACAGCAGAATGCGGTAAAAAGGAGTTTTGCGGAGCAGGTAAACAATGTGGCAGATACTCCAAAAGTCTATAATATTTTTACAGATGAAGATATGTTGTGGACAGGAGGGAACGGTACAGGGCTGTCTTATTATCTTAAGTATGCGGAAGATTCAACAGAGGATGATCCGACAATCATTGCAAAGGGTGTTGATGAGAATGGGAATGAATTTGAAAAGACCATACATATCAACGAGATAAATCCCAAGTCAGCGACTGTCGTGGAGATGCGTGCTTTGGAAGCACATATGGGGGTAAAGAAGCTGGGGGGATTTACTTCCCTTCCGATGGA
>NZ_RAZG01000250.1 GCF_003612565.1 Roseburia sp. 1XD42-69 | reverse complement strand
AGCCAGAACTTGCTGGTCTCATTTGCCCCTACAGTGATACTTAAGATTTCCTTGTAGCCTTCTGCTGTCACGCCCAATACAACATAGGCTGCACGGCTTAGTATCCGTCCGTCTTCCCTGACTTTGTAGTGGATGCAGTCCATGAATACAAATGGGTATACTGGATTCAGCGGGCGGGACTGCCATTCTTTGACCTGCGGGAGTATCTTGTCTGTGATCTTACTGACCATTTCCGCTGACAGTTCAATCCCATACAGGTCATTTAACTGGTCGTGGATGTCCCGGGTGCTCATCCCGCGGGCATACAGGGAAATCACTTTTTCTTCAATTCCGGAGATGTCCCGCTGGTATTTCGGTATCAGCTTTGGCTCAAACTCCCCATTGCGGTCCCTGGGCACATCAATCTGAAATTCTCCATACTGGCTCTTTAAGTTTTTGGGGGAGTGCCCATTGCGTTTGTTGTCTGTCTGTAAGTTTCCCTTGTGGTTTTTCTCATAACCGAGGGCAGCGTCCAGCTCTGCCTCCATAAGTTCCTGGAGGATATCTTTGAAGCTGTCCCTGAGCAGGGCATAGACATCAGTGACGCTGTTTAAGTTGTTTTCTGAAATAATCTGTCGGATCTGCTCCTTTGCTACTGGCATAAAAACACTCCTTTTCGATAAAAATTTGCATATCCTAATTCTTACCAAAAAGGAGCCATTTATTTCCAAAAACACAAACTTATTTACACTACC
>NZ_RAZG01000249.1 GCF_003612565.1 Roseburia sp. 1XD42-69 | reverse complement strand
AAACACAATGTAAGGTATATAGCGGTCACGGACGGCGTGGACAGCCTGACAAGGCAGGAAATGGACATTACACCGTTTAAAAATATCCTGAATGATATGTACAGCCGGGATATTTCAAAGAAAGTGCTGGCTGGGCGCATGACACGCTCCCGCCAGGGGAAATTCTGCGGCGGGCGGCCGCCCCTTGGTCTGATGCGTGACCCGGAGGAAAAGGGGCATCTTATCCTTGACCCGGACACTGCGCCGACTATCCATAAAATTTTTGACCTTGCCTTAAACGGCTGGGGGTGTATGCGGATAGCCAAACAGCTTATGGAGGATAAAATCCCCATCACACGGGTAAAAAGCAATACGGAATGTGACGTGAATTATTATTCGTGGGGAAGCGCACGGATCAGCCATATCCTGCGGAACCCATTTTACAAAGGCGCACATCTTGTCTGCCGGACACACCAGAAGGGAATCCGCTCCAATACCTATGACATCATTCCCCGTGAGGAATGGGAAGTGCTTGAGGGCTGCCATGAAGCTATCGTAAGCCCGGAGGACTGGGAGAAGGTGCAGGAACTCATTGACCGCCGCCCGCCTATCATGGAGGGGAACGCCTGCCCCTTCTACAACCTGTTCCACGGCATTATTTACTGCGCCACCTGTGGGAAGTCCATGCAGGTACGCTATGAGAAGGTAGGCAGAACCGGGAAGAACCGCTTTACCGGCGAGGAACGGGAGCCGATAGACAAGGCGTATTATATCTGCCA
>NZ_RAZG01000248.1 GCF_003612565.1 Roseburia sp. 1XD42-69 | reverse complement strand
AAACACAATGTAAGGTATATAGCGGTCACGGACGGCGTGGACAGCCTGACAAGGCAGGAAATGGACATTACGCCGTTTAAAAATATCCTGAATGATATGTACAGCCGGGATATTTCAAAGAAAGTGCTTGCCGGGCGCATGACACGCTCCCGCCAGGGGAAGTTTGGCGGCGGGCAGCCGCCCCTTGGCTTGATGCGTGACCCGGAGGAAAGGGGACACCTTATCCTTGACCCGGACACTGCGCCGACTATCCGTAAAATCTATGACCTTGCCTTAAACGGCTGGGGGTGTATGCGGATAGCTAAACAACTGATGGAGGATAAAATCCCCATCACACGGGTAAAAAGCAATACGGAATGTGACGTGAATTATTATTCATGGGGGAGCGCACGGATTAGCCATATCCTGCGGAACCCGTTTTACAAAGGCGCACATCTTGTCTGCCGGACGCACCAGAAAGGAATCCGCTCCAACACCTATGACATCATCCCCCGTGAGGAATGGGAAGTCCTTGAAGGCTGCCATGAAGCCATCGTAAGCCCGGAGGACTGGGAGAAGGTGCAGGAACTGATTGACCGCCGCCCTCCCATCATGGAGGGGAACGCCTGCCCCTTCTACAACCTGTTCCACGGCATTATCTACTGCGCCACCTGCGGGAAGTCCATGCAGGTACGCTATGAGAAAGTGGGCAGAACCGGGAAGAACCGCTTTACCGGCGAGGAACGGGAGCCGATAGACAAGGCGTATTATATCTGCCA
>NZ_RAZG01000247.1 GCF_003612565.1 Roseburia sp. 1XD42-69 | reverse complement strand
TTTACCATGCGGGGTGTCCCATCCGAGGCGTTCAGGATCGCTTCGACAGCAGCATCCTCAAAAACAGTATGGCTGCATCCAGCGCCATGAAGCTTTGTCCGGATATATTCCCGCCCTTCCTCTTTCGTCATGCCCTCCATGTGGAAGTTCATCACCAGCCGCTGGCGCAGGGGTTCGTGGACGGACAGGCGCAGGGTGTTGTTCAGCTGGCCAAGGCCGCACAGGAGGATCACGGCACGGTCCTTTGAATCCATCTCAAAGTTGAAGAGGAGCTTTAAATCGTTCAGGATGCCGTTGCTGACATAGTTGGCCTCATCAATGATGATGACAGGCGTCTTCTTCTTTTCCAGGGACAGCCGCTTTATCTCCTCCTGGATGGAGCGGAAGTTATCGGGCTTGCGGAAGGAGGGCTGCCCTCCCAGGGCCTCGGTGAGGCTGCGGTAAAAATCCGTCACGGTGAGGGTGGAGAGGCAGGAATAGACCACCTTGTAAAGGGAAGGATTCAGGGAGGCGGCCCATCCCCTCAAAGCCGTGGTTTTGCCGCGGCCGGGTCCTCCCGTGAGCAGGCCGAAGCCTTTTGTTTTTTCCAGGTAAGAGAGGCGGAAAAGGACCTCCCGGTACTGTGCTGTCTCTACCAGGACCTCTTTGGAATTCTTGAGGAAAGGATTATATTCCATTCCGAAACGGGAAACGTCCATCATTGCTCACCCCTTTCGGAAAGCAGGAGTTTCTCCCGCTTCACAGAGGCGTTCTCCTGCT
>NZ_RAZG01000246.1 GCF_003612565.1 Roseburia sp. 1XD42-69 | reverse complement strand
GAGAGTTCACGGACAAGGGGTTCGTAATAACGGCCTGTGTGTTCCATGACAATACGGGATTCACCATCAATAAATAATAAAGGCAGACGTGGGAAAAAGGTTTCCAAAGATGTCTGGTGCAGGAAGCTGATCTGTGAGTGTGGACATACCTATAACAGAGTAGTATGGCATTATGGGGCAGGCGGGCCGCAATATGCGTATCAATGTTACAGCCAGGTTCGTTTCGGCTCTGCAAAGACCAGAGAGAAAAAGGGGCTTAGCACTGAGGGGATGTGCGTTACAAAAATGGTAGCCCGCTGGAAGTTAGAGGCTATGGCAGATGTCATATTTCAGAAGTTCTGGAATGACCGAGAGGGTGTCCTGACTATTGCTAATGAAATGCTGGATAAATGCTATGACAATGAGCAGGATAATGAGGCTTTAGAGAGAAAACACGAGCTTGAGCAGAAGTTGAAAACATGGGATAGAAAATATGATAATCTCTTGAATATGCGTATGGCTGGTGAGATTGAAAAAGACCGTTATGATGAAAAGCGGGCGCAGCTCCAAAAAGAGCAGGAAAAACTCAGAGAGCAGCTAATGCAGCTTGAAAATGAGGAAGAAATTACAGATGATATTTACAAGGACAAACTGGAAGTGCTAAAATATGGGTTAGAGCAGGACTTTAACTTTTCAACAAAGCACATTCCAGAGGACTTGTGAGTTAAAAGTTTGTACCACTAAGAAGCCAGAAAATCCCAGTGTTTTTCTGACTCTTCCTGTAGCTCA
>NZ_RAZG01000245.1 GCF_003612565.1 Roseburia sp. 1XD42-69 | reverse complement strand
ATATCCCCGTAAAAGATATTGCCCGGGAGTGTGACTGTGGAAATTACAGAAAAGTCATGGATTTCCTGGGTAAAACCAGCCCTGACTTTATTGTCACAGGGACAAGCCTGGATGATTTTACGGAGCGTTATCTCTGGAAGGCGTCAGAAGAACTCCATATCAAATCCTTTGCCATTTTAGACCAGTGGATGAACCTGGGAATACGCTTTTCTGAATACACCTATGCCCAGGCAGGGGTTTATGAAAGGCAGAGGAAGCACTGCTATCTTCCATACCGCATCTGCGTGATGGATCGTCTGGCAGAGGAAATACTTATCAAAGAAGGCATAGAAAAAACACGCATTGCAGTAACCGGGCAGCCCCACTTTGACACGGTTTTTGAAACATACCAGAAAGCGGAGGCTTCTTATCCCGGGGACTGCCTGAATATTGTTTTTGTATCGGAACCCATCCTGCAGGATTACGATGGGAATGACATGGAAAACTCCTACTGGGGATACAATGAGAAATCCATATTTTTTCACCTGTATGACTGTCTGAAAACAATGGCTGTTCATACATCAAAAAACATACGGATCATTCTCCGGCCCCATCCCAGAGAGAATGTGGAAGCATGGTTTGAAGTTACGAACCCTTTGGAGAATGAAAATATCAGAATCATAATTGACAGGGGAAATGACAGTTTTTCCGTTTTGAAAAGTGCAGATATTGTCTGCGGGATGTCCTCCATGTTTTTGCTGGAAGCGGTGATATGCGGGAAACCCATACTTAGCATAGAAATCGG
>NZ_RAZG01000244.1 GCF_003612565.1 Roseburia sp. 1XD42-69 | reverse complement strand
CGGAACTGTATGCAGAATTAATGAGGCTGTTTGAAGGGCTTTCAGAAGACAGGGAAAATAACCCGGAAGAGTTTCAGGATAAATATGGCAGCCATTACAGTGAGGCCAAAACCGAAGAAAAGAACAGGGAGAGATATGAATACAGAACCGTCCAGTCATACAGTGATCCCGGCGGGATACAGGAAAGGCGCCCTTATATAGCAAGTGTGGGAAGGGCAAAACAGGTGCGCATCATGCAGATACAGGATGACCGTGGGAACGATATAACGCCATGTCTTGTGGGATTTTTGGAAGAGGGGAGCAAAAAACAGCCAAAACGGGCGGCCGAAGAAGGGATGGGGAATGACGCAGAATGGTTTGGGCTGGCAGCAAGTAAAGTACTGAATGCAGAAGAAATGCTGAAATATAAAAGAAAGCATTGGGCGATCGAGAACCGTCTCCACTATGTACTGGACGAAACATTTGGAGAAGATAAAAGCACGATAAAGCTGGGGAAGAACACTATGTCGCTCCTTCGTAAATGTGCATATAATATTGTGCGGTTACTCCAAATGGAAAACCCGGAGGGGCAGGGAGGCATTCCAGATATAATAGATAATGTCTGTGACAATTTAAAGATCGGTCTTCAAATGATTTTCAGTCCGATACCGAGCCGGTATTAAAGGATGGGACATTGGCATCTAAAAAACGCAAAGTAAGCTAATAAGGGGATTTTATGCCCTTTTTTGGAGAGATACATGAAATTCAACGGTAAACGATATATAACATCACATTAGAATCTTTCGTGAAACAACCCTA
>NZ_RAZG01000243.1 GCF_003612565.1 Roseburia sp. 1XD42-69 | reverse complement strand
GCATAGTCAGCGGCAAGCACACGGTTTGTCTCATAACCGGATATGTGGAGGGTGGCAGCGGATTTCCCGTTGTCTGTAAGCCCTCCAGCCTTGCTGCTTACAAGTTCCGTCCGGGAAAGTTCGTTTACGGCAAATTTCACATCTTCAAGGAGTTCGGACACCCTGTTTTGGATCTTGTCGAACCTGTCCCATTTGATCTCACGCATGGTATTCATGAAATTTTGGATGGAGACAGTAGATTCATCTACAGCATTTGTTACTGCATCTATCTTTTCTTTCAGGTCATACCAGTCATCGGAATACTCTTTTAAGTTTCCGCTGGATACGGAATCGTTTAAGGATTTTACTAATTTGTCCCGTTCTTCCATAAGTTTTGCGTTGTTCTGCTGTTCATTGGCAAGCAGTTTGTCATAATATACAGAACTTGCAAGATAACCCTTTTCTTCATTTAAGGAAATCTTGTTGTCAATTTCCTGTGCCCTCTGCTCAAATTCATGGAGCTTGTGTTCATAATCTGTCTGGATATTTTCAAATTTCTGGGTGGAAGATTCAGAAAGCCAGGATTTATAATCTTCCTGTGCAGATTTCAGATCATAAGTAGACTGAGTATTTGCCTTTAACGCTTCATTGTACTTGACAGCAGCGTTGTATCCGGCAGAACCGACTTTGAAATAGGACAAGTCCACTTCTTTCCCTGATTTGATGGCATCCTTGATTTTCTTTTTCTCTTTCTTTGTGATGCCGTCATCCGCATTGAGGTTCTTTGACTTTGAGAGTTCCTTTTTGGCAGACTTTAAGTCTTTCTTTGTGGCCTTGTTTGCTTCTTTAT
>NZ_RAZG01000242.1 GCF_003612565.1 Roseburia sp. 1XD42-69 | reverse complement strand
TGAGCTACAGGAAGAGTCAGAAAAACACTGGGATTTTCTGGCTTCTTAGTGGTACAAACTTTTAACTCACAAGTCTAATATAATCGAAATACTATATAACATCAATTTCTATAAGTAAAATTTATCACCTTAAGTTATTCAAGTTTCTTCTCGTACTCTTCTATTTCTGACGAACTCAGTTTTTCCCAATCACCACTTGGCTCAAAAAAGCCCTCCAAACCATTTATTTCAAATTCCGCAATCGTTAAATAACACGACAATTTTTCATCCATATAAGCTGTGATAAAATAGGTATTTCCTTTGTTATCCACAATATATATTACAGATTCTGTCCCCAAACTTCCTCTATACTCAATATAGACCCTATATATATAATCAATGGTAGAATCTTCAGCAGGTTTTTCAGAATAATAAATATTTCTAACATCTGGAAACCCGTTTTCTTCATCGGCTAATTCTTTACATGCTGCAAGAATATAAGAATTACCTGTGTTCACATCTTGGACAAACATAATCCCAAATGCCAACACAACAACAGCAGTAATCGAACTGACAATCAAACCAATTTTTTTCTTGGCTTTCCTTTTCTTTTGTTCGATTCTTACTGGATCAAAACCACAATTTAAACAAATACCAGTTGTCGAATCCATTTCTTGACCACATTCTTTACATATATTGCTTTTCTTTTTATCATGGCTTACGGGATTAACCTCTTTGCCGCATTTCGGACAACGTGTTGCTTTATCACTAACATCATTACCGCATTCTACACACTTTATCAGAGCCATATCTATCCCCTTTCATTTTAATTAGTGTCTGCTGATTAACCTACACAAGCAGGTAACCAGCCCTCCCTATAGTTTAAAATGTCCAGCAGATAA